>NZ_JABBXF010000008.1 GCF_013030945.1 Streptomyces morookaense | reverse complement strand
CGCTGAGGAGTTCGAAGAGTTGTATGCCCAGACGGTCGCACGGCTCACGGGACAGCTGTACGTGATGCTCGGCGACCTGCACGAGGCGCAGGACGTCGTGCAGGAGGCGTTCGTCAAGGGCTGGAGCCGGCGGCGGCAGCTGGAGCGTGACGGTCGGCCCGAAGCCTGGATCCGCACGGTCGCCTGGCGGTTGGCGGTTGGCGGTGAGCCGGTGGCGGTTCAGGCGGCGCAGTGCGGAGGCATGGCGGCGCAGCGGTGCGCTCGCGCTTCGCCTGCAGGGCCCGTGCCGTGAGGAGGCTTCGGTGGGGGAGACGTACCGGTCCGTTCCGTCCGCCGACTTCTTCTCGGCTCTCCTCTTCAACTTTTCCCGGTCCCGCACCAGGATGGCACTCGGCGATGTGGCGGTGTTGTCGAGACCGGAGCCTCGGCAGCGCCCGCACCATGAGCTCCGATATTCGTTGGCATGCGTACTCGTCGAATTGCTACGGTGCGGAGGACCGCAGATCGCAAACCGCAAGCCGCAGACGGCGGATTGCCGACCGGGCCCGTGTGCCCCCAGGAAGAGTGTTTGATGCCCCGGACCGCGCCGAGCGCGCCTCGCCGCACCGCGTAACCGTCCGTTTTCCTGCGCCGCCGTCCCGTGCGGCGACCGGACGTGAGTTCCGGTGCCCTGTACTGCCGTGCAGCACCCCGCCCACCCATGGGCGCTGTGTGCGCGGCCTCCCTGTCGAGGATCGCTCGGCCGGCTCTTGCTGTCATCGCAGACCTTTTTCAGCAAGGAGCACCCCGAGGTGTCCAGCACCAACAACACTCTCAAGATCGACACTTTCGCCTGCGCGTGGTGCGGTCTGACCGTCTCCGCCGTCGCCGCCGACGGTGCGCGGCGCAACCACTGCCCGTCATGCCTGCACTCCCAGCACGTCACCGATCACGTCGAGGGCGGCCCCAGCCGGTGCCACGGCCGGATGTCGCCGATCGCCATCGCCGTGCTGCGCACCGGTGACTGGATGGTCGTCCACCGCTGCGTGCGCTGCGACGAGCTCACCTCCAACCCCGTATGCGCGGACGACAACCAGCTCATCCTGATGCGCATGGCCGTCCGCCCGCTCGCACAGCCGCCGTTCCCGCTCGAAGCACTCGGCAGCCTGTGACCGGCGGAAGGAGGAACACCGTCATGCCACGACGCAAACACTCACGCGGACGGGACCGGGCGGCTCGGCGTCCGCAGCGGCACAAGGACGTCCTGCACGGACACGGCGGCCACCGCGCCGACGACTTCCGGTGCGTCGACTGCCGCCTGGACGTGTCCCTCGACGCCCCGGGCACCGCACACCGCAATCACTGCCCGAACTGCCTGGCCAGTCTGCACGTCGACCGCCGCATCCCCGGCGACCGCGACTCCGACTGCCGCGGGCGGATGGAGGCGCTGTGCATGTTCACGCGACCGGACGGCGAATGGATGGTCGTCCATCAGTGCCTGACATGCGGTGAGCTCAGTGCGAACCGTATTGCCGGCGACGACAACCCGCTTGTCCTGGTGCGCCTGGCGCTCAAACCGCTCCAGGACACCGCCATGGCGAGCCGGACCATGCTCGCCCTGTAACGAGGAGAGGCGATGGGGGTGCCGGTGCGCTGCACCGGCACCCCCGCACGGTGCGGCGGTGCCGAGGTCAGGACAGGGCCGCCACCTGGCGTCGGGCGAGGGCGTCGGAGGCCTTGGCCGTGACGCACAGCGACGCGACGAGGGTGAGGACGAGCACGGCGCCGACGGCGAAGATGCTGCCGGTCGCAACGGGCGCCGGGTCGCCGGCGGGGCGGGCGGAGCCGCTGAGGAAGGGGACAATGGCCAGGACACCGACGCCGAGGGCGACTTCGGCCCAGACGACCTTGGGGAAGTGCCGAAGCGTCAGGTGCAGGAGGCAGGTTGTCGCATCGGCCCGTCGGGCGCGGGCGATGCGGGGCATCAGCCAGAACTGGTTGAAGGCGCCGGCGGCGACCATGCCGAGCACCAGCAGGCTCTTGACGAGCAGGAAAAGGCCGTAGGCCGTCGTCCACAACTGCCCGATGCCGCCCACGTGCTTCCAGGACATCCACAGGCCGGACGTCAGCACCGCGCCGACACAGACCAGGGCGACGAGCCCGAATCGCCGCCAGATGTCCGCCCACAACAGGCCCGCGTCCCGGCCGAGTCGGCGGCGGGCTCCGGCAAGGGCGACGAGCAGGACCAGGCCGCCGACCCACACCGTGCCGCTGACGATGTGGACTTGGGTGAAGACGAGGTCGAGCACGCGGTCCGTGTTCGCGGGGGCGGTGGCCGGTATCGCCGAGATGAGCGTTACCGCGGCCGACAGCGGCAGAGCGGTCAGTGCGAGGGCGTCGAGGTGACGGCGCGCGGCCGGGCTGAACAGCGCAACGAGCGTGGCGGACGCCAGCACGAGCACGATGTTCTGGACCGTGCAGATGGTGCCCTGCGCCACCCATGCGCCCCGCGCTGCCGGTGCGCTCAGGAAGTCCCGTATTCGTCCCGGCGCGAGCGCATCCCCGAACGGTATGCCCTTGCCGGCCCGGGCCACCCGGGCCGCGAGCTGGACGTAGCCCGCCACCAGCAGCGCCACCCCGGCCCACGCCAGGGACAACGCGGCCCGCCGCCGCAGGACCGCGACATCGTTCCGCCCGCTCTCCGGCGCGCGCAGGGCGGGACGGACCGCTGCCGCGTACGTCACGGTGAAACCGATGGCACCACAGAGGCCAGCGAAATAGCCTGATTTGGTCAGAATCCTCCAGAGGGGAGGGGTGGCGTAGGGTGTGGCCGCCGCGAGATGCACAAAGCTCATGAAGGTAAGGCTAACCTTCCTTGCGGGTGGAACTCACTCTTTCGGACGCACAGCAGGCACCCGCCCCCGCGAAGAAGTGTTGACTGACGGCATGAGCGCCCCTCGCGTCCACACCGGCACGGGCGAGTCCATGGCCGCGGACCGGCGGCGCCGGAAGGCACTATGGGTGTGTCTGACGGCCTCGTTCATGACGCTGCTCGACGTGTCGATCGTGAACGTGGCGCTGCCGTCCATCCAGCGCGGCCTCGGCGCCGCGTCGGACGACCTGTCCTGGGTGGTGTCCGGATACGCGCTGACCTTCGGCCTGGTGCTGGTTCCGGCCGGCCGCTTCGGTGACCAGCGAGGCCGCAGGAACGCGTTCCTCCTCGGGATCGCGCTGTTCACCCTGGCCTCGGCCTTCTGTGGGCTGGCCCAGTCCCCCGGCTGGCTGGTGGCCTCCCGGCTGGTGCAGGGGGCCGCCGCGGGATGGGTCACACCGCAGGTGTTCGGGCTGATCCAGCAGATGTTCGAGGGAGCGCGGCGGGCCCGGGCGTTCGGCATGCTCGGCAGCGTCGTCGGCATCGCCACGGCGGTCGGACCGATCGCCGGCGGACTGCTCATCGAGGCGTTCGGCGCCGCCGACGGCTGGCGGTGGGTGTTCTTCGTGAACCTGCCCATCGGCATCGCGGTGAGTGTCGTGAGCCCCCGCCTCCTGCCCGCGACGGCCCCGGACGAGCGGCCGCCGCACACCGGATTCGACCCGGCCGGTGTGCTGCTCCTGGGCACCGGTGTCGTCTGCCTGATGCTGCCCCTGGCACAGGAGCAGCAGTGGAAGGGGAACGGCAAGTGGCTGCTCACCCTGCTCGGCGCACTCGTCCTGGCCGCCTTCTGGTTCTGGGAACGCAGACAGGGCCGGCGGGGCTGCTCACCCGTGCTCGACCTGCGGCTGTTCCGGCTCCGTTCGTTCGCGCTCGGTGCGCTCCTGGGGATGGTGTACTTCGCCGGATTCACCACCGTCTTCTTCATCTACTCGATCTTCCTGCAGAGCGGGCTCCGGTACGGGGCCCTGCAGGCGGGTCTGGCGATGGTGCCCTTCGCGGCCGGTTCGGGGATCGCGGCCGCCGCGGGCGGGCGGCTGGTGGTCCGGTACGGGCGCGGCCTCGTCGTCTTCGGGCTGCTGGGGGTCGCCGTCGGGATCGCGGCCACGCTCGTGGCGGTCCGGTTCGTACCCGGCCACGGCGCGCCCTGGGCGACCGCCCTGCCCCTGCTGCTCGCCGGAATCGGCTCCGGCCTCACCATCGCGCCGAACACCGTGCTCACCCTCACGGAGGTTCCGGTGGAGCTGGCGGGGTCGGCCGCGGGTGTGCTCCAGACCGGGCAGCGCATCGGCACGGCAGCGGGCATCGCCGCCGTGGGCGCGGTCTTCTTCGCCCATCTCGCCAACCACCACGACTGGGCCGCCGCCCTCCAACTCGGCCTGGCCACCGTGTTGTTCTTCGTCTTCGCGGCACTCGTGGTCGCCCTCACCGACCTGCGGGCCTCCCGCCGGGCCGAGCCGCTCCGTCGGACACGGTCGTAGACGAGCAGCCCCGTCGGCACGCAGGCGGGCGCCCGCCGTCGGGCGGTGCCCGGTGAGCCGGCCGTCGTGGGCCACGTGTGCGGCCCGTGTTGTGCCGGCTGCCGAGCGCGGTCCGTACCTCGACGAAGGCCCGGACACCTGCGCCGTGGAGCAGCGCGGCCGGCAGTGGGCAGTACCGTGGCGGGATCTCCACCCGGATGCCGTCCGCGACGCCTTCTCCGTTCGTGCCTCCGGCGGCCGGGGCCAGGACGCTGCCGCCCACGCCCGTCACGGCAGCAGGGCGCGGGAGAGCGACTGGGCCGCCTGGGTCACGTCGCCGCCGGCGGTGGCGAACACCGTGCCCTGGCCCATGGCCAGGGATGCGGCGCCCTCCGCGGTGCCCTTGGTGAGGGCGATCTTGCTCTTGTCCAACTGGAAGTCCGGAGTGAACAGTTCGGCCGGCTGCTGGAGGGCCTTGGTGCCCTGGATGGTGACCGTCCTGCGGGCGTCGGGCACAGCCCACGGCGGCAGCCGCGCAGCCCAGTGCCAGGATGCGGCTCCAGTGCATGGACATGAGGGCTCCCGCCTTCCCCTCGACGCGACCATGCCGCCCCGCCGGTGACTACCGCAGACGGGCCGGGCGGGTGCACGCGCCGGACCACCGACACGCCCTAGGGCTGTCCGACCAGTTCGGGGCGCGGTTCCGGCTGTCGCGCCGGTGCGGCAGCCGGTTCCCACCGGCCGGTGGTCCGTACGTAGCCGTAGACCACCGAGGCCATCGCCAGAAGGAGAAGCGGCCCGAACACCCATGGATGCGTGGCCATTTCCTTCGGCAGAAAGCGGTAGGCCGCCAGGAGTGCGGCGAAGACCGTGGTGCCGTAGGCGACCAGCCGGATTCCCGGCCGGTCCCAGCCGCGGTCGAACGAGCGCAGAGCCGTTTCGATCGTGAGCGAGAACACGACACCGGCAACGAGGTCCACGCCGTAGTGGTAGCCGAATCCCAGGGTTGCGGTGAGCGTGGCGATCAGCCAGAACGTTCCCGCGTACCGCAGGAGGCGCGGGCCCTTGCGGGTGTGGATGAAGATCGCGGTGGCCCATGCCGTGTGCAGGCTGGGCATGCAGTTGCGCGGGGTGATCGCGTCGTACGGCACCGGGTGCGGAACGTGGACCGGCGGCGGCGTGTGCGGCCACAGGTTGGCCACCGCCCACTGCACGCCGCCGGTGCCGGAGGCGCCCGGGCCGTAGGCGAAGACCGGTCCGACCACCGGGAAGACCATGTAGACGGCCGGCCCGAGAAGGCCGATCACCAGGAACGTGCGCACCAGGTGATGGCGCGGGAAGCGGCGCTCGGCCGCCACCCTGCGCAGTTGGTACAGCGCGACGACGACCGCGGCCACCGCGAGCTGTGCGTAGACCACGTGGACGAGGTGGGTGCCGACCGGACCGGTGGCCCTGAGGAGCCGGCCCACCAGCCAGGACGGATTGCCCAGCGCATGGTCGGCGGTGGCCAGGTACGGATCCAGCACCATGGGGCGGGTCTTCGCCGTGATGAGCAGCCAGGTGTCACCGGTCTTGCGGCCGGCCACCAGCAGCAGGCCCAGTCCGACGCCCTTCAGCAGCAGCGCACGTTCCCGGCCGGTGCGGCGCGTGACGGCGATGACCGCGCAGCCCAGCATCACCCACAGTGCGCCGTTGCCGAAGTAGTGGCCCTCGGGCACCTTCGCGCCGACCGCCCACCGCACCAGCACGAAGACCAGGTCGATGCCGATGGCGGCCCCGGCCGCGATGAACCGCTGCCGCCAGGTGAGCACCACCATCATCAACGCCATGCCGCCGTACAGCGGCCCCGGTTTCGGTGGGAAGATCACCTCTCGCGCCTGCTCGGTCAGCGGCCCGGGCTGGCCGGTGCAGCGACGTGCGACGACCTCCAGCACGATGAGGAACCCGAGGGTCACCACACCCGCCGTGGCCCAGAGAATCAGCTGGGGCCGACGCCATGCGGCGGGCTCGTTTCTGCAACCTATTTGCGAAGACACCCGCGATTCTATCGGTAGCGATCGGGGGCGACGCTGCCGGCCTGTCCGTCACGAGCCCGTGAGTGCCTTCCTGGCGGCCGCCGCGACCTGGTCGCCAAAACGGACAAACGGTGCGTAACGCGCCGCGCGCTTGTGGCGCATCAACCGGAGCACGGCGACAGCGTTCTCGGTGCTGCGCGGCGGCTGGATCAGCGACCGCGCTCCGGCCACGGCGGATTCGGCCAGGCAGACATGGCGTTCGGCCTCGACCAGGTCGGCCTCCAGCAGTTCCTCCCTCGCGAAGGCGAGTTCCGGTGCGCGGCGGGCCAGTTCGTCCACCGGATCCGGCAGCACGAGCAGCAGTTCCTCCAGCGCATCGCGCCATGCCAGGAAACCCACATGCATACGGCCGCTCAACGGCAGGGACACGATCGGCGGCGTCATGGTCGGACGCACGATCTCGCAGTAGAAGTCCGCGGGCATCGCAGCGGCGTGCGCCCGGGACGCAGGCACCCCGCGCACGTACACCACCGTACGGCGCAGGTGGTCGACCGCTTCGCGCACCGCCCCTGCGCGCACATGCGACAGGGCTTTCCTGAGGACGCTCGTCGCACAGACGTTGAACAGCGCATGGATGTGGTGGCCGGTGATCCACCGCGCCAGCCACATCGCCTGCGGCGCGCTCGTCGACGGGGGGTGGTCCGACTGCCGGTCCGCACATGACGGTTCCGCCGCGGCGGTGCTCGTGCAGCCGGTCAGGTCCACCAACGCCTGCCGCATCGCCGTCAGCTCGTACTCCAGATCACTCCCGGCCAGCGGCGCACTGCGCAGGTCGGTCACACCGCGGTGAACGACGAGCACCGCCTGCAGCGCGGCCTGCGGCGCGGACAGGGCGGCCATGCGGGTCCGGAAATACTCCTCCACGGGCGACGCCGCCGCCAACCGGTCCCCGTCGGGCGCACGGACATCCGCGGACAGGCGCCGCACCAGCGCATCTGCCGCGGCCTCGGCCTTCGCCAAGCCGGCGTCACGCGCGGCGATTCCTTGGTAGACCGGCACCTCGGCAAGTGCCGATGCCAGGCGTGCCGCCATCGCCTGCACCTCGGCCCCGAATTCCGGTGTGCCGAGGGCCGGATCGGCGTTCCAGAACACCGCGACCGGCGGCAACCGGAACTGCGCTGCCTCCGCCCTCGATTCTTCCCTCGGCATCAGAACCCCCTCGCGGCGCGAGTCACCAGCGTGCGCGCCCCGAGTCCCGGGTCGCCAGGGCGGAATCCGGCCGCGGCGAGGAGGAGCAGCAGATGCGCTCCCACCTCTACCTGCTGGACCGACCCTGCGCGAGGTGCGCAGCCCGGTAGTCGCCGGGGCTCACACCATAGGCCGCCTTGAAAACGCGGCTGAAGTGGGCCGGGTTGAGGAATCCCCACCGGGCCGCCGTCGCGGCGACCGTGCGGCCGGCCGCGTACGGGCCTGCCAGGTCGCGGCGGCAGCCCTCCAGCCGACGCTGTCTGATCCAGGCCGTGACCGTCGTCCGCTCCTCGGAGAAGAGTTTCTGCAGGTAGCGCAGTGACACATGGTGCGCCTTCGCGATCTGCTCCGGGGACAGGTCCGGGTCGGCCAAGTGCTGGTCGATATAGGCGCGGACGCGCAGAAGAGTGGTACGGCGGACCGCCTGCCGGTCGTCGTCCGGGCGCGGCGGCCGGCGCTCGGCGAACAGGGTCGCGAGCAGGTCACCGGCGGTCCGGGAGAGGGTTTCCGCGTTCTCCGCGTACTCGTGGGAGTGCCCGGCCAGCCGGGTGAGGAACGGGGAGACCAGGGCACCGACCCCGTCCGCCGCGGAGAACCGGGTCGCCGTCACCTCGCCGCTCCGGCTGCTGTCCAGGTGGGCCAGGCGGTGCGGGAACATGAACTCCAGCATCGCGAAGTCCCCGCGGCACACGAGGGTGTAGGGCCGGGAGGTGTCGTAGCAGGCGATGTCCCCGGGGCCGAGCGCCGTCTCGCGGCCGTCCTGGCGGACCACCGCGCTGCCGCGCTGCACCACGCCCACGAGCAGGTATTCGGCATCCGAGCGGGCGATCAGCCGTGCCGTCCGGTCGACACGGCTCGGATCGGCCGACACCTCGGCGACCCGGACTGCGCCGAGCCGGCCGGCCGCGATCTGCCCGCGGAACGGCTCGTCCTGCAGCGGCTCCACGTGGACCGGTACGAAGCTGTCGCACACGACGTCCTGCCAGAAAGCGCGCCGGTCCGCCGCCGCGTGGTCGTGCGTCCGCAGGAGGACCGTCATCGCTCGCCCCTTCTCCCCATGCCGGATTCCCGTGCGCGTACGGGCAAACGGGCGTGCGCGCGACGACAAGCCGGCCATGTCCGCGGCGGGCACCTTGGAACGCGCACAAGTCACCCAAGTTACCCGAGGGAAGAAGGCACATGCCTTTTGCATCAGTCGACGGTCGGCAGCTGTACTTCGAGGACACCGGGGGCGACGGCCCCGTGGTCGTCTTCAGTCACGGCAACCTCATGGACCACCGGATGTGGGCGCCCCAGATCGAGGCGCTGCGCGGCGAGTTCCGCTGTGTGGTGTGGGACGAGCGGCTGCACGGCCGTACCGAGGACGACGGGGCCCGTCACACCTACTGGGATTCCGCCGGCGACCTTCTCGGTCTGCTGGACCATCTCGGCGTCGCACAGGCCACGTTGGTGGGCCACTCCCAGGGCGGGTTCCTGTCGCTCCGGGCCGCACTGCGCGCGCCGGAACGGGTCATGGCGCTGGTCCTGATCGACACCGCGGCGGTGGCCTGGCCGCAGGAGGCCCTGGACCAGATGAGCGGCATCGCCGGGGGGTTCCGCACCGGCGGCCCGGATGCGGTGGCGCCGGTCCTCCTCGACCTGCTGCTCGGCAGGCCCGGGATCCACGAGGAGTGGCTGCGCGTGTGGCACGGGCAGCCCCGGGAGCGGCTGGCCGACGCGGTGGCCGTGCTCATGGGCGTCGACGACGTGTCCGCCCGCCTCGCGGAGATCGGCCGGCCGGCCCTGATCGTGCACGGCGAGGCCGACCGGCCGGTCCCGCTGCCGCTCGGGCAGATGCTCCGCGACCGGCTGCCCGGGGCCGTCGACCTGATCGTGGTGCCGGGCGCGGGGCACACCCCGAGCCTGACCCATCCCGACCTGGTCAACGGCCCGTTGATGACGTTCCTGCGCGGCCACGCCTGAACCCGGCGGGCCCTGCCCGACCGGCCGTGCCTCAGAGCTTCAGGAACGGCTTCTCCCCCGCGATGTTGATGCGGTGCATCAGGCGCTCGTGCGGGAAGTAGTCCGCGACCGCGAGGTGCTGGGTGCAGCGGTTGTCCCAGATCACCAGGTCGCCCTGGGTCCAACGGTGCCGGTAGATCAGCTCGTTGGTCTCGATGTGGCGGCAGAGGAAGGCCAGCAGCGCCCGGCTCTCGGACTCGGTCACGCCGTTGATCCGCGTCACGTACGGGTTGGAGATGTACAGTGCCCGGCGCCCCGTCTCGGGGTGCGTGCGGATCAGCGGGTGCTCCACGGGGTCCTGGTCCGCGAAGTGCTGGTCCGAGTCGATGCCCTTCTTGCGCAGCGACCTCTGGAGGTTGCCGTAGTCCGCGCCGAACGCCTTGCGGGTGTCGTGCGTCGCGGTCAGCTGGAGCAGCAGCTCCTGCATGGGCGCCGACAGTGCCTCGTACGCCAGGTACATGTTGCCGTAGAGGGTGTCCCCGCCGACCGTCGGCGTGATCTTGGCGTAGAGGGAGGTGCCGAGCGGGGGCTCGGTCCAGCCGCTGTTGTCGGTGTGCCAGTCGTTGAGCCCCGGCGGCTTCTGCTCGTTGTTGTGGAGCACCATCACCTCGGGGTGGCCCTCGATGGTCAACGGCAGCAAGTGGCTGTGCGTCAGCAGGGGTCCGAAGCGCGCGGTGAACGTCTTCTGCTGCTCGACCGAGAGGTCCTGTCCCGGAAAGACCAGCACGTTGTACCGGTGGAAGGCGTCCTGGACGGTCTTCCACGCCTCGTCCGGAATCTCCTGCGACACGTCGAGGCCCGTGACCCGGGCCCCGATGGCGGGGCTCACCGGCTCGATGACGGGCAGGGCGTTGCTCATATCGGTATCGCTTCCTCTGGAACCGGAAAGTGGGCTAGGAAATGGGCGCGGTCAGCGGCTGACCGGCGGCGGTGGTCAGGGTGTGCAGCAGGACACCGGGATCGATGACGCCGCCGCTGACGACGGCCACGGGGCTGCGCCAGCCGTACGACGCCGAGTGCTTCAGCGCGGCCGCGTACGCGGCGGCTCCCGCGCCCTCACAGATGATTTTGTCGGCGAACGCCAGCGACGACAGCGCTTCCGCGATCTCCTGCGGAGTCACCGTGAACACCCCGGCCAATTTGTCCTTCAGCCGCTCGAACTGGGCCGGAATGACGAAACTCGCGCCGATGCCGTCCACGAACGAGCGCTCGTAGGCCACATCCGTGGGGCGGCCCGCACGCAGCGACGCGGAGAGCGGGGCGCCGGTGCTGATCTCCACGGCGTAGACGGGGACGTCCAGATAACTCGCCAGGCTGTAGGCGAGATTCCCGCCGCCGTACGGCACCAGCACCGCGTCCACGTCCGGCAGTTCGTCCTGGATCTCCAGCCCGATCGTGGCGATGCCCAGCGAGACGTACGGGTCGCTCTCCGAGGAGAGGAAGAAACCCGGCAGGCCGGAGAAGGAGGACGAGATCATGGTGCGGCGCCAGACCGGATACGGGACCTTCACGATCCGCGTTCTGGGGTTGTAGGCGAGGATCTGCGACCGCTTCGCCTCCGGAATCGAATCCGGCACCACCACCGTGTACGCCAGGTCCAGTTCCGACGTCACATGTGCCAGGCCCTGCGCGAAATTGCCCGAGCTGCCGGTCACGACGCCGTCGCGGACGATCCGGGCCCATGTCTCCGGCCGGAACCGCCGGTACGCGTGCAGTGCGCTGAGCGCGCCCCGGGCTTTGAACGAATGGGTGATCTGGAGGTTCTCGCACTTGAGGTGGATGTCCACCGGGCTCGGTGCCGTCGCCCGCAGCAGCGGCGTACGGCGGATGTGCGGGCCGATGAGATCGCGAACGCGCCGTACCGACGCGGGCGAAATGGCCTCGGATAACGAGGATTTCAGCATGTGGCGTGCGCTATCGGGTAGGAGAATTCCTCGGTCAGGCCGAGCCTCCGGGACAGCGCGACACTCGGCGTCTTGTCCGCGTGGCAGGACGTGACGGTGCGCAGGCCCTGCGCGCCGCCCCAGCGGTCGACCGCGGCCAGGACCACGAACGCCAGGCCCTTGCGGCGATGGTCGGGGTGGGTGTGGGCACCGAGTTCGATCAGCCCGCCGCCGATGACGCCGTGTGCGTCCGCCGCCACCTGGCCGTCCTTGACCAGGGCGAAGCCGACCGCGTGCTCGGCGTACCGGGCAGCCGTGCCGAAAATGCTCCGCGCCATCGGGGATTCGAGCCCGGAGAAGGTCCCCGCGTCGATCCGCACCAGTGCATAGCCGTCGGGGACGGCCGGCTCGGGGGCGACGAACCCCGCACGGGTCCGGGTGTGCTGGAGCCGGCGCCCCACCGTGAAACCGGCCTGCGCCGCCCAGGCGTCGGTGCCGGGGCCCGGCACGTGGACGAGCTGCACCTCGCCGTGCCCGGCGAGCAGCCTCCTGGCCTCGGCGAAGAAGGCGGGGCTCAGCTCCCCGGCGGCGAAACAGAACGGCGCAGTGGTGGCGATCAGGCAGGCCACCGGCGTGCCGTCCCGGAAGTGCGCCCAGGCCCTGCCCGGGATGGCTCCGTCGACGACCGCGTGGACGAAGGCCAGGTTGGGATAGTCGGGGCCGAACAGAGAAGCAAGCCGCGGCAGATCGGCCGCGGCCACCTCGACCAGCTGCGCCCGGTCCGTGGCGGGGGCCGGCAGGGCAGCGCTCATCGGTTCTCCATCAGGGTTCTCCACAGGGTCTCGGAAAGGCAGGCCATGCGTACGCGAGTTCGATCCTAGGGCCCGCCGGGGCGTTGCCGGTCGTCAACTCGCCGGGGTTCACGGTTTGTTGACGAACCCGCCGTCGGGCCGACGCACTGCGGCAGCACAGGGCCCCGCCGAAGCCGGCGCATACGGTGAGCGACCGGTTCGCTGCGCCCGGTGGATCATGACCCAGACGACCTCCGGGTGTCCACCCTGTACCGCCGGTACGCACGGCGCTCCGCCCCGGATAGAGTCCGGCAGTGGAGATCTTTCACCTGCGCTACTTCGTGGCGGTCGCCGAGAATCTGAGCTTTTCCCGCGCCGCACGCCAATTGCACATGGCCACCTCGCCCTTGAGCCAGCGGATACGGGATCTGGAACGCGAACTCGACCAGCGGCTGTTCGACCGGGATTCGCATCATGTGGCGCTGACCCGCGCAGGTGCGGCGCTGCTGCCCATCGCGAAGGATGTCCTCGGCCGGTTCGACGACATTCCCTGGCAGCTGCGCCGGGCCCTGGGGCCCGGGCGGCGGGCCGCGTACGTGGGCGTGGTGCCGGCCCTGCACCCGCAGCTGCGGGAACGGCTCGCGCAGCTCGAAGCGCGCTGCACCGAGGAGTACGACGTCAAACGCTGGCCCGGCAACAGCGGGAATCTCCTCAACGCCGTGCAACGCGGGGACCTCGCCATGGCACTGGTGCATCTGCCCGTGCACGCCGAGGGGATCGAGGTGCTGGAGCTGCTGCACGAGCCGCTGGGCGCGTTGCTGCCGGCGGCCGCGTTCGGCGGGCGGACCTCGGTGTCGTTGAGCGAACTCACCGACTACACGTATGTGACGTCCGCGCCCGGCACGCTGCCCACCTATTTCGACCAGCTCAAGGTGCGCCTGAAAGCAGCGGGAATTCACAAGGAAGTCAGCCTCAATATCGGGGACTATACGAGCGTGCGCGAAATCGTCGCGAACGGTTCGACTTTCGCCATCACATTGCTGAGCGCAGGGAAACAGGAGGAGGAAGGAAGGGTCGTCGTCCTGCCGTTCCGCGACTTCTCGCCCTCGCTGGCGACCGGGCTGGTCTGGCGCCGCGACCGGGCCGAGCCGGACGGGGATCTGCACGGCCTGGTACGGGAGGCGGGGTCCGTGTTCTCGGCGTGACCGCTGCGGTCACGCCATTGTTCGTGCATCGGTGTCACTGATCGCTTGGGTTCCTCCACCGCGCCGGACTAGCGTTTTCCATACAGCCCGGGAAACCCCGGGAATTCCCCGGAAGAGGGAGTGGTGATGGAATCCGCAAGGGAATCCGCAGTGATATCGGGGCCGTTGGCCGGAGTGCGCGTCATCGACATGGCCACGGTGGTGATGGGCCCCTACGCCGCACAGATCCTCGGCGACCTCGGTGCCGATGTCATCAAGATCGAGTCGCCGAACGACACCGTGCGCGTCGGCGCACTGCACCGCACGCCCGGCATGACGCCCCTGAACCTCAACGTCAACCGCAACAAGCGGAGCGTGACGCTCAACCTCAAGGACGAGGGCGAACACGCCAAGGCCCTCGAACTGATCGGCACCGCCGACATCCTGATCACCAACATGCGCATCGACGCCCTGCGTCGCCTGGGCATGGACTACGACAGCCTCGCCGCCGCCAACCCCCGCCTCGTCTACGCCCATGCACAGGGCTTCCGTTCGGACTCCGACCGGGCCCGGCTGGCCGCGTACGACGAGACGGTGCAGGCCGCCTCCGGGCTGCTGGACCTCGCGCAGCGTGCGGGCGACGTGGGGGCGCCCGTCGTGCTGCCGAGCATCTTCGGCGACAAGGTCGCGGCGCTGACGATCGTGTACGCGGCGCTGGCCGCCCTCGTCCACCAGCGTGCGACCGGCCGCGGTCAGCACATCGAAGTGCCCATGGTGGACACGCTGCTCGCGTTCAACCTGGTCGAGCACCTCCAGGGCCGCACCTTCGAGCCGCCGATGGGCCCGACCGGCTTCCCGCTGTCGATGAACAAGGGGCACCGGGCCCGGCCGACCAAGGACGGCCTGGCGATGGTCATCCCGTACAGCCCGCAGAACTTCCGCGACCTGTTCGCCGCGGCGGGACGCCCCGACCTGGCCGAGGACCCGCGCGTCAACGGCGAGTTCATCGACTCCGCCCGCGACGGCGAGGACCTGGCCGCACTGCTGGAGACGGTGACGCCCCGGCTGACCACGGCCCAGTGGGCGGAGGTGTGCGCGAAGCACAGCATCCCCTTCGGCCCCGTGCTGCGGCTCGACGAGGCCGCCGAGGACCCGTACGTCCAGGGAGGCCACCTGCTGGACGTCGCCGAACACCCCAGCGAGGGCGCCTACCGCGTGGTCGGCATCCCGCTGGACTTCTCCGCCACCCCGGCCTCGGTGCGCCGCCACGCGCCGCTGCCCGGCCAGCACACCGACGAGGTGCTCGGCGAGCTCGCCCGCGGCGAGGTGCGGCGATGAACAGCACCGTCCGTACGGAAACCGTCGCCGGCACCCTCGTCATCACGATCGACCGCCCGCAGGCCCGCAACGCCGTGAACGCCGAGGTCGCCCGGGGCATCGCCGCCGCCGTCGACCGCCTGGAGACCGACCCCGCCCTGCGGGTGGGCGTCCTCACCGGCGCGGACGGCACCTTCTGCGCGGGCATGGACCTCAAGGCCGCCGCCCGCGGCGAGCAGGTGACCGTCCCCGGCAAGGGCTTCGCCGGGCTCACCGAGGCCCGTACCACCAAGCCGCTCGTCGCGGCCGTCGAAGGCCACGCCCTCGGCGGCGGCTTCGAACTCGCCCTGGCCTGCGACCTCGTGGTCGCCGCCGAGGGCGCCCGCTTCGCCCTCCCCGAGGTCCGGCGCGGCCTGATCGCCGGGGGCGGCGGGGTCGTACGCCTCCCCAGGCGCATCCCCCACCACCTGGCGATGGAGCTCCTCCTCACCGGTCGCACGGTCACCGCCGCACGCGCCCGCGAACTCGGCGTCGTGAACCGCGTCGCCCCCGACGGTCAGGCACTGCCGGCCGCCCTGGAGCTCGCCGAGGAGATCGCGGCCAACGCGCCGCTGGCCCTCGCCGCGGTGAAGAGAACCGTCCAACGGGCGGACGGCGCACCGGAGTCGGAAGCATTCGCCGCGCAGACCGCCGAGATCGGCGCGCTGCTGCGCTCGGCCGACTTCGCCGAAGGAGTCCGGGCGTTCACCGAGAAGCGCGCGCCGGAGTGGAGCGGGCGATGAACCGCGCGCAGATCCTGCGGACCCTCGACACGCCTGCCACGGCACCCGCGTACGCGCCCGTCCCGGTCCGCTTCACCGACCGCGAATACCTCAGCATCGTCTACCGCACCGACCCGGAGGCGCTGCGGGCCGTCGTGCCCGAGCCGTTGCAGATCGACCCGGACGAACCGCTCGTGCGGTTCGAGGTGATGAAGATGGGCGACGTCACGAGCTACGGCCCGTACGTCGAGGCCGGGCAGGCGATCCCGGTGCGGTACGGGGACGAGCACGGCGAGTATCTGCACGCCATGTACCTGGACAGCTTCGCGGCCACCGCGGCGGGCCGCGAGGTGAGCGCCTACCCGAAGGCGATGGGCACCCCGGCCCTGTACGCCGACCACGCCGCGCTGGTGGGGACGCTGGACTACGGGAGCGTGCGGGTGGCCACCGCCACGATGGGCTACAAGCACCACCCGCTCGACCCGGAACTCGCCCGCGAGCAGATCGCCGTGCCCGCCTACATGCTCAAGACCGTTCCGGACTACGACGGTTCGCCGCGCGTCTGCGAACTCGTCCGCACACGGATCACGGATCTCGTGGTCAAGGAGGCCTACACCGGGCCCGCGCGGCTGCAGCTCTTCGCGCACGTGCTGGCGCCGCTGGCGGACCTGCCGGTGCGCGAGGTCGTCTCGGCGAGCCACATCGTCACGGACCTCACGCTGGACCGGGCCGTGCCCGTCCACGACTACCTGACCTGACAGAGGAGGAACCGTCATGAGAATCGCTGTCGTCGGCGCCGGCACCATCGGCCTCGCGTGGGCCGCACTGTTCGCCGCGTACGGCAACGACGTGACCGTCACCGACCCGCGCGACGACCTGGACGCGGCCGTGGACGAGGCGCTGCCGATGCTCGCCGCCGGACTGCCGGGCAACGACGCGGCGGACCTGCGCAGCCGCATCCGCACCACCCACGACCTGGCCGAGGCCGTCGCGGGGGTGCAGCTCGTGCAGGAAAACGGCCCGGAGAAGCTGGAGTTCAAGCGGCAGCTCTTCGCGGACATCGCCCGGCACGCCCCGGACGACGCGCTGCTGGCCACCTCCAGCTCCGGCATCGTCGCCACGCTCATCGCGGAGCCGCTGCCGGACCTCGTTGCGGCCCGGCTGCTGGTCGCGCACCCCTTCAACCCGCCGCACATCGTGCCGCTCGTGGAGATCGTGCCGGGCGAGCGCACGGCGGAGACGACTGTCGAGGCAGCCATGGCCCTCTACGCGGCGCTCGGCAAGACACCGGTGCGGCTGCACAAAGAACTCCCCGGGTTCGCGGCCAACCGGCTGCAGAGCGCGGTGCTCCAGGAGGCGATCCACCTCGTCCTCAGCGGCGTGGTCGACGCGGGGGAACTCGACACACTGATGAAGGCATCTCTGGGCGGCCGTTACGCCGTCGTCGGCCCCTTCGAGAGCTTCCACCTCGGCGGCGGCCCCGGCGGCGTCCGGCACATGATGGAGCACCTGGGCCCCGGCCTCGCCGAGGGCTGGCAGCGCCTCGGGCACCCGGAGCTGGACGGCGACGCCGTCGCCACGGTGGTCGGCCAGACGGAGGCCGCGTACGGGAGCGGCCCGGAGGCGTACCGGCAGCGCGCCGCGCTCCGCGACCGCAAACAGCTGGCACTGAACGCGGCGCTGCGCCAGGCCGACCACGTCTGAATCCCACGTAAGGAGAGACTCATGCCCAAGCCCGCCAACCCCACCCCCGATTTCTTCGGATACGCCGACCTGCTCAGCGACGCGGAACGGGCCGAACTGGCCTCCATCCGCGATTACTTGGAGAGCGAGATCAAGCCGCTCGCCAACACCGCCTGGGAGCGGGCGGAATTCCCCTTCGAGGTCATCGAGAAGATGGCCAAGCTCCGCCTGGCCGGATACGCCTACCCCGAGTACGGCGACGGCCGCAGCCGCAGCGAACTGTTCTCCGGATTCCTCAACCTGGAACTCAACCGCATCGACCCGTCGTTCGCGGTCTTCTCCGGCGTCCACACCGGACTGGCCATGGGCAGCATTTACGGCGGCGGCAGCCAGGAACAGCGCGACCGCTGGCTGCCGGACATGGCCGCGATGAAGAAGATCGGCGCCTTCGCCCTGACCGAGCCCGAGGGCGGCTCCGACGTCGCGGGCGGCATGCGCACCACCGCCCGGCGCGAGGGCGGCACATGGGTCCTGAACGGCGCCAAGCGGTGGATCGGCAACGGCACCTTCGCCGACCTCGTCGTGGTCTGGGCCCGCGACACGGCCGACGGCAATGTCAAGGGGTTCGTGGTGGAGAAGGGCACCCCCGGCTTCACCGCCACCAGGATCGAAGGCAAGATCGCGCTGCGGACCGTGCAGAACGCCGACATCACCCTCGACGAGGTACGGGTCCCCGAGGCGAACCGCCTCCAGCGGGTCGACAGCTTCCGCGACACCGCCGCCGTCCTGGCGCGCACGCGGGGCGGCGTGGCCTGGCAGGCCCTGGCGGTCGCGATGCGCTCCTACGAACTCGCCCGTGAATACGCGGCCACCCGCGTGCAGTTCGGCAAGCCCATCGGCTCCTTCCAGCTGATCCAGGACCTGCTGGTGAAGATGCTCGGCAACATCACGGCCATGTTCGGCATGGTCGTCCGCCTCAGCCAGCTCGCCGCGGCCGGCCGCGACAGCGCCGAACAGGCGGCCCTCGCCAAGGCGTTCACCACGACCCGGATGCGCGAATGCGTCGCCTGGGCCCGTGAACTCTTCGGCGGGAACGGCATCGTGCTCGACTACGAGATCGCCAAGTTCTTCGCCGATGCGGAGGCCGTCTACTCCTTCGAGGGCACCCGGGAGATGAACACCCTCATCGTCGGGAAGTCCATCACGGGGCACAGCGCATTCGCGTGACGGAACGAGCCGGTCGCCTACCCTTTGGGATGGGCTCAACCGAGGACTTCCCAAAGGGGGTTGATCATGCGAGTCCTGATCATCGGTGCCGGACTGGCAGGCCCGTGCCTCGCCCACGGCCTGCGCCGGCACGGCCATGAGGTACAGCTCTTCGAGCGCGATCCCGCCATCGACGCCCGTGCGCAGGGATTCCGGATCCACATCGGCGGCGACGGGGACGCGGCGCTGCGCACGTGGCTGCCCCCGGAGGTGTACGAGCAGGCCGTCGCCACGTCCTGCATACCCGGCGGCGTCACCATGGCCGGGCCCGGCCTGCGGGACTTCACCGGGATCGAGGTGCCGCCGGGTGCCGTCGGCATCACCGTCGACCGGCTCACGCTGCGCCGGATCCTGCTGCGGGACCTGCTGGACTCGACCCGGTTCGGAGCCGGCTTCTCCCGCTACGAGCTGCTGGACGACGGAACCGTACGGGTCTTCCTCACCGACGGCTCCACCGCCGAGGGCGACCTGCTGGTCGCCGCCGACGGGGCCAACTCCGGTGTCCGGCGGCAGCTGTTGCCGGACTTCCGGGTGGCCGTGCAGGACAGCCGGCTGATCTACGGCCGTACACCGCTGACCGGCGCCCGGGCACGGGAGCTGACGCCGTTGCCGGCCATGGAAGGGTACCTGGGCGTCAACGGCCGGGGCGGGCGCCATCTCGCGCTGGCGGCACAGCGGTTCCGCCGCAGCCCTGCCGAGTTCGGACTGCCGGCGGCCGACGACTACGTCATGTGGGGTCTGACGGTCCCGTCCCGTGTCTGCGGCCCCGGCTTCTTCGAGCTCGGTGCCGCGGACCTGCGCGAGCTCGCGGCAACGGCCGTTGCGGACTGGGACCCCTCGCTGAGCGCGCTGATCCGGCTGGGGGACCTCGGGCACGTCGTCCCGGCGGGCATCCAGAGCTCCGAACGCCCCGCTCCGTGGCCGCCGGTGCCGGTGACCCTGGTCGGTGACGCGGCACATCCGATGCCCCCGGCCGGAATCAGCGCCGGAGCCGCGGTCCACGACGCGGGGTTGCTCGCGTCCCATCTGGTGTCGGGTGCGCCCCTGCTCGATGCCGTCCGGTCGTACGAGAAGGAGATGCTCGACCACGGCTTCGCCGCGGTCGCCGCCTCCGGCCGGTGACGGCCGGGGCCGCCGACGTTAGCCTGGCGGCATGGAAGCGATCCTGGTCAGCGCGTGTCTGCGTGGTGTGCCGTGCCGGTTCGACGGACGTCACAAGGTGTCGTCCGACATCGAGGCGGCACTGGCCGGCCGCAGGGTCGTCCCCTTCTGCCCGGAGGTCGCGGGCGGGCTCGCGACACCGCGGCGGCCCGCGGAGTTGGCGGGCGGCGACGGGTACGACGTGCTCGACGGGACCGCGCGGGTCGTCGAGGACACCGGGCGTGACGTGACGGCGGAGTTCGTGGACGGGGCGCGGCGCGCGCTCGCGGCGGCGCGGAACGGGGGCTGCACCGAGGCGCTGCTGATGCCGCGCAGCCCCTCGTGCGGGCGCGGCGCGGTGTACGACGGGTCGTTCACCGGCGAGCTGGTGCCGGGGGACGGGGTGACGGCGGCGCTGTTCGAGCGGAACGGCATCGCCGTGCGCCCCGCACCCGGCGTGTGACACCCGCTTCGCCGGACGGCCGTAGCGCCCGGGCGGTTTCAGTCGTTTGAGCCGGTATGGCGGATTTGGCAAGCGTGATGGAGCCGGCCGGCGAAAGCTGGCTGCAGGTCGTCGAGTTCCTGGAGGCGCTGCTGCTCTCCGGGGTCATCGGGATCGAGCGGCAACTGCGGCACAAGGCGGCCGGGTTGCGGACCTATACCACGGTCGGCAGCGCGGCTGCGGTGTTCATGCTGGTGAGCAAGTACGGGTTCACCGATGTGCTGCACCTCGGCACGGTCGTGCTCGACCCGTCCCGGGTCGCGGCCCAGATCGTGTCCGGGCTGGGCTTCATCGGCGCGGGCGTCATCTTCGTCCACCGCGGCTCGGTGCAGGGGCTGACGACGGCGGCGACGATCTGGCTGACCGCGGCGGTGGGGGCGGCCGCCGCTGCGGGTCTGCCCCTGCTGGCCGCGCTGGCCGTCGTGGCGTACCTCGCCGTCTCCTACGTCCTCCGGCCCGTGCTGGCCCGCCTCCCGTCACCGGGCGGTGTGACGGCCGGCTACCGCATCGCCTACCTCCAGGGGCGGGGGCTGCTGCGGGAACTCCTCGACCGGTGCACGCAGGCCGGCTTCGCCGTGCACGAAGTGCGCACCCTCTCCGGCCCTGTCGGCCGGGACTCCGAGCAGGTGGTGGAGATCTCGCTGGTCGTGCAGGGCCGCGGCGACGCCGGTCCGCTCACGGCCCGGCTGGCGGCGGTCCCCGGGGTGCTGGTGTGCCGTCGCACGGAGCCGGACGGGGAGTGAGACCGCGTGGATCGTGAACGGGACGGTCCGGCCGCTCAACGCCCCGTCTGCCCGATGGGCAGGTGGCGCGGCCCGCGCAGCACGGGACTGTTGCGGTACACCGGCGGGTCCTCCAACAGCCGTGGCCCGTCGAGGCAGTTGATGAGCGTCGTCAGGGCGATCTGTGTCTCCAGGCGGGCCAGCGGTGCACCGAAGCAGCTGTGGACGCCGCTGCCGAAGCCGAAGTGCACGTTGTCCCGGCGGGCCGGGTCGAAGCGGTCGGGGTCGGCGAAGCGCAGCGGGTCGCGGTTGCCGGAGGCGAGGACGAGGACCAGCGGGACGCCCTTGGGGATGGTGACGCCGCCGACCTCGACGTCGGCGAGCGGGGTGCGCTGGGGGAGGAACTGCACGGGGGGTTCGTAGCGCAGCAGTTCCTCCACGGCACGTGGCATCAACTCCGGCTCCTTTCGAAGCCGTTCGAGCGCTTCCGGGTTGCGAAGCAGGGTGAGCATGCCGTTGGTGATGAGGTTGACGGTGGTCTCGTGTCCGGCGATCAGGAGCAGGACGGCCGTGACCATCAGCTCTTCCTGGGTGAGCCGCCCGTCGGGGCCCTCGTCGTTGGCCAGGGCGGAGAGCATGTCGTCGGTGGGACGGCCGCGCCGCTTCTCGGCGAGTCCGCCGAGATACAGGCCCATCGCCATCCGGGCCTCGTGGGCCGCGCGCCGGCGCGGCCCCGGGTCCTCGCCGGGGGCGAAGTCGAGCCCGCTGACGACCGTGTCGGCCCAGGTGTGGACCTGGGGGATGTCCTCGGCCGGCACGCCGAGCAGGTCGCAGATGACGGTGACGGGGAGCGGGAAGGCGAAGTCCTCGACGAGGTCGATGCGTTCCTTGTCGCGGAGGCCGTCCGCCAGCTGTCCGGCGATGCGGGCGATGTCGTCGAGCAGGGTGTCGATGCGGCCGGGGGAGTGGGGCGGGCCGAAGGGCCGCATGGCCAGGCGGCGGAGTCGGTCGTGTTCGGGGTCGTCGCGCCCGATGAAGGCGGGCGGCAGCCCTTCCACCGGCTGGAGGTCGGGGTCGGGCTCGGTGCGGTTGCGCACGTCGGAGCTGATACGCGGGTCGTGGAGCAGTGCGGTGATCTCGTTGTAGGTGCCCACCAGGTACTTGCCGTCCTCCTGCCGGGCCACGCCGTGTTCGCGGAGTTCGGCGTAGAGCGGGTACGGGTCGGCGCGGTGGGCGTAGTCGGTGATCCGGCGGAAGAGGGTTTCGGAGGACATCGGAGGGGCTCCTGGTGTTCAGCCTGCGGGCCGGATCAACGTGAGGCGGCGGTCCGGCAGATGGCCGGTGAGGGCCACCGTCGGGCCGTGGGTGAGGACACGGGGGTCGGGGACGTCGGAGGGCACGGGTTCGCTGTCCGCGAGGTGGTCGGCGGCGCCGGGGCCGGGCGGGAACGGGGCCGCGCTCTCGATCAGGCGCTGGTAGTGCTCCAGCCACTTGGCCCGGTTGACGGTCACCGCGGCGGTGATGCGGCCCCGGTAGCCGTAGACCGCTACCAGGCGGCGGTCCCCGGGCGTGCCCTGGGCGAGGACCACCTGGTCGGAGAAGGTCGGCACACCGACGGACTTGATGTTGAGGCCGAACTGACTGGACCAGAAGGTCGGCACGGCCAGGTGGGGGCGCCGGCGCGGGCCGGGGCTGATCATGTTGTGGGCGGCCACCTCGGCCTGGGCGACGGCGTTGCCCCAGTGCTCCAGGGCGATCAGCTGGTACTCGAAGAGCGGGTGGGGGAAGCGGGCCACGTCACCGGCGACGAACACATCGTCCGTGACGATGCCGTACATGGTGAAGACGCGGCAGCCCGCGTCGCAGGCCACGCCCCGGGGGCCGGCCGCGAGGCCGGAGTCGGCGAGCCACTCGGTGTTGCGGACCGCGCCCAGGCAGACCACGGCCACGTCGGCCTCGATCCGGCTCCCGTCGGAGAGTTCGGCACCGGTGAGCCGGCCGTCGGTGCCCTTCAGCGCGGTCACGGTGACCCCGCAGCGCAGATCGACGCCGTGTGCCCGCTGCAGCTTGGTGGCCCAGTCGCCGACCGTCCCGCCCAGCGCACCGATCAGCGGCGCCCGGCCGCGCTCGGCGACGGTCACCTCCAGGCCGCGTTCCCGGCAGGCGGAGGCGACTTCCGAGCCGGTGAACCCGGCACCGATGACCAGGACGCGGCGGGGCCCGGCGTCCAGGGCCGCGGCGAGCCGGGCGGAGTCGTCGCTCGTCCGGACCGTGAACACCCCTTCCAGCGCGCCCTCCTGAGGGTTCGGCCAGGGCCGGGCGCGGGTACCGGTGGCGATCAGCAGCCGGTCGAAGGGCAGGTGCTCGCCGTCGGCCAGCAGGACGTTCTTGCCGAGGGGGTCGAGCCCGGTGGCGGCCACGCCGAGCTTCCACGTCGCGTTCAGCTCGCGGCGGGCCGGCAGCCCGCACTGCCCGGCGCCCGCCCTGCCGAGCAGCACCTGCTTGGACAGCGGCGGCCGGTCGTAGGGGGGATGCGCCTCGTCCCCGACCAGGGTCAGCTCGCCCTCGAACCCCTCCTCGCGGAGCGTCTCGGCCGCGCGCAGCCCGGCCAGGGACGCTCCGACGATCACGATGCGCCCGTCGCGCGTCTCACCGGACACCGGCGCCCTCACCTGCCTGTTCCCCGACCGTAATGGCCTGCACCGGGCAGGCCGCCGCGGCCCGCAGCACCCGTTCGTCCTGGCCCTCGGGCACCGTGGGCACATACAACAGGGCTTCTTCGCCGTGCAGTTCGAACACCTGCGGGGCGAGGAACACGCACTGGGCGTACCCCTGGCACCGATTGAGATCGACCACGATCTGCATCCCGGAGTTCCTCCTGGTGCGCTCGTTCCCCGCCCCCTTCCTACGCCCGTCCGGGCCCGGGCGCCGGTGGTGCTGCTCCGTCCGGGCAGCCGCACCCGTCCGGCCTACTCCCTGCCGCCGGGGGAAGGCGGGACGGTGAGGATGGACGGAGCGGTCGGCGAGAGGAAGCCACGATGACGGCACAGGCCCCCACCGAGACCCTCGGCCCCGAGGCCGATCTGGCCCGGGTCTTCGATCTGGCGCAGCAGTTGCGGGTGGACTCGGTGCGCGCGAGCACCTCGGCCGGGTCCGGGCACCCCACCTCCAGCCTGTCGGCGGCCGACCTGATGGCGGTGCTGATGACGCGCCATCTGCGCTACGACTGGGACGACCCGGGCAACCCGGCCAACGACCACCTGGTCTTCTCCAAGGGGCACGCATCCCCGCTGCTGTACGCGATGTTCCGGGCCGCGGGCGTCGTCGCCGAGGACGAACTGCTGAACACCTACCGGCGGTTCGGTGCCCGGCTGGAGGGGCACCCCACGCCGGTGCTGCCGTGGGTGGACGTGGCCACCGGGTCCCTGGGGCAGGGCATCGCCTATGCCGTCGGGATCGCGCTGGCCGGGCGCGACCTGGAGGGGCAGCCGTACCGGGTGTGGACGTTGTGCGGGGACAGCGAGATGGCCGAGGGGTCGGTCTGGGAGGCCGTCGACAAGGCCGGGCGGCACCGGCTGGCCAACTTCACCGCCATCGTCGACGTCAACCGCCTGGGCCAGTGCGGCGCCACCGAGCTGGGCTGGGACACCGCGGCCTACGCCCGCCGCATCGAGGCCTTCGACTGCCGCGCGCTCACGGTGGACGGGCACGACGTCGGCGCCGTCGACCGGGCCCTGACCACAGCGGCCGACGGGAAGGCCCCCACCGTCGTCATCGCCAGGACCGTCAAGGGCCGGGGGGTGGGCGAGATCGCGGACCACGAAGGCTGGCACGGCAAACCGCTGCCCGAGGAGCTCGCCGGACGGGCCGTCGCCGAACTCGGCGGCGTACGGCACCTGTTGGCCCGCGGGCCGCGGCCACCGGCCGGCACGCAGGCCGATCGGCCGCCCGCCGGCCCCGTCGAGCTGCCCCGCTACGACGTCGGGGAGGACGTGGCCACGCGGTCCGCGTTCGGCAAGGCGCTGGCCGCCCTCGGAGCCCGGCCCGACGTCGTCGTCCTCGACGCGGAGGTGGGCAACTCCACCCACGCCGAGGACTTCAAGAAGGCATATCCGCAACGCTACTTCCAGACCTACATCGCCGAACAGCAGATGATCGCCGCAGCCGTCGGCATGGCCGCGCGCGGCTACCGCCCGTACGCCGCCACCTTCGCCGCCTTCCTCACCCGCGCCCACGACTTCATCCGCATGGCGGCCGTCTCCCGGGCCACCCTGGCCCTGTCCGGCTCCCATTGCGGCGTCGAGATCGGCGCCGACGGCCCCTCCCAGATGGGCCTGGAGGACCTGGCCATGATGCGTGCCGTGCACGGTTCCACCGTGCTCTACCCCGGTGACGCCACTTCCGCCACGGCCCTGACGGCCGCCATGGCCGACCTGCCCGGCATCTCCTACCTGCGCACCACCCGCGGCGCCTACCCCGTCCTCTATCCCGCCGACGAGACGTTCCCCGTCGGCGGCTCCAAGACCCCGCGCCGCAGCGACCAGGACACGGTCACCCTCGTCGGTGCCGGCGTCACCCTCCACGAATGCCTCGCCGCGGCCGACCAGTTGGCCGACGAGGGGATCCGTGCCCGTGTCGTCGACCTGTACTCCGTCAAACCCCTCGACGCCGAGACGCTCGCGCGCGCCGCACGCGAGACCGGTGCGCTCGTCGTCGCCGAGGATCACCACCCCGAGGGCGGCATCGGCGAAGCCGTCCGGTCCGCCCTCGGCGCCGAGCGGCTGGCCCCCGCCCTCACCCACCTCGCCGTCACCGTCCTCCCCGGTTCCGGCACCACCGCCGAACTCCTCGACGAGGCCGGGATCTCCCGTAACCACATCGTCCGGGCCGCACGCGCGCTGACCGGACGCTGAGTGCGACGTGCCGGATGTCGTTATGCCTCATAGTTATGTGTCATAGTTAAGTCATGAACACTGACGAGGCCACCGTGTTCCGCCGCAACCTCATGGCGCTGCACCGGCGCCTGCGCGAGGAACATGTCGGCGACATCCCGCTGAACGAGGTCCTGGTCCTCGGAGCCGTCGACCGGCACGGGGCGTCCGCCGGCCCGGGCGTCATCGCGGACGACCTCCGCATGGCCAGGTCCAATCTGGCCGCGCTGCTGCGGCGCCTGGAGGCCAGGGAACTCGTCGACGTGGCACCGGACCCCGCCGACGGCCGGCGGAGCCTCATCGGGCTGACCCGGCGCGGCCGGGAGCTCCTCGAACGCGACCGCGTGGAACGCGAGATGTGGCTGGTGAAGGCCGCCGCCGCAGCGCTGACCCCGGCGGAGGCGAAGCAACTCCTGGCCGCCGGCGCCCTGATGCAGCGTCTGGCCGACTTCCGCGAACACCCGGAACACTCGTGAACACCCTTGATGACGGAGAGATCACACACTCATGCGCACCGCGCTCATAGGCCTCGACTACATCGTCGACATCATGCACCCGGACGGCAGGATCGCCCGGTGCGCGCCCCAGGCGGCGGAACGGGACGTCGTCGCGCGGTTCAACGCTGCGAAGAAGACCGCCCGGGAACGCGGCTGGCCGACGATCCTGGTGAAGGTCGGCTTCGAGGCCGGATACCACGACCAGCCCAAGCACTCGCCGCTGTTCGGCCGGGCACACGAGTTCGGCGCACTCGACCTGACGGGGCCCGGCACCGCCTTCCACCCCGGCCTGCACGTCGACGCCGACGACATCGTGATCGCCAAGCCGCGCGTCAGCGCCTTCCACGGCACCCGGCTGCAGCAGACGCTCTCCGCGTCGGGCATCGAACGCGTCGTGCTGTGCGGCGTGAGCACCGTGCTCGCCGTCCAGTCCACCGCCCGGGACGCGCACGACCGTGACTACCGCGTCGTCGTCGCCGCGGACGCCTGCGCCGCTCCGACCCCGGAGGAGCACGAGGCGTCGCTCCGGATGCTCTCCGGAATCGCGACGATCACCACGACCGGCGCGCTGGCCGACCTGCCGTGACCGGCGCGACCGGCCGGAGCCGGCTCGCGGCGGTGCTGAGGATCTACCTCCGCCGGGAGGCGGGGGCGTACTACGACTGGCGGTACGGCATCCTCGTCAGCGCGGTCGTCGCCGCCCCGCTGATCGGCGGCGAACTCGCCGGCTCCCGGCCGGGCGGCATCACCGGCGCCCTCGGCGCATGGTTCATCGCCCTCGCCGTCCCGCCCCGGACCGCGCTCCAGCGGCTGCTGTTCCTGGGACGGCGCCTGCTGATCCTCACCGCCACCAGCGCCCTCGGGGTGCTCGCGGACCACCGGCTGCCCTGGACCCCTGTGCTCATCGTCGTCCTCGCCCTGCTGATCCCCGTGCCGGGGATGACCATCACCCCGCTGATCACCTTCCTCATGGCGACGAACGGCCTGCACGGCCTGACCGCCGCCGGCTACGTCGGCACGTTCTTCCTCGGCGGCGCCATGGCGCTGACCGGCATGCTGCTCCCCGTCGCGGCCTCGCCCGTCGCGCCGCCGTTCACCGGGCTGCGCATCAGGACCCCGTGGCGGCGGCTCGTCGGCCACGTCCGCCGGCGCAGCCCGGAGGCGCGCTACGCCGCCCAGGCGGCGGTCTGCATCTGCGCCGGCTACCTGATCCTCGACGCGCTGCACTGGCCCTTCGCCACCTGGGTGCTCATCGGCATCCTGACGACGCTCCGCCCGACCTGGGAGGCGACCCGGGCGAGGGTCGTCAAACGCAGCATCGGCATGATCGGCGGATCGTTGATCACCGCACTCC
Source organism: Streptomyces morookaense (assembly GCF_013030945.1). Lineage (GTDB taxonomy): Bacteria > Actinomycetota > Actinomycetes > Streptomycetales > Streptomycetaceae > Streptomyces > Streptomyces morookaensis. The sequence continues at coordinate 227,282 of NZ_JABBXF010000008.1, read as the reverse complement.
TGCTCGTGATCAGCACCCGCACCGGCTACTGGATCACCATCACCCTCATCGCCGTCCTCGGCGGCCTCGGGCGTCCCCTCCGCCAGTACAACTACGGCTACTGGCCCATCCTCGGCACGCCGGTCCTGCTGCTCCTCGTCAGCCTCGAAGAACCCCTGGTCGCCACCGACTCCGCCTGGCGCCTCGGCAACAACATCCTCGGTGCCGCCGTCACCCTCCTCGCGGTCACCTTCCTCTGGCCGCACGCCACCCAGCGCCGCCCCGCGCGGGCGGACCGGGGCCCGTGCTGACCCATCGGACACGCCCTAGGGCCTGCCGGCGCCCCGAAGGGGCGCGGGGAACTGCGCGACGCACCACGAACGGGCCCGGCCGGGAGGCGCCGTGGCCCGGTGGGGCCGAGTCTGGCGGCAGGAGTGCCAGCCGCTGCCCACGCCCGGAGGCGTCCGTGTGCCCGATGTCGTGCCCGCCCCGCTGGCGGCGGCCCTCCGCCGCCATGGTCGGGCTGCTGCTCCTCCTGACGGCCGGCTGCAGCGGTTCCGGAGCGTCCGCGCCGGCGGCGGACGGGGGCGGTCCGAAGGTGCCGCTGACGTACCTGCCGGCGGGCGGCGCCGGCGGCAGGCTCGGTGAACCCCGGCTGCAGGCCACGGTCCGCATCGGGTCGCGGCCGGTGAACCTGCTGGTGGACACCGGATCCACCGGGCTGAAGGTGCTCGCGTCGGCCGTCGGGAGCGGCGACGCGACGCCCACCGGGGCCACCGGCAGCAGCAGTTACCTCAGCGGCCTGCAGATCGGCGGCCGCGAGGCCCGGGCGACCCTGCGCCTCGGCGACGTCACCGCGGACAACCAGAGCATCCTGCTCGTCGACTCCCTCGCCTGCACCGCCCAGGTCCCGAACTGCGAGGCGGCGCACGGCAGGACACCGGAGGAGTTCGGCGGCGTCTTCGACGGCATCCTCGGCATCGGCGTGGCCGAACGCGACCAGGGCGTCCGGGGCTGCTGCACCAACCCCATGCTCGGCTTCACGAGCAACGGCGCGTTCACCGTCCACTTCGACGAACACCACCCCGAACTGGCCCTCGATCCCGACCGGAAGACACTGAACCGCTACAGGACGGTGAGCCTGCGGCAGTCGGCGCCCATGCAGGCCTGCCTGACGGTGAGTTCCGTGCTGAGCACCCAGTGCGCACCGGTCGTCTTCGACACGGGCACGCCCACCCTCGCCCTGGAGGCGCCCCGCCTCGAGGGCCCGGCGGCGGACAGGCTGATCGGCGGCGGCATCGTCGACACGTTCGGCGAGCAGGTCACGTTCGACGTGGCGGCCGCGGGCTGGACATGGACATACCGCATGCCGCGGGAGAAGGACCCGCAACAGGCGTTGAACGCGCTCTCCACCCCGCTGCTCGGCTACGGCCGACAGCCCAGTTCGGTGATCCTCGCAGGGCTGCCCGCGTTCACCCGGGTCGACGTCCTGTACGACCTGCGGGGCGGGCGCATCGGCCTGGCGCCGCGCTGACGGGACGGGGACGGGAGCGTGGACGGGAATCCGCCGGACGTGCCCGACGCGGCGCCGACACCCCGGACCGCGGTGGCATGGCTGCCGCCGCAGGAGCTCTGGCCGGCGATCCAGGACATCCGCTGGGAGCACGATCCGCAGGTGCGGCGCTGGCCGCCGCACGTGAACCTGCTGTTCGGCTTCGTGCCCGAGGGGGAGTTCGCCCGGGCCCTGCCACTGCTCTCCGCCGCCGCGGCGGAGAACGCGGCGTTCACGGCACGTCTGTCGGGCGTGCGGTACTTCCGGCACCGGCACTTCGCGACGGTGTGGCTCGACCCGGCCGCGGCCGGGCCGGCGCCGTGGGTCCGGCTCCACCGGGCACTGGAGCAGCGGTTCCCGCTCTGCCGTGGCCGCTTCACCCCGCACCTGTCCCTCGGCCGTACCCAGGACCCCAAGGGCCTGGCCGCCGAGTGCGCCGCCCGGCTCGGCACCCTCTCGGCGGAGGTCGGGGACGTCGTCCTGCTCTCCCGGCGCGGCGACGAACCCATGCGGCCCCGGGCCGTGATCACGCTGGGCACGGGCGACGTCCGTCGCCCGCCGCCCGCGTGACGTCAGCCGGAGGCAGGCCGGAAGGTACGGCGGTACGCCTGCGGGCTCACGCCGATGGCCGCGTGGAGGTGCTGGCGCAGGGACGCGCCGGTGCCGAGACCGGAGCGCAGGGCGACCAGGTCGACGGGCCAGTCGGTGGTCTCCAGGTGGTGCCGGGCCAGGTCGACGCGCTGGCGGACGAGCCACTGGGCCGGAGTGGTGCCGGTCTCCTCGCGGAAGCGGCGGGAGAAGGTGCGCACGCTCATGTGCGCCTGCGCGGCGAGGGCGGCCACCGTCAGCGGCTCGGCGAGGCGTTCCATCGCCCAGGCCTGGGCGGCGGCGGTGCCGGACGCGCCGGGTTCGGGGACGGGCCGCTGGATGTACTGGGCCTGGCCGCCGTCGCGCCACGGCGGGACGACGCAGGAGCGGGCCACGTCGTTGGCGGTCCGGCTGCCGTGGTCGCGGCGCACCAGGTGCAGGCACAGGTCGATGCCGGCGGCCACGCCGGCGGAGGTGAGGATGTCCCCGTCGTCGACGAACAGGACGTCGGGGTCGATGCGGGCCGCGGTGAACATCCGCTGCAGACGGCCGGCTTCGCGCCAGTGCGTGGTGGCCCGGCGGTGGTCGAGGAGCCCGGCGGCGGCCAGCACATAGGCGGCGGTGCAGATGGCGACGATGCGCGTGCCGGGGCGGATTCCGGCCAGGGCCTCGCGCAGGGCGTCCGGCAGGCGGCCCTCCTCGCGGACGGGGCCGAGCGCGTGCGAGGGCGGGATGACGACGGTGTCGACGGCGGCCAGCAGGGAGGCGTCGTGGGAGACGGCGAGGCCGTAGTCGGCCTCGGACCGGACCGGCCCGCCGTCCAGGCTGCACGTGGTCACCGTGTAGAGGGGACGGCCCGCCGAGTCGCGGGCGGCGCCGAAGATCCGGGCGGGGATGCCGAGTTCGAAGGGGAAGACGCCGTCCAGGGCCAGAACGCCTACGTGGTGCATGGCCGGATCCTTTCACCCCCTGGCCGGAGCGCCACCACCGGGGGCCGTGCCGCACCGGCAGTCTGAGGACGTCACCACGAGCACCGCCGAAAGAGAGAAACCGGCATGTCCCAGGCCACCACCCCCGCCCCCGCCACCATGCGCGCCGTCTCCCAGGACACCGCCGGGGCGCCGGACGTCCTCAAGGTCGTCGAGACGCGGCGCCCGGAGCCGGGACGGGGCGAGATCCTGGTCCGCGTGCACGCGGCCGGGGTCAACCCGGCCGACTGGAAGACCCGTTCACGCGGCGAGTTCGCCACCGGGGCCAGGCCGCCCTTCACCCTCGGCTGGGACGTCTCCGGCGTGGTCGAGGCGACGGGCGACGGCGTGACCGTCTTCCGGCCCGGCGACGAGGTGTACGGGATGCCGCGCTTCCCCCACCCGGCCGGTGCCTACGCCGAGTTCGTCGCCGCGCCCGCCCGCCACTTCGCCCCCCGCCCCCGGGGCCTGAGCCACATCGAGTCGGGCGCCCTGCCGCTGGCCGCGCTCACCGCGTGGCAGGCCCTGGTCGACACGGCCGGCGTGCGGCCCGGTCAGCGCGTGCTCGTCCACGCCGCCGCGGGCGGGGTCGGACACCTGGCCGTCCAGATCGCCAAGGCCCGCGGCGCGCACGTGACCGGCACCGCCAGTGCCGCCAAGCACGCCCTGCTGCGCTCGCTCGGCGCGGACGAACTCGTCGACCACCGCACCCAGGACGTCGCGGAGACCGTCCGCGACATGGACGTCGTCCTGGACCCGATCGGCGGCGCCAACTGGGCCCGTTCCCTGCGCACTCTGCGCCCGGGCGGCACCCTGGTCTCGATCCTGCCGCTGGACGGGACGTTCCCGCGTGCCGAGGCCGAAGCGGCCGGAATCCGCGCGGTGTTCATGCTCGTCGAGCCCGACCGGCAGGGCCTGCACGCGATCACCGAGCTCGTCGAGAACGGCCGCCTGCGCGTGATCGCCGACACCGTGTTCCCCCTGGAGGACGCCGCCGAGGCCCACCGGATGGGCGAGACGGGCCGCACCACCGGGAAGATCGTTCTCTCCGTCGCGCGCTGACGCTGGCCTACTGGCCTACTGGCCTGCTCCGCGCCGGAGTTCGTCGCGTCGGGCGCGCAGCACGCTCAGCGACTCCTCCGCGATCTCCGTCAGAGCGGCCGGGCAGAGCAGGTGCTCCAACGGGGCGTCTCGGCCTTCCCTGCGGCCCTGTTCGTAGAGGGCACGCCCGCCGGGGCTGGTCAGCATGATGCCGGTCTCCACCGCGGCCGGGCCGCTGCCGGGCGGCTGTACGTGCGCGCCGTGCGTGCACGAGGCGCCGGCGAAGTGCGGCAGCGCCTCCTCCAGTGCCGAGACGAGCTCGTCGAGCAGGGATGCGTCGTCCACGAAGTCGGAGACGGCGTACCAGGTGACCGCCATGACGATCAGCAGACGTCCGGGCCGGTCCTCCGGTCCGGCGATCCGCAGGCCGGACGCCACGGAGGAGATCTCCTCGCCGACATCCGTCCCCGGTTCCGGGTAGCCGTGCAGGATCGCCGACAGCGTGTCGATGCCGCGCCGGTCCATCAGCGGCAGGCGGGGCGGGACGCCGGTGACCGATCCGGGGTCGACGATGTCCAGGGCGATCCGGGCGAATCCGGCCACATTGCGCGGGCAGAGCCACTGTTCCCGGGAGTGGTCCTCGTCCCAGTCGGCACTCTCGTCGGCGAGTTGGTACGGGAACTCGGCGAGGTCCAGGTCGTACTCGGCGTCGTGCTCGTGGTACGGGTGGTCGTCGTGGTCGCAGGGCCGGTCGCGCAGCGTGCGGTCGGCGGCCTCCAACACGGCCTTGACGTGCGGCGCGACGTCGTCGTCCTCTCCCCACGCGACGTAGGGCGCCGTCAGCAGCAGCCCGATCGTCCACGCGAGGGCCGATTCCCCGCCGGGGTCGGCGGACAGCCGCGCGGCGCAGTCGAGGACCGTCCGGTCGTACACGTCGTTGTGCAGGTCGTCGTAGTCCTCGTGGATCCCGCTCCAGGAGTCGGCGAGTTCGTCGAGGGGCGGTGCGGTGCTGTCGATCACCGGGCGAGCCTACCGGGCCGGCGGCTCCCGGAGCCGGGCGCCGTCCGTGAGCAGGCCGGCCCGTTTGACGTGGCGGAGCACCGGGACGATCTCCAGTTGCTGGACGGTCCTCAACGCGCCGATGCCCTCGGTCACATAGGTGTAGAGCGCACGGCGGTCGCGGCAGAGGACCGTGCCCACCAGGTTGGTGGTGCCGGTGGCCGCTGCCACCCAGGGGATCTCGGGGTGCCGGGCGAGAGCACGGCCCGCCTCGTCCAGATTGTGCGGGGCCACCGTGGCGAACAGGGCGGCCTGCACGGTCAGTCCGAAGTGCACGGGGAGGATCTCGACGTCGAAGTAGAGGGCGCCGGCCTCCCGCAGATGTTCCAGCCGGCGGCGGACGGTGGACTCCGACCGGCCGGTCGCCCGGGCGAGTTCGGGGTAGCCGGTGCGGCCGTCCCGGGCGAGGAGGTCCAGGAGGATGTGGTCGGCGGCGTCGGGCCGGATCTCCTCGCCGTCCCCGGCGGGCTGCGGGCGCGCCAGCTCCCGGGCCTGTTCCGCGGTCAGGCCGCTGCCGTCCAGCCACCGGCTGGGGGTCGTGCTGGTGAAGGTGTGCAGCAGGGTCTGCGCGGTGAAGCCGGTGACGTGCTGGGTGCGCGGCAGCTTCTGGAGCAGGAGGGCGTCGCGTTCGTCCGTGCTGAAGGAGCGGACCACGCAGGCCACTTCGGACCCGCCGGAGTGGATCTTCACCCAGCCGGTGTCGGGGCGTCGGGCCAGCGCGTCGGCGATCGGAGCGGCGGCGCCGGGGGCGCACTGGATGCGCAGCCAGTTCTCCGACATGCCGAGCCGGTCGGCGGCCGGGAGCCCGATGACGCGGAGCAGCCGTTCGCCGTGGAGCCGCCGGTAGCGGCGGACGACCGTCTGGTCGGTGACGCCCAGGACGGCCGCCAGGCGGCTGAACGAGGCGCGGCCGTCGAGGGACAGGGCGTGGATCAGCCGGCGGTCCAGCGCGTCGAGCTGTTCTCCGGGGCCGGCGTCGGCCGTGGGCGTGGTCGTCATCTTTCCATCATGACAGGCTCATCTGTCATGGAAATCCGCCAAGGCGACCCTCCTGGGTTCGGGATCCGACCGCGGCGTGTGAGCTTGATCGGACCGCTTCCTCTCATCCGGTTCATCCGGTTCATTCGACCAAGAGATTCAGGAGTGCTCTGATGCGCAAGTGGCTGCCGCTCGCCGCGGTGTGCCTGGGGACCTTCATGCTGCTGGTGGACGTCACCATCGTCGTGGTGGCGCTCCCCGACATGGCCAGAAGCCTGCACACGTCGTTCGCCGACCTCCAGTGGGTCATGGACATCTACGCCCTGGCGCTGGCCGCCCTGCTGCTGGGGCTGGGTTCGCTCGCCGACCGGATAGGCCACCGCCGGGTGTATGTGGCCGGGGTGGCGGTCTTCGCCCTGGCATCGCTGGCCTGCGGCCTGGCCACCGACCCGGCGGTGCTGATCGCCTTCCGCGGTGTCCAGGGCGTGGGCGGCGCCGCCATGCTGGCCACCACGACCGCCCTGGTGGCCCGCCTCTACCACGGCAGGGACCGGGGCGTGGCCTTCGGCGCCTGGGGCGCGGTCAGCGGTGCCGCGTCGGCGGCCGGGCCGATCCTGGGCGGACTGCTGACCGAGTACCTGGACTGGCGCTGGATCTTCTTCGTCAACCTGCCCATCAGCGTGCTCGCCATCGTCATGACCATGCGGTACGTGCACGCGCCGGCCGACGGCGCCGCCCGGGGCCGGGGCATGGACCTGCCGGGCATGGCCGCCTTCACCGTGGCCGCCGGTGCCGTCACCTATGCGCTGATCAAGGGCTCCGACCACGGGTGGACCTCCGGCACCACCCTCGGGCTGTTCGCGCTGGCGGCCCTGGCCCTGCTGGTCTTCCTGCTGATCGAGCCGCGCAGGGCACAGCCCATGCTGGACCTCGCCCTGTTCCGGCGGGGTTCGTTCACCGGTCTCATGATCACCGCGGTGCTGCTGTCGGTGGCGGCGTTCTCCTACCTCGCCTACACCTCGCTCTGGCTCCAGTCCGTGCGCGGCATGGGCCCGGTGACGGCCGGCCTGGCATGCCTGCCGATGAGCGCCGCGTCCTTCGTCGTCGCCTCGCTCGGCGGACGCTTCCTGCACGGGGTCTCGCCCCGGCTCACCCTGGGCGTGGGCATGCTGCTGATCGGCGGCGGTGCACTGCTGATGACCGTCATCGGCGCCGGATCCACGTGGACGGTGCTGGCGGCCGGATTCGCGGTGGCCGGCATCGGGGTCGGGCTGAGCACCCCGGCGCTCGCCTCGACCGCCATGGCGGCGGTGCCGCCGCAGCGTGCCGGCATGGCCAGCGGCGCGGTCAACACCGCACGCCAGCTCGGCAACGCCCTGGGCATCGCGGTGCTGGGCGTGGTCTTCCACGCCGGCCTCTCCGGCTCGCTGCGGCACCACGGGGGCGGCGTCTCCGCGGACGCGCTGGCCGGCGGCCAGGCCGCGCCGCTGATCGCCCGCACCGCGCCTGCACAGCGGGGCGCTGTGCAGGAGATGGTCCATGTCGCCTTCGCCGACGGGCTGCGGGACGTCTTCTGGGTCTCCGGCGCCCTGGGCGTGCTCGGTGGCCTCGTGGCCCTGGCTCTGGTGCGGCGCCCGGCGGCGCCGGGCGGGGCTCCGCGGGGGCCCAAGTCATCTGACGTACCGTCAGTTCCCGCTGCGGCCTGAGGGGTTCGCGCCCCGTCGGGGGCGCTGGGAGGTGCCCCCACGCCCCTTACGGGGCGCCATGGTCGCGCCCACGCGGCGGAGCCGCACGCGCGTGCCGGGTGAGAAGGTTCAGGAGGCGGTGCACGGCCGCGTCCGCGTCGGGGCGGTGCACCGCCCCGACCGTGGTCCGCAGGTGCGGGGACGTATCGCGCAACGGCACGAAGACGATCCCGGGAACCGCGAGATCGCGCAGGTCCTCCGGCAGGAGGCCGACGCACAGGCCCGCGGCGACGTAGCCGAGGAGGCCGCTGAGGTCGTCGGCCTCGGCCCGGCAGCGCGGGGTGAACCCGGCCTCCTGGCAGGCCAGCCGGCCCTGGGCGGCCAGCCCCGGCAGCGTGGCCGCGCTGGGGAGCGCGAAGTCGTCGTCGCGGAGGTCCGCGAGCGCGATCGCCTCCGCCCCGGCCAGGCGGTGCTCGTGCGACAAGGCCGCGACGATGCGCTCCACGGCGAAATCATGGACGGCCAGCCCGTCCGGCACGGGCGAGGGGTCCCGGACGAACGCGAGGTCCAGGGCGCCCGAGCGGACCATCTCCACCAGCGCGGCCGTGGCGTCCTGCCGCAAGTGGACGCGCAGGCCGGGGAGTTCGTCCGCCGCCGCCCGCAGCAGCCGGGGCAGATGGCGGTGGCTGAGGATGCTGACGTAGCCCACGCGCACATCGCCCTCCATGCCGCGCGCGACGCGCCGCACGCGCTCGACGGCGGCGGCCCGGGCATCGAGCAGCCGCTGCGCCTCCACGGCGAAGACGGCGCCCGCCGGGGTGAGGCGCACGCCGCCCGGCCCGCGGTCCAGGAGCCGTACGCCGAGGCCGCGTTCGAGCCGCTGCATCGCCTGGCTGAGCGGGGGCTGGCTCATCGCGAGGCGCTCGGCGGCCCGGCCGAAGTGCTTCTCCTCGGCCAGCGCGAGGAACTGCTCCAGCAGGCGGTCGGTGAACTCCATATGGTCAAGCATATCGAGTACGCGACAAACATATATTGGACAGACCCGGCTTCCCTGGCGTGGAGTGGTTCCAGGCGCTGAGCGGCCCTCCGCTCCCCGCCCCCACAGGCACAGGCGTCATCCGAGGAAGCCATCCATGCACATGCACGACGTCGCCCGGCTGTTCACGACTCCGCTGGACGCACCCGCTTTCGCCCCCACCCGGTACCGCTTCACCGACCGCGAGTACCTCACCATCACCTACCGCACCGACCCCGAGGCCCTGCGCCGGGTCGTCCCCGAGCCGCTGTCCCTGCCCGAGCCGCTGGTGCGGTTCGAGGTCATGCGGATGCCCGATGTGACCGGGCTCGGCGACTACACGGAGGCGGGCCAGGTCGTCCCGGTCGCGTACGAGGGGGAGCGCGGCGAGTACAACCTGGCGATGTATCTCGACAGCGTGCCCGCGATCTCCAGCGGCCGGGAGCTGAGCGCCTACCCCAAGAAGGCCGGTTCGCCCCGCCTCCACGTCGACTCCGACACCCTGGTCGGCACCCTCGACTACGGCTCGCTGCGGGTCGCCACCGCCACCATGGGCTACAAGCACCACCCGATGGACCCGGACGAGGCCCGCGCCGAGATCTGCCTCCCCACCTTCATGGTCAAGGCGGTGCCCGGCTACGACGGCCGGCCGCGCATCTGCGAACTGGTGCGCACGCAGATCACCGACATCACGGTCAAGAGCGCCTTCCGCGGCCCCGCCCGCCTGGAACTGTTCGCCCACGCCCTGGCACCGCTCGCCGACCTGCCGGTGCTCGAAGTCGTCGACGCCGCCCACATCCTCACCGACCTCACCCTCAGTCCTGCCGAGGTCGTCCACGACTACCTCGCCCGCTGAGCCCACCGAGAGGCACACCATGCATGCTTCCACCCCGTACCGGCGCGCCGCCGTCATCGGCGGCGGCGTGATCGGGATCTCTTGGACCGGACTGTTCCTCGCCCACGGCATGGACGTCGTCGTCAGCGATCCCCGCCCCGACGCGCGCGAGCAGGTCCTGGCCGGGCTGGACGAGATCGCCCCGGCGCTGGCCGAACTCGGCCTGCCCACCACGGACATGGCGGACCGGCTCCGCTTCGAGCCCGACCTCGCCACCGCGGTCGCGGACGCCGACGTCGTACAGGAGAACGGCCCCGAACGGCTGGCGGTCAAGCAGGAGATCTGGCGGACCGTCGAACAGGCCGCCCCCGCCCACGCGCTGCTGGCCACCTCCACCTCCGGCATCCCCGCCACCGCGATCGCCGAGGCCATGCGGCAGCCCGAGCGGCTCGTCGTCGGCCACCCGTTCAATCCGCCGCACCTGGTGCCGCTGGTCGAGATCGTCCCCGGCGAGCGCACCGATCCCCAAGTCCTGCTGGAGGCCCGGGACTTCTACGCCTCCCTGGGCAAGAAGCCGCAGATCCTGCGCAAGGAGATCCCCGGCTTCGTCGCCAACCGCCTGCAGTCCGCGCTCTTCCGCGAATGCGTGCACCTGGTCGCCGAAGGCGTGGTGACCGAGGCCGAACTGGACGAGATCGTCACCGCCTCCATCGGCCTGCGCTGGGCCGTCGCCGGCCCCTTCCGCACCTTCCACCTCGGCGGCGGACCCGGTGGCCTGCCGCACTTCCTGCAGCACCTCGGCCGCGCCATGGAGGCCGCCTGGCCCGGCCTGGGCAGCCCGTCCTTCGACGAACCCACCGTCGCCCTGCTGACCGCCCAGGCCGAAGAGGCCTTCGCGGGCGAGCCCGTCGGCGACCTCGCCGCCCGCCGCGACCGCGCACAGATCGCCCTGATGCGCGCCCTCGCCGACACCTCTCACGAACCGACAGAAGAGGCAGCAGCATGAACCTCACCGAGAAGATCGAGACCGCGCTCGACAAGCCCGTCACCGGCGAGGCCGACGACCCCTTCGACATCCACGCCGCGCTCGACGACGTCCTCGGCGGCGTCGGCATGAACGCCCGGGACGCCGGCGGCACGGTCACCTTCACCGGCGCCGACCCGGTGGTGCCCTCCGCCCTGCGGCTGGCCGCCGCCCCCGCCCTCGGCCTGACCGCCAAGTCCGTGGCCCTGGCGAAACTCTGGCAGCACCGCGGCGGACCCGGCCAGGACATCTCCATGGACCTGCGCAAGGCACCGCACCGGCTGTGCCCGTTCTACGACGCGAAGTGGGAGAAGCTCAACGGCTACCCGATCACCGCCCCCGACGACCCCTTCGCCCTCTCCTTCTACCGCGCGGGCGACGGGCGTTGGGTGATGCCGCTGAACGTCTACCCGGCGCTGAAGTCCCGCACCCTGAAGCTGCTCGGCACCCCCGACGACGCCCTCGCGATATCCCACGCCATCGCCCGCTGGGACGGCGCGGAACTGGAGCGGGCCGGCGCGGACGCGGGCGTCGTCATGCCGATGCTGCGCAGCACCCGGGAGTTCCTCGCCACCCGCCAGTACCGGGACGTCCTGGCCGACCTGCCACTGATCGAGATCGAGAAGATCGGCGACAGCGACCCCGAGCCGCTCCCGCCCGGCGCCGCCCAACCGCTCGACGGCGTACGGGCCCTGGGCCTCGGCCATGTCATCGCCGGTGCCGCCATCGGCCGCACCATGGCCCAGCACGGCGCCGACGCCCTCAACATCTGGCGGCCGGGCCAGTTCGAGAACGACATCCTCTACTACACGGCCCAGGTCGGCGTGCGCTCCGCCACCCTCGACCACGCCCGCGACCCGCAGGCCGCGGCGACCCTGCGCCAACTGCTGCGCGGCACCGACGTCTTCTACGCCAACCACCGCGCCGGCTACCTCGAACGCATGGGCCTGACCGCCCAGGAAGCCGCGGAGATCCGCCCCGGCATCATCCACACCACCGTCAGCCTGCACGGACAGCACGGCCCCTGGGCCCACCGCGTCGGCTTCGACCAGACCGCCGGCTGCGTGGCCGGCATGATGAACCTCGAAGGCACCGACGACAACCCGGCCCTGCCCCCGATCAAGGTCGTCAACGACTACCTCGTCCCCTGGCTCGCCACCACCGGCATCATCGCCGCCCTGATGCGCCGCGCCACCGAGGGCGGCAGCTACCGCGTGCACGTCTCGCTCACCCGCGTCGCCCTGTGGATCCTGGGCCTGGGCATCCTCGACAAGGACTACGCCCGCGAACTCGCCGGCACCGGCGAACGGCACGCCTACCTCGATCCCGACACCTTCACGGCGGACACCCCGTGCGGCCGCTACCAGGGCGTCACGGACCAGGTCGTCATGTCCGGGACCCCCGGCGCCTTCCGCACCGTCCTCGTGCCGCGCGGCTCGGGCCGGCCGGAGTGGCTGCCACGAGGCTGACGGCTCAAACCGCCTGCACCGGGCGGTAGTCCGCGCACCACATCGCCGCCCGCACCCGGCTGTCGATCGTGTCGTCCACGACCGCCCGCGCGACCCCGTCGCGCGCCGCGGCCCGGGCGACCGCCACCGCCACCGCGGCGGAGACCGGGCGCAGCTGCCGTGCGGGCGGCAGGATCGGCGTGCCGGGTTCGGCCGGGTCCACCTGTGCGGCGACCGCGTGGGCCGCGGCGGTGAGCATGCCGTCGGTGATCCGGGCGGCCCGGCACACGATGCTGCCGAGGCCGAGCCCGGGGAAGACGAACGCGTTGTTGGCCTGCCCGATCCGGTGCACGACCCCGTCGTACGGCACCGGCGGGAACGGGCTGCCGGTGGCCACCAGGGCCCGGCCGCCGGTCCACGCCAGCAGGTCGGCGGGCACCGCCTCGGCCAGGGGCGTCGGGTTGGACATCGGCAGGATGATGGGCCGCTGCACGGACGCCGCCATCTCCCGGACGATCGCCTCGGTGAAGGCGCCGCCCCGCCCGGACGTGCCGATGAGGACGGTCGGCGCAACCCGGTGCACCACCTCCGCCAGCGGGATCCCGCCGAGGGCCGCGTCCCGTGCCCAGCCGGCCGCCTCGCCCGCGGGACGGGCGTACGGGGCCTGGAAGTCGCGCAGGCCGGTCATCTCGTCGGTGAGCAGGCCGTACCGGTCGACGCACCAGATCCGCCGGGCGGCGTCCTCCGGCGTCAGGCCCTCGTCGGCCAGCGCCCGGCGCAACTGGTCGGCGACGCCGATGCCGGCCGTGCCGGCACCGAAGACGACGATCCGGTGCCCGGGCAGCGGCGTGCCGCTCGCCCGTACCCCTGACAGCACCGCCGCCAGGTTCACCGCGCCGGTGCCCTGGATGTCGTCGTTGAAGGTGGGCACCCGGTCGCGGAAGCGGGCCAGCACGCGCCGGGCGTTGTCCGCCGCGAAGTCCTCCCAGTGCAGGACGACGTGGGGGAACAGCCGGGTCGCCGTCTCCACGTAGGCGTCGAGGAAGGTGTCGTAGGCGGCGCGCTCCGCCCGCGGATGCCGGTTGCCCAGATAGAGCGGGTCCTCCTGCAGGCGGGACCTGTTGGTCCCCACGTCCAGCATGACCGGGATGGTGCGGGCCGGATCGATGCCGGCCGCGGCGGTGTAGAGGGCCAGCTTGCCCACCGAGATGTTGATGCCGCCCACGCCCCAGTCGCCGATGCCGAGGATCGCCTCGCCGTCGGTGGCCACGATCAGGTCGACGTCGTCCGCCCCCAACTCCGTGGCGAGCAGGGAGCGTTCGATCTCCTCGGGGGCGTCCACGGACAGGTAGACCCCGCGCGGGCGGCGGTATTCGTAGCTGTACCGCTCGATGGCGGTGCCGACGGTCGGGGTGTAGACGATGGGCAGCATCTCGTCGAGGTGATCGGCGATGAGCCGGTGGAACAGCACCTCGTTGCGGTCGTGCAGGGCGGTCAGATAGACGTGCTTGGCCAGATCGCTGGGCTGCACGCCGTACTGCGTGTAGGCGCGGGCGGCCTGCTGCTCCAGCGTGAGCGCGTGGGGCGGCAGCAGACCGACGAGACCGAGCGCGTGACGCTCGTCGTGCGGGAAGGCGGTGCCCTTGTTCAGCCGGGGATCGGCCAGCACGGCGCGGCCCCGGGCCGTCGTCTCCCACCGTCCGTGCTGTGGATCCCACCTGGTCCGTCCGGGATTCATGGGCGGCTCCCCTCCCCTCCAGGATGGACCCGGGGGCGCGCGGCTGCCCGCCGAGGGGCTGCGCCCCGAAGGGGCGCGGGGCTGTGTCGATGTGCGGCTCCACCGCGTGGGCGCACGCCTACAGCGCCGCCAGGCTCTCCGCGAGGTCGTCGAGCCCCAGCGCCCCCTGGGACAGCGCGGCCGTGTGCCACACCTTGAGATCGAAGTCGGCGCCGTGGCGGCGGCGAGCCGCTTCGCGGCCCTGCAGCCAGGCGCGTTCGCCGAGTTTGTAGCCGATGGCCTGGCCGGGCCAGCCGAGGTAGCGGTCGATCTCGCCCGTCCGCCGGGCGGCCGGGCTGCCGTGGTGGGCGGCCATGAACGCGGTGGCCAGCCCGGGGGTCCAGCGTTCGCCGGGATGGAAGCCGGCCCCGGCCGGGACGGTCAGTTCCAGGTGCATGCCGATGTCGACGATCACCCGGATGATACGGAGCATCTGTTTGTCCAGGTAGCCGAGCCGCCGCGCGGGGTCGGTGAGGAAGCCGAGCTCGTCCATGAGGCGCTCGGCGTACAGCGCCCAGCCCTCGGTGTCGGCGCCGACCGAGCCGATGGTGACCTGGTACCGGCTGAGCCGCCCGGCGAGTCCGGCCCGCCGGGCGAGCTGGAGGTGGTGGCCGGGGACGCCCTCGTGGTACCAGGTGCTGACGAGCTGCCAGGTCGGGAAGACCGTCCGGCCCAGGGTCGGCAGGTACGTACGCCCCGGCCGGCTGAAGTCGAGGCTGGGGCCGACGTAGTACGGGGCCGGGGACGTGCCCGGGGGCGCGATCCGGGACTCGACCCGGCGGAGCGGGCCGGAGAGGTCGAAGTGGGTGCCGTCGAGGGCCGCGACGGCCTCGTCCATGATCTGCTGCAGCCAGTCGCGGACCGCCTCCTCGCCCTCCACCGCGTGACCGTGCTCGTTGAGATGTGTCATGGTCGTCAGCACGTCCGCACCCGGAAGCACCCGGCCCGCCTCGCGGCGCATCTCGGCGGCCGTGCGGTGGAACTCCTCCCAGGCCCACGCGTAGGCCTCGGCCGGGTCGAGGTCCGCTCCGGTCGCCCAGCGGGCGGAGCGCAGGTAGCGTTCGCGGCCGACGGCGTCCGGAGTGCCGTCCGCCGCGGGCAGGTAGACGTCCTGGAGCCAGTCGCGGAACGCGGCGACGGCCGCGGTGGCGCGGCGCGCGGCGGCGTCCAGCTCGGGCCGGAGCCGCTCCGGCCCGTTCGCGGCGAACTCCGCGAACCAGCCCGCGGTCCCGGTGTCCTGGCCGGTCCACGCCCCCAACTGGGCTCTGCAGGCCTCGGCTTGGCGGGGTGCCGACAGCAGGCCGCGGGAGATGCCCTCGCCCAGCGTCGCGCGGTAGCCGGCCAGCGCGCGGGGCACGTTGCGCAGCCGCCGGGCCGTCATCGCCCAGTCGTCCTCGGCGGCGGTGGGACGCAGGTGGAATATCCTCCGCACCTTGTGCAGGGGCGAGTTGACGTTGCGGAGCTGCCGGAAGTTGTCCCCGGCGTCGTGCACGGCGAGTTCGGCGGTGAGACGTTCGCGCAGCAGCCGGGCGCAGGTCTGCTCGACGGGTTCCGGGGCGGGGGACGCGGCATCCAGCGCGGTCAGCGTACGGCGGGCCGCGTCGGCGAGGGCGTCGAAGCCGTCCGGCGACAGATCCGGCTGGCGGTCGTCCTCCGGGTGCAGGCCCAGCCGCGCCGAGACCAGCGGGTCGAGGGCCGCGACCTGCGCGACGTGGGCGTCGGCTATGCGGCGAGGGGTGTTCAACTCGTCTGCCATCCGCACACCTTGGCGCAGGGGGCGCGTCAGCTGCCAGGGTGCACGGTCACCCAGAACGCGCCGGAGAGGGACCGCAGTCCCCGGGTCGAGCAGTGCAGGGCGGCGGGGGTGCCGACCGCGCCGACGGTGACCGTGTGCCCGGCGAGGGTCCCGGTGCGGACGGCGATCGCGGGCAGCGGAGTCGCGGCGGACCAGGTGTCCGCGTGCGGCCGCCTGACACCGAGCGTCGACCTGCCGACCGGTCTGCCCGTGCGGTCGGGGGTGGCGTACCAGGTGACGTAGCCGGACCCGGTCACGTCGTGCGCGCCGGAGCAGGAGGCCGTGCCGGAGAGTCCGAGGTCGACCGCGGCCGAGCGCAGCCGGTCCGCGCTGCCGTCGGGGGAGAAGCAGTGGTCGAGCAGCAGGGTGCCGCGCACCGTGGTGTGCCGGGACCGGATGCCGAGCGGGGGCGAGATGGCGACGGGGCTGCGGGGTGCCGTGTGCCCGTCGCACGTCAGGGAGATCATCGCGGAGTTGCGCGGGACCGCGGCCGAGGCGCTGCCCAGGGCGGTCAGCGTCATCGCCGCCGTCCCGGCGGCGAGAATGCGGCGGCGGTACCGGGTTCTTCGCAGAGGGATTGTCATTTTTTCTCCGGCGGGTGCGTTACGGGTGGAATTCGAATTTCCGGTCCCGCATAGTATGACGTGCCGTCAGTAAATCTCGGGAAAGGCGTTTCTCTGTGATCCCGGTGTCCGCTCCTCCGGTCAACGAGCAAGGCGGGCAGGGGACTTCGGATCACCGGGAACGCAGGGCGGATGCCCTGGTCCGTGCCTTCGCGACCTTGGTGGTGCGCCGGCGGCGATGGGTCATGGGGGCATGGGCCGCGGTGCTGCTGCTCTCCGCCCTCGCCCTTCCCGGATTTTCCGGAACGCTGTCGGCGCCGCCTTTCTTTCTCCCCGGGACGGAATCCGCGCGGGCGGCCCGGGCCCTGCAGCGCGCTTTTCCCGAGCTGGGGTCGGAACAGACGGTCCTCGTGTTCCACTCGTCCGGCCCCGCCGCGCCGGCCGTGGACGGCCCCCTCTACCGGAAGACGGTCGACGAGGTCTCGGCGGCGCTCGCCGCCCGGCCCGGCGTGTCCGGGGTGGTGGACCTGCCCGTACCGGGGAACACCGCCGTGCACAGCGCGTACCGGCTGGTCGGCGCCACCGGCACCGTCCAGGAGCGCCAATCACACGTACATGACTGGCAGTTGACGGCGGAGCGCGCCGCGGGACGGGCCTCCGGCGGCCGGATCCGCGCCGACCTGCTGGGCACCACCTCGGCCGTACAGGACATGCAGACAGCCGTCATGCCGACCGTCCGGCTCGCCGATGCCCTCGCCCTGCTGGCGGCGTTCCTTGCGCTGTTCGCCGTGCTGCGCCGCCCGTTGCCGGCCGTGCTGCCCCTGGTGGTGGCCGGTTCCGCGGTCGCGGTGGCCCTGGCGCTGGTGGACGGGGCGGCCCGCGGCGGCCACGTCGACCTCCTCACCATGGCGACCACCTCCGCCCTCGGCCTCGGTGCCGGCCTGGACTACGCCCTGCTGCTGCTCATGCGCTGCCGCGAACGGCTCGCCGCGGGCGCGGACGGTCCCGGGGCCGCCGTGGCCGGCGTCGTCACCGCGGGCAAGACCGTCGGCTACTCCGCCCTCACGCTCATGACCGGCGCGGCAAGCCTGTTGGCCGTGGGCATGCCGATCGTCCGGACGTGCGCTCTGGGCGCCATCACGGTCACGGCAACGGCTCTGCTCGCGGCGGTGACGCTGCTGCCGGCCTGCCTCGCACAGTGGCCGCAGTACGTGCGCGCCACCGCACCGGCCCGCCCGCGATCCGGCCAACTCGGCTGGCAGCAATGGGCGTTGCGCCTGATGCGGCACCCCTGGCGGGCCATCTGCGCCGCCGTCGCCCTCCTCGTCCTGGCCGCCCTTCCGGCCGGCGGCCTGCACACCGGTTTCGACTTCGACCGCGCCTCGCTGACGGGCACGCCGAGCGGCACCGCCTTGCACGTCCTGGAGCGGGACGGCCTGGACGGGGCCGCCGCCACCCTGATGGTCGTGCTGCCGCACCCCGGCACCGAGCCGCCTGCCGGGCTGGGCCGGCTGATGGCCGCCCTGGAGACCGATCCCGGTGTCGCGGCGAGCGCGACCGTCGACAACCAGCGGGGCACGACACTGGTGATGGTCCTGCCGCGCACGCCACTCGACTCGGCCCCCACTGCCGAACTCCTCCACCGGATCCGCCACCGCATCCTGCCCGCCGTACTGCCGCCCGGCCGGACGGCGTCGGTGGGCGGCGTGCCCGGCGCACTGGCCGACCAGCGGGCGGATGTGGACGGCAGCGTCACGACCGTCGCCGGCTGCCTCCTGGCCGGTGCCTTCCTCTTTCTCCTGGTCGCCTTCCGCAGCCTGCTGCTCCCGCTCAAGGCCGTCGTCGTCAACGTGGCAGTGGCCGCGGCCACGTTCGGCATCCTGGCCGTCTGCGCGCCCTGGCTGGGCACGGGCGGGCGCCCGGTGATCAACCACTTCGTGCCGCTGATCACCGTCGTCATGCTGTTCGGGCTGTCGCTGGACTACGAGATGTTCCTGGTACGCCGGATGCGCGAGCAGTTCCTGGCGACCGGCGACAACACCCGCGCCGTGGCCGAGGGCCTGGCCCGCACCGCGGTGCCGATCTCCCTGGCCGCGGCCATCATGGTGGCCGCCTTCGCCTCGTTCCTCGTCGTCGGCAGCGCGCAGGTACGGCAGTTCGGCTTCGCCGTGGCCGTCGCCGTCGCCCTGGACGCCACGCTCGTGCGGCTCGTCCTCATGCCCGCGCTCATGCAGGTGCTGGGGCGCTGGAACTGGTGGCTTCCGGGGTGGCCGAGCCGAAGTACTCCACGGGGTGGCAGTACGGCAGGTTCTCCAGGCTCCCACCGGAGCAGTGACGGACGACAAGCTCCGCCACCTCGGCCGGCCGCTGGAGCAGAACCATATGGTCGGACTCCCTGACGCTGGTGACCCGCGCGTCCGCGCACAGTGCGGCGGCCTGCAGGGCGGACGCGGGTGGTGTGGCGGTGTCGTGCTCGCCGGTGAAGAACAGGGCGGGCTGCCGGAGGCCCACGCCCGGGAACCAGTCGCGGTGCCGGATGTTCCGGCGCAGGATGTGGATCATCTGCTCGATGTCGGAGCGGTCGCCGTTCATGATGCGCCGCCGGATCAGACTCGTGATCACGGCCCGCCCCCGCACACGACGGTCCGGGTCCTGGCAGATCAGGCGCCCCAGCACCATGTCGGCCCAGTCGGCGAGGCGGCCGGCGTCGAGCAGCGAGATCGCCGTCTCGTTGTCCGTCCGCGGTGCGGGACGGCCCACGAATCCGATGAAGACGGACCGGAGCACACACTCGGGGAAACGCAGGGCGGTCAAGTAGCCGATGGGCGTTCCCGCGGAGATGCTCACGAGGCTGACCGGGCCGAGGCCGTAGCCGCCGATCACCTGACGGACAGCGTCCGCGAGGAACTCCGGCCCGTGCTCCATGGGGAGGCTGTCCGTGCCCATCAGCCCCGGGGGTTCAATGACGATGCATGTCATATGGGACAGCAGATGCTTCACCACCAGCCCGTTCACCTGGGCCGCCGTCTGGTACAGACCGGGCAGGACGACGCAGGGCGCCAGCGAGGTGTCCCGCTGCTTCCACATGGTGCACCGGAACCGGAATCCCTTGACGGTGAAGCACTGCTCTTGTCCGTCGTCCACGATGTCCCTGCTTTCTTGACGGCTCGTCAGGCAGCCTGGAGGACCAGGGCGGCGTTCTGGCCGCCGAAGGCGAAGGAGGTGCTGACCGCTGCCGTCGGGGCGACGGTGCGCGGGACCTTCGTCACGATGTCCAGATCGATGTCCGGGTCCTGCCGGTCGAGGTTGGCGGTGGGCGGTACCGTCCCGTGCTGCAGGCCCAGCACCGTGACGGCGGCCTCGATCGCGCCGGCGGCCCCCATGGCGTGACCGAGGGCTCCCTTGAGCGAGGTGACGGGAGGCGGGGCGGTGAACACCGAGCGCAGCGCCTCGCATTCGGCCTGGTCGTTGAGGCGGGTGCCGGTTCCGTGGGCGTTGACGTGGCCGATGTCGGCCGGGTCCAGACCGGCGTCCCGGAGCGCGGCGCGGAGGGCCGCCGCGGCACCGCGCCCCTCGGGGTCGGGGGCCGCGAAGTGGTGGGCGTCACAACTGGCGCCGTAGCCCGCCACGTAGGCGCGGGGCCGGGCGCCGCGGGCCCGCGCGTGCTCGGGACGCTCCAGCACGAGCACCGCCGCACCCTCGGCGAGGACGAATCCGTCGCGGTCGGCGTCGAACGGCCGGGAGGCGGCGGCCGGTTGGCCGAGGCGCCGGGACAGGGCTCCCATGCGGTGGAAGCAGGCCGCGGCCATCCGGCAGCGGGCCGATTCGGTGCCGCCCGCCAGGACGATGTCGCAGGTTCCGGCGCGCAGCAGGTCGCGGGCGACGCCGAGCGCGGTGGTGCCGGAGGCGCAGGCGGTGGAGACCGCGAAGTTGGGGCCGCGGGCGGTCAGGTCGAGGGCGATCTCGGCGGCGGGCATGTTGGGCACGCTGCGGGTGACGGCCAAGGGCGAGACGGCCAGTGGGCGACCGGCGCCGAGCTTGGCGTACTCCGCGTCGTAGCGCTCCATGCTGGCGGTCCCGGTGCCGATCACCACGCCGACGCGGGCGGCGTCCCACTCGGCGGGGGAGAGGCCGGCGTCGGCGGTGGCGTGCCGGGCGGCCAGGACGGCCATCGCGCCTGCGCGGTCGAGCCGCCAGGCGAGGTGCCTGCCGATGAGGCGGTGCGCGTCGAAGTCCGGCACCTGGCAGGAGATGTCCACGGGGAGCCCGGCGAGTACCGGGTCGCGGGCGGCGGTGGTGCGGGAGGCCAGCAGGCCGTGCCAGGTGGGCTGTTCGCCGATCCCGGCAGGGGTGACGAGGCCGAGTCCGGTGACGGCCACCGGGTGCGTCCGGGGCATCAGACGTTGCTGGCGGCAGGACCGGGCGTGCGTGCGGCCGGCACGGACGGGTCCGCACCGGCCGCATCGATCAGCTCCGCGACGTCGGCCAGCGTGCTGTGCTCGGTGACCTCGGGCATCGGCCTCCCGGTGCGCTCCTCCAGGGCGAGGGCCAGCTCGACCAGGGCCAGGGAGTCCAGACGCAGATCACCGAACGTGGTGTCGGGCGCGATCTTCGCAGGATTGGCCCCCACGGTCCGGATCAAGGTGGTGCGGACCAGTTCATAGCTGCCGTGTTGAGTCACGGCCACAGAGCCTTCCGCGCCGGGCCGGGACCGGCAATCACCGAACCGCACCCGGACGAGTGCTTTTCCGTTGCTTTTCCGTGAATCCGGTGGCCCGGCGGCGGTACGCGTGATCTACGAGACCGGCCCCTGCATGTGCTGGCTGATCCACTGGATCAGTCCGCCGGACTCCATGTTCGGCACGTACGTCGCGGCGTTGTGGTCGCCGTCCGGGATGACGTGGTACTTGGTCTTGACCGGCCCCTTGTTGCCGTACGTCGCGACGAACTTGTCGATCGGCGGCTTCACGGGCTCGCTCGCGCCGACCTGGAGCCCCAGGTAGACGTCCGGACCGCCCTTGGCGATGAGGCGCTTGGCCAGCACGTTGGAGTCGTTGTCCTCCTTCTCCTTCTCGTGCCCGGCCCACAGGCGGGAGTCGGGCACGATGTCGGGACCGGAGGCGATGACGGCCTTGAACTTGTCCGGCTTCTGCAGCACGGACTTCAGGCCCGCGGAGCCGCCGGTGGAGGAGCCCATGAAGGCCCAGCCGTCACGCGACTTGATCGTGCGGAAGTTCTCCTTGATCAGCTGGGGCACGTCCTCGGTCAGCCAGGTTCCCATCTTGGGCTGGCCGGGGATGTCGCTGCCGTCCCAGTACAGGCCGGCCTTCGGGTCGTGCTTGTCCAGATCGTGGTTCTCGGGGTTGAGCACGGGCATGGCGAGGATGAAGGGCAGGCTCTCGCCCGCGTCCGCCCACTTCTGGATGGACGCCTCCAGCTTGAGGTTCGTCCCCATCCAGTAGTTGTTGGGGTATCCCGCGCCGCCGGGCAGCGCGATCAGCACGGGGAAGCCGCTGTCCTTGTACTTCGGGTCGTTGTACTGCTTGGGTGCCCAGACCCAGACCTTGCCCGTGAAACCGGACTGCTTGCCCTGGTACGTCGTCACGGCGATCTTGCTGCCGTCCTCGGGAACGGTGCCGGAGACCGTGAAATCGGCCTTGGGCCCGGTGGGCATCAGGGCCTTGGAACCGGCGGACCCCTTGCCGTCGGACGAACCGCCGAAGGAGATGGCGTCGCCCTTGTCGGAGAAGACGTCGAAATAGTTCAGGACGGGCCAGGCGACGGCACCGAGCACGGCTATGCACGCCACGACGATGCCCCAGCGCTTGGCGCGCGAGGACGCGCGGCGCCGGGACCGGTAGGAGGTCGGCGGGGAGTACGTCATCGGTAGAGCTCGCTCCGGATGTGGCCGGGCGCCCCTGGGGGCGCGTACATGGTCACCTTTAGAGACAGGGGAACCATGCCGGGGGTTCCGGGATCGGGGGAAAGGGGCGGTTCGGGCCGCTCCGGCGGTGCCGCGAGGATGCGTCTTCTACCGCAGCAGCCAGGGTGATCGCAAGGCCGATCATCACATCAGGTATCGGGCGTCCCGGCAATTGCAGAAACGCGCCATCAGAACCTCGGCCAGGCCTACGCTACGCGATGCCGTGGGCCGCACCGCAGGGTCCCAGCGGGCCGGCCCCGTCCGTTCCGTCACCGAGCGGGAGCGGCGGTGCGCGCGGCGCAGCATCTCATCGGGAGGCACAGTGACGGGTCGGGTCGACACGCAGTCCGCAGAAGCGCCGGAGACACGCCCGCCGGACGGGTGGGTGCCTGCGGAGACCCTTGAGCGCGATGCCCAACGTGCTGCGGCGAGGGAAGCGTTGGACAAGCTCGCCGGATGCACGGCCGCCGGGGGAGCGGAAGAGGGGAAGCGGGCACCCCGTGGCGGAGTGCTCAGCTTTGCGGGACCGGCCGGCGCGGGCAAGACCACGCTGCTGGCGGAAGTCCGGCATCTCGCCCGGGAACAGGAGTGCACGACGCTGTTCGCCCGCGGCGGTGAGAACGAGCAGAGCTCGGCCTTCTACGTCCTGCGGCAGCTTCTCCAGCCGCTCCTGGCCTCGTACACCGAGTCCGAGCGGCACAACGTGCTGGGGGACTGGTACAGCATCGTCGGCCCCGTCCTGGGGCTGTGCCCCGCAGCCGACTCGGCGGAACCCGACCCGCAGGGTGTGCGCGACGGGCTGGACTGGCTGGTCACCAACGTGGCCGTGTCCCGCGGCAGTCTGGTCGTGGTCCTGGACGATGCGCACTGGGCGGATCCCGAGTCGCTGACGTGGCTCTCCTCCTTCGCCGGCCGTGTCGACGACCTGCCGGTCCTGGTGGTCGTCGCCTACCGCCCCGACGAAGTGCCCGACATCCCGCGGGCGTTCGGCGACATGCTGAGCCGGAACCGGATGCGTCCACTGGACCTGGCGCCGCTCAGCCCGGCGGCCGTCACCACGCTCGTGGCCCGCGAGCTGGGACCGGATGCCGAGGTCGACGAGGAGTTCGGCCGCGAGGCGTGGAAGATCACCGGCGGTAATCCCTTCGAGACGGTCGAACTGGCCGTTGCCGTGCGCGAGGAGGGCCTGGCCCCGACGCGCGAGAACGCGCCGCAGCTCCACGACATGTCCGGCGCCATGTCCGGTGCCGGTGTACTGGACCGGCTGGAGCGGATGGGCACCTCCGTCGTCCGGATGGCCTGGGCCGTGGCCGTTCTCGGTACGGAGGCGTCGGCATCGCTGGCCGCCTCGGTGGCGGGGCTGAGCCCCACGGAGGCGGGTGAGGCCCTCGACCGGCTGGCGGCCGCGGAGATCGTGCGGGGCGTCGAGAGGCCGGAGTTCGGCCACCCGCTGATCGCGACGGCCGTCTACCGCGACATCCCTCCCGCCATGCGGGTGGCCCTGCACGGCAAGGCCGCTTGGGAGCTCATCGAGGCCGGGAGGGGCGCGGCAGTGGCATCCCGTCACCTGCTGGAGACCCACCCCGAGGAAGACGAATGGGTGGCGGGCCACCTGCAGGAGGCAGCGCGCGAATACCTGCGCACGGGTGCGCCCGATGCGGCCCGGCGGTGCCTGGACCGCGCCCTCCGCGAGCCCCCGCCTGCGGAGATGAAGGCCACCGTGCTGTACGAGCTGGGCAGCCCGGCCCTGTTGTACGACCCGTCGGTCACGGTCAACCACCTCCGGGCGGCGCTGGAGGAGCCGCTGCTCGGCAAGGACATGCGCGTGGACGCCGTCATCCGGCTGGCACGGTCCCTGGCGCATGCCGGACAAGTGAGGGAAGCGGCCGAGGTACTGGCGGCGGAGGCGCAGGCGACCACCGACCCGCGGATCCGGCTGCGGATGCACACCGAGCACTTCCTGCGCGCGGCTTTCACGGCCGAGGAGGAGGACGGCCCGGGGCGCTCGCGGCTGCTGACCCAGCTCGCCCAGCGGTTGACCGGACGTGACCTCACCGAGCGGTACGCGCTGGGGCTGAGGGCGTGGGACGCCATGGTCCGCGGTGAGCCGGCCGCCATCGCCCTGGACCACGCGGAGCGGGCCCTGGGGTCCGGTCTGAGCTGGACCGACCAGCACTGGGGCTCCGAGGTGCCGATGCTTCTGGCGCTCACCTTCATGTACTGCGACCGGCCCGAGCGGGCGGAGGAGCTCTTCGCCGAAGGCATCGCCGATTCCGAGCGCAAGGGATGGCGCGGTGGCCAACTGGCCATCGGCTATACGCTGCTGGGATACGTCCGGTACCGCACCGGGCGGCTGTCCGACGCCGAGGACTTCGCGCGCGCCGGGCTGTGGGCGGCCGACCGGGTCGGCTCCGGCACCCCCGCGCAGTGGTATGCGGTGAGTACCCTCATCGAGATCCTGCTGGCCCGCGGCCAGGTCGACGCCGCCCAGGAATTGGCCGTCCGGTACGCGTTCGGGAAGCCGTTCCCACCCGTCGTGATCATTCCGGACGCCCAGGCGGTCCTCGGTGAACTGCGGCTGGCACAGGGTGCGCACGGGGAGGCCGTCGAGGAACTCGCCGCGGTGGGGCGCCGCCTCGACCGGCGGGGCGTGCACAATCCCGCCTGGTGCCCCTGGCAGCCGAACCTGGCCCTCGCCACGTCCGACACCAGCCCCCAGCGGGCGCGGCACCTGGCGAAGGAAGCGGTGCAGCGTGCCGAGCGCTTCGGCACGGAATCGGCGATCGGGCAGGCCCTGTATGCGGCGGGCCGGGTCCACGACGGGCCCGAGAGCGCCGACTTGCTGCAGAAGGCCGTCGGTCACCTGGAAAAGTCGCCTTCGGTCTACGAACTCGCCTGTGCCCTGGTCGACCTCGGTGCTGCGATGCGCCGCACCGGACGCCTGGTGCAGGCGGCAGAGAGCCTGTACCGCGGTGTCGAGGTCGCCAGCTCCTGCGGTGCCGATGCCGTGGTGGCGAAGGCGCGCCGGGAATTGGCCGACGCCGGCCTGCGGCCGCGCCGGCTGGGAATTCACCGCTGAACGGCGAATCGCCGTAAGGCTGCCTGCGCAGGCCCTGTGAGGAGGGTGGGGCGCGTGCGGGCATATGCGCGCGCCCCGAAAAGATTCGCTGTCGTCTGCGCCGGTCCAGGCACGCGCCGTACGGTTTGTATGAACGGTGAATGGGAAAGGCTCGGTTGCGTCCATTCGGGAAGAGAAAGCTTTGGCCTTTCCTGAATGGTTCGTTCCGGTACGCCGAACGCATTCCTCAGAATCCTCAAGGATTCTCTGCTGGCGATCCGGTGGCTTTCGCCTCACCGGGTCGGCGCAACGATGCGAAGGGGATCGAGCCGTGGCCATGCTCGCCATGTCGGGGGTCCTGACGCCGGCGCGGATTCGCTGCGAGGTCAGGACAGTTCTGGAGAATTTCTTTGCCGACCGGATACGTTCGGCCGCCTCGCAACACCTTGCCGACCTTGTCGCCGTATTGCGGGGCCTGGTGCTTGCGGGTGGCAAGCTGATCCGGCCGACGATGTGCATATGCGGATGGCAAGCCGCCCGTGGCAAGGGGGACCTCGGGCCGTTGCTGCGGGTGGCGGCGAGCCTGGAACTGTTCCATGCCTTCGCCCTCATCCACGACGACGTCATGGACGAAAGCGAGACCCGCCGGGGGCGGTTGAGTGCGCATCGGGCACTGACGACGATGCACCGTCGCCGCGGCCTTCCGGGGGACAGCAGTAAATTCGGTCGCAACACGGGCATTCTGCTCGGGGACTTGGCGCTCTCCTGGTCCGACGAAATACTTCAGACCGCCGGCCTCACCGCCACCCAGTTGCGTGCCGCCCTGCCGGTTCTGCATGCCATGCGCACGGAGGTCGTGCTCGGTCAATACCTGGACCTGCTCAACACCGGCGGGCTGGACGGTGACGTGCAGCAGGCCCTGACCACGATCCGGTTCAAGACGGCCAAGTACACCTTCGAACGCCCCCTGCACCTCGGCGCCGTACTGGCCGGAGCCGACAGGTCCGTGACCGAGGCCTGTTCCGCGTTCGCGCTTCCGATCGGCGAGGCCTTCCAGCTCCGGGACGATCTCCTCGGTGTCTTCGGAGACAGTGCGGAGACGGGCAAGCCCACGCTGGACGATCTGCGGGAGGGCAAGCAGACGGCCCTGATGGCCTTTGCCGCCATGCGGGCCACCCCGGCCCAACTCGGCATCCTGCAGGCCTCGGTGGGCAACCCCGCTCTCGACGCGGCACAGGCGTGTGCCGTCCGCACCGTCCTGGAGGAGACCCTGGCCCGCCAGGAAGTGGAACGCCTGATCGCCGGACGTCGCAGGGAGGCCCTGCACGCGCTGGACCGGGCCCCCTTCCCGCAGGCCGTCGTCGCGATGCTCCGGCGCGTCGCGGACAGTGCGACGGAGCGCACCTCATGAGTTCCCCGACCCCCGAGAAGGAGGCCGTCCCATGCCGATGATCGATCTGTCCGTCCTCGTCGACGGCTTCTACGACCCGCCCTGCCCGATGGTCAACCCGGCCGCGGCACAGGCCGAGGACGAGGTGATCGCCTGGCTGTGGCGGCTCGGGTTCCTCACCTCCGAGGCACAGGAACGGCACCTGCGCTCCTTCAAGTTCGGTCTGTACCACGGCATTTCGACGCCGACGGTGGGCCTGCAGCAGCTGGTGCTCGGCATCCAGTGGTTCTGCTGGGGGTCCCTGTCCGACGACCAGTACGACAACTACGACTGGGGCGAGCGCGAAGAGCGCATGCGCCGCGTCCTGCGCGACATGCGGGCCATCGCCACGAAGGGGCCGGAAGGCCTGCAGGGCACGCAGGACAACCCCGTGATCGCGGGATTCGCCGACCTCTGGCCCCGGCTGACGGCAGGGCTCCCGCCGCGGGCGCGGCAGCGCATCACCGGACACTTCCTGGACTACATGCAGGCCATCGTGCTGCAGAACCGCTACCACGCGAAGGGCCGGGTCCCCGACGCGGCCACGTTCGTCACCATGCGCCGCAACACCATCGCGATGCTCTTCCAGGTGGACGTCCTGGAGATCGTCTCGCGCATCCGCATCCCCGACGCGCTGCGCGACAGCCTGCTCTTCCGCGAACTGGCCCTGTGCTTCGCCGACATCCTGGCCTGGCACAACGACGTCTACGGCCTGGAGAAGGACATCGCCGACGGGCAGACCTGCAACGTCGTCCGGGTCGTCGCCGCGAGCGAGGGGTGCACCCTGGCGGAGGCCGTGGCCCGGGTGCTGGACCGGGCCAAGCAGCGGCAACAGATCTTCCTGGACATCGAGGAGCAGCTTCCCGGTCTCGCCGACTCGCTCGGACTGCCTCCGGAAGCCGCTGCCGAGGCGGCTCGTCTCGCCACCGATCTGAGGGCGTACGCCTTCGCCGACCTCGTCTGGATCCGGGAGACCCGCCGGTACGACCTCGGGCTCCCGAGGATCAAAGGCACCTTCGACGACGTCCTCATCACTCACTGAACCCACCGATCCGTACAGGGGAATGGACCACGTGAGCAGCAAGGTTCCCGGGGTACCGGCCGCGCCGGGGCGTATGCCCCTGCTCGGCCACACAATGGCGCTCTGGCGGGACCCCCTGGGTTTCCTGGAGTCGTTGCACGAGTCGGGGGACACCGTCCGGGTGGACCTCGGTACCTGGCCGGTGTACTTCGTCACCTCTCCCGAACTGGTCCGCGACGTCCTGGTCGATCGCGCGCGCGGCTTCGACCGGGGCCGGCACGCCGACCGGGTGCGGCAGTTGTTCGGCAACGGTCTCGCCACGTCCGACGGGGAGTTCCACGACCGCCAACGGCGTCTCGTACGCCCTGCGTTCCACCGCAGCAGGGTGGGAGGCTGGATCGAGATCATGGCCCGCCATGCGCGTGACCTCGCGGAGTCGTGGCGGCCCGGGCAGATCGTCGAGCTCAACCGGGAGATCACCGAGCTGGTGCTGGCCACCTTCGCCGAAGCGATGTTCGCCTCGCGCATGGCCCGCCCTGCCGTCGAGGAGATGCAGCGCTCGCTGCCGGTGATCATGCGTGACGCCGTCACCCGGGCCGTGCTGCCGAAGTTCCTGGACCACCTGCCCGTGCCCGTCAACCGCAGGTTCGACACCGCCGCCGCCCGGCTGCGCCGTGAGTTCGACCAGGTGATCGCCCGGTACAAGGAGGCCGGCGCCGATCACGGCGACCTCCTGTCGCTGCTCCTGGCGGCGCGCGACGCCGACACCGGCGAGGCCATGAGCCCGGAGCAGGTCCGGGACGAACTCATCACCATCACGGTGGCCGCCACCGAGACCACGTCCGCGGCACTCGCCTGGGCCTTCCACGAACTGGGCCGTGCACCCGATGCGGACCGACGGCTGCACGCGGAGATCGGCGAATCCGCCGGCACCGGCGCGGCCTACGCGGTTTCCGGTGCCCTCCCGTACACCACGGCGGTGCTCGATGAAGTCCTGCGCCTGCACGCGATCCCCCTGTCGATGCGCAGGGCCAGGGAGTCCGTGGAGCTCGGCGGGGTGCACCTCCCCGAGGGCAGCGAGGTCGCCTTCAGCATCTACGCGCTCCACCGCGACCCCCGGCGCTACCGGGACCCGCACCGCTTCGACCCGGACCGCTGGCTCGCCCCGCCCGCCGACCGGCCGGGCCGGGGTGCCTTCCTCCCGTTCGGAGCAGGCAACCGGAAATGCCTGGGCGACGCCTTCGCCTGGACCGAGATGACCGTGGCCCTGGCCACGATCGCGTCCCGCTGGCGCCTCAGGCCCGTGAGCGAGGCCATCCCGCGCGAGGTCAGGTCGGTCAGCATCCCCCGGCCGTCGTCGCTGCTGATGACGGCGGTGCCCCGGGGCGCATGACAGGCCCCTGTCGAGACACCCCCGTTCACGAGATATCTTGATGTCGAGCAATGTTACAGACGTGAAGCGGAGCACCCGGTGACTGACTCGACGATCATCTATACGCACACTGACGAGGCCCCCGCCCTGGCGACGTACTCGTTCCTGCCGGTGGTCCGGGCGTACGCCGCCGCGGCCGGGGTCGCCGTGGAGACCCGTGACATCTCGCTGGCCGGCCGGATCATCGCGAGCTTCCCCGAGCACCTGGAGGAGGGGCAGCGCATCGGCGATGCCCTCGCCGAGCTCGGTGCGCTGGCCAAGACGCCCGGGGCCAACATCATCAAGCTGCCGAACATCTCGGCCTCGATCCCGCAGCTGAAGGCCGCGATCGCCGAGCTGCAGCAGCAGGGCTACGCGCTGCCGGACTACCCGGACGACCCGAAGTCGGACGAGGAGCGCGAGATCCGCGCCCGCTACGACAAGATCAAGGGCAGCGCCGTCAACCCGGTCCTGCGCGAGGGCAACTCCGACCGCCGCGCCCCCGCGTCGGTCAAGAACTACGCCAAGACGCACCCGCACCGCATGGGTGCCTGGAGCGCCGACTCGAAGACGAACGTCGCCACCATGGGCGTCGACGACTTCTGCTCCACCGAGAAGTCCACCGTGATCGCCGAGGACGGCGCCCTCCGCATCGAGCTCGTGGGTGACGACGGCAGCACCACCGTGCTGCGCGAGTCGGTGCCCGTGCTCGCGGGCGAGGTCGTCGACGCGTCCGTCATGCGCGTCGCGGCCCTGCGCGAGTTCCTCACGGCCCAGGTCGCCCGGGCCAAGGCCGAGGGTGTGCTGTTCTCCGTGCACCTGAAGGCCACGATGATGAAGGTCTCCGACCCGATCGTCTTCGGCCACGTGGTGCGGGCCTTCTTCCCGAAGACCTTCGCCGCCTTCGGCGCCGACCTGGCCGCGGCCGGCCTGACTCCGAACGACGGGCTCGGCGGCATCTTCAAGGGCCTGGAGTCGCTGCCGAACGGCGCCGAGATCAAGGCGTCCTTCGACGCCGAGCTCGTCGAGGGCCCGGCCCTGGCGATGGTCGACTCGGACAAGGGCATCACCAACCTCCACGTGCCGAGCGACGTCATCGTCGACGCCTCCATGCCGGCCATGATCCGCACCTCCGGCCACATGTGGGGCCCGGACGGCCAGGAGGCCGACACCCTCGCGGTCCTGCCGGACAGCAGCTACGCCGGTGTCTACCAGGCCGTCATCGAGGACTGCCGCGCCCACGGCGCCTACGACCCGTCCACCATGGGTTCCGTCCCGAACGTGGGCCTCATGGCGCAGAAGGCCGAGGAGTACGGCAGCCACGACAAGACCTTCGAGATCCCGGTCACCGGCACCGTCCGCCTGGTCGACCAGGCCGGCAACGCCGTCCTGGAGCAGGTCGTCTCGGCCGGCGACATCTTCCGCGCCTGCCAGACCAAGGACGAGCCGATCCGCGACTGGGTCAAGCTCGCCGTCACCCGTGCCCGCGCCACCGGTGCCCCGGCCGTCTTCTGGCTGGACGAGAACCGTGCCCACGACGCCCAGCTGATCGCCAAGGTCGGGGAGTACCTGCAGGAGCACGACACCGAGGGCCTGGACATCCGCATCCTCGCCCCGGTCGAGGCCACCAAGCTGTCGATCGAGCGTATCCGCCGCGGCGAGGACACGATCTCCGTCACCGGCAACGTGCTCCGCGACTACCTGACCGACCTGTTCCCGATCCTGGAGCTGGGCACCAGCGCCAAGATGCTGTCGGTCGTCCCGCTGATGGCGGGCGGCGGCCTGTTCGAGACGGGCGCCGGCGGTTCCGCGCCGAAGCACGTCCAGCAGCTGGTCAAGGAGAACTACCTGCGCTGGGACTCGCTGGGCGAGTTCTTCGCGCTGGTTCCCTCGCTGGAGCAGTACGCGAAGACCACGGGCAACCAGCGTGCCCAGGTCCTCGCCGACACCCTCGACCGCGCCACGGCGACCTTCCTGAACGAGGACAAGTCCCCGACGCGTCGCGTCGGCGGCATCGACAACCGTGGCAGCCACTTCTACCTGTCCCTGTACTGGGCCCAGGAGCTGGCGAAGCAGACCGACGACGCGGAGCTGGCCAAGGCCTTCGCCCCGCTCGCCGAGCAGCTCACCGCCAACGAGCAGAAGATCGTGGAGGAGCTGAACGCCGTCCAGGGCAAGCCCGCCGACATCGGCGGCTACTACCAGCCCGACCCGGCCAAGGCCGCGGCCGTGATGCGTCCGTCCGAGACCTTCAACCAGGCTGTCGCCTCGCTGGCCTGACGTCCCGTCAGTTCTCTTTCGGGGACTCTGTTCCGCCCCGACCGGTTCGCCCGGTCGGGGCGGTTCCGTTTTTCCGGCCGGTTCTGCACGGTGCGGCCGAAAATCGCCCCTGAGTGCTCAACTCCACTTTATTTCAAGGTTTATTCACTCGAACAAGCCTTGAATGGCCTTGCTCATGTGCGATACACATGGGGCGCCTGTGCCGCATGTGATACCTGAGACTTGGCTGGGGAAAGGGAAGTGATGCCGAGCACTCCATTGCCGGAGACGCTCCACGTCCTGCGTACGCGGAGCGTGCTGCGGAATTATGCCGCCGAACCCGTCGACGACGCGACCGTCGAGCAACTGCTGGAATGCATGCTCGCGGCGCCCACCGCCTCCAACAAACAGGCGTGGTCGTTCGTCGTGGTGCGGGAACCGGAAAACGTGCGGCGTCTCCGGGCGTTTTCGCCGGGAATGATCGGCACGCCCGCATTCATTGTCGTGGCCTGTGTCGACCGGCGCATGGCCGCCGGCTTTTCCGGCGGCATATCCCGGAAGATCTACGAGACGTCGAAGCTCTGCGTCGCCATGGCGGTGGAGAACCTGCTGCTCTCCGCACACGCCATGGGACTGGGCGGCTGCCCCGTCAGCAGCTTCCGCGAGGAGGTGCTCCGGCTGCTGCTGAACCTGCCGGAGCACCTGGAACCGCTGCTGCTGGTGCCCGTCGGCCGTCCCGCGCAGGGGCCCACGCCGTCCGAACGTCGTGACAAGAACGAGGTGATCAGCTATGAATCCTGGGGAAACGGTGCTGTCGCAGAACCGACTGCATGAGGAAATAGCCCTCCTGGCCGCCTACCTCCTGAGCAGCGGCCGCGGGCTCCTCGAAGAACCCGCGGACTACGGCGCGTTCCGCTGCGCGGACGCCGCCCGCCGCACGCTGGAGATTCTGGAGAAGGCCGGGGCGAGCACCCCCGCGCTCACCGCGGTGCGGGAGCGCCTGGACGGGGTCATGTTCTCGCCCATGGGCGGCGACATCGATCTCGCCGGAATTCTGGACGAATTGTGCCTGCAGACCGCCACCGCACTGCAGGAGCTGACGTCATGACGGAGGGTGTCTTTACACAGTCCCCGGCCCAATCCCCGTCCCCGGCCCTGGTGATGGAGGCGGAGCCGCTCAGCGAACGCTGCCGCACCTTATGGCGGCGGGGCGAGCACGCCCTCATCGGCATCAGCGCGGGCAACAGCTATTTCAACCAGGACCGGCTCACCGCCCTCCTGTCATGGGCGGGCGACGCCTTCGAGCAGATCGACGTCGTGTACGTCGACACCCATATCGACTCGATGCTCGTCGCCGACGGGCGCACCCCGGAGAGCGCCGCCAAATCGGTGCGGACCACGCTCAAGGACGTCCGGCGCCGCATCCGGCGGTCGCTGGAGCGGCTGGGTCCGGACGCCGCACGCTTCCGGGTGCGGGCCCTGTCCGAGCTCATGGACCTGCCCGTCTACCGGGCCGTGACGGAACGGACCGACCGGGCCATCGACGAGGATGCCGAATTCGCCCCGATCTGCGAGGCCATGGTGCAGCAGATCGTCGAGCACCGCCCCGGCGCCGGCGGAACCGTCACCGCCGCCCATATGCAGGCTGGACTGGACTACCTCAAGGCCGAGGCCCCGCTCTTCGTGGACTCGCCCGCCATCTTCGGCGTCTCCTCCTCGGTGGTCCTGTACCACATGAGGACGCCGATCTCCGAGCATCTCGCCGGACATACCGAGGGGTTCGCCGCCGCACCGGGCCAGGGATTCGTCGTCGTGAAACCGTCCGAGGCGGCGCTCGCCACAGCGACCGCAGCGTGAAACAAAGCCGCCCGGCCGTGCGTTGACACACCGGCGTCACAAGCTCCACCGATCCATCGGGGCACCCTTCCGCCGCCCGGACCGTAGGGTCGAACTCGTCGTTGTTCGAACCTTACGCAAAGAGTGCGCACGCTCCCTGCCGTGCGGCCAGAGAAGGGCGGTCCTGCGGTGGAGCTTCCGCGCGTCGAGTTCAAGGTGCTGGGGCCCCTGGCGGCGCACGCCGACGGCCGTGCCCTGCCGCTCGGCGGCCCCAAGCAGCGGACCCTGCTCGCGATGCTGCTCGTCCACGCCGGAACCCCGGTCTCCGCGGACCGGCTGAGCGACGCGGTCTGGGGAGCGGCCCCGCCGGCATCGGCCCGGGCCAACGTCCGCAGCTACGTCGCCGTCCTGCGCCGAGTGCTCAACCCCGCCTCCGGAGAGGACCGGTTGAGCCTCGGCCACGGCGGCTACCGGCTGCATCTGCGCCCCGGCGAACTGGACCTGCACCGGTTCGACGAACTCGCCGCGCGGGGCCGCGCCGCCCTGGCCGCCGGGGAACACCGGGCCGCGGCACAGGACCTGCAGGAGGCCCTGGGTCTCTGGCGCGGCGGCCCCTACGAAGGAGTCGTCCACCACGACGCCCTGCACATCGAAGCCGCCCGCCTCGAAGAGGCACGGCTCGCCGCTCTCGAGGACTACGCCGAGGCCCGGCTGGCCCTCGGCGAACCCCGTGAACTGACCGGCCTGTTGCGCACCGAAGTGGCCCGCCACCCGCTGCGGGAATCCCTGTGGGCCCGCCTGATGGTCGCTCAGTACCGCTGGCACGGCCCGGGCGACGCCCTCAAGTCCTACGCCCGCGCCCGCGCCGTCCTGCGCGACGAACTCGGCCTCGAACCCGGCCCCGAACTCCGCCGCCTGCATCGCGCCGTACTGGCCCGGGACCCCGCGCTGGGCGCCCCGCCCGACCCCGCACCGCCCGTGAACGCCGGAATCGTCTGGCAGTCAAGAAGCCAACTCCCCGCGGACGAAACCGACTTCGTCGGCCGGGATCAGGTGCTGGCGAGAGCCCGCGGACTGCTCGACCCGCCGCCCGGCACGCCCTTCCGGACGGGCTCGCCCTGCGCCGTGCCCGTCGTCGTCCTCACCGGCCTGCCCGGCGTCGGCAAGACGACCCTCGCCACCCGGCTCGCCCACCGGTTGCGGGACGCCTTCCCCGACGGCCGGCTCTTCCTGCATCTGGACGGCGCCCGCGGCCCCCACCGCGACGCGGGTGCGATCCTCGCCGACCTGCTGCTCGGCCTGGGCGTCTCCGGCTCGTCCATACCGGAGACGACCGAGGACCGCGCGGCGATGTTCCGCTCGCTGCTGTCCGGCCGCAAGGTGCTGGTCCTGCTCGACGACGCCCG
This sequence comes from Streptomyces morookaense, assembly GCF_013030945.1. GTDB lineage: Bacteria > Actinomycetota > Actinomycetes > Streptomycetales > Streptomycetaceae > Streptomyces > Streptomyces morookaensis. The sequence continues at coordinate 192,632 of NZ_JABBXF010000008.1, read as the reverse complement.
CGACGAGGCCCAGATCCGCCCGCTGCTGCCCGGCACCCCGGGCTCCGCGGCCCTGGTCACCAGCCGGGCCCGGCTGACCGGGCTCACCGGCGCCGAACTGATCGACATCGACCCCTTCGACAACACCGAGTCGCAGGACCTGCTGCAGCGCATCGTCGGCCCCCGGCGGCTCGCCGCCGAACCGGCCGAGACCGAACGGATCCTGGCCAGCTGCGCCGGACTGCCGCTGGCCCTGCGGGTGACCGCGGCACGCCTCGCGAACCGACCGCACTGGCGGATCCGGCGCCTGGCCGACCGGCTCGCCGACGAACGGACCCTGCTGGAGGAGCTCACGGTGGGCGACCTCGCCGTCCGCACCAGCGTCGCCGCCAGCTACCACGGCCTGGCCCCCGACGCCGCCCGCGCCTTCCGCGCCGTCGGCATGCTCCCCTCGCCCGAGTTCCCCGGATGGGCCCTCGCCGCCCTGCTCGACGCCCCCGACACGGACGACGCCACGGACGTCCTGCTCGACGCGAACCTGCTCCAGGTCGAGGGCATCGACGTCCAGGGCCAGCCGCGCTTCCGGATGCACGACCTGCTGCACGTCTACGCCGCCGAACGCGCCCTCGCCGAGGAACCGGAGACCGGCCGGCGGGCCGCGGTGGCCCGGCTCCTGGACGGCTGGCTCACCCGGGTCCGCGCCGCCGGCCACCAGCTCATCCGCGGTGGAACGGGCGGCCAACTCCCGCAGGGAGAAGGCGACTTGGTCGGCTGGCTGGAGGGGGAACGTACCAACCTCGTCACCGCGGCCGAATTCGCCGCCGAATCCGGATACTGCACACACGCCGCCGCCCTCGCCTCCGCCATGGAGGACGTCTGCCACGTAAGAAACTGGTGGGACGAATGGGAACACGTGGCACGGGCCGCACTCGCCTGCGCCGAAGCGGGCGGCGACGCCGTCGCCACCGCGGTCGCCCAGGGATCGCTCGCCCGCGTCTCGGCCGTCCGCGGCCGCGTCGACGACGCCCTGCCCCGATACGCCACCGCCATCGGGCAGTTGGACGAGCTGGGGGAGGCCCACCACGCCGCCCGGCTGCGCATCCACCGCAGCATCGCCGTCGCCGACCGGGGCATGGCGGACCTCGCCCACGACGACGCGGCCTCCGCGGCCGCCGTGATGAGCCGGCTCGGTGACGAACACGGCCGCGTCACCGCCCTGCGCAGCCTCGCCTTCGCGCTCGTCTGCCAGGGCCGCGGAGCCGAGGCCGTCGACACCCTGGCACCCGCCCTGGAGACCGCCGAACGCCTCGGACACCCGCTCGCCCTCGCCGACATCCTGCACCTGCTCGCCTGGGCCGAACTCTCCGCCGGCCGCACCGACCGGGCCGCCGGCCACCTCGACCGCGCCCTCGCCCTCTTCCGCAAGGTGCGGCACCGCCCCGGCGAGGCCTACGCCCTGATGACCCTCGGCCGGGCACACGCCGAACACGGCCCCGGCCCGGCCGCCGCCGCCCGGGCACTGGGCCCGCTCCGCGCCGCGGCCGCCCTCTTCACCGAGCTCGGCGAACGCCGCGGCGCCGCCTTCACCGACTACTGGCTGGGCCGCGCCCACACCGCACTCGGCGACCTCGGCGCGGCCGCCGACCACTTCAACCGGGCCCTGGCCGGGTTCCGCGGGCTGCACATGCCCTACTGGGCGGGGCTCGCCCAAAGGGAGCTCGGGGGACCGGCGCTGCGCGCCTGAGTGCTCTGCGGTGCGTTGGCTGCGGGCTCGTCGTGGCTGGTCGCGCAGTTCCCCGCGCCCCTTACGGGGCGCGATCAGGACGCCGGACAACTGCGCATGCTTTGTGCGTTTCTCATGCGCGCGCCGAGCACGGTGGGAACCAGTCCACGAAGGGAGGCGCGGTGTCCGATCTCGCCGCACCCGATATCGAGCTGGTTTCCATGGAAGTGATCCGGGAGGTCCTGGCGCACCAGCGCAGAATGCGCGACGGCGGCTGCACCGGAAGAATCTGCCTGCGGTGCGCCAGACACCACCTGGACACGGTCCGCAGCGCCATGGAGAACGGGCGGCGCATCGACTTCGTGCTGCCCGCCTTCCCCACGAAATCCCCCAACCCGGCCAAGGTCCTGGGCCCCCTGCCCGACCTGGCCGAGGAACTCGCCCTGCGCTTCCTGAACGAACTGTGCGAGCGCATCGGCGATATCTATCCGCCCGGGGCGGCCATCACCATCTGCTCCGACGGGCGCGTGTTCAACGACCTGCTCGGCGTGAGCGACGAGAACGTCACCGCCTACGCACACGAACTCGACCGCATGATCGGCGAGATCGGTGCCGGCCACCTCGAACAGTTCACCCTCGACGACGTGTACAGCGGCGCCGGGCACGAGGAGATGCGCACCATGCTGTCCGGGGCCTGGGCCCCGTCGCTCGACGAACTCCGCGCCGAGGTGCGCGCCGGTGGCGCACCGCTCGCCATGTACCGCGGTATCACGCGGTTCATGCTGGAGGACCTTTCCGGTCCGGATTACACGGGGACGCGGTCCGCATTGCAGCGCCGGTGCCGAGACCTTGCCTACCGGGTCATTCAGCGCAGCAGGGCCTGGGGGGATCTGCTGGGCCGGCTCTTCCCCTCGGCCATTCGGCTGTCGATTCACCCGCAGCCGTGTAGCACGGAGAAGATCGGCATTCTGCTCGGTGATACGCCGGACGCCTGGCTCACGCCGTGGCATTCCGTCGCCGTCGAGCGTGACGGGGGTTACACGCTCATGAAACGGGCCGAGGCCGAGCGGGCCGGCGCCCGGGCCGTGTTCGTCGGTGGGCGCGCCACTCACTACGTGCTCTAGCAGCTGCGGGCCGGCTGTGGCTGGTCGCGCAGTTCCCCGCGCCCCTGACGGGGCGGGAGTACCGCAATCACAGGAGAACCCCATGAACACCACCCCCATTTCGCCCTTCGGGCTTGCCATACAGGCGTCCGGAGAGAACATCACCGACCTCGACGTTCCCGCCCTGCGCGACCTCGTCCGGGAGCATCACCTCGTGCTCCTCCGCGGGTTCGACGTCTTCCGCACCGCCGACGAACTCTCCGCCTACTGCGAAGGCTTCGGCGAGCTCAGCGTCTGGCCGTTCGGGACCGTGCTCGAACTCGTCGAGCAGGAGAAGCCCGAGGACCACATCTTCGACCACAGCCACATGCCCATGCACTGGGACGGCATGTACCGCGAACAGATCCCCGAGTTCCAGGTGTTCCAGTGCGTCCACGCACCCGGCCCCGGCAACGGCGGCGAGACCACCTTCTCGCAGACCGCCGCCGTGCTGGAGAACACCGACCCGGAGACGGTCGCCCGCTGGGCCGAGGTCACCGGCACCTACCAGCGGAAAATGGAGTACTACGACAGCGTCACCGTCTCGCCCGTCGTCGACGCCCACCCTGTCACCGGTACCCCGGTCATCCGCTACAACGAGCCCACCGCCGCCGACGACGCCGGTTTCGTCAACCACCCGGACCTGACCTTCAGCGGCCTGCCGGATGCCGAACTCCCCGCATTCCACGCCGGTTTGCGTGCCGCGCTCTACGACCCCGCGCACCTCTACGCCCACTCCTGGCAGACCGGTGACGTCGTCATCACCGACAACTACACGCTCCTGCACGGCCGCAACGCCTTCACCAGCGGCGCCCCACGGCACCTGCGCCGCGTCCAGGTGCTCGGCACCCCCGCCCTCGACAACCCGGGACTGGTCCGATGACTGCGACCAACGACCTCATGACCGGTGACGCCTACCTGGAGAGCCTGCGCGACGGCCGTCAGGTGTATCTGAACGGCGAGCGCGTCAAGGACGTCACCACCCACCCCGCCTTCCGCAACTCCGCGCTGTCCGTGGCCCGTTTGTACGACGCCCTGCACGACCCGGCCACCGCCGACGTGCTCACCGGTGTCGACGCGGACACCGGCATCCGTACCCACAAGTTCTTCAAGCCCAGCCGCTCGGCGGCCGAGCTCGTCGAGGCCCGCGAGGCGATCGCCACCTGGGCGCGGATGGGGTACGGGTTCCTCGGGCGCACCCCCGAGTACAAGGCGTCGTTCATGGCCGGCCTCGGCGTCAACGCCGACTACTACGGCCCGTACGCCGCCAACGCCACCGCGTGGTACCGCGAGTTCGCGAGCAAGGCGCTGTACCTCAACCACGTCATCATCAACCCGCCGGTCGACCGCAAGCAGGCGATCCACGACATGGAGGACGTCTTCGTGCACGCCGTGCGCGAGACGGACGCCGGCGTGGTGGTCAGCGGGGCCAAGATGCTGGCGACCGGATCCGCCATCACCAATGCGGGGTTCGTCGCCCCGGTCGGCTCGGCCGCCCTCGCGCCCGGGAAGGCGGAGGCCTTCGCGCTCGTCTTCTTCGTCCGTATGGACAACCCCGGCGTGAAGCTCGTCTGCCGCACCCCCTACGGGCAGGGCGACGCGTTCGACTACCCGCTGAGCAGCCGGTTCGACGAGAACGACAGCGTGCTGCTGCTCGACGAGGCCCTGATCCCCTGGGAGGACGTCCTCGTCCACCGCGACATCCCGCGCGCGACCGGCTTCTACGCCACCTCCGGCTTCCCCAACCTCTACAACTTCCAGTCCGGCACCCGGCTGAGCGTCAAACTGGAGCTGATGGCCGGGCTGCTCTCCCGCGGCACCAAGGCCAACGGCACCGACGAGTTCCGCGGCGTGCAGGCCGCCGTCGGCGAGCTGATCACCATGCGGGACATGGTGTGGGCCCTCACCTCGGCCATGGCGTACGACCCCGAGCCCGGCAGCGGAGGCACCGTCGTACCGCGCCTGGAGCACGCCTCCGCGATGCGGATGTACAACGCGCAGGTGTGGGACCGGGTCCACGAACTGTTCGAGACCACCCTCGGCGGCGCGCCCCTCGCCGTGCCGTCCAGCGGCCGCGACCTCGCCAACCCCGAACTGCGGCCGCTCATCGACCGCTTCTACCGCGGCTCCGACTCCAGCGCCGTCGACCGGATCAAGCTGCTCAAGCTGGTCTGGGACGCCATCGGCACCGAGTTCGGCGGCCGGCACGAACTGTACGAGCGCAACTACTCCGGCAACGGCGAGCAGGTACGGCTGGACGCGCTGCGGTGGGCGACCCGGCGCGGCAGCCTCGCCCGCTACGAGGCCATGGTGCAGGACTGCCTCGACGACTACGACATCGACGGCTGGCGCCGCGGCCCCTGGCTCGACCGGGCCGGCCTGCCGGGAAGCGGAGGCAACTGACATGTGCGGCATCACCGGATGGGTGGACTTCACCCGCGACCTCGCCCATGAGGCCCCGGCCGTCGAGGCCATGACCCGGACCCTGATCGCCCGGGGCCCCGACGCGGGCGGCACCTGGCTCGATACCCACGCCGCCCTCGGCCACCGGCGCCTCGCGATCATCGACCTGGAGCACGGCACACAGCCGATGCGCACCCCCGAGCCCGGCCCGCGCGACGGCCTGCCCCGGGCCGTGATCTCCTACGGCGGCGAGATCTACAACTTCCGCGAACTGCGCGAGGAACTGGTCCTGCTGGGCCACCGGTTCACCACCCGCAGCGACACCGAGGTCGCCCTGCGCGCCTACCTGGAATGGGGCGCGGAGTTCGTCCACCGCCTCAACGGCATGTACGCCATCGCCCTCTGGGACACCGCCCGTGAGGAACTCCTCCTGATACGGGACCGGTTGGGCGTCAAACCCCTCTTCTACCACCCCACCCCGGGCGGCGTGCTCTTCGGCTCCGAGCCCAAGGCGATCCTCGCCAACCCGCTGGCGCAGGCCGCCGCGGGGGCCGAGGAGCTGTGCGACGCGCTGCTGTTCCTGCGCACCCCCGGACGCGTGCCCTTCCGCGGCATGCACGAGGTCAAGCCCGGACACCTGGTGCGCGTCGGCCGCGACGGCATCCGCGAGGAGCGCTACTGGGCCCTGGAGTCCCGGCCGCACACCGACGACCTGCGCACCACCATCGCCACCGTCCGCGACCTGCTCGACGACATCGTGCCGCGCCAGATGGTCGCGGACGTGCCGCTGGTCTCGCTCCTGTCCGGCGGCCTGGACTCGAGCACGGTCACGGCGCTGGCGGCACGCACCCGTGCGGCGTCCGGATCCCAACTGTCCACCTTCTCGGTCGATTTCACGGGCCACACCGAGAACTTCCAGGCCGACGCCATCCGTCCGACCCCGGACGGCCCGTACGCCCTCGAAGTCGCCCGGCACGTCGGCAGCGACCACCACGCGATCGTCCTCGACCGGGCCCGGCTGCTGGACCCCGCCGTCCGGCAGGCCGTCCTCGGCGCCTGGGACCTGCCGTTCAACTTCGCCGACCTGGACGTCTCCCTGTACCTGCTCTTCGCCGCCGTGCGCGAGCACGCCACCGTGGCGCTGTCCGGCGAGGGCGCCGACGAGGTCTTCGGCGGCTACCTGTGGTTCTCCGACCCGGGGGCCCGCAGCGCCGAGACGTTCCCCTGGCTGAAGCTGGGCGCCCACCGCGGCCTCGACCCGCGCAATCTGTTCCACCCCTGGTTCGTCGACGGGATCGACCTCGCGGAGTACCAGGCCGACCTGTACCGCACGGCGCTGGCCGAAGTCCCGCACCTGGAAGGCGAGGACGCGGAGGCACGGCGCACCCGCGAACTCGGCTACATCACTCTCACGCGCTGGCTGCCCATCCTGCTGGACAAGAAGGACCGCATGGGCATGGCCGGCAGCCTGGAGGGGCGGGTGCCGTTCTGCGACCACCGCCTGGTCGAGTACGTCTTCAACGTCCCCTGGGAGATGAAGACTTTCAGTGGCGAGGAGAAGGCGCTGCTGCGCGCCGCGGCCGCCGACCTGCTGCCGGAGTCGGTGCTGCGCCGCAAGAAGGCCGCCTACCCCTCGATCCAGGACCCCGCGTACGACCGCGCCCTCATCACCGGCCTCGCCACGGCGGCCGGCGAGGGCGGGGCGCCGCTGAGCCCGTTCCTCGACGGCGACGCCGTACGCCGCCTCACCGCCAGGACATCCACGGGCAGCCTGTCCGAGTTCGAGCGGATCCTCGTGGAGTCGACGGTCCGGCTGGACGACTGGCTGCGCACATACGAGATCGAGTTGACCGACGTGAAGGGAAGTGCCTGCTGATGCACGCAATAGAGATCCGCGAGACGGGCGGCCCCGAGGTCCAGCTGTACGTCGAACGGCCGGACCCGGAGGCCCCCGGCGAGGGACAGATCCTCGTCGAACTCGCCGCGGCCGGCGTCAACTTCATCGACCTGTACCGCCGCGAGGGCCGTTACCCGCTGCCGGTGCCGTGCATCCCGGGCGAGGAGGGTTCGGGCACCGTCCTGGCGGTCGGCCCCGGGGTGACCCGGTTCAAGGCGGGTGACCGGGTCGCCTGGACGACCGTCCTCGGCAGCTACGCGACGCGCGTCCTCGTCCCGGAGGACAAGGCGATCGTCGTGCCCGACGGGCTCGACCTGCGGACGGCGGGAGGTGTGCTCGTGCACGGCATGACCGCCCACTTCCTGGCGCATGACTCCTACCCGGCGCGGGAGGGGGAGACGGTCCTCGTGCACGCGGCGGCGGGCGGGGTCGGGCTGCTGCTCACCCAGTTGCTCAAGCGGCGAGGTGTGCGCGTCATCGGCACGGTGTCGACGGAGGAGAAGGAGCGGGTGGCCCGCGCCAACGGCGTGGACGAGGTGATCCGTTACACGGAGACGGAGGACCTCGCGGCCGAGGTGCGCCGCCTGACGGGCGGCGAGGGCGTGCACGCGGTGTACGACGGGGTCGGCGCCGCGACGTTCGACGCGAGTCTCGCCTCGCTGCGGATGCGCGGCACGCTGGTCCTCTTCGGCGGCGCGAGCGGGGCGGTGCCGCCGGTCGATGTCATGCGGCTGCTGTGGGGCGGGTCGCTGACGCTGACGCGCCCCTACCTGGAGCATTTCCGGGCGACGGTCGAGGAGTTCGAGTGGCGGGCGGGGGAGGTGTTCGCCGGTTTGCTGGACGGGACGCTGAGGTTCACGATCAGCGGGACGTATCCGCTGTCGGAGGCGCCGAGGGCGCACGCCGATCTGGCGGCGCGGCGGACGAGCGGCAAGCTGCTGCTGGTGCCGGGGGCTTCGGAGGCCGATCATGGGTGAGGTCGCTGGTGCGGGCCTGCTCTCGCACGCCCCCGTCATCATGTTCCCGGAGGCCATGCGGCTGGAGGAGAACGGAGGCCGTGACTTCACGCTGGTGACGGGCCTGGAGCGGCTCCGGGACGAGGTGATCGAGGGGGCCGACTACGACACGGTGATCGTCTTCGACTCGCACTGGGCGACGACGACGGAGGCGGTGATCACGTCGCATGCGCGTCGTGAGGGCCTGTTCACGTCGGACGAGATGCCGGGTGCGATCAGCCGGCTGCCGTATGACGTGCCGGGCGACCCGGAACTGGCGGGCGCGGTGGCCAAGTTGGCGGGGGAACGCTCCCTGTGGATGAGCGCGAACGACGATCCGTACCTCCCGATCCACTACGCGACGCTCAACCTCTGGACGTACCTGGGAAAGCCGGCCAAGCCGTGGGTATCGGTCTCGGTGTGCCAGACGGCCACGACGGAGGACTTCCTGCGGATGGGCGCGTGTGTGGGAGAGGCGATCGGGAGCGTGGAGAGGCGGGTGCTGCTCGTTGCCTCGGGTGGCCTGTCCCACCGCTTCTGGCCGCTGGCCGAGCTGCGCAACCGGATGGCCGGTGACCCGGCGCACATCATCACGGCGGAGGCCCGGGCGGCCGATGAACAGCGCATCGCGTGGCTGGAGGAGGGCCGGCACGACCGGGTGATCGGCACCATGCCGGAGTACCTGCGGTACGCCCCGGAGGCCCGGTTCGGGCACTACTTGATGCTGGCGGGCGCCCTGGGCGGCGAGTCGTGGCGGGGGCGGGGGCGCCGCTTCGGGGAGTACGAGAACGGGATCGGGACGGGGCAGGTGCACGTCTGGTTCGAGGGGTAGGGGGCCGCTCGAATGACGGGCCCCCGCCTGGTGGCGGGGGCCCTGGCGCGTCACTCGATGCGGGGGGCGGCGGCGAGGTGGTGCTGGAGGTGGGCGTGCCGGAATTGGTAGACGGGGCCGACTTGGCGGAGGATGCCGAGGCGGTGTGCGTCGGCGAGGAATGTCTGTAGGCGCCAGGGGAGTTTGCCGCGGGCGGCCAGGAGGAGGCGGGCGATGGTGTAGTGGGGCCAGGAGTGGGCGGCCAGGGCGATGGCGGCGCCGAGTACGCTGCCGTTGACCATCGCGAAGACGGTGGTGCGCAGCGGATCGGACGAGGCCCAGGGCATGACCCGCGCCGCGCCATCGGCGATGCAGTAGACCACTGCGCAGGCGGCTCCGCTGATCAGTGAAATCAGGCGGTCCGCTTGGATCGAGGACGTGGCCGTTGTCACATCGTGAGCAGTGGACGGGTCACGCACCCAGTTCAGGGCTGCCAGCCCGATGCCCGCCACGGTGCCGATCACCAAGCCCCATGGCATGGACCCGGGTGGAAGGACAGTTCCGTATCCGGCAATGCTGTACGTCGCGTAGAAGGTCTGGCTGATTGCGGCGATGCCGACGGTGAGCACGAGCGCGCGGACCAGTTGACCGCGCCGGTGCCGCCGGGCAGGGCGTTTCCGGCTTGGCATCTGAGGAGGCGATGGCAGCCCGACTCCAAGCAGGACGAGCCACAGACTGAAGCACGGGAAGCCGATGGCGGCGATAAGTACCGTTCCGGGAAAGCCGTGGTAGTAGTACAGGCCTGCCGGCGTTGCGGCAAGTCCACCGGAGAGGGCGATGGCGGCAGCCAGCACGGCTGTACGGGTCAGGCTGCGTTCCCGTCTGGTGATCAGGCCGCTGAGGCCCAGCATGGGAACGTTGATCAGGACTTCGAGCATCGACAAGGAGAACCACCGCAGGACCTCTGACCGTGCATGCATACCCAGCACGACCACCAGGGCCGAGGTGGTCAGCAGAAGCGCAGCGCATGTGATCAGGGCCCAGGTCCATGAGCGTCGCCATGGTGTGGAGAGGGCCGGTGTCCACCGGTAGAGCTGCCACCATGCGAAGTCGTACGTGTCGCGGGCGCACATCCCGGCCGCGAGATGGGCGAGGTAGCGCTGGGCCTCTTGGGGATCCCAGCTTCGGGCGGGGCGTTGTTGCCGGGCGCGGCGGTAGAGGGTCGGGACCAGTGCGTCGAGGAGATGGCGTTCGACGTCGGCGGGTGTGGAGAAGCGCTGTGCGTCGGCGAGTTCGGCGGGGTCGTTGTCGTTGTCGGCGTAGACGGGCCGGGCGAGGGCCACCATGAGCGGGCTCGTCAGGGCCTGTGCGGCGGGGGCCTGTGGCTGGTGGTCGAGGTGTTTGGCCAGGTCGTTCCAGCCGTGCTGGCGAGGGGCTTCCGGTGGTGTGGCCAGCTTCAGCAGGGCCAGGGCGTCGGTGGTGCGCACGGGTGCCGGCTTCAAGACCGCCGCCCCGGTCAGGATGCCGCTTTCCTTCACTGCACGCGTGTAGTCGGTGGTGCGGCAGGTGAGGACGAGAGGGGTATCGGGCGGCAGGGTGTCGTTGAGGGAGGCCAGGGCTGCCGGCCTGCAGTGTTCGGGGAGTTCGTCCAGGCCGTCGAGTATCGGGATGAGACGGTGCTCGGTGAGGAGGTCCTCGAGGACACTGGCACCGTAGGTCTCCGCGTCGGCTATCGCCGGGTAGTCCGCGGCCAGACGACGGCGCAGCCAGCTCCTGGCGCATTCCCGGGCAGGATCGAAGGAGGAGAGCGAGAAGAGCACCGGCACCGGGTCGCCGGTGGAGCGTGTGCGCAGCAGTGCCAGCATCAACAGGAGTGCGAAGGTTGTCTTCCCCGAGCCTCCCGGACCCAGTACCACGAGGCGCCGACGCGCAAGTGACCTGAACATAGCGGCCAGTACTTGCGGATCGCCGGCCCGACAGACCACGGTGCCGCCCACCAGCTGACGATGGTCGGACACTCCCGGGAGGGCGCAGTCCGACCAGACCACGGGCAGCGGTGCCGGGTCGTACAACTGCCGGAGCGCGGCCTCTTCTTCCCACTGGCGGCAGACGGTGCGGGCCAACACTTCGGCGGCCTCCGTCACTTGCTCACTGTGGGAGTGTGCGCGTCCCCGTGGCGTGCGCCGCGCCCAGGCCGACATCACTCCGAACAGGGCAAGGACGCTGCTCAGTGCGGCAGTGGCAGCGGATATTCGCGCGGGCTCGCGCAGCGGCCACCCGGTCAACAACCCACACGTGACTGCGGCACACAGGGCCCAGGTCACCGTCCATCGCCAACGCACGCAGAGTAAAACGACGGCCATTGGATGTGGTTACAGCGGCAACTTGCGGGCCCCGTCGCACATCATTCCGTGCGGGGACTGTGAAGTCGGGGGCGGCTGGCGAGGCGGTGTTGGAGGTGGGCGTGCCGGAATTGGTAGACGGGGCCGACTTGGCGGAGGATGCCGAGGCGGTGTGCGTCGGCGAGGAATGTCTGTAGGCGCCAGGGGAGTTTGCCGCGGGCGGCCAGGAGGAGGCGGGCGATGGTGTAGTGGGGCCAGGAGTGGGCGGCCAGGGCGATGGCGGCGCCGAGTACGCTGCCGTGGAAGAGGCCCATGTCGGCAGCGAACACAGTGGTGCGCAGTGGATCGGAAGGAACCCAGGGCACGGCGCGCATGACGCCATCCGGAATGACGAAGATCACCGCACAGGCCGCTGCGCTGATCAACGAAATCAGCCGATCCGCTTGAACCGAGGACACGGCCGTTGTCACGTCCTCGGCTGTGGACTGGTCCCGAGCCCAGTTCACAGCAGCCAGGCTGGTGCCGACGACGGTGCCGATGACCAAACCCCATGGCAAGTTTCCGGGCGGCAGAACGGCCTTGTACCCCGCAATCCTGTAACTCTCGTAGAGAGCCTGGCATATTGCGGCGATGCCGGTGGCGAGTGCGAGGGCACGGATCAGTTGCCCGCGCTGCCCCCGCCGGACAGGGCGGCTCCGGTTCGGCATACGAGGAGGAGAGGGGAGACCGGCTCCCAGCAGTACGAGCCACAGGCTGAAGCCATGAAAGCCGATGGCGGCCACGAGCACCGTGCCGGGAAAGCCATGGTAGTAATACACAGCTGCTGGCGGTGCCGCGAGGCAACCCGACAGAGCGATGACAGCGGCCAGGGCGGACACGCGGGTCAGGCTGCGATTCCGCGTGGTGATCATGCCGCTGAGGGCCAGCACAGGAACGTTGATCAGGGCTTCGAGCGCTGACAGGGGAAACCACCGTAGTCCCTCATGCCTTGATGGTACGTCCAGGACATGGATCAGGAACGACGTGGTCAGCAGAAGCGCAGCGCATGTAGTCAGGGCCCAGGTCCATGAGCGCCGCCATGGCCGGGCGAGGGCCGGTGCCCATCGGTAGAGCTGCCACCATGCCAGGTCGTATGTGCGCTGGTCGTGCATTCCCGCGGCGAGGTGGGAGAGGTACCTCTGGGCCTGTTGGGGTTCCCAGCTTCGGGCCGGGTGCTGTCGTCGGGCGCGGCGGTAGAGGGTCGGAACCAGTGCGTCGAGGAGGTGGCGCTCGATGTCGGCGGGGGTGGAGAAGCGTTGTACGTCGGTGAGTTCGACGGGGTCCCCGGCATTGTCGGCGTAGACGGACCGGGCGAGGGCCACCATGAGCGGGCTTGCCAGGGCTTGAGCGGCAGGGGTCTGCGGCTGGTGCTCTAGATGTTTGGCCAGGATGTCCCAGCCGTGCTGACGATGCGCTTCCGGTGGCGTGGCCAGTTTCAGGAGGGCGAGTGCGTCGCTGGTGCGTACGGGCGTGGGTTCCAGGACCGCCGCTCCGGTCAGGACACCGCTTTCCTTCACCGCCCGTACGTAGTCGGCGGTGCGGCAGGTGAGGACGAGAGGAATGTGGGACGGCAGGGTGTCGTTGAGGGAGGCCAGGGCTGCTGCTCGGCAGTGTTCGGGGAGTTCGTCCAGACCGTCGAGTACGGGTATCAGGCGGTGCTCGGTGAGGAGGTCCTCGATGGCACTGGCACCGTAGGCCTGGGCGTCGGCTATGGCCGGGTAGTCCGCGGCCAGGCGGCGGCGCAGCCAGCTTCTGGCGCATTCGCGTGCGGGGTCGAAGGAGGAGAGGGAGAAGAGCACCGGCACCGGGTCGCCGGCGGCGCGGGTGTGCAGCAGGGCAAGCAGGAGCAGGAGAGAAAAGGTCGTCTTCCCCGAGCCCCCCGGTCCCAGAACGACAAGACGCCGACGCGCAAGTGACCTGAACATGGTGGCCAGTACTTGTGGGTCACTGGCCCGGCACGTGACGGTGGTGCCCACCAGCTGACGGTGGTCGGACACTCCCGGGTGGGCGCAGTCCGACCAGACCACGGGCAAGGGTGCCGGGTCGTACAACTGCCGCAGGGCTGCCTCTTCTTCCCACTGTCGGCAGACGGTGCGGGCCAATGCATCGACGGCTTCGGCAACTTGCCCGCTGCTGGAGCATGTATGCCTTCCGGGGGCGCGCCGGGCCCACGCGGACACCACGCCGAAGAGGGCGATGACAGCGCTGACGACCGCAGCGGCAGCGGATATTCGTGCGGGCTCGCGTAGCGGCCACGCCAACAACAGTCCGCTTGTGGCCGCGAAGCACAATGCCCAGGCCACCATCCATCGCCAACGCACGCAGAGTAAAACGACGGCCATGGGCTGGGGTTACAGCGGTGGTCGACCTGTGCGCCGCGCGTCGATCTCCAGCCTCCACGCCGCGTTGTGAAGGTCGATCGTGCCGGGCTTGGGGACTGCGCGAGCGCTCCAGGCGGGCTCATTCAGGAGCGGCTCGACAACGCCGCCGTCGGCAACCACCGTCCGGCCGCGGGTGATTCAGGATTTCGACTGTCGGAAGCTCAATGCGCCCTGACGTTTGCCCCTTTCCTGCCGGTATGACGCCCGAAAATTACCGGAACCAGCCACTCCGGCAGCGGAAATCCCGATTCGGCCAGGCCCCAACCCCGGTGCTCCCAATGGCGTGGCCTAGTCTGACGCCCCGTCGAAAGGAGCACCGTGTCGATCGTCCGACCCGCACGCCGCACCCTGATAGCCGCCGGCCTCGGTGTGCTCGCCGCAGGGGCCGCCGCCCCCACCGCCTTCGCCGCGCCCACCCCGAGCGCCCCCGCAGCAACCGCCCCCGCTCCCACCCCCCTCCGCCTCGACGGGCCCACCGGCCCCGAGCACGTCGGTGCTGTGCAGCTGCACCTCGTCGACCCGGCCCGCAAGGATCCCTGGACGGATTCCGGGAAGCCCCGCGAGTTGATGGCGACCCTGCACTACCCCGCCCACGGCACCCGCGGTCATGCGATGCTGCCGTGGCTGTCCGAAGGTGCCGCCGGTGCGCTCAAGGGCCGGTACCCCGGCAAGCTCGACGGCCACGCCATGCCCCTGACCCACAGCGCCGACACCGCGCCGGCCGCCCGACACGGGCGTCGGCGCCCCGTGTTGCTGTACTCGCCCGGGTTCGGGTCCGACCGCTCCTTCAACACCCTCGTCGTCGAGGACCTCGTGTCCTGGGGCTACATCGTCGTCACCGTCGACCACCCCCACGACTCCGGCGAGGTGGAGTTCCCCGACGGGCACGTCCAGACGCGCACTGTCTTCGGCGCGAACAAGGAAGAAGTGACCAAGGCCGTCGGCGTCCGTGCCGACGACCTGCGCTTCGTCCTCGATTGCCTGGCCGTTCTCGACCGCGGCGGCAACCCCGACGCCGAGCGGCGCCGGCTGCCGCACGGTCTGCGCGGCACCCTCGACCTCGGCCGCGTCGGCGCGTTCGGGCACTCGCTCGGCGGTGCCTCCTCGGCGGCCCTCATGCACCAGGACCGCCGGGTGCGGGCCGGCATCGACCTCGACGGCACGCTGTACGGCCCCGTCGTCACCGCCGGCCTGGACCGGCCGTTCCTGCTCATGGACACCGCCGACCACGACGGCCTGAAGAAGGACCCTGCCTGGACCGAGTTCTGGAAGCACCTCGGCGGCTGGCACCGGTGCCTGCGGCTCGCCGATGCGCAGCACCTCTCCTTCACCGACATCGTGGCCCTCGCGCCGCAGATGAAGGGCGGGTTCCCGCAGGTCGGCACGATCCCCGCGGATCGTGCCGTCGCCGCCGTGCGGGCCACCGTGCGGGCCTTCTTCGAGCTGCACCTGCGCGGTCGCGTCGATGCCGGGCATCTGCTGGAAGGAGCTTCACGGCGGTACCCCGAGGTCGGGTTCATCGCCTGAGCACGTCGCGGTTCCCCGCGCCCCCGTGTGCGCGGGGAACCGCACGGCTCACCCGATCATCCCCTCCGCCCGCCGCGCCCCCGCGATCAGGTCCAGCGACCGGCGCTGCACCTCCGCCGGGTAGTTGTCGGCGAACGCCGTGCTGTGCAGCTTCCGCAGGTCGCGGATGCAGTCGTAGACGACCGTCGGGCCCGTGCCCGTGGCGCGCTCCTCGTCCGTGTAGCACGCCATGATGTGCATGATCGCCGTGTCCTGCAGGACGAGCGAGCCGTCCGACGGGTGGGAGCGGGTGGCCCAGCCCCACAGGACGTCGCGCAGGTCGGTCGGGTCGATGTCGTTGTCGAGCACCATGATCCGGGTGACCCACCAGCCGCCGTGCGGGAAGCCGGTGACGGCTTCGCCCACGGCCCGGGAGAGTTCCTCCGACGAACCGAACCCCGTCTTCTCCCGCCAGTCGCGGTCCACCGTGACCGCCAGGACGTGGACGGCGGACTCCGGGATCATCCACGCCGCGGTGACCGGGATGCCCTTCTCGCGCAGGTGGTGCGTCCAACGGGCCGAGTGCGTCAGGCCGATGAGCGTGTGGTCCTCGTCGACCGGCTTGCCCGCGCACACCACCGGCATGATCGGGTCGTTGCGGTGCGTGATGGCGGTGACGCGGTAGGCGGGCAGGTTCCACTGGTGCGGCTCGGGCACGTAACCCGCGAACTCGCCCATCGGGCCCTCGGGGATGAGGTCGTCGTGGTCGATGTAGCCCTCGATGACGATCTCTGCGGTCGCCGGGACCTCCAGGTCGACCGTCTTGCAGCGCACGACCTCCAGCGGATGCCCGAAGTACGCGCCCAGATAGGCGGCTTCGTCCACGTGCTCGGGCAGCGACATCGCGGAGACGAACGGGACCGCCGGCTCGGCACCGAGCACCAGCGCGAACGGCGTGGGCTCGCCGCGCTCCCGCCACATGTCGTCGATGACGCCGATGTGCTGCGGCGAGCCCGTGAACGTGGCCATGCGGTGCGCATCGTGGAGCATGGTGCGGGCGATGCCCCAGTTCGTCCACTTCCCGTCCGGGCTGCGCAGCACGAACGTACCGACCGTGTTGACGTAGCGGCCGCCGTCGCCCTGGTGCAGCAGCGGAAACGGGAAGCGGGTCAGGTCGGCGTCGTCGCCCAGGAGGACGTTCTCCTGGCACGGGCCCGTCGGCACCACCACCGGCGGTACCGGCTCCGCCGCCTGCGCCGCGACCAGGCCGTCCATCAGGCGCAGCGGCGGGGTCTGCGGGTCCAGGCCCAGCGACAACGCGGCCCGCGCGTACGGGTATGCGGGGTCGCTGCTCAGCGCGGCGGGGGCGGTCAGCACCCGGAAGCCGGGCTCGTGGCCGCGGATCCGGTCGAGCAGGTGCGCGGGTGCCCGGTTCTCGGTGGCGTAGCGGGCGATGGCGCCGATCTCCAGCTCGACGTCCACCTCCTCGTCGATCACGCGCAGGTCGTCAAGTTTGGCCAGTGCGTCGAGATAGTCGCGCAGGCTGGTCAGATGATTCATTGGGGGTTCCTCAATCAGTGGGGACGGAGTTGGTCAACCGACGTGCTCGGTCAGCCACTGGTGGACGGCTGCGGCGGTGGTGGCGGCGTCCTCCTCGAGCATCGAGAAGTGGTTGCCGGTCACCTCGCGGCGGGTGTGCGGCAGGTGCCAGTCGGGCCGCCAGTCCGGCAGGCCGTCGCCGAGCACCTCCTGCAGGCACTCCTGCTGCGCAGCGACGAACAGGGTCGGGACGGCCACCGGACCGGGCCGCCAGCCGTCGAACAGCTCCGCGTACCAGGCCATGGCGGTGAGCTGGTCGTCCTCGACGGGCAGTTGCGGGAACTGGTCGACCAGCCGGCGCGTGATCGTGGCCATGCCGCGGCACATCCCCGTACCGGTCGAACCCGGGGAGTCCAGCAGGACGAGCGCGGCCGGCGGGGTGCCCAGGGCCTCCAGCCTCCGGACCGTCTCGTGGGCCATCCAGCCGCCCGACGAGTACGCCGCGAGCGCGAACCTGCGCCCGGCGAACCGCTGTTGCAGGGTACGGGCCAGCCGGTCGGCCGCCGCCTCCGCGGTCTGCGGCAGCGGCTCGCCCGTGCCGTAGCCCGGCAGGGCGGCCGTCCACACCTCGCGACGGTCCCGCAGCGCGCCGGCGAACTTCAGGAACTGGTACGCACCGGTGGGCGCGATCAGGGACGGCACGCAGACCAGCGGGAGGTCGCGGGCACCGTCCGCGAGCCGCATGGTCTCCGGCTCCGGGCCGCCGGTCTCGTACGTCGGCCGGAGTTCCGCGGCCGCCGTCAACAGCGTGCTGATCCGCTCCAGTTTGCCCGCGCGGGCCGCCGTGCGGAACAGCGCGCCGAGCCCCTGCGCCGCGGGCGCCGGTTCGGGGGCCGGTTCGTAGGCCGGGGCGGCGGCGGGGACGTCGGGCCGCAGCCGCGCGACCAGCGCATCGACGCGCTCGCCTCCCTCGGCGAGGAAGTGCTCCGCGAGCGCCTCGACCGACTCCGCGTCGAAGAGCAGCGTGGACGAGACCTCGCCCAGGTCCTCGCGGAGTGCGTTGGTCAGCTGCAGGACGAGGATCGAGTCCATGCCGTAGTGCGACAGCGGCACCGTCGCGTCGATCTTCTCCGCGGGGATGCGGAGAGTGTCCGCCGCCTTCTCGCGCAGGTAAGCGGTCAGCGTCTCGCCGCGGTCCGCGACGGGCAGTTGCGGCGCGGGCTCGGGAGCCGGCGGGGTCGCAACGGGAGCCGGAGCCGGAGCCGGAGTCGTGGGCGCGGGCACCGGTGCCGGCGCTGTCGTCGCATCAGCCGCCGGCAGGGCGACCCGCTGGCGCGCCACCCCGTCGCTCTCCGCCGCGATGATCCGCTGCCCCAGCCCGTCCGCCTCCGGCAGCATGAAGACCACCGACGGGAAGCCCTCGCCGTGCAGCACGTCCCGCCAGCTCTCCGGCGACAGCGCGGGCGAGCCCGGGATGCGCAGCGGCGCGTCCTCGAACAGCCACCAGCCTTCGAGCAGGCCGAACGTGAGGTGACTGAAGACGTCGAACTGCGCGAGCTCGTTCAGCAGCAGCCAGCCCCCGTCCCGCAGCGCCGCCTTGGCGTTGCGGAGCGTGTTGCGGGTGTCGCTGGTGGCGTGCAGGACGTTGGCGGCGATGACGAGGTCGAAGCTGCCCGCGGCGATGCCCTGGCCGGCGAGCGGCTGTTCCGCGTCGAAGCGCGTGCACGTCAGGTACGGCACGTCGGGCCCGTACTCGGAACGCGCGCGGTTCAGGAACGCCTTGGACAGATCCGTGTAGGTGTAGGTCTCGATGTGCTCCTGGAACGGACGCAGCGCGGCGAACATCCCCACGCTCGTGCCGCCCGTGCCCGCGCCGATCTCCAGGATGCGCAGCCGCGCACCCGGCTCGCGGCGCAGCCGCTCCGTCACCACGGACACCGCGGCGTCGGCCATGGCCCGGTTGTAGGTGTCGGCCACCCGGTTGTTGCGGTAGCAGCCCTCGACGAGCTCGACTGAGCCGCGCGGGAACATGACGTCCGTGGGGCGCGTGCGGCCGGTCAGGATGTCGGGCAGGGCACGCAACGTGGCGTCGACGAGCGCGAGTTCGGCCCTCTTGTCCGGGTCGGCGGACCAGGCCGCGCGGCGCTCGTCCCACTCGCGGGTGACGACGTCGAGCGGCGGGGCCGAGTCGGGGGACATGCGCAGCGCGTGGTCGAGCCAGGTGGTGTACCGGTCGAGGATTCCGGCGCGTTCGCGCGACGCCACCGTGTCGGCGCCGAGCGCCTGCAGGTGGGCGCGGGTCATCCGGGCGAGGATCGGGTCGCGTTCCGCCGCGCGCCACTCGGCCATCGCGCGCAGCGTCTCGCGCGCCTCCGGCGCCGCGGGCCGTGCGGTGACCGCGTGGGCCGGGATGTGCTCCGCGGTCCGCCCGTACACCGTCGTCCGCGTCGCGGGATCGATCGCTTCGAGGGCGTCCAGTCCGGTCACCTTGACGAAGCCGGCCTGCGCCTGCGGTCCGGCGAGGAGCGTGCCGAGGGCCGCCATGCCCTCCGGCGGCTCGATCGACAGCAGCCCCCAGCGGGCCATGTGCTGCCGGTGGAAGTCGGAGGCCGCACTGCCGATGCTGCCCCACCAGCCCCAGTTCATCACCTTCACCGGGCAGCTCCAGTGCCGGGACAGCAGGTGGGCGTAGGAGTCGCTGAAGGTGCAGCCGGCCGCGTAGTTGCTCTGCCCGGCCGCCGTGCTGAAGGACTGGAGCGAGGAGAAGAAGAGGACGAAGTCGAGCTGCTCGTCCGCAAAGGCCCGGGCCATGGCGGCACTTGCGTCGACCTTGGCGGCCAGGGCCGCGCGGAAGGCGGACTCGTCCATGGCGGCCAGGGTCTGGTCGCGCAGCACGAGCGCGGCCTGGATCACGCCGTCGATCCGCCCGTACCGGCTCTTGACCTCGGCGTGGGCGCGGCGCAGTGCCTCCGGGTCGGTGGCGTCGGCCGAGATGTAGTGGACCTCGCCGCGGCCGCGGATCCCTCGCAACTTGGCTTCGACGGACGCGTCATGGGCCCGGCGCCCGATCCACACCACGCGGGCGCCGTGGCGCTCGACGACGTGCTGCGTCCAGGCCGTGCCCAGGCCGCCCGCGCCGCCGATCACCACATACACGCCGCCCTCGCGGTACGGGGCCGCGGGCGCGGGGGCCGTGGCGCACGGGGCGAGCCGGCGGCCGAGCCACTGGCCCGAGCGGAGCGCCCAGGTGTCGCCGTGCGAGTGCGCGGGCAGTGCCGTGAGGTCCGCGGGCCAGACGGTGTCGTCGAGGTCGGTGCGGCGCACGGTCCAGTGCGTGTACTCGCGCCCCAGCGAGCCGAAGAGGCCGTGCAGTCCGGCGTGGGCGGGCCGGACGTCCTCGCCGGTGTGCGTGACGAGGGCGCGTCGCGTGACCAGCGTGATGCCCAGCGGGCGGGCGTCGTGGCCCGTCCGCACCAGGGCCTTGATCATGCGGAAGGCCGCGATGACGCCCTCCTCCTGCGCGGCGACGAAGCCTGCCGCGTCGCCCGGCTCCGGCGCGGTGCCGGGGGCGATCCACACGAGGTGGTCGAGCGGGCCGCCGGCCTGCAGGGCG
This sequence comes from Streptomyces morookaense, assembly GCF_013030945.1. Taxonomy (GTDB): domain Bacteria; phylum Actinomycetota; class Actinomycetes; order Streptomycetales; family Streptomycetaceae; genus Streptomyces; species Streptomyces morookaensis. The sequence continues at coordinate 172,262 of NZ_JABBXF010000008.1, read as the reverse complement.
CGGGCGATCTCGTCGACCGACGCATCCGGGCCGAGGTCCCACGTCCGGGCGTCCGGGTGGTCGAGCGCAATGGCCGCGCGCTGGGCGTCCGTTCCGCCGACGACCAGGACGCGGTCCTGCCGGGCAGGGACGCGCACAGCGTCCTCGGCCGCCGGGACCGTGTCCCACACGGGCGCGAAGTACGCGGGCACCGGGGCGGGGGAGCGGCGCGAGGCGTAGCCGGTCATACGGACGCACACCGCGCCGTCCGCGTCGAGGAGATCGATGTCGAGCCGCTCGACCGTGCTGCCCGCGGAACCGGTGTCCGCGGTGCGGACGACGGCCCACATCGAGGACGTGCAGGGGGCGAAGACGTCGAGCCGGTCGAGGGCGAAGGGCACCGTGGTGTCCTCCGAAGTGCCGCCGAGGTGCAGGGCCATGGAGGCCTGGATGGCCGAGTCCATCAGCGCCGGGTGCAGCACGTACTCCGCACCGCCGTCGGCCGCGGCCGGGAGGGCGAGCCGGGCGAGCACGGTGCCGGGGCCGGTATGGGCCTCGGCGATCGCGCGGAGCGCCGGGCCGTGGCTGATGCCCATCGACACGAGCGCCTCGCCGATACGGGCCGCGGACACGGGGGTTGAGCATGCGGCGCGCAGGGCCGCGAGGTCGGCGCGCGCCGGGCGCGGACCGGTGTTCCGGGCCACCCGGCCCTCGCTGAACACCGTGGCGTCCGCGGTCACTTCGAAGGAGACCCCGCCGTCGTGCGCGGGCTTCACCCGGACGTCCACCTCGACGGGCGTGCCGTCGCAGACGAGCGGCCGCACCCAGGTGACGTTCCGCATCGTGAGGGGTTCCGCGGCTGCGGCCCCGAGCGCGCGGGCCGCGGCCTCGCGGGCCATCTCCAGGTGGGCGACACCGGGCAGGACCCGGCGGCCGTGCACCAGATGGTCGCGGAGGACGGACTCGTCACCGGTCAGCGTGACGGGGGCGTGCAGCGCGCGCTCGTCACCGGCCGGCATCACGGGAGTCTGCGGCAGACCCCGGGCCGACCCCTCAACAGCCGCAGCCGGCACGGGCCGTGCCGACCGGCGCGGCGGTGTCGGTGCCGCCCAGTGGCTCTCGCGGGCGAACGGGTAGGTCGGCAGCGGGACACGGTTGCGGTCGCCCGCGGCGAACAGTGCGTCGTGGTCGAGCGCGGCGCCCCGCACATAGACCCCGGCGAGTGTCTCCAGGTCGTTGCGGTACGCGGGCGACGCGGGGGAGCCGAGGCGCACCGCCTCCGCCGCCGGCCGGGAGCTGCCGGCGGGCATCGGCTCGCCGGTGAACGCCCGGGAACCGGACAGGCCTTCGTCCAGGACCGTCAGGAGCTCGGCGCGGTCGCGGACGACGCACGCGAAGCGGTGGCCGAAGTGCTCCCGCCCGGCCAGGAGCGTGTAGGCGATGTCGCCGCATTCCAGGGCCGGTTCGCGGCGCAGGTGCGCCGCCAGGCGCGTCACCTGCTGCGCGAGCTGCTCGCGCGAGTGTGCCGACAGCACGATCAGGTGGGCGGTGCGCGGGGTCCGTGCGCGCAGCGCGGCCGGTGCCTCCTCGATGACGAGGTGCGCGTTCGTCCCGCTCGCGCCGAAGGAGCTCACCACGCCGCGGCGCGGACCGGCGCCGGGCGCCTCCCACTTGCGGGTGCGCGTCGGCAGGTAGAAGGGGCTGGCGGCCAGGTCGACGGCCTCGTTGGCCGCCTCGAAGTGCAGGGACGCGGGGATCTGCTCGTTCTTCAGCGCCAGCAGCACCTTGAGCACACCGGCGACACCGGCCGCGTGCTGGGTGTGGCCCAGGTTCGTCTTGACGGAACCCAGCGCGCAGTAGCCGGTCCGGTCCGTGCCCTTGCGGAACGCGCGCGTCAGCGCCTCGAACTCGATCGGGTCGCCGAGCTTCGTGCCCGTGCCGTGCGCCTCGACGAGCTGGATCTGCTCGACGTCGATGCCGTAGGCCGCGTACACCTCGCTCAGCAGGCTCTCCTGCGACACCGAACTCGGCGCGGTGATCCCGTTCGTCGCGCCGTCGTGGTTGACGCCGGAGCCGTTGATCACGCCGTGGATGTGGTCGCCGTCGGCCAGGGCGTCCTCGAGCCGCTTGAGGACGAGGACGCCGACGGCCTCGCCCGGGACGAACCCGTCGGCGCGATGGTCGAAGGCGTGGCAGCGGCCGGTCGGCGAGAGCATCCCGGCGCGCCCGGCCAGGTCGTACAGCCGCGGCGTGCTCTGCACATAGACGCCGCCCGCCAGGGCCATGCTCGTCTCGCCCGCCCACAGGTCCTTGCACGCCAGGTCGATCGCGACGAGCGAGCTCGAACACGAGGTGTCGACCGCGATGGCGGGGCCCTTGAGGTTGAGGAAGTACGAGATGCGGCTGGGGACGAAGGAGGCCGTGTTGCCCCAGAAGGCCTGGGCCGGGGCGTTCTCGCCGACGAGGGTCTGGTAGTCGCCGTCCCAGCAGCCGACGTAGACGCCGCAACGGCGCTCGTTCATCTGCCGGCCCGCGTAACCGGCGTCCTCCAGTGCCTTCCAGCACTCCTCCAGCAGCAGCCGCTGCTGCGGGTCCATCACGGCGGCCTCGACGCCGGAGATGTTGAAGAACAGCGGGTCGAACTCGTCGATGCCGTCGAGGAACGCACCGCGGGTGCAGCGCGCGCCGTCGAGGTCCCAGCGGGTGGCCTCGGTGACGAGGTCGTCACCGGCCGCCAGATGGGCCCACAGCTCGTCGGGCGAGTCGGAACCGGCGAACCGGCCGCTCATCCCGACGATGGCGATGGGCGTGCGCCGCCCGGTGCTCCGCGGGGCGGGGGCGGAGGCGGGGACGGGGACAGGGACGGGGGTGGCCTTGCGGTGCTCCGCGAGGACGTGCGCGGTGAGGCGGTCGGCGGTGCTGTGGTCGTAGACGACGCTCGTCGAAAGGTCGAGCGACAGCGCCTCGTTGAGCTCGTGCACGACGCGGACGGCGAGGATGGAGTCCAGGCCGTAGTCCGCGAAGGCGAGGGCGCCGTCGATCTCGTGCTCCTGCATCGCGAGCGCCTTCGCGAGCGTCTCCCGCACGAGGCGCGGGAGTTGCTCGTCCAGGTGCGTGACGTTCATGGTCTCCTCCGGCTCCGCGGCGGGCGGAGCGGACGTGATGGTGCCGGTCGTGGCGCTGCCGGCCGGGACGTTGCCGGCCGGGACCGGGGCGAGGTCGCCGATCCAGTAGCGGTCGCGCGCGAACGGGTACGTGGGCAGGGCGATCCGGCGGCGCGGCGTCGTCCCGGGGTCCAGGGCGTGCCAGTCGAGGTCGGCGCCGTCGGCCCAGAGGGCGGCGAGCCGGTCGAGCTTGCCCGCGCGGCCCCAGCGGGTGGCGAGGAACTCCTGGAAGTCCTCGTCACCGGCGATCTCCGCGAGGAGGCCGCGGGTGTGCCCGGCGGTGCCGCGGTGGACGCCCGCCGCCGTGTCGCCCTCGGCGAGGAACGCGCGGAGGGTGCGGCACAGTTCGGCGCTGGACGAGGCGACGGTGGCCAGGCGCTCCTTCATCGCCTCGCGCCCGGTCCGGAGCGTGAAGGCGAGGTCGGCCACGGGGACGTCGTTCTGCTCAAGGTGACCGGCCAGCCGTGCGGCCGCGTCGTGGAGCTGCTCCGGCGTGCGCGCGGACAGGACGACGAGGTGCTCGCCGCCGCCGTCCGCCGGGACGGCGGGTGCTTCGAACTCCTCCAGGATCACGTGGGCGTTGGAGCCGCCCGCGCCGAACGAGGAGACCGAGGCGATGCGCGGCCCGTCGGCCGGCTGCCACGGTGCGAGCTCACGTTGCAGGAAGAACGGCGTCCGCCCGAAGTCGATGTTCGGGTTGGGGGTGTCGGCGTGCAGACTCGGTACGAGCTGCTTGTGCTGCATCTGCAGGACGACCTTGGTGAGGCCCGCGATGCCCGCGGCGGCCTCCAGGTGTCCGATGGTGGACTTCACGGAGCCGAGGGCGCAGAACTGCCGGTCTGCCGTGTCCTGTTCGAAGGCCCGGGTCAGGCCCGTCACCTCGATCGGGTCGCCGAGCTCGGTGCCGGTGCCGTGCGCTTCGACGTAGCCGACCTCGCGCGCCGAGACGCCTGCGCGCGTCAGCGCGTCGCGGATCAGCTCCGCCTGGGCGCCCGGGCTGGGCACCGTGTAACCGTGCGACCGGCCGCCGTGGTTGATGCTCGTCCCACGGATCACCGCCAGCACGCGGTCACCGTCGGCGAGGGCGCGCGACAGGGGCTTGAGCAGGACGGCGCCGACACCCTCGCCGGGGACGAACCCGTCGCCTCCGTCGCCGAAGCTGCGGCATTCGGGGCCGGCGGCCAGCATGTTCGAGCTGCACAGCTCGATGTAGTCCAGCGGGTGCAGGTAGAGGTTGACGCCACCGGCGATGGCGAGTTCGCACGCGCCCTGGTGCAGGTGCTCGCACGCCTCGTGGATCGCGGTGAGCGACGCCGAGCACATCGTGTCGAGCGTCAGGCTCGGGCCGCGCAGGTCCAGCACGTACGAGGTACGGGCGCTGAGCGAGGCGAAGGAGAGGGCAGGGACGACGGTCTCGCCGGAGGGCAGGCGGGCGGGGGCGTGCCGCGCATGACCGGACTTGGTGACGCCGGCGAACACGCCGACGCGCCGGCCGTGACGGCGGGCGAGCTCGGCGCGGGCGTACCCGGCGTCCTCCAGCACCTCCCAGGATGCCTGCAGGAAGAGCCGCTCCTGCGGGTCCATGGCGTACGCCTCGCGCGGCGAGATCCGGAAGAACAGCGGATCGAAGTCGGCGAACCCGTCGAGGAACCCGCCCCACTTGCTGTAACTGCGGCCGTTGGCGACGGCGGCCGACCGGTCGGCCTCGAAGAACCCGTCGAGCGACCACCGGTCCGCCGGCACGGTGCCGATGCCGTCGCGGCCGGCCGCGAGGTTCTCCCAGAAGGCGGCGAGGTCGGGGGCACCGGGGTAGCGGCCGCTCATACCGATGACGGCGACCGGTTCGCGGTCCGTGGGGGGTGCCTCTGCAGTTGTGCGGCCGCGGGTCGGCTGTGATTGCTCGCGCAGTTCCCCGCGCCCCTGACGGGGTGACACGCCCGTCCACTCCTGCGCCTCCGGTGCGTGCTTCTCCACCAGGTGCGCCGCTACCGCGCGCAGCGTCGGGAACTCGTAGAACAGTGTCTTCGAGACCTCCCCGAACACCGCCGCCAGCTCCCTGTTCAGCTGCAGCACCGTGATCGAGTCGAGGCCCGCCGAGCCGAGTTGCTCGTCCGGGTCCACTGCCCCCAGCTTGGTGACCCGCGCGTACAGCGCCGTGAGGAGGCGGAGGGTCTCCCGGGTCAGCCGGTCGGACGGGGCGGTGGCGGCAACCGGCTCCGGCTCCGACTCCGGCCCCAACGCCCTTGCCGGGTCCCCGTGGTGGACCCACACCCGGTCGGTGCCCAGTGCCCACGCGTCCGTCAGGGCCGCGAGGCCCTGCGGCGACGGCATGGGGGACAGGCCCCGGCTCTGCCACAGGTAGGCCAGGCCGGCCTCGTCGACCGTCATGCCGCCGTCCTTCCACAGCGGCCACGCCACCGACAGCGTGCGGCCCGAGCACTCCCCGGCCGCCACGCGCGCAGCGCGCCCCGCGGCGAAGGCGTCGACGAAGGCGTTGGCCGTGGCGTAGTCCGCCTGCCCGGGGTTGCCGGTGACCGCGGCGCCGGAGGAGAAGGCGATCAGGAAGCCGAGCGGCGCACTGCCGATCGCGCGGTCCAGGTTCACCAGGCCCGCGGCCTTCGGTGCCAGTACGTCCTCCCACTCCTCGGCCGTCTTGCGCGTCAGCAGCGCATCGCGGATCACTCCGGCGGAGTGGATGACACCGTGGATCTCCCCCGCCGTCTCCCGGACGTGCGCCACCACGTGGCGCACCTCCTCCCAGCGCGAGACGTCCGCCTGTTCGTAACGGGCGTCCGCCCCCGCGGCCCGGAGTTCGCCGACGAGCGCGTCGATGCGCGCGTCCCGCGCGGACCGGCCGGTGAGGACGAGCACCGGCCGTGCCACGTCCTGCGCGATCCGCCGTGCGACGACGGCACCGATGCCGCCCGCGCCGCCCGTGATCAGGTAGACGCCGCCGTCCCGCCACGGCACCCCCGCACCGCCACCCGGCTGCGGCGCCACCGCATCCCAGGTGCACACGGTGCGCACGCCGCCCCGGTAGCGGACGAGACCGTCCTCCGCCGCGCCCGGTGCGTTCTCCGCGGCGATCGCGGCCACGTCCGCGCCCGAACGGGCCCCGCCCTCGAGGCAGATGACCTGGCCCGTGAGCCGCGGGTGCTCCAGCGTCGCCGTCCGCAGCAGCCCGCCGAGCGCGAGATCGACCGGCTCGTCCGTCAGCACCTGGACGAGCGTCCTGCCCTCCTGCGCCTCGGCGGCGAGATCCCGGACGATGCCGAAGACCTGGCGCGAGACGTCCGTGAAGCGGCTGTCGGTCCGCTGCCGGGACGTCTCCACCGGCACGCAACGGACATCGTCCAGCGCACTTCGCGCCGACACCAGGCTCCCGCAGAGGATCACCACACGGCGGTCGGCCCCGGCCGCCGTCGCACCCGGTCGCCGCTCCGCCCAGCGGGGCGTGAGGAGCGTCGTGCGCGCCGTGGGAACAGCCTTCTCCTGGCCGGGGATCCAGTACCGCTCCCGCGCGAACGGATACGCCGGCAGATGCGCCCGCCGTGGCGTCCTCGCCCCGTACAGCGCACGCCAGTCCGGCACGTCCCCCGCGAGCCAGCGGGCGAGCACCGTCCCCGGCTCCGCCGTGCGGCCGCCGTCGCCCGCGAGGAACGCGCGGAGCCGCTCGGCGAGTTCGCCGTGCGAGGCCACGACCCAGCCGGCCCGCTCGGCCATCGGGGCGCGCCCCGCCTGCAGGGTCCAGGCGATCGAGGCGAGCGCCGCCGGGCGCTCCGTCGTCTCCAGGTACTGCAGCAGGCCCGCCGCCCGGTCGCGCAGCTGCTCGCCCGTGCGGGCCGAGAGCGGCACGACGGCGGTCGTCTGCGCGGCGTCGTCGTCACGGACGTCGCCGTCCGGTGTGTACTCCTCCACGACGACATGGCAGTTCGCACCGCCGAAGCCGAAGCTGCTCACACCCGCACGCCGCGGTGCGAGGGCACCGTCGCGGTCGCGGGGGCGCTGCCAGGGTTCGTTCTCGCGCACGATGTGGAAAGGCCCTCCGTCGAGCTGGATGTAGGGGTTGATCTCGCGGCAGTGCTGCGTGGCGGGAAGCACGCCGTGCCGCATCGCGAGGAGCACCTTGAGGAAGCCGGCGATGCCCGCCGCGGCCTCCAGGTGGCCGATGTTCGTCTTCACCGAACTCAGCCCGCAGGTGCCGCGGTTGCTGCTCCCGAGCCGCCGGAACGCGGTCTGCAGCGCGCGCACCTCGACCGGGTCGCCGAGCGCGGTCCCGGTGCCGTGGGCCTCGATGTAGCCGACGGTGTCGGGGTCCGTGCCGCCCATGGCCGCGGTGACGAGCTCGGCCTGGGCGTCCGCGTTGGGCGCCGTCAGGGAGTTGGCCCGGCCGCCGTGGTTCTCGGCGCTGCCGACGATGACGCCCAGGATCGCGTCGCCGTCCCGCTCGGCCGCGGCGAGAGGCTTGAGGACGACGGCGCCGACGCCCTCGCCGCGCACATAGCCGTCCGCGTCGGCGGAGAACGTCTTGCAGCGGCCGTCCGGGCTGAGCATCCCGGCGCGGTGCGCGCTGACGAACGTGTCGACGCTCAGCAGCAGGTTGACCCCGCCGGCCACCGCCACGTCGCAGGCCCCGGAGCGGATGGCCTCGACGGCCCGGTGCACGGCGACGAGCGAGCTCGAACAGGCCGTGTCCACGGGCTCGCTGGGGCCGCGCACGTCGAGCACGTACGAGATGCGGTTGACGAGCATCGAGTGCGCGTTGCCCGTCGAGGTGAACGCGTCCGGCGGCGTGCCGTACGCCGTGAGGAGGGTGGCGTAGTCGGTGCCCGAGACGCCGAGGAACAGGCCGGTGTTCTTCGGCAGGTCCGCGGGCGTGTACGCGCTGTCCTCCAGCGCGTTCCAGACCGTTTCGAGGGCGAGGCGGTGCTGCGGGTCCATCAGCTCCGCCTCGCGCGGGAAGATCTGGAAGAAGCCCGCGTCGAAGGCGTCGACGTCGTCCAGGACCCCCGCGTGCCGCGGGAAGTCGGACGCCTCGACGGTGGCGCGGTAGGCGGCGTCGTAGCGGTGCAGGGGGAACTCCGAGACGGAGTCCCTGCCGTCGACGAGGTTCGCCCAGTACGCGGCCAGGTCGGGGGCGCCGGGGAAGCGGCCCGCGGCACCGATGACGGCGATGCGGAGCGGCCCGCCGTCCGGCACGGGGGCGGGGGCGGCCGCCGGTACCTCGGCTTCGACGATTTCTTCGACCGCCGGCGTCGGCCCATGCGCACCCAGGTCCGCGACCAGATGCCTGCCCAGCGCGTCGAACGTGTTCACGTCGAAGAACGCCGCGGGGCTCAGGTCGGCGCCGAGCCGCTCCCGCACCTGCTTGGCGAACGACACGAGCGAGATCGAGTCGAAGCCGAAGGCGTCGAACGTCGTGTGTACGTCCAGCTCGGCGGCCTCGAACTTCAGGATGCCCGCCGCGATGTCGCGCAGCTCGTCCACCACGGAGGCGAGCACGCCGTCCGCGGGGGTCCGGGAGGCCTGCACGGGCTCGGTCGCCGCAGCCACGGCAGCCGTCTCGTCGCAGTCCACCCCGGTGAACTCGCCCAGCACCGCACCGTCCCGGCCCAGCAGCCGGATGCGTCCGGCGGCGAACTCGCAGAGCACATAAGCCGTTTCGGCGGCGTCGCCGTACAGCCGCACCTCGCCGATCCGGCGCGGCGCGGCCTGCGCCGCGAGGCGGACCGCCTGCGCGACGGCGGCGAGGACGAACGGCGGGAGGGTGACGTTGCGCCGGGCGTGGTCCCGCTGGAGCTCCGGTGCGGCGACGCCGAGGACGATCCGGCCGTCCCGCAGCCGGTACGCCCCGGTGAGGCCGGAGGACAACGGCTCGTACTCCGTGCCGCCCTCGGCCAGTTCCGCCAGCGCCTCCGCCTTGCCGAGGGTACGCACCGCGGTGGCCAGGGAGAGCTGCTCGGGAGCCGGCGCGAGCCGGCCGTCCCCCGGCCGCACGGTGAACTGCGCGACCGGCACGCGTGCGCCCGACGCGTCCTCCGCCGACACGGCACCGGAGGCCGTGCCGTCACCCGTGACGGCGAACTCCGTGACCAGGCGCTCAGTTGCCGTCCAGTCGGCCGGGCCCGTCATGCGCAGGCCGCTCACCACCGCATCGGCGGCGAAGCCCGAGACCCTGGCCGCGGCGAACGCCGACTCGACGGCGAACGTCGGGACGATCCCGGGCGTCCGGCCGTGCTGCAGCCCGTAGTCGGCGAGGTCGCCGAGGTGGACGTCGAGGACGTAGCGCAGCCCGTCGACGTCGGACTCGTTGCGCCCGAGCAGCGGATGCACCTTGTCGCGCAGGGCGAGCGGCGCGAGCACGGACGGTGCGCCGTCCTCCTGCTCGACCCAGCAGCGCACCCGCTCGAAGGGATAGGCCGGGAGGGAGACGCGGCGCTGCGGGCGGGAGTCGTCCAGCAGGTCCCAGTCGGTCCGCCTGCCGCCCACCCACGCGGTGGCGAGCTCGCGTGCCGTCGCCGACCGCGGGTCGTCGCCCGCGAGGGCGGCGGCGAGGTCGCGGTCGCCCGCGAGGTAGCGGCCGATCGCCTCGGCGGCCGTGTGCGCGTCCTGCGCCAGGAAGGCCCAGCGGCGCGGGAGTTCGTTCTTGCCCACGCGCAGCGTGAAGGCGACCGCGGGCAGGTCGGCCTCGTCGACTCCGGCCAGGTACGCGCGGAAGCGGGTGAGGTACGCGGCGAGCGCCTCGTCGGTCATCGCGGAGAAGACGAACAGCTCGGCGCGCCCGTCGTGCTCGCGGCGCGGGGCGCCGGCGGCGGGCACGTACTCCTCCAGGACGATGTGCGAGTTCATCCCGCCCGCACCGATCGAGGTGAGTCCGGCGCGCCGCGGATGGACGACCGTGCGCCCGTCCTCGGTCGTGGTCACCGGCTCCCACGGGGCGAGTTCGCGCTGCACCCGGAAGGGCGTGGCGGCGAAGTCGATGTCCGGGTTGAGCTCGGAGCTGTGCAGCGACGGCACGAGCGTGCCCTCGCGGAACTGCAGGAGCACCTTCGCGAGGCCGACCATGCCGGCCGCGTGCAGCAGGTGGCCCATGTTGGACTTCACCGAGCCGAGGGCGCAGAACTGCGTGGCGTCCGTGTGCTTCCGGAAGGCGGTGGTGAGCGCCTTGACCTCGATCGGGTCGCCGAGCGAGGTGCCCGACCCGTGGCCTTCCACATAGCCGATGGTGCGCGGGTCGACGCCCGCGTCGTCGATGGCCTTCTCGATCGCGCGCGCCTGCATGTGCGGGTTCGGGACGGTGAACCCGTTGCGCACACCGGCGTTGGACAGGGCGGTGCCCTTGATGACGGCGTACACGTGGTCGCCGTCGCGCTCGGCCTCGACCAGCGGCTTGAGGACGACGGCACCGACGCCCTCGCCGAGGATCGTGCCGTCCGCACCGAGGCCGAAGCTGCGGATCACGTCCGAGGTGGCGGTCGTGAAGTGCTCCTGCGACGAGGAGACGAGGTTGTACGGGTGCAGCAGGAGGTTCGCGCCGCCCGCGACCGCCATCCGGCACTCGCGGTTGCGCAGCATCTGAACGGCCTGGTGCACGCACGTCGACGAACCCGAGCACATGGTGTCGAGGAACACCGACGGGCCGGTGAGCCCGTAGAAGTACGACAGCATGTTGGGGAGCGTCCCGGTGTAGCTGCCGCTCGCCGGGGCGCCGCGCGTGAGGTTGTTCTGGAAGCCGTACAGGTTGTAGTGGTTGCTCATCGTGCCGACGAGCACGCCCACGTCGCCCTGGTACTGCCGCTGGATCGTCTCCCGCGAGTACCCCGCATCCTCCAGCGCCTCGACGCCGGCCTGCAGGAAGAGCCGCACCTCCGGCGACATCCGCTCGGCCTCGCGCTTCGAGACGCGGAAGTAGCGGGGGTCGAACTCGTCGATGCCGCGCAGGAAGGTGCCCGTGCGGATGACGCTCTTGCCGAGGACATCGCGGTCGCGGCTGTACAGCGCGTCGTGGTCCCAGCGGTCGCGGGGGACTTCCTCGAAGCTGTGGCGGCCCTCTTCGAGGACGGACCACAGTTCGTCGAGCGTCTCGGCACCCGGGTAGCGGCCGGAGATGCCGATGATGGCGATGTCGTGGTAGTCGTCGCGCGCGGCGGTCGTTTCACCCTGCGTGACCCGCGGGGCGGCGAAGCGGGCGCGCCGCTCCACCGGGGCTGCGGGGGCCGCAGGGGCCGCGGGAGCCTCCGGGGCCTGCGCGCCGCCGAGGACGGATTCGAGCTTCTCGCGGTGCGCCTCGGCGAAGTACCCGGCCACGCCTTCGACGTTCACGTACTCGAAGAAGATCGTCTTCGAGAGCGGGCCGAAGACGTCCTCCAGGCGGCCCGTCGTCTCCAGGATGCTCAGCGAGTCGATCCCGTACTCGACGAGGTTGACCGCGGGGTCGATCGTCTCCGGGTCGCGGTGCAGCACCTCGCCCAGAATGCGCTTGAGGAAGACGGCCGTTCGCTCCTCCAGGCCGCCCTCGGCGATGGGCTCCGCGACGACCGCGGACACCGGCGCGGTCACGGTGCGCCCCTCGGGCGCCATGGTCGCGTCCGTTCCGTACGCCACGACGACGTGCCCGGGCCCGTCGGCCAGGGCGCCGCCGAACACGCGCAGGCCGGGTTCCGTCGGCAGCGGCTCCCAGCCGCGCTGGCGGCGCATCGCCTCCTGCGTCACGGCGTCCGCCGTCATCCCGCCGTCCGCCCACAGCGGCCAGCTGAGGGCGACGGTGCGGCCCGATCGCTCGCCGACGTCCGCCAGCGTCCGCCGGTGCCCGGCGAACGCGTCCAGGAAGGCGTTGGCCGCCGCGTAGTCGGACTGCCCGGAGTTGCCGTAGACACCCGCGACGGACGAGAAGACGACGAAGAAGTCGAGCCCGAGGTCGCGTGTCGCCGCATCGAGGTTGAGCACGCCGCGCACCTTCGGCGCCATGACGGCCGGAAGGTCGTCCGCGTCCTTGTGCAGGACGTACGCGTCGCGCAGCACGCCCGCCGCATGGACGATGCCGTCGAGCGAACCGTGCTCGCGCAGGATCGCGCGGACGGTGCGTTCGACGTCCGCCTTGTCGGTGACGTCGGCGGGGACGAAGTGGGCGTCGACCCCGGCCTCGCGCAGTGCGGCCAGGGCCGCCTCGTCGGCGGTCCTGCCGCTCAGGACGACGGTGGTGCCCGTGCAGCGCCCGATGTAGCGGGCGAAGTGCCGTCCCAGGCCGCCGAGTCCGCCGGTCAGCCAGTAGACGCCGCCCTCCTTCAGCGGCGGGACCTCCGGGCCGGCGCCGAGGTCGACGTCGACGGGGCGCCACGCCTGGCGGGTGCCGTCCGCCGTGTACCGGATCTCGGCATCGGATGCGATGTCCGCGGCCTCCGCGCGGAGAACGTCCGCCAGCCGCCGGGGAGTCGCGGTGCCGAGGTGGGGGACGCGCACCACGCGGCCGGAGACGAGCGGGTTCTCCAGGGCGACGGTGCGGAACAGACCGGTGAGCGGGGCGTGGAAGTGCCGCGGCACCCGGTCGTCGACGAGGACGACGCAGCGCTGCGCGGTACCGGGCCGGGACGCCACCAGCTCCTTCACCCGCGCGAACACCGCGCCCAGCACGGCGTCCGCGCCGTCGGCGATGCGGTCGGGGGTGACGTCGGGGAGGCGCGTGAGCGCGATGCCGTCCGCGGGTTCGGCCGCCTTGCCGGCGACGAAGCCGTGCAGCGTGGCGGCGGCGCCCTGTTCGGCGGGCACATCGGTCCACTCGCACGTCGCCGTGACGACGCGGCCGGTCTTCTCGGCGACCGTGCGCTGCACCAGGCCGCGCAGCCGGACGGCGACGACGCCGTCGGCGTCGCACAGGTCGATGTCGAACGTGTCGAGCACGCCGCTGCCTTCGCGCCGCCGCACCCGGGCCCACGTGTCGGCCGGGCACGGCCCGTGGACGTCGAGCTCCTCCAGCGTGAACGGCAGGACGGGACCCCGGGCCGGGGCGTCCGCCGTCTCCGCCATCAGCACCAGCGAGGCCTGGAAGGCGGCGTCGAGCACGCTCGGGGGCAGCACGGCACCGTCGTCCGGACCCGCCTCCGCGGGCCGGGCGACACGGGCGAGCAACTCCCCGGACCCCAGGTGGATTTCACGCAGACCGCGCATGGCGGGCCCGTACTCCAGGCCCTGCTCGCGGAAGGCGGCATAGACGTCCTCGGCGGCGCGCGACGTGGGGCACGCGGCGCGCAGGGCGTCGAGGTCGAGCGTCACCGGCTCCCCGGGCGTGCCCGGTTCGGCGGTGCCCCGGCTGTGGACGACGGCCGACGGGTCCTGTGCCGACGGGCCGGAGTACACCTCGAACGCGATCCGGCCGTTCTCGCCGGGCACGAGCCCCACGTGGACGTCGACCGGTGCCGCGCCCGCGACGAGCGGCCGCAGCCACGCGACGTCCCGCAGCCGCACCAGTGCCCCGTCCCCGGCGGCGTACTCCACCGCCGCGCGGGCCATCTCCGCGTACGCCACGGCGGGCAGCACGCGGGCACCGCGCACCTGGTGCGCGGCCAGGAACGGTTCGTCCCCGGTGAAGGACGAGCTGTAGCGCTGCTCGGAGAGGTCGGAGGTGTTGCGGTGCACGAGCGGGTGCAGCACGGCCTGCTGCCCGGGCGTGGCCTCCGGCACCCGGAACCAGTGCCGCTCGCGCGCGAACGGGTAGGTGGGGAGCCGCAGCCGGCGCCCGGTGCTGCCGAGTCCGGCCCAGTCGACGGTGCCGCCCCCGGCCCACCGGGTGGCCGTCTCGTCGGCGATGCCGTGGGCCTCGCCGTCGCCCAGCGTGCCGGCCACGAACGAGGCGAGCGCGGTGCGCAGTTCGGCCAGGTCCGCGACGACGAACGCCACGCGGGCGGGCATCGGTTCGCGGCCGGTCTGCAGGGTGTGGGCGATGTCGGCGAGGGCCTGCGGCGGGCGCAGGGCGGCGGCGACCTCGTCGCCGGGCTCGGGTGCACGCAGGTGGTCGAGGAGGGCGCGGGCGACGGCGCGCAGCCGCTCGGGGGTCTTGGCGGAGAGGGGGACGATGTGCGGCCCGTCCTGCGCCTCGTGGTGCTCCTCGCTGCGGTGCTCCTCCAGCACGACGTGGGCGTTCGTCCCGCCGAAGCCGAACGAGCTCACGCCCGCGCGGCGCGGGGCGCCGCCGGCCGGGGCGGTCCACGGCCGGGTGCCGCCGACGATGTCGAACGGGCTGCCGTCGAGCTTGATGAGCTTGTTCTGCACCTCGAAGCCGGCGGTGGCGGGGAGCGTCCCGGTCGCGAGGGCGCCGATCACCTTGGCCATCCCGGCGACGCCCGCGGCGCCCTCGAGGTGCCCGATGTTTGTCTTGACCGAGCCGATGCCGCAGGTGCCGGGCTCCGGTTCGGTGCCCTGCGCCGCGTGGAGGTTCGCGAACGCCCGCTTGAGCGCGACGATCTCGATCGGGTCGCCGACGGGCGTCCCGGGCCCGTGCGCCTCGATGTAGGAGACGGTCTCCGGGCGGATGCCGGCCCGCTCGTAGAGGCCCTGGATCAGGTCGGCCTGGGCCGCCGGGTTGGTGACCGTGAGCGAACTGGTCTTCCCGCCGTGGTTGGTGGCGATGCCCTTGATGACGGCGTGGACCGGGTCGCCGTCCTCGACCGCCTGCGCGAGCGGCTTCAGCAGCAGGACGGCGCCGCCCTCGCCGCGCACGTAGCCGTCGGCGCCCTGGTCGAAGGCGCGGCTGCGGCCGGTGCGGGAGAGCATGCTCGCCTGGCTGAAGGCGACGAAGTGCTTCGGCGACCAGGCCAGGTTGACGCCGCCGGCGAGCGCGAGGCCGCATTCGCCGTTCTGCAGCGCGGAGACGGCCTCGTAGACCGACACGAGCGAGGACGAGCACGCCGTGTCGTTGGTGATGCTCGGCCCCTGGAGGTCGAGGACGTACGAGATGCGGTTGGCGATGATGGAGTACGCGGTGCCGGTGGGGAAGTAGACGTCGGTCTTGACGCCCTCGCGCTCCATGAGCTCCGCGTAGTCCGCGTGGCACACGCCCATGAAGACGCCGGTCTTCGTGCCCGCGAACTCGCTCGCGCGGTATCCGGCGTCCTCGATGGCCTTCCAGGCGAGTTCGAGGGCGAACCGCTGCTGCGGGTCCATGCTCTCCGCCTCGCGCGGGGAGATGTTGAAGAACGAGGCGTCGAAGCAGTCCGCGTGCTCGACGAACCCGCCCCAGATGCTGCTGGTCTTCTCGGCACCGCCCTTCGGATCACCGAACCAGCGTTCCTTCGCCCAGCGTTCGGCCGGCACCTCGGAAATCAGCGACCGCCCGGCGACAAGGTGCTGCACAAGCTCTTCGAGGGTGTCCGAGCCGGGGAATCTCAGGGCCAGGCCGATGATGGCAATGTCGTTCGTGCTCATGCGCCCCGCCTGTCCACGATGGTGTGCAGTTTCAGCTCGGCATCCGACGGGGTGCCCATCACGTCTTCCCTGTTCCTCACGAATTGCCGGTGGAGGACGGCCGTCGACAGCAGGTAGACGAATGCCTGGTCCTCCTTGGTGCTGATCTCCGCGTCGGGGGTGGACATCACCTTGTCCACGAGCTTGCGGGCGAAGACCGGGTCGACGCAGTCGAGCTGCTTCAGCTCCGTGTCGGAGAGCAGGAGTTCCAGGTAGTCGGGCCGCTGCGCCTTGAACACGGCGCTGCCCGGCGCCTTGTAGGGCTGCTTGCGCCGGGTGATGCTCACCTCGGGCAGCTCGCCGCGGAACGCCTTCTTGAGGATCTCCTTCTCGGTGAATCCGTCGTCGAACCGCAGATTCACCGATGCCGCCGCCCGCACGACCGCCGGGTCGAGGAACGGGCACCGGTTCTCGACGCCGTGCGCGAGGCCCATGCGCTCGCCCTGGGTCGAGAGGAGATATCCGGGGAGCAGCGTCTTGTACTCCAGCCACTGCGCCTTCTGCACGGCGGACAGCGCGGCGTAGTCCGGTGTGGTGCGGACGAGTTCGAGAAGGTCCGCGAAGGGCTCGGCACGGTCCCGCACCAGGCGGGCGGCGAACCGGCCGTTCTGGTAGCGCAGCTCGTGCGAGAAGAGGCCGGGCAGCTGCTCCACGGAGAACTGCCGGAAGAGCCCCGCCATGTGCTTCTGGTGGGCCGGGCCGAAATGCGCCAGCTCGGGGTGGAGATCGGCGAGCTTCGCCTTCCGTTCCTCGTCCGAGAGCTCGTTCCAGGACGCGCGCAGCAGCGTCTCGCGGAACAGCGAATAGCCGAGGAAGGCCTCGTCGGCGCCCTCTCCGCTGAGGATCGTCTTGATGCCGGCCGTGCGCACATGGCGCGACAGCAGATACATGGGGACGAACGCGGTGCGGAACGCCGGGACTTCGGCGTGGTAGACGGCCGACGGGAAGGCCTCGGCGATGTCGGTGCCCGACACGGCGATGGACGAGTGGCGGGTCCCCAGGTGGGAGGCCACGATCTGCTGACTGCTCGACTCGTCGAAGGTGCGGTCCTCGAACTCCACCGAGAACGTGCGCACCTCGTACGGCGAGAGCTCCGTCGCGAGCCGGGTCACGATGGACGAGTCCAGGCCGCCGCTCAGATAGACGCCGACCTCGACGTCGCTGCGCAGCCGCAGTTCGACGCTCCTGCGGAGCGTCTCGCGGACGAATGCCGCCGCCTCGTCCTCCGAGCCGCCGAACGGTTCCGCGGTGACGCCGAGTTCCTCGTAGGTGTGCAGTGCGCGGTGCTCCCCGCGCACGGTGAGGACGCTGCCCATCGGGAGCTGGCGGACGCCCCGGAAAGGGGTGCGGTCGGGCAGCGGCGTCCACACGGAGTAGATCGTTTCGAGCTCACGGGGGTCGAGCTCGAAACGGAATCCGGGGAAGGCGCGGAAGGCCTTCATCTCCGAGGCGAACAGGAAGGCGCCGGGGCGGTCGGTGTAGAAGAGGGGGCGCTTGCCGTAGCGGTCACGGGCCAGGAAGAGCTCGCCCGACTCCGCGTCCCGGATCGCGAACGCGAAAGCGCCGTTGAAACGCGGCAGGCAGGCGGGCCCCCACTGGATCCAGGACTGCAGGACCACCTCGGTGTCCGAATGGGTGCGGAACGTCCGGCCGAGGCGCTCCAGTTCGGCGCGGAGTTCGAGGTGGTTGTACAGCTCACCGTTGAAGCAGATCCAATAGCGCTCCGAGGCGTCCGGCATCGGCTGCTGCCCGGAGGCGAGGTCGACGATCGCCAGCCGGACCATGCCCATCGCGATGCCGTCGTCGAGGTAGTAGCCCGCCTCGTCCGGCCCGCGGTGACGGATGTGCGACAGCATGGCCGTGATGGTCTCGGGTGCCGCGGCGCCGCCCTGGAGCGACGGCGCGACGAATCCGGCTATCCCGCACATGCAGCATCCCCTTGGCGTTCGGAGAGCTTTCCGGCCACGAAGCCGTCGATCGCGTCGAGCGAGACGAAGACGCTCGTGAGCATGTCCTCGTCCGAGATGGCGATCCCGAACTCGTCCTCGAGGAAGCTCATGAGCTGGATGTAGCCGAAGGAGTCCATGACTCCGGCCTTGAAGAGGTCGCTGCCGGATGTGACGTCGCCGCCGAACTCGACCAGGAAACGGTCCTCGATGAACTGCCGGATCTTTTCTGTTCTGTTCATGTGTGTCACGTCCTGTTTCAGGCGGGGGAGAAAGAGGGGGAGGAGGCGCGGATGCCGTCGACCATGCGCAGCAGGGACCTGCCGCCCACCTCCTCGCATTCCAGCGGGGTGTCGTGGGTGAGCAGGCCGCGGATGCTGTCCGTCCAGCGCACCGGCGCGACGAGCTGCTCGCTCAGGGTCCGGACGATCGCGCCCTTTTCGTACGGGCGCCCGGTCACATTGGCGATCACCGGGGTCGTGGGCTCCGCGAAGGCGAACTGCCCGAGGAATTCCTCGAAGGCGGCACGCGCCGGTTCCATGTAGCGCGAATGGAACGGGGCGCTGACGCGCAGCGGGACGCAGCGCACGTCCCGGCGCCGCAGCGCCGCCTGCGCGTCCTGCAGCGCGTCGGACGGGCCGGCGATGACGAGCTGGGTGTCGGTGTTGTAGCCGGCCACGTCGATCCCGGCGACGCCGTCCTGCGCGAGGATCTCCCGCAGGCGCTCCTCGGGGGTGTCCATGACCGCGGCCATGCCGCCGCCGGACGCGGCGGCCATGAGCTCGCCGCGGCGCCGGACGAGCCGCAGGCCCGTCTCGAAGTCGAAGACCCCTGCGGCCAGCAGGGCGTTGTACTCGCCCAGGCTGTGGCCGAGATAGCAGTCGGCCCGCCGCTCCTCGCGGTGCGCGCGCTCGAAGGTGTGCAGGGCGTTGACGGTGTAGAGGGCGGGCTGGGTGTACTCCGTGTGCGAGAGCAGGCCGTCGGGGTCGTCGCGGCACAGGGCGACGAGGTCGTAGCCCAGGACGTCGCAGGCGAAGCGGGTGAGCCCGGGGTAGCGGTGGAAGACATCCGCTCCCATCCCCCGGAACTGTGCGCCCTGTCCTGGAAAAAGAATCGCGAATGGCATGGGGGCTTGGTGGTCCCTGTCTGCTGTGCGGTCTGCACCGGGGTCCGGTCCGGTGCAGTGTCCGGCCGGCGGTGGGGGGTCGCCGGCCGGCGCCGCCTCATCGTGCGTCACCCCCCTTGCCGTGGCCTGGTCGGGACGCTGGCGGCGCCTTGCCGGCCGGGCGCAGGCGCTTGCCGATTCCTTGCGGCCCGCTTGCCGTTGGCTGATAGGAGACCTTGGAATGATTCGTTCCCTATGCCAAGATCACTTTCCGGAGGGGGGCGGTCACAGCCCGCCCCGCCCACCGGCACAGCCCGCGCGTAGAACGACAGGAACCCGTATGCCCGCACCGCAGTCGCCGAGCACGTCGCCGCCCACCGGGCGGGGCCTGCCGCCCGGACCGCTGCTGCGCGTCCTGGGCCCCATGACGGCGCAGCACGAGGGGACCGACCTGCCGCTCGGCCCCCCGCGCCGCCGGGCCCTGCTGGCGCTGCTGCTCATACGCCTGGGCCGGGTCGTGCCCACCGAGCTGCTCGTCGAGGAGCTGTGGCCGGACGGCCCCCCGCGGCAGGCCGTCGCCACGCTGCAGAGCCATGTCTCCCATCTGCGCGGCGTCCTGGACCCCGCGGCGGGCAACGGCACCCCCTCGGTGCTGCGTCACCGGGCGCCCGGATACGTCCTCGACCTCGCCCCGGAGCGCACCGACGCCGGCCGCTTCGAGCAACTGGTCACCGCCGGACGGCAGCTGCTGGACCGCGACGACCCGCGCACCGCCCGCGACCGGCTCACCGAGGCGCTGGGGCTGTGGCACGGCTCCCCGTACACGGAGTTCGCGGCGCACCCGCCACTGGTCGACGAAACGATCCGGCTGGAGCAACTGCGGCTCACCGCCCTGGAGTCGTGCGCCGAGGCCGGGCTCGCCCTCGGGGCCGCCGACGAGGTGGCCGCGGAACTCGACCGCGAGGTACGCCGGCACCCCACCCGCGAACGGCTCGTCGGTCACCTGATGACGGCGCTCTCGCGGCTCGGCCGGCAGGCCGAGGCGCTGGAGGTCTACGAGCGCACCCGCAGCCATCTCGTCGAGGAGTTCGGGGTGGACACCGCCCTCGAACTCCAGCGGGTGCACACCGCGATCCTCCGCCAGGAACCGGCCGTCGCCGAACCGGACGGCGCCGCACCGCCCGTACCGACCGCCGAACCCCCGGCCGCCGACGCGCCCCCGCCCGCAGTCGCCCCGGAGCCGGCCGCGCCCCGAGGAGGAGTCCCCTCGCCGCTGGTCGGCCGGGAACAGGAACTGCACCGCCTGGTGACCGCCGGGGCGGGTGCCCTCACCGGCCACGGCCATGTGGCGGCCGTCCTCGGCCCGGCCGGCGTCGGCAAGACCCGGCTGCTGACGGAACTCGCCCCCGGCCTGGAGACCGCCTACGAGAACCTCGACGTGGTCTGGAGCCACTGCCACCCCGGCGAGGGCGTCCCGCCCTACTGGCTGTGGACCCAGGTCCTGCGCCGCCTCTCGGCCGCCCGGCCGGACGCCTTCCGCGCCGCCACCGCCCCCTTCGGCCCGCTGCTGGCCCCGCTGATGCCCGAACGGCTCGCCGGGACCGGGGCGTTGCCGGCCTCCGAGGCCGACTGGGCGCAGGCCCGCTTCCTCACCCACGACGCGGTGTGCGAGGTCCTGGTCGCCCTGGCCGCCAAACGCCCCGTCGTGCTGCTCCTGGAGGACCTGCACTGGGCCGACACCCCCTCCCTGGAGCTGCTCGCCCTGCTCGGCACCCGCCGCCAGGGACACCCGCTGAGCATCGTGCTCACCGCACGGGACTTCGCCGTCGACTCCGACGCCACCATGAGCCGGCTGCTGTCCGACGTCCTCAGAGGCCCCCGCACCGAGACGCTGCGGCTCGACGGGCTCTCCCGCCCCGCCGTCGCCGCCCTCGTCGAGGCCCAGGCCGGGCCGGGCGTCGGTGCGGACGTCGTCGAGGCGCTGCACCGGCGCAGCGAGGGCAACCCGTACTTCGTCATGCAGCTCCTCTCCCTCCTCGGCGACGCCCGCCGCCTGCACGACAACGGCGCCACGGACGTCTTCCTCACCCGGATACCCACCGGCGTGCGCGAGGCGCTGCGCCAGCGCTTCGCCGCCCTGCCCGAACAGGTCCTGCGCCTCCTGCAGTTGTGCGCCGTCGTCGGCGACGAGATCGACACGGACCTGCTGCTGCGCATCGCCGACACCGAGCCCGAACCCGTGGCCACCGCACTGGAGTCGGCGATCCGCGCCGAACTGCTCGGCGAGGACCCGCACCACCCCGGGCGGCTGCACTTCGCCCACGCCCTGGTGCGGGAGACGCTCGTCGACGAGATCCCCCGCGACGAACGCCACCGGCTGCACGCCCGCATCGCCGAGGCGCTGTGCACCCGGCGGCACGGGACGGTGGGGGACGAGGAGATCGAGCGGGTCGCCCACCACACCTGGAACGCCAAGGACGCCATCCATGCCGAGGAGGCGCTGCCCCGGCTGCTGCGCGCCGCCGAGCACGCCGAGAAGCACCTGGCGTACGAGCACGTCGAGACCTGGCTGCGCCGCGCCGTGCACCTCGTCGGCTACCTGTCGCCCGACGACACCTCGGCACGCGGCCTGGAACAGCGGCTCCACATCCAGCTCGGCCAAGTGCTGGCCACCACGCGGGGTTACGGCGACGCCGAGGCCGAGGCGGCCCTGGGCCGCGGCCGCGCGCTGAGCAACGTCACCCACGCACCCGAGGACCCGTCCGTGCTGTGGGCCCTGTGCGCAGCACTTCTGGTCACCGGCCGCTACGACGAATCGCGCCAGTTCTCCGGCCTGTCACGGGAGATCGCCGCCCGCACGCAGCACCCGGTGGCCCTGCTCGGCGCGGCCTACGGCGAGGGCATCGTGCTGCACGTGCGGGGCCGGCTGCCCGAGGCGCTCGGGGAACTGGACCACGCCGTCACGATGGCCGACCGCTTCGCCCGCGAGGGACATGAACTCGCCCGCACCTTCCAGCACGACCCGCGCGTCTCCTGCCGCTCCTACGACGCCTTCACCCGCTGGCTCCTCGGCGACCGCAAGAAGGCCGCGCAGCGCCGCGCGGAACTGCTGCGCCTGACCGGTTACGAGAGCCGGCCCTCCGACCGGTCGTTCGCCCTGTACGTGGACGCGGTGCTGGCCGCCTGGGAGGGGGACGCGGACACCGTGCTCGCGACCACCGACGAGGGGGTGAAGGTGGCGGCCGACCATGGGCTGCTCTACTGGAGGGCGATGCTGAGCGTGCCGCGGGGGTGGGCGCTGACCCACTCCGGGCGGGAGACCGAGGGGCTCGCGCTGATGCACGCCTCGCTGGACGAACTGCGGCTGTCCAGGAGCCACTTGCGGCTCCCGCTGCATCTGGGGCTGCTCGGGCAGGCGCAGCACCGTGCCGGGCAGCGGGAGGAGGCGAAGGAGACCTTCCGCAAACTGCTGGCGGTTGTCGGGCACCGCCGCGAGCACGTCTACCTCGACCCGGCCCTGCCGGCGACCCGGCTCCTGCACGAACTCCTGGGCCGCGGCGCGGCGGACTCGGTACTGGCGGCGTGAGCGCCCCGTAAGGGGCGCGGGGAACTGCGCATGCGGGCGCGTCGTGGTTGCTCGCGCAGTTCCCCGCGCCCCTAACGGGGCGCCCCCTACGGGGCGGCACCCTCCATCGCATCGCGCCAGATCGGTCCCGCCAGCGTGCCCCCGAAGGCCTGGCCGATGACGGCGCCGCCGATGCTCTGGCCGTCGAGGTCCTGGGGGCTCGCAGGGTCGCTGACGACGGTGGCGCCGGACAGCCCCGACGTGTAGCCCACGAACCACACCTGCTTGCCCGCGTCCGTGGTGCCGGTCTTCCCCGCGCTGTCCCGGCCGCTCAGCCCGGCCGGCTTGCCGGTGCCGTCCTCGACGACGCCCTTGAGCATGGACGAGACGGCATCGGCGGTCCCCTGCGACATGGCCTGCCGGCAGTCGGTCCGCGGCACCGCGATCTCCTTGCCGTCCGGGCCGGTGACGGAGGTGACGGCGACCGGCGTGCAGTAGGTGCCCTGGGCCGCGAACGCGGCGTACGCGTTCGCCATGTCCAGCGGCGTCAGGTCGTTGGTGCCGAGGGTGAGGGACGGCACGATCCGGAGCGGATTCCCGTCGGCCTGGCGCGCGATGCCCAGCCGGCCGGCCATCGCGGCCACCTTGCACAGGCCCGTGTCGGCCTCCAGCTGGGCGAAGTACGTGTTGACGGACTTGGCCATGGCCTCCGGCATCGTGAACGGGCCGACCAGGGACGGGCTGTCGTTGTGCACCTGCTGCCCGCCGTCCGTGTAGCCGTGCCCCTCGCAGTCGGACATGGCCGGCCACGGCATCGAGTACGGGGACGGATACTTCCGGTCCGGCCGGATGCCGTCCTCCAGCGCCGCCGCCGCGACGACGGGCTTGAACGTGGAACCGGTGGGGAACCCGAGCCCGCCGCCCATGGCCGTACCGACGTTGAGGTTCAGGCCGGTCTCGTGCGCCCCCGTGCCGTAGTCGCGGCTCTGGGCCATCGCCAGGATCCGGCCGGTGCCCGGCTGCACGAGGGTCGTCGCCGCGGCCGCCTGGTCGGTGGTGTAGACGTGGGACGTCACCGACTGCTCAACGGCCTGCTGCGCCCGGGGATCCAGGGTCGTACGGATCTGCAGACCCCCGCGGTGCCACAGGGCCTTGCGGGCGGCGGCCGTCCTGCCGAAGGCCGGATCGCCGAGGACGGTCCGGCGGATGTAGTCGCAGAAGAACCCCGCGCCCTGCTCCGCGGTGATGCACCCCTGGCGCGGCGGGTTGAGGTCGAGCTTCACCGGCTCGGCGGCGGCCTGCCGGGCCTGCGCGGTGGTGATGGCGCCGTACTGGGCCATCTTGCGCAGGACGGTGTCGCGGCGCTGCCGGGCCAGCTTCGGGTTGGCGACCGGGTCGTACGAGGACGGGGACCGTACCAGCCCGGCCAGCAGCGCCGCCTGCGGCAGCGACAGGTCCGCGGCGTGCACGCCGAAGTACCGCTCCGCGGCGGCCTCGACGCCGTACGCCTGCTCGCCGAAGTAGGTGATGTTGAGGTAGTCGGTGAGGATCTCGTCCTTCGTGAGGGTCTTCTCCAGCTCGATCGCGTAGCGCAGTTCGCGGATCTTGCGGTCGAGGGTCTGGCGTTGTGCCTGCTGGACGGCTTTGGGGTCGTCGCCCGCCTCCTCGACGAAGACGTTCTTCACGTACTGCTGGGTCAGGGTCGAAGCGCCTTGTACGACACTGCCGTTGGCGGTGTTGCGGTCGAGTGCGCGCAGCACGCTCTTGAGGTCCACCGCGCCGTGCCGGTAGAAACGGTTGTCCTCGATGTCGACGAGGGCCTTGCGCATCACCGGGGCTATGCGGTCGCCGGGTACGACGGTGCGGTTGCGGTCGTAGACGGTGGCGATGAGGCCGCCCTTCGCATCGTAGATGCGGGAGGACTGGGTGAGGGGCGAGGAAGTGAGGGCGTCGGGGAGGCCGTTGAAGTCGTCGGTCGCGGATTTGGCGGTCAGGCCGAGCATGCCGAGGGCGGGCATGGCCATGCCCGCGAGGAGGATGCCGGCGAGGGCGCCGGCGGCGAGCAGTCGGTAGACGTTCAGGAGCCGTGGACCGGCCCAGCGGGGGCGCGTCAATGGCATGCCGGAACCATACGGGGTGAACCCCCGGTTCGGGGCACGGTCGATGGGGCGCGGTGACCCTTCGGCTGCGGGCGCGTCGTGGTTGCTCGCACAGTTCCCGCGCCCGGGGCGGCAACCACCCCACGGTCACCCCGGTCACGGCAACAACCCCGCACCCTCCAACTGCTCCCAAAGGGCGTCCGGTACCGCAACAGCCGCCAACCGCACATCCTCCGCGACCTCCGTCGCGCTCCGCATCCCGACCAGCACGCACGCCGCTGCCTCGTCCCGCCCCGCCCACGCCAGCGCCGCCGCCGCGAGCGGCACCCCGTACCGGCCGCACACCGCGGCGATCCGCCGAGCCCGCGCCAGCACAGCCGGAGGCGCAGCCGCGTAGTCGTACGCCGCCCCCGGCCGGGGACCGGCCAGCACCCCACTGTTGAACACCCCCGCGGCGACAGCCGCCACCCCCTCCCGCCGGCACAGCGGAAACAACTCCCGCTGTGCTGTGCCCTCCAGCAGACTGCAGCGCCCCGCGCACAGCACCACGTCCAGATCCGTTTCGGCCACGAACCGCGCCAGCATGGCCGTCTGGTTCATCCCGGCCCCGATCGCCCCCACCACCCCCTCCGCCCGCAGCTGCGCCAGCGCAGGGAAGGCCTCCTCGACCGCCTGCTCCCAGTGCTCGTCCGGGTCGTGGACGTACACCACGTCCACCCGGTCCAGACCGAGCCGCCCCAGGCTCGACTCCAGGCTGCGCAGCACCCCGTCACGGCTGTAGTCCCGGATCCGCACCCGGTCCGGCGCGCCCGTGAACTCGGGCGCGCCCCCGTCGCCCTCCGCGCCGAGCAGGCGCCCCACCTTCGTGGACACCGTGAACGCGTCCCGCGGACACCCTCGCAGCACCGCGCCGAGCCGCTGTTCGGACAGGCCCGCGCCGTAGTGCGGGGCCGTGTCGAATTGACATCCTCACCGCCCTGGAGGGCTGCAATTCCCGCCTACCGCGCCGTTAAGGGCTGTGGTTTCGGGTGGGTTCCTGCTTCACTGCGCTGTGCCGGAACGAGTCCAGGTCTTACCTGCGCTCCACAGGCTGTCACCGCCAGTCCGGCGGCCTTGGCGACGTTGACCGCCGCGTTGGCGTCCCGGTCCAGGACGGCACCGCAGGCCTTACACGTCCATGTGCGGACGTGCAGAGGCTTGGGGCCGTCCTTCACGCCGCACACCGAGCACACCTGAGAGGTGGGCTCGAAGCGGTCGATCCGGGTGAAGGTGCGCCCGTGCCGGGCGGCCTTGTACTCCAGCATCGCCACGAACGCCGACCACCCCGCGTCGTGGACGGACTTGGCCAGGCGCGTACGCGCAAGTCCTTTCACCGCCAAGTCCTCCACCGCGATCGCTTGACTCTCGCGGATCAGCTGTGTGGAGAGCTGGTGATGGAAATCGCGCCGCGCATCTGTGACGCGGGCGTGTGCCCATGCAACGCGAATCCTGGCCTTGTCCCGGTTTTTCGAGCCCTTTTCCTTGCGGGATAGGGAGCGTTGCGCCTTCTTGAGGTGCTTCTCCGCGCGGCGCAGGAAGCGCGGAGAGTCGATCTTCCGGCCGTCGGAGAGCACTGCGAAGTGCCCCAGCCCAAGGTCGATACCGATCTCGGATGTGGTCTGTGGCAGGGCTTCCTCCGGGCCGGTGTCGACGACGAAGCTTGCGAAGTACCGACCTGCGCTGTCCTTGACCACTGTCACTGTGGATGGAACCGAGGGCAGCCTGCGCGACCACTTCACCCGCACATCGCCGATCTTCGGCAGACGCAGCTTTCCGCCAGGGGTTACGGCCCAGCGCGCATTTGCGGTGAACCGCACTGCCTGCCGGGTGTCCTTGCGGGACTTGTACCGCGGCGCACCCATCCTCGGGCGCCTGCCCTTCAGGCCATCGAAGAAGTTCCGGTAGGCCGCATCCAGGTCCCGAAGTGACTGTTGCAGCACAACGGTGGACACCTCGGCGAGCCAGGCCCGTTCCGGGGTCTTCTTCGCCTTGGTGATCAGCCGCTTGGACAACTCGCCCACCGTCGGGAACGGCAGCCCGGCATCGCGGGCGACCTCCCGTGCCCTGAGAGCGTCGTTGTAGACCACCCGCGCGCACCCGAATGCCCGTGTCAATGCTGTGCGTTGACTGGCGCTCGGGTACACGCGGAAGCTGTACCGAAGTTGCACGCCGGTCACGCTACACACTTGGGTGGGGGCTATCGATCAGAACATTCGTTCAGGTCGCCACTGCGTTTTGATCCTGGGGCTCGTACAGCACACCGGACATGCCGCCCAGCGCCGCCACGAGGTGCACTGCACCCGCCCAGGCACCCTTGCGGCGGCCGGGGCGGCAGCGCCGATTCTCGCCCGCATCTGCGTCACGGAACCTCCCCAGGCCCACGGTGAACTCCTCTGCACTCCTCCGAACTCCTCAAGGGAATGCGGCTGTCCGCGGCCGGAGCAAGAGGGCCCTCACGGCCACGGCCCGCCGACGTGCAATGGACGTCACGGGAGCGGAAGGCAATCATGGGCTCATACCGGCCGCGGTCCGCGTCCGTCCGAGGGAGGGGGAACCGGGATGAGCGAGGCCCCTGAGCACCGGGAACCGCCGCATCTGGAACCGCCGCATCTGGAACCGCCGCACCTGGAACCGCTGTACCTGGAACCGCGCCTGGAGCCGCCGCTCGCCTCCCTGCTGGAGTCCGGGGCCTTCCTGCACTCGCTCACCGACGCGCTCGGCTCACCGCTCGCCGTCCTGCTGCCCGACCGGATCGCCGAGAACGCGGGGCAGTTCCGCGCGGTCTACCGGCGCCACCACCTCTCCGGCAGCGTCTGCTACGCCCACAAGGCGAACCGGTCCAGTGCCCTGGTGCGGCGGCTCGCGGTGACCGACGCCGCCCTCGACGCGGCCTCGCTCGGCGAGCTGCAGCACGCCCTCGGCGCCGGGTTCACCGCCGACCGGATCGTGGCCACCGGGCCCAAGGACCCCGAGTTCCTCTGGCTGGCCGCGCTGACCGGGACCACCGTCCACATCGACGGCCAGGGCGAGTTGGAGGAACTGGCGGGTCTCGTCCGTAAGCACGGCCTGCCCCGGGTGCGGATCCTGCTGCGGCTGTCGGACTTCCGTGCGCCCGGTGTCCGGATACGCTCGCGGCCCAGCCGCTTCGGCACCTCCGCCGGGTCGCTGGACCGGCTGCTGGACGCCGTCGAACGCCACCGCGACACCGTCGAACCCATCGGCACCGCCTACCACTTGGACACCACCAGCCTCGATGAGAAGGCCGTGGCCCTGGAAGGCTGCCTGCACGCCATGGACGCCCTGCGCCGCCGCGGCTTCCGGCCGCGCACCGTCGACGCCGGCGGCGGCTTCGGCGTCGACTACCTCGCCCACGGCGCCCAGTGGGACCGCTACACCACCGCACTGACCCACGCCGTCCTCGGCAGGCGCCCCCCGCTGACCTGGGGCGGACACGGCTACGGCCTGCGCGCCGAGAACGGCACCCTGCGCGGCACCCTGGGCCTGTACCCCTCGCACCGCCCGGTCGCGGGCGCCGCCTACCTGGACGCGCTGCTCTCCCTGCCGGCCCCCTCCCTCGGCCGCCCGCTCGGCGCCCTGCTGCTGGAGAACCTCTACGACCTGCACACCGAACCCGGCCGCGCCCTGCTGGACCAGTGCGGGCTCACCCTCGCCCGGGTGCTGGAGGTCCGGCGGACCGACTCCGGCGAACAACTGGTGCGGCTCGCGGCCAAGGCCAGCGACATCGGCCTGGAGGAACACGGCGTGCTCGTCGATCCCGTCCTCGTCGGCCGCGGCGGCGACGAGGACCCGGGCGGGCCGCCGGTGGGCGTGCACCTCACCGGCAGCCTGTGCCTGGAGAGCGACCTCATCACCCGCAGGACGGTCTTCCTGCCCCGCCCGCCGCGCACCGGCGACCTGCTGGCCTTCGCCAACACCGCGGGCTACTGCATGGACTTCGGCGCCACCCGCGCACAGCGACAGCCCCCCGCCCGCAAGGTCGCGGTCCACCGCGCGGCGGACGGCTGGCAGTGGTGTCTCGACGAGCAGTACTGGCCGATCACGCGTCAGGGGGACCCACAGGCATGAGGTACGACAGCATCACCGAAGTCATCGGCAACACCCCGCTGGTCCGCATCGACCCGGCCGTGCACGGCCTGCGCCGCATCGACCTCTACGCGAAGCTGGAGATGCTCAACCCCTTCGGCTCCGTCAAGGACCGGGCCGCCTGGAACATGGCCCGCCCCGGACTGCCCGGCGCCGTCCGGCGCGGCGAGACCGTCGTCGAGCTGTCCAGCGGCAACACCGCCAAGGCACTGGCCCTGATCGCCGGCATGCACGGGCTGCCGTTCAAGAGCGTCACCAACCGGATGCGCATCCCCGAGATCAAGGACCTGTTGCTGCTGCTGGGCGCCGAGATCGAGGAACTGCCCGGCCAGACCGAATGCCTGGACCCGACCCTCACCGAGGACCCGCTGACCCTCTTCCACCGCGAACTCACCCGGCCCGGCAGCGCCCACCTGCACACCGACCAGTACTTCAACGACCGCAACACCGAGGCCCACGCCACCGGCACGGGCCCGGAGATCGTGGCCGACCTCGACGGCCGCGCCCCCGACTGGTTCATCGCCTGCATCGGCACCGCCGGCTCCTCCACGGGAGTGGCCCGCGTGCTGCGCGCCCACGACCCGGACGTCCGCGTCGTCGGACTCGTCGGCAGGAAAGCCGACTTCATCCCCGGCATCCGCACCGTCGACGAGGTGCACGAGGTGGGCCTCTTCGACCCCGACACCTACGACACCATCGAGGCCGTCGGCACCGACGAGGCCATCGACGGCATGCTCACCCTGGCCCGCCGCTGCGGCATCCTCGCCGGACCGACCGGGGGAGCGGCCTACTACGGTGCCGTCCGTCATCTGCGCGCCGCCGAGGAGGAGTTGACGGGGCGCGCCACCGCGGTCTTCATCGTCTGCGACCGCGGCGAGAGCTACCTCAGCTACGTCCGCAGGCACCGCCCCGAACTGTTCAACCGCCCGCCCGTGAAGAACTCCGTGGCCACCCTCACCCCGGCCGAGGTGCAGTCCGCGGCAGCCGTCGACACGGCGGCCGCCCAGCGGTGGATCGCGGAACAGCAGCCCCTGGTCATCGACCTGCGCAGCCCCTTCGCCTACGCCGCCCTGCACATCGAAGGGTCGATCAACATCGTCGACGAACTCTTCGACGAACTCCTGCGCGGCGGACTGCCGTTCGGCAAGCAGCAGCCCGTCCTCCTGGCCTGCCCCGTCGGCGAGCAGTCCGCCCGCTACGCCGCCCTGCTGACCCGCATGGGCCACCCCGACGCGCGCAGCCTCGCCGGCGGCATCATCGCCTGGCGCGACGCGGGCGCCCCGCTGGTGCGTGAGTGACATGGCCGGACCGCTGGAGGACCTCGCCGCCTGGCAGCGCTCCCTGCGTGCCCAGTTCCCCATCGTCGTCGCGCACCCGGAACTGGCCTACCTGGACAGCGCCGCCACCTCCCAGAAGCCGCAGGCCGTCCTGGACGCCGTGCAGCACTACCTCACCACGAGCAACGCCAACGCGGGCCGGGGCACGTACCCCTGGGCCAACGCCACGACCGCGCTGGTGGAACGGACCCGTGCCCGGGTCAAGGAGTTCCTCGGCGACCCCGCCCCCGACTGCTCCGCCGTGCACTTCACCGCCGGCACGACGGACGGACTGCGCACGGTCGCCCGCGACTGGCTGCCCGCGCACCTCGCCGACGGGGACGAGATCGTCGTCCCGTTCGCGGACCACGAGGCCAATCTGACGCCCTGGCTGGAGGCCCGCGACCTGCTGGCCCGCCAGGGCGTACGGATCCGGGTGCGCGAACTGCCGTACCAGGCGGGCTCCGGCGACTACGACCCGGCGGCGCTGGCCGCCGTGGTGGGCCCGCACACCCGCTTCGTCGCGGCCACGCATGTGCACCACGTCTACGGCGGCGACATGAACGTCCACCGCATCCGGCAGGCGGTGGGCCCGGACGTGCCGATCTGTCTGGACGCGGCCCAGAGCATCGGCCACCTGCCGGTCTCCGTGGCCGAGTTGGACGTGGACTTCGTGGTCTTCTCCGCGCACAAGGCGCTGGCCCTGCCGGGCACGGGCGTGGTGTGGTCGCGCGGCCGCCGCGGCCCGCGCTTCGCTCCCGGGGGCTGGGACGGCACGCCCAACACGGTCGGCATCGCGGCCCTCTCGGCGGCCCTGGACTGGCTGGAGCAGGCGGGCCCGGACCGCATCGCGCAGTGGTGCACGGCCCTCGCGGCCCGGCTGACCGACGGCCTGAACCGGATGACGGCCTACACCGTGCTCGGCTGCAACCTCAGCCTGGCGGCGGGCTCCGCCGTGCAGCGGCGCACCGCCATCGTCACCTTCCGGCACCGCGACATCGGCTCCGGCGACCTGGGCTTCATCCTCTTCAGTCACGGCTTCATGGTGCGCACGGACAACCACTGCCAGGCCGGCGCGGGGGAGCGGGAGCACTCCGTGCGGGTCAGCCTGCACGTCCACAACACGGTGGAGGAGATCGACGGACTGCTCAGCGTCCTCGCCGGCCTGCCGTGAGCTGCCGGAGCTTCTCGATCGTCAGCCCGATGGTGTTGACGGAGTCCCGGATCCGGTCGTTCTGCTGGTGGCTGCCGACCTTCTCGCTGACGTGGTCGCGGGCCTCGGCGACCAGGTCCCCGATCATCACGAGGACCGTGGCCGTCGTGACCTGCCCGCTGGTCACCGAGTCGATGTCCCAGTGCGCATGGACGCCCAGTTCCACGACGAGCACGGCGATCATCAGCGCGGACCAGATGCCGGTCTTCTTCAGGAACGACACCAGGTTGACGTTCTCGTGGCGCATGGCGATGGTCATGCTGGCCAGCAGGACCAGCCCGGCGACGACGGCGAGGGACTTCCAGGACTGGTGGAAGACGTCCATGCCGAGGGCCAGCAGGACGAGGACCCAGGCGGTGCCCTGGACGAGGGCGCGCTCGTCATAGGCGCGCGGTGCCGGTGGCTGCGTCATGCCTCTCAGAGTAGGGGGCGGTATCGGGACATTGGGTGCTATTCGGTGTGGTGGGTTTCCGGCCACGGCGGGCAGTGGCCTGATACGGGGCCGGGGTGCCTGCATCAAGTGCGGTGCGAGGAAGGGGCGTTCAACTGCAGCCAGGACGTCATCAAGATTCCCTCAACGCTGTTGATCGCCTCGAACGGCAGTGCCACGATGACCGGGTCGCCGATCACGTGGGCTTGCCAGGGGGAAGCAGCACCATGAGTTCTCATCTCGTCGTGGGCGTCATTCTCGCCGTCGTCTATCTCGTCGCCGCAGGAGTCGTCCTCGCCGTCGCCCGCGCCGGAGGGAAGGGCGCCCTCGGCCGGAACGCCTTCGTCGGCGTGCGGACGAAGGCGACCCTCGACAGCGAAGCAGCCTGGCGGACCGGGCAGCGCGCGGCCCGGAAGCGCTACCTGCGCCTGGTCCCGGTCCTGCTCGTCGCCGCGGTCGCCGCTCTCGTCAACGGCCTTGCGGACGGCCCCTCCTGGGCCTACATCGCCATCGTCGCGGCGAGCGGCGCCGTGGACGTCGCCGTCGCCGTATCGTCCGCCTCCGCGGCCGACACCGCCGCACGCCGCGAGCACGGACCCGCCTGAACCGGCCCCGCGCCCGCACATCTTTTCCGGTGGCGGAGGCGACTCCCTCCGCCACCGGTCCTGAACGCCGGCCTCCTCCTCTGCATGCCCGCAAGCGGAGCGCCGGCCTGCCGCCGTCCGGGCGGTGAAACCCGTTTTCCAACGACTCGTCGAAGGTACCTCAATGAAGCTGAAGAAGAACGCTGCGCTCGCCTGCGCAGCAGCCGTCCTCACCGTGGGCGCCGTCTCCGGCACGGCGGCCGTGGCCGCTCCCGCGAAGAACTCCGGGGTGACCGCGCCGCTCTCCGGCAAGGCCGCCAAGCACACCGTCAAGTACTCCGACGAGGACATCGTCGGTCTGCTGATCTTCGCCAAGGGCAAGGCGGCGGACGAGCACCCGGACCTGGCCAAGCAGATCCGGTCGCACCGCACGCCCCAGGCCGACCAGGTGACGCTCGCGCAGATCGCGGAGTTCACCAAGGAGCTCAAGGCGATCGACGCCGACTTCCACGACAAGGTCACCGTCCCCGTCCAGATCAACGACCCGTACGCGGCCAAGGCCGGTATGGAGCGGCTGAACGACGACGTCAAGACGTTCATCGCGCAGCACAAGAAGTCCGGCAACAGCCCGGACCGTGCCAACGGCTGGGTCTGGCACGACGCCAACGCCGTGATCGAGATCAACGTCCTCGGTGCCATCAACGCCATCGGCTACGCCAACGTGGCCGGTGCGACCGAGGCGGTCGTCGCCCTCGTCGTGGTCCCGTCCGCGGTGAGCTACGGCTTCGACATGAGCAAGCCGAACAGCCTGGACGCCGGCAACTTCGTCTCCGCAGTGGCCAAGGCTCTCTGACCCGCCGACACCCTGCCGGGCCGCGTCGCGCACAACGCGGCCCGGCAGGGCCCCTTCCGCCCGCCCGACACACGTACCAGCGCCGCATAGGGGCCATGCCCGGATGACCAGTACGTCCACAGAACTCCGCCCGGAACCGACGGGACCCGGGACCGGCTCGATACGCCAGCTCGTCCTGTTCGCCACCGCCAGTCTGCTCGTCTTCGGCTATCTCGCCCTGTCGCTCTTCTACACATTGCCGACCAACGCGCTGAGCAGCCGCCACTCCAAGGGGGTGCGGCCGGTCCTGAACATCCTCACCCCGGAGAACTGGGCGTTCTTCACCCGCAACCCGGAGGGCGAACAGATCGGCATCTACTCCTACGGAGCCGACGGCTCGGTGCACAACCTCCTGAACACGCCCCAGGGATCGCCCGCGAACCTCTTCGGTCTGTCCCGCACCCAGCGGGCCCAGGGTCCGGAGATCGGCTTCTTCAGCGCGAACGCCACGCAGCACTGGTCCGACTGCGCCGGCTATCTCGACGACTGCCTCCGTGACGCGAAGGCGAAACCCGCGCTGAAGGTGAAGAACACCAGCCCCGTGCCGACGGTCTGCGGTGAGGCCTACCTCACCCGGGAGAAGACGGTGCCGTGGAGCTTCCGCAACCAAGTCTCCTACGACCGGCGCGTCGAGCACGTCGCCCACCTGGACATCCGATGCCGATAACGCCCGCCGTACAGTCCCTCGCCGACCGCCTCGCCGCGCGCACGGCCCGGCACGACATGCGCTCCCGCTGGTTCGGCGCCGGGCGCACCGTCATCGCGGTGGCCCAGCTGGGCTTCCTGCTGCTGACCCCGATGAAGGCCCTGCTCGTGCCGGTCGTCGGCATGGGCGACTACCCGCACTGCAACTCCGTCCGCGCTGCCTCCGCGCTGTGCCTCGGCAGCAGCGGGGCGGCCCATGAGGCCCAACGATGGCTGCTCGTCGTGATCGTGGCGGTGGCCGCCAGCGGGTACCGCCCGCGCTGGACGGTGATTCCGCACGCCTGGGCCACCTACTCGATCGCCGTGAGCATCGCCGTGCCCGACGGCGGCGAGTCCGTCGCCATGATCATGTGCTTCCTCATGATCCCCATCGGCCTCGCCGACGACCGCATCTGGCACTGGCAGCAGCCCACCCGCGAGCTCGCCCCCTCGTGGCGCACGATCACCTTCGTCGCCTTCCTGGCCGTCCGGGTGCAGATCGCCTACCTCTATCTCGACAGCGCCGTCAGCAAGTTCGGCGTGGCCGACTGGGCCAACGGCACGGCCGAGTACTACTTCCTGCGCGACAACATGTTCGGTGTGGCAAAGCCCTGGGACGGGCTCTTCCTCGCGCTGTCCAAGAACGCGCTCGTGGTGGTGGCGCTCACCTGGGGCGCGCTGGTCATCGAGATCGCCATCGGCATCTGCGTCCTGGCCTCGGACCGCTGGCGCAAGGCGGGACTGGCCATGGACATCGTGCTGCACGGCTCGATCATCCTCACCATGGGGCTGTGGAGCTTCGCCATGGTGATGATCGGTTCTGCCGTCGTGTGCGCCACACCGGAGGGCCGCGCAACTCCCCTGCCCCGAAGGGGCGCGGGGAACTGCGCGACCAGCCACGAACGACCCGCGGCCTTTGCTCAGGCCTGAACGACCGGATCCCCGATCCGGAACCGGCTCCCGTTCCGCGCGCCCAGCTGGGCCGTGATCCTCACGCGTCGGGCCCTGCCGTCCACCGTGAACTCCCGGCTCGCCAGGGCGAGATGGGTCCCCTTCTGCCCCCGGTACCGGAAGAAGACCCTGATGCGATGCTGCCCGGCAGCAAGGGGAATCGTCCCGGTGCCCCACTTCATGACGTGCTCCCGGCCGTCGATCTCGACGACCGGGAACGTCAGCAGGTGATGGAACGCCGCGGCGATGGGATGAGGCCTGACCTCGACTGCGACAACTGCCTTGTGATCGACCATGGTTGGATGCTACTGCCCGGTGATCACTTCCGTCACTCCCATCCCTCCAGTCCCTCCAACCCCGCCGGGAGGGCCCCCGCATGCACGACACCCAGCCGCTGCGTCGCCCGCGTCAGCGCGACGTACAGATCGCTCGCACCGAACTCCGCCGGCTCCACGACGATCACCGTGTCGAACTCCAGCCCCTTCGCCTGCCGCGGATCCAGCAGCACCACCGGCCGCGTCAGATCGGGAACGGCTCCCGAGGATGCGTCCGGAAGGGCGGCGGCCAGGGCCGGGAGCAGGTCGCGTGGAGCGATCACCGCGAGACGCCCCTCGGTCCGGGCCTCGCGCGCAACGGCCTCGGACACCGCCCCGGGCAGGTCACCGGACCGCAGCGCCCAGGGACGTACGCCCGTGGAACGCACCGAACGCGGCGGCACGAAGGAGGGGTCGGCGGACCGCACGACGTCCGCCGCCACCTCCATGATCTCCGCGGGCGTGCGGTAGTTGACGCCGAGCCGGACGTGCTCCCAGCGGTCGCCGACGTGCGGCGGGAGGATGTTCTCCCACGCGCCGCAGCCGCCCGGCTCGGCGGCCTGCGCCGGATCGCCGACCAGGGTCATCGACCGTGTGGGACAGCGGCGCATCAACAGCCGCCACGCCATCGCGGACAGCTCCTGCGCCTCGTCCACGATGATGTGCCCGAACGCCCAGGTGCGGTCGGCCGCCGCACGCTCGGCCGCGCTGCGGTGGTCGGCCTCCTCGTGCCGCTCCGCCAGCCGCTCCGCGTCGACCAGGTCGTGGGCGGCCAGCACCTCCGACTCCTCGTCGTCGCGGTCCTCGAACTCCTGGGTGCGGGAGCCGTAGGAGAGGTCGAGCACGCCCTGTGCGTAGGAGATCCGCTCCTGCCGCGCGGCCTCGGCGGCGGCGCGGGCCGCGGAGTCGTCCTCGCCGAGGAGCTCGGCGGCCTCGTCCAGCAGCGGCACGTCCGCGGGCGTCCAGGCGCCGCCCGCACGGCGGATGGCCGCGGCGTCCGCCTCCGGGAGGTGCACGGGCTCTTCGAGGAAGTCGGCCACCAGCTGCTCCGGGGTCAGCGCCGGCCACAGCTCGTCGACGGCGGCGTGCACTTCGGTGCTCGCCGCAATGGCCTTGCCGAGCTGGGCGATGTCGTCCGGGCCCAGCAGATTCGGCCCGCCGTACGGGTCCGCGCCGAGGCGGTCGGCCAGTTGGGCCGTCAGCGCGTCGATCACGGCGAAGGCGAAGTAGGGACGGGCGAGGTTGTGCGGCAGCCCGGTCCCGCGTGCCCGGCTGCGGGCCGCCTCCGCGATCTCCGCGTCCAGCCGGAGCTCGCCGTCCTCGTGGTCGATCACGATCTCGGGGTCGGGCAGCGTCTGCCGGTCGCGGATGTACCGTGCCAGCGCTTCGGCCATGGCCGCGCCGCCCTTGACCTCGGCCGCCCGCGGGGTGTCGGTGCCGGTGGCGGTGACGCCCGGGAAGAGCTCGCCGGGCGTGGCCAGCAGCACGCCCGTCTCGCCGAGCGAGGGCAGCACCTCGCCGATGTAGCCGAGGAACGCCGGGTTGGGTCCGACGATCAGCACGGCCCGGCGGGCGAGTTGCTCCCGGTGCGCGTACAGCAGGAACGCCGCACGGTGCAGGGCGACGACGGTCTTTCCGGTGCCCGGGCCGCCCTCGACGACGAGCACGCCGTGGTGCGGGGCGCGGATGATGCGGTCCTGCTCGGCCTGGATGGTCTGCACGATGTCGTGCATCCGCCCGGTGCGCGCCGAGTCCAGCGCGGCGAGCAGCACCGCGTCCGCGTCCGCGCCTTCGTGGCCGGTGCGTTCGGGGTCGGTGAGGTCCAGGATCTCGTCGTGCAGCGCGGTGACCCGCCGCCGCTCGGTGGTGATGTGCCGCCTGCGGCGCAGCCCCATCGGGGTGTGCCCGGTGGCGAGATAGAACGGCCGCGCGACCTCGGCCCGCCAGTCGACGACCAGCGGGGT
Organism: Streptomyces morookaense; assembly: GCF_013030945.1. Classification (GTDB taxonomy): domain Bacteria; phylum Actinomycetota; class Actinomycetes; order Streptomycetales; family Streptomycetaceae; genus Streptomyces; species Streptomyces morookaensis. Next base: position 135,457 of record NZ_JABBXF010000008.1, on the reverse strand, counting down.
GCGCTCCGCGTCGTCACGGCGTATGCCGATGCGCCCGATGTGATGGTCGCGGCCGTCGCGGAACTCCAGCCGCCCGAAGCACAGCCCGTGCTCACCGGAGTCGAACGCGGCGAGCAGCCCGGACTGTTCGGCCACCGCCACGTCCCGCTCCAGACGCGCCTGGAAGGTGTGGCCGTCCCGGCCCAGGGCCTCGCGCACGGACTCCTCGGCGCGCGCCCGCAGTTCGGCGAGCCGCGCGTACAGGAGGTCGAGGAATTCCTGCTCGTGCTGCATTTCCTCGTTTGACAATTCGGCTCCCGCCCCGATAGAATGTCCTCATAAGACTTCCCCCTGACTCGAATTGAATCGGACAGGGAAACACCCAATATACGCAGAGAAATACCCCGGGCGTCAATCCGCTCCGGGGTATTTTCCGTCCCGGGGATGAATACGGGTTTCCGTGCGCGCCCCGGCGGACAGTGATTTCCGGGTGCGCGTGCTCTGTACCGTCACCGGATCCTCCTCGCATGCCAGGGCCCTGCTGCCGCTGGTCTCGGCACTGGCCGCGGCGGGCCATGCCGTCCTCGTCGCCGCACCCCCGCAGTTCGTGCCCGGCTTCGCGGCCCGGCAGGTGCGGACCGCGGGGATCATGGCGGACCTCCACGCCCATATGGCCCGGCGGTTCCGCGAGGGCGGGAGCCCGGAGCCCGGGCCGCCGGGGGCGGCGGCCGTGGAGTTCTTCGCAGGCCCCCACCTCGCGGAGAGCTGCGCCGCGCTGCTGCCCGCCGCCCGCGACTTCGGCCCGGACCTGCTGGTCCGTGACGGCGGTGAACTCGCCGGGTGCCTGGTGGCCGAGGTGCTGGGCATCCCGCACGTGGCGGCGCCGTCCGGCGCGGCCAACCACCTCGACCCGGTGCGCCTGCTGCCCGTCCTCAACGGACACCGCGCCCGGCTGGGACTGCCCGCCGCGGACGATCCGCAGTGGATCCACCGGCACGGCCGCCTGGACTGCATGCCGCCCGCCCTCTCCTTCATGGCCCACCCGGCCGCCACGACCTTCGCCTACCGCCAGCCCGCGGACGTCGATCCCGCCGAGGTCCTGCCCGGCTGGATGGCCGGACTGCCCACGGACAGACCGCTGGTAATCGCCGCCGTCGGCACCGTGCTGCCCATGCTGCCCGGGCTGCCCGGGAACGCCTTCGGCGCCGTGCCGGTGCTGAACTCCGTCGTCGCGGGGCTGGCGCAGCTGGACTGCGTGGCCCTCGTCGCCACCGGAGGCCTCCCGGTCGAGCACGACCCGGCCCTCGGCGGCGTGCACCTCGTGGACCGCTTCCCCCAGCCCCTGCTGCTCCGGTGCGCCCAACTGCTCGTCACCCACGGGGGATACAACAGCATCAGGGAGGCCGTGGGCGCCGGCGTGCCCATGGCCGTGGCGCCCCGCTTCGGCGACCAGCCCGCCAACGCGGACCGGGTGCGGCAGCTCGGGCTGGGCGACAGCATCGCGGACCCGGACGCCGTCCCGGACCCCGGCCGGGTCGCGTCCGTCTGCGGGCGGCTGCTCGGCGACGCCCGGATCGCCGAGCAAGTCCGCGGCGCCCAGCGGCAGATACTGACGCTGCCGCCCGTCGAATCGGCCGTCGCCGGCCTGGAACGGCTCGCGCACGGGGCGCACTGACCGTGCGGTCATCGCGCGGCGTATGGTGCGGCGTATCGTGCGGGAATCAACCTTCGAGCAGGGGAGGGCATATGAGCGTCGCGGTGGAGCACCGCCACGTCGAGGTGAACGGCGTCAGGCTGCACATCGCCGAGCAGGGTGAGGGGCCGCTGGTCCTGCTGCTGCACGGCTTCCCCGAGTGCTGGTACTCCTGGCGCCACCAGTTCGCGCCCCTGGCCGCGGCCGGATACCGGGTCGTCGCGCCGGACCAGCGCGGGTACGCCCGCAGCGACCAGCCCGGCGACATCGCCGCCTACAGCCTGCTGCACCTCACCGGCGACGTGATCGGACTGATCCACGCACTGGGCGAGGAACGCGCCGTGGTCGTCGGCCACGACTGGGGCGCCCCGGTCGCCTGGACCACGGCACTGCTGCGCCCCGACGTGGTGCGTGCGGTCGCAGGCCTGAGCGTCCCGCATGTGCCGCGCGGTGCGGAGCCCCCGCTGCCCCGGCTGCGCGCGCTGCTCGGGGACGGGTTCTACCAGCAGTACTTCCAGGAACCGGGCGTCGCCGACGCCGAGTTGGCGCAGGACCCGGCCGCCACCTTCCGCAGCCTGCTGTCCGGCAGCTCGGGCGACAGCCCGGCCACCGACCCGCCGCGCCCCTGGGTCGTCCCCGAGGGCGCGACGCTCCTCGACACCATGCGGGAGCCCAAGGAACTCCCCGAGTGGCTCACCGAGGAGGACGTCCGGGTCTTCGCCCGCGAATACGCGCACCACGGCAGCCGCGCCTTCACCGGCGGCCTCAACTGGTACCGCAACATCGACCGCAACTGGGAACTGCTCGCCCCCTTCGACGGCCGCGGCATCGAGGTCCCGGCCCTCTACGTGTCCGGGGACCGCGATCTCGTGCGCGGTTTCCCCGGCATGGACCAGGTGCTCTCCTCCCTGGACCGGATCCTGCCGGGGCTCACCCGCAGCATCACCCTTCCCGGCTGCGGTCACTGGACCCAGCAGGAGCGTCCGGAGGAGGTCAACGCGGCCCTGCTGGAGTTCCTGGCCGCGGTGCCGCGCCCGTAAGGGTGGCGCCCCGTAGGGGCGCCCCTCAACCCAGCGACGCCAAATCGTGGTTGAGCTCCACCACGTTCACATGCGGCTCCCCCAGAAACCCGAGACCGCGCCCCTCGACATGTGCCTCCACAAGCCCACGCACCCGCCCGGAGGGCAGCCGGCGGGCCCGGGCCACCCGGTCCGCCTGCTCGCGGGCGTAGGCGGGGGAGATGTCCGGGTCCAGCCCCGAACCGCTTGCGGTGACGGCGTCCGCCGGGACGGTCCGCGGATCGACCCCGTCGAACGCGGCCACCGCGGCCCGGCGTCGGCCGACGGCCGCGACCAGGTCGGGGTCGGTGGGGCCGAGGTTTGACGCGCCGGAATATGTCGGGTCGTACGGGCCCGCCCCCTTGCCCGCGTCGGCGGAGGAGGGCCGGGGCTGGAACCACCGGGGATCGGGGCGCAGTTGCTCGGCCGGGTCCGCCGGGTTCCGCTTCGGCAGGGCGAAGTTCTGGCCGAGGAGTGCGGAGGCGACAGGCCTGCTGTGGTCCTCGATCAGGGAGCCGTTCGCCCGGTGGGGGAAGACCGCTTGCGCGATGCCGGTGACGGCCAGCGGGTAGACGATGCCGGTGAGGACCGTGAGCACCAGCAGGATGCGCAGGGCCGACAGGTACTGCCGGGCCGTGGACGGGAGATGGAGGAGCATGAGGACTCGCCTTCTTCGCCTTCTGACTGCCGTCAGTGGAGGCCGGGGACGAACTGGACGGCCAGGTCGATGAGTTTGATGCCGACGAAGGGCAGTACGAGGCCGCCGAGCCCGTACAGCCAGATGTTGCGGCTGAGCAGGGCCGCCGCGGACGAGGGCCGGTAGCGCACGCCGCGCAGGGCGAGCGGGATGAGTGCGACGATGATCAGTGCGTTGAAGATGATCGCGGAGGAGATGGCCGACGTCGGGCTGTGCAGCTTCATGATGTTGAGCCTGTCGAGGCCGGGGTGGGCGACCGCGAACATCGCGGGGATGATGGCGAAGTACTTCGCGACGTCGTTGGCGATGGAGAAGGTGGTCAGCGCTCCGCGGGTGATCAGCAGCTGTTTGCCGATCTCGACGATCTCGATGAGCTTGGTGGGGTTGGAGTCCAGGTCCACCATGTTCCCGGCCTCCTTGGCGGCCGAGGTGCCGGTGTTCATGGCCACGCCCACGTCGGCCTGGGCCAGCGCCGGGGCGTCGTTGGTGCCGTCGCCCGTCATCGCGACCAGCTTGCCGCCGGCCTGCTCGCGCTTGATGAGGGCCATCTTGTCCTCGGGCGTCGCCTCGGCCAGGAAGTCGTCGACCCCCGCCTCCTCCGCGATCGCCTTGGCCGTCAGCGGGTTGTCACCCGTGATCATGACGGTCTTGATGCCCATGCGGCGCAGCTCGTCGAAGCGTTCCCGGATGCCCTCCTTGACGACGTCCTTGAGGTGGATGACGCCCAGCACGCGGGCGCCGTCGGCGTCGTCCACTGCCACCACCAGCGGGGTGCCGCCGCTCTGCGAGATGCGTTCGGTGATGTCGTGCACCTCGTCCCCGGGGCGGCCGCCGCGGTCGGTCACCCAGCCGGTCACCGCCCCGGCCGCGCCCTTGCGGATGCTGCGGCCGTCGACGTCCACCCCGCTCATCCGGGTCTGCGCGGTGAAGGGGACGAACTCGGCACCCTCCAGCTCCCCTTCGCCGCGGGCCCGCAGCGCGTGCCGCCACTTGGCCAGGACGACGACGGAACGGCCCTCGGGTGTCTCGTCGGCGAGCGAGGACAGCTGGGCGGCGTCCGCCAGTTCGTCGGCCTCCACCCCTTGGACGGGGAGGAACTCGGCGGCTTGACGGTTGCCGAGGGTGATGGTGCCGGTCTTGTCGAGCAGCAGGGTGTTGACATCGCCGGCGGCCTCGACGGCACGGCCGGACATGGCCAGGACGTTGCGCTGCACCAGGCGGTCCATGCCCGCGATGCCGATCGCGGAGAGCAGGGCGCCGATGGTCGTCGGGATCAGGGCGACCACGAGCGCCACCAGGATGACGATGCTCTGCTCGGCCTTCGCGTAGATCGCGAAGGGCTGGAGGGTGATCACGGCGATCATGAAGACGATGGTCAGCGAGGCCAGCAGGATGTTGAGGGCGATCTCGTTCGGCGTCTTCTGCCGGGCCGCGCCCTCGACCAGGGCGATCATGCGGTCGATGAAGGTCTCGCCCGGCTTGGAGGTGATCTTCACGACGATGCGGTCGGACAGCACCTTCGTACCACCGGTGACGGCCGAACGGTCGCCGCCGGACTCGCGGATGACCGGGGCCGACTCGCCGGTGATGGCGGACTCGTCCACGGAGGCGACGCCCTCGACGACGTCCCCGTCGCCCGGGATGATCTGCCCTGCCTCGACGACGACGTGGTCGCCCAACTGCAGCTCGGCGGCGGCCACCTCCTCCTCCGGCGGCGCCTCGGCGCCGGGCCGCCAGTCCGTGAGGCGACGGGCCGTGGTGTGCGTCCGGGCGCGGCGCAGCGTCTCGGCCTGGGCCTTGCCCCGGCCCTCCGCCACCGCCTCCGAGAGGTTGGCGAAGACGGTGGTGAGCCACAGCCACGCCGCGATCACCCAGGGGAAGACGCCCGGGTCCTTCAGCGCCGACAACGTGGTGAGCAGGGCGCCGACTTCGACGACGAACATCACCGGGTTGCGGACCATCAGCCGCGGATCGAGCTTGCGCACGGCGTCGGGGAACGAGGCGAGCAGCTGCCGGGGGTCGAGCAGGCCGCCCGAGACGCGATGCGGCTGGTGCCGGGGGAGCGAGTCGGCCATCAGTGCAGTCCTTCCGCGAGCGGCCCCAGCGCCAGCGCCGGGAAGTAGGTGAGGCCGACGACGATGAGGATCACGCCGGCCAACAGCCCGACGAACTGCGGCCGGTGGGTCGGCAGGGTGCCGGCCGTGACGGGCACCGGGCGCTGCCGGGCCAGGGCGCCGGACAGTGCCAGCACGAACACCATGGGCAGGAAACGGCCGAAGACCATGGCCAGGCCGAGTGCGGTGTTGTACCAGACGGTATTGGCCTGCAGGCCGGCGAAGGCCGAGCCGTTGTTGTTGGCGGCGGAGGTGAACGCGTAGAGGACTTCGGAGAAGCCGTGTGGACCGGAATTGGTCATCGCCTTCTGTTCGCCGGGCAGGGACATGGCGATTCCCGCGCCGACGAGGACGATGGCGGGGGTGCTGAGAATGTAGAGGGAGGCGAACTTGATCTCGCGGCTGCCGAGTTTCTTGCCGAGGTATTCGGGCGTGCGGCCGACCATCAGCCCGGCGACGAAGACCGCGATGACGGCCACGACGAGAATGCCGTAGAGGCCGGATCCGGTGCCGCCGGGCGCGATCTCGCCCAGCATCATGTTGAAGATCAGCAGTCCGCCGCCGCCCGGCGTGAACGAGTCGTGGGCGGCGTTCACCGCGCCGCACGAGGTGAGCGTGGTGGAGACGGCGAACAGTGCGGAGGACCAGATGCCGAACCGCTGTTCCTTGCCCTCCATCATGCCGCCCGCCGCGTGCCCGGCCGGACTGCTCACGCTGTGCAGCTCGTTGATCGTGACGACCGTCACCGAGGCCGCCCAGATCAGTGCCATGACGGCGACGACCGCGTACCCCTGGCGGCGGTCGCGGACCATGGTGCCGAAGGTGCGCGGCAGGGCGAACGGGATGACCAGGAGAAGGAAGATCTCGACGAGGTCGGTGAAACCGGTGGGGTTCTCGAAGGGGTGGGCGGAGTTGGCGCTGTAGAACCCGCCTCCGTTGGTGCCCAGTTCCTTGATGGCTTCCTGGGAGGCGACGGGACCGCCGGTGATGCTCTGGTGGTCCCCGGCGACGGTCGTCAGGGCCTGGGCGCCGTGGAAGTTCTGGATCACCCCGGCCGCCACGAGCACGAGGGCGAAGACGAATGCGACCGGTAGCAGGACGCGCAGCACGATGCGGGTCAGGTCGACCCAGAAGTTGCCGATGTGGTGGGTGCGCTTGCGGGTGAAGCCCCGGATCAGGGCGGCGACCACCGCGATGCCGACGGCCGCCGAGACGAAGTTCTGCACGGCCAGGCCCGCCATCTGCACCAGGTGGCCCATGGCCGACTCGCCCGAGTACGCCTGCCAGTTGGTGTTGGTGACGAAGGACGTGGCCGTGTTGAACGCCAGATCCGGGGCGACGGGCTTCATGCCGAGCGACAGCAGGAGGTGGTTCTGCAGCCGCAGGAAGGCGTAGAGGAACAGCACGGACACGGCGGAGAACGCCAGCAGGCTGCGCATGTAGGCGGGCCAGGTCTGTTCGGCGTCGCCGTCGACGCCGCCGGTGCGGTACACGAGCCGTTCTGCGCGCAGGTGGCGGGTGGTGGTCAGGCAGTGCGCGACGTAGTCGCCCAACGGCCGGTGGCACAGGGCGAGTGCGGCCACGAGGGCGAGGATCTGCAGCCAGCCCGCGAGGGTGTCGTTCATTCAGAACCTCTCCGGGAAGATCAGGCAGTACAGCAGGTAGAGCAGCAGGCCCACCGCGACGACGAGGCCGACGATGTTCTCGACGGTCACAGCCGTTCCACCCCCTTGACCGCAAGGTGGAGCAGGACGAAGGCCACGATCGTGAGGCCGACGAAGGCGAGATCAGCCATGGGCGATACACCTCGTGAAGGGTGAGGAAGAGTGGGGAGGGGGAGGAAGGGAGAGGAAGGGGGAGGGAGGAGCCGTCGGTTCCTGTGTGGGAGCTGTGGGGGACGGACCGACGGCGTGTGCGCCGACTCGTTCGAGCCACCCGTAGCGAAGCGCCGGACACCCGCCCTGGCGAGTCCCCTTAGCGCGCTCCTGATGTCAGGAGGCGGCATATTGACGGGGGCTTTATTGCGTTCGATGGCTTGTTCTGAACCCCGGACACGGGTGCGTCGCCGGAGGAACAAGGTGGGTACACAGGCGCACACGGTAGTGGTAGACGGGAGGCCCGGCCCGGGAACACGCTGATGTGCAGGGTCACGGCGCAGCGGAGCCCGGAGGCGCCGCCGAGGCCGGCAGGACGAGCGTCACCGCGAAGGCCGCGGCCTGCGTATCCGAGGACCGCAGCGAAGCCCCCATGGCCTCGACGAGGTCCCGGGACAGCCGCAGGGCCAGGCTCCGGCCCCGTTCCGCCGGGACCGGGGAGCCGTCCGTCCCGTCCGTGATGCGCAGGGCCAGCCGGCCGCCTGACATCAACTCGGCGGTGACGACGGGAGGTTGACCGGCCGGGCTGTGGCGCAGCGCGTCTGCGGCGAGGGCGGTGAGGGCGCGGGTGAGCAGGGCCGCGTCGGCGATGACGTCGGGCAGCTCCTCCGGCAGGGAGAGGACGAGCGTGTGGCCGCCGGGCCCGAGGTCGTCCAGGGCCGTGGTCAGGACCTCGCTGAGCTCCACCGGGCGGAGGCAGAGGTCGAGCGCTCCGGCGTGCAGCCTGCTCACATCGTCCAGGTCGGTGACGAGCTGCTGCGCACGGCGCACGGAGGACCGGACGGTGGCCGCCCGTGCCTGCTCCGGCTCGTCCGCCCGTGCGAGCGCCCCGGCCGCCGTGTCCAGACAGGTCCTCAACTCGCGTACCGCCGTGACCAGGAGCGAGGCACGCGTGCGCTCCGCGGCGGCGAAGGTGTCCGTCTCGGCGGCGTGCCGGGCGAGCCGGCCTTGGGTGTACGCCACCGCGAGCTGCGCGGCGCACGCGGCGAGGAACTGCCGGTCCTCCCGGCTCAGCCCCTGGCCGCGCGCCGCGAGGGTGAGGCTGTCGTCGACGGGGCTCTCCAGGTCACCGTCGTAAGGCCGTTCGGGCGGCTGCTCGCCCGCGCTGGCGACGACATACCAGCGGGGCCGGGCGCCCGCACCGGGGTCCCGTTCCAGCAGACTCACCGCGGTGAGGCCGAAGTTCTCCCGGATCTGCTCCACGAGGGAGGGCAGATCCTGCCCGTGCATCATCGCCGTGGCCAGCCGGCTCAGGGTCCGCGCCTCGGACGTGGCGCGCACCGCCTGGTAGCTGCGCCGGGCGGCTGCCCCCGCGGCCGAGCCGACGAGCGCGGCGACGGTGACGAAGGCGACGAGCGCGAGGATGTCGTGCCCGTGCTCGACGGCGAAGGAGTGCGGGGGAGCGGTGAAGAAGTAGTCCGCCAGCAGCGCCGCGGCCACCGCGGCGACCAGGGCGGGCCACAGCCCGCCGACGAGGGCGATCACCACGACGGCCAGCAGGTAGAGGATCAGATCGGCGGAGAGGTCGAGACGGCCGCGCAGCGCCGTCAGGGCCCAGGTCAGCGCGGGCAGCAGGAGTGCCGTGCCCGCGGTCGCCAGCCAGTACCGGCGCCGGCCGGTGCCCCGGTACGGGAGCGGAGGCCGGGCCAGGGCGGCCGAGCCGGCCGCCGCCTCGTGCGTGACGATGTGCACGTCGACGGGCCCGGAGCCGTGGATCGTCCGCTGCCCCACCCCGGCGTGCCACAGCCGGGAGAGCCGGCCCCGGCGGCTCGCGCCCAGCACGATCTGGGTGACGTTCTCCGCCCGGGCGAACTCCAGCAGCGCCTCGACGACGTCGTCCCCCGTGACCTGGTGGTAGCTGCCGCCCAGGGACTCCACGAGGGCGCGCTGGCCGTCGAGCGCGGCCGGGCTGCCGCCCGCCAGTGCGTCGCCCGGGACGACATGGAGGGCCAGCAGCTCGCTCCCGGGGGTGCGGGCGGTGATCCGGGCGGCGCGCCGGATGAGCGTCTCGCCCTCCGCGCCACCGGTCAGGCCGACCAGGATCCGCTCGCGGGTCTCCCAGGGGGTGGCGATGCCGTGGTCGGTGCGGTAGCGCTGGAGCCCCTCCTCCACCCGGTCGGCGAGCCACAGCAGCGCCAGTTCGCGCAGTGCGGTGAGGTTGCCGACCCGGAAGTAGTGCGTCAGCGCGGACTCGATGCGGTCCGGCGGGTAGATGTCGCCGTGCACCATGCGACGGCGCAGCACCTCGGGCGGGAGGTCGACCAGTTCGATCTGGGAGGCCCGCCGTGCCACCTCGTCCGGCAGCGTCTCGTGCTGGACGACGCCCGTGATCTGCTCCACCACGTCGTTGAGGGACTCCAGGTGCTGGACGTTGAGCGTGGTGACGACGTCGATGCCCGCGTCCAGCAGCTCCTCCACGTCCTGCCAGCGCTTGGCGTTGCGGCAGCCGGGCACGTCGGTGTGGGCCAGCTCGTCCACCAGGGCGACCTGGGGGCGGCGGGCGAGCACGGCGTCCAGGTCCATCTCGGTGAACGACACCCCGCGGTGCACCAGGGTGCGGCGCGGAACCGTCTCCAGCCCCTCGGCCAGGGCGGCCGTGAGCCGTCGCCCGTGCGGCTCGGCGAACCCGACGACGACGTCCGCGCCCTGGGCGCGCAGCCGCTGCCCCTCCTCGAGCATGGCGTAGGTCTTCCCCACCCCGGGGGCGGCCCCGAGGTAGATCCGCAACGCTCCGCGCGCCATCGGCGGGCTCCTGCCGGGTCGGGACCATGGCCGTCCGCCTTCCATGGTGCTCCCTGCGCCGCGCCCTGTCCTGGCTCGATTCATGCGCTCCGCCCGGATCTTGGCCCGATCGTTGCCCGCGGTGACAGTGGGCGATGGGAACATCATTTTGTTGTGACGGTGGGCTGTGAGTGAGAGCTGGGAGCCGATGTGGCAGGGGACCAGGCGTCCTTGATCACGGAATGGGTACTGCCCGCCGCCGTGTGCGCGCCCGTGACCTGGGTGTGCCTGATCTTCCGGTTCCGTGAGGACGGGCGGCTGCTGGGCACGGTCCGCTCGGCGGGGCTGACGGTCGCCGTGGTGCTGTGGACCTCCGGCATGGCGGCCGTGGCCAGCGGTCTGCTGCTGCCGCACGCGTCGAGCGTGCCGCCCGTGGCGGTGGGTGCGGCGGCCGGCTGGGGCGTCGCGCCGCGCGGCCGGGAACAGGGCGACAAGAGCGCCGTCATGGCCGTACTCACCCTCGGCAACTCGCTGTTGCTGCATCAACTGGCCCTGCGGCTGCGGACCGACCGGGCCGAGTGGTGCGAGCGGATGGCCGGGGGCTTCCGCGACTGCTGGGACCTCGACGCCTTCGCGGGCGGTGTCCGGCACCATCTGCTGCTGCGGGTGGACGCGCCCGGGCGTCCGGTGCGGCTGCGCACCCAGATGAAGCGGGAGATCAACGAGCGGTACAACGAGGTGCGGACGGCCGCGCAGCGGTGGATCACCTTGGAGACAAAGGTCCAGAAGTCCTGTCAGCAGCACGCCCGGCCGGCGACGCGGGACGAGATCCGCCGGGTGCGCCGGGCGTTCGGCGAGGCGGAGCAGTACCTGGTCTGCCTGCTGGAACTGGCGCACGCCCACGGGAAGCGCAGCGACGCGGAGCGGCTCCTGGAGCTCAAGCGGCAGCATCTGTCCTGCGTGGCCATGGAGCAGATGGCGGGCGGGAGTTCAGTGAAGGCGTGAGTGGGCGTACGTCCCGGCCGGTGCGGTCGCGTGCCGGGCGTCCGGCCTGGTGCGGGCGGGCTCGTGGGGGGCGGGGGCGTCGGAGAAGACGATCTCGACCTGGGCGTCGAGACATTCCGCGACGGCGGCGAGCGAGCGGAGGGTGAGGTTCTCGCCGCCGGAGAGGATCTGGCTCACCCGGCCCGGCGAGACGCCCATGCGGTCGGCCAAGTCCTTGCGGGTCATGCCGCGTTCGGCGAGGAGTCCGGCGAGCGAGGCCGTCGCCTGCCGGGCCAGCCTGCCGCCCGCGGCCTGGGCGTCGCCGTGGTCGGTGCCCGCCCTGTTCGTCCGTCCCCAGGCCATGGTGCCCCCCAGTGCTCCCGCGACAGCTGCCGCGTCGTCAGATGTGCTGCTCCTCCACGAGGATGTCCTCCGCGAGGACCTCCCCTCAAGGATGCCACCTTTAGCTCTGCCTAAAAGCCAGTCTGCGCCACACGCCGCCGCACCGCAAGGGTTCCGGGGCGCCTCCTGCCGCCTTGACCAGGTGTTACGAGGCCGTCGACGGTTTTCGGCCAGATCTGCCGGAACCCCCCTTCCGGAGGCACTCGCTCCCCCTGCCGCGAAGTCTGGCCAACTCCCCGCGCCCTCCCTATCATTCCGAACGCTCGTCCGTCCCACGGGTCGTGGGAAACCGTGCGCTCACATGCGCCTCACGGCCCGGCACTTCTCGAATCCCGACGCCCGCCCTACCGCTCAGGGGTGCCCGTGAGGATTCCCAGGTCTTCCTTGTCTTCCCCTCGGGCCTTCGCGGCCCGAAGACAACCGATTGGAGTGCCATGCCCGGCGGTCTGTTCACAGCCGGAGCGATAGCGGCGTTATTCGCCTCGTCGCTCGCCACGCACAATCCCACCGTCATCAAGGACCCGCCGCCCGACAAGATCGTGATCGAGATCGCCACGGTCAACGGCTCGGGCTGCCCCGCGGGTACCGCCGCCGTCGCGGTATCCCCGGACAACACGGCCTTCACCGTCACCTACAGCAACTACCTCGCGCAGGTCGGCGTCGGCTCCAAGCCCACCGACTTCCGCAAGAACTGCCAGCTCAACCTGATCGTCCACGTCCCCCAGGGCTTCACCTACGCGATCGCCAGCGCCGACTACCGCGGCTTCGCCAGCCTCGCGGACGGCGCGAGCGGCCTGGAGAAGGCCTCGTACTACTTCCAGGGCTCGCCCGTCACCACGCCCAGCAGCCACGGCTTCAGCGGCCCCTACAACGACAACTGGCAGGTGACCGACTCCGTCGATGTCGCCTCGCTGGTCTGGGCGCCCTGCGGTGAGCAGCGGAACTTCAACATCAACACGGAGCTCAGAGTCGGCGCCGGCTCCTCGGACCCGAGGAGGACGACGAGCTTCATGGCGATGGACTCGACGGACGGCGACATCAACACCGTCTACCACCTCGCCTGGAAGCAGTGCCCGAGCGCGTAGGCGCTCCACGGGTGACGGCCGGGCGGTTCCCCGCGCTCCTTCCGGGGCGCGGGGAACCGTCGTAGATCGCGATTCGTGAGGTTACTGTGACTCGCCGGGTATAGACCTCTGGCGGAAAGCGGGCGAGTGTGGGGACATCCGTCGCGCCACTCGATCGCACCAGAGCCGATGCCTGTATTCACCCGTGACACCCTGAGTCCCCCCGTGGCCGGGAGCGCCGTCTCCCTTCCGGCCTCGCCCCGGTCCGTGGCGGCCGCCCGGCGCTTCGCCGGGCGGCTGCTCGCCGAGTGGGGCCTGGACGACCTCGCCGACGACACCGTGCTGCTGCTCTCCGAGCTGGTCACCAACGCCGTCGTGCACGGCTGCGGGGGCGTCGGCGACGTCGAGCTCTCCCTGGGCCGCACCCCCGCCCACCTGCTGGCCCGGGTCACCGACACCGGGGGCCGGGCGCCGCTGTGCGGGCAGGCCGCGGCGGACAGCGAGAACGGCCGCGGCATGTGGCTCGTCGAGCAGCTCGCGGACGGGTGGGGCCATCACGCCTCCGGCGCGGGTACGACGGTGTGGTTCACCCTTCCGCTGCCGGGGCCGCGCTAGGGCGCACCCGGCGGATCTCCGTGCCCCGAAGGGGCGCGGGGAACTGCGCGACCAGCCACCGACGGCTTGCGGCCGACGCGCTGCCCCAGGGGTCCGGGGCGAACCCCGAGCACTTCGACTGCGGGCGCGTCGTGGCTGAGCGCGCAGTTCCCCGCGCCCCTTCGGGGCGCCGCAGGCTGCGGACCCGCCCGGTTCGGGGGGACCATGGAAACACTGCGGCGTGGAGGGCGGCCGGCGGAAGGAGGACCCGGGATGGGCACCAGCGACGCGCTCCCGCCGCGCCAGGAGCCTGCCGGGCCCGTCGCCTACCCGCCCGGAAGCCTTCTGGACAAACTGGGCGTGGCCGCCGTGGTGCTCGACGACAACGGGCGGATCGTGCTGTGGAGCAGGCAGGCCGAGGCCCTCTTCGGCTGGACGGCCGCCGAGGCGCTCGGCCGGCTCGCGGCCCCGCTGCTGGTCGCCGAGCAGCACCGCAAGGAGGTCCTGGGACTCTTCGCCCATGTGATGGGGGAGGGCAGGAGCTGGGCCGGTGTCTTCCCCGCCCTGCACAAGGACGGCAGCACGCTGCTGCTGGAGTTCCGCAACATGCGCCTGGACGACCAGCACGGCCACCGCTACGCCCTGGGCATCGCCACCGACCAGAGGGTGCTGCGCGACGTCGAACGCCATCTGGCGCTCTCGCTGCAGCTCATCGACCGCTCGCCGATCGGGCTGGCCGTCCTGGACACCGACCTGCGCTACCTGATGGTCAACCCGGCCCTGGAGCGCATGCACGGTCTCCCGGCCGAGGAGCACATCGGCAGGACCGTGGCCGAGGCCCTGCCGCACGCCGACGTGACACAGATCGAGGCCGACCTGCTCCGCGTGCTCGCGACCGGCACCCCGCTGCTCGACCAGCTCGCCGTGGGCTTGTCGGGCGGCACCGTCCCCGGCCAGGCGCAGCTGGTCTCGTACTACCGCCTGGACGACCCCGGCGGCCGGGTGCTGGGTCTCGCCGTCTCCGTCGTGGACGTCACCGACCGGCACCGCGCCATCGAGGAGTTCCGCCGCCGCATGCAGCTGATCGCCGACGCCTCCGTGCACATCGGCACCACGCTCGACCTGGACCAGACCGCCCGGGAGCTCGCCGAGGTCGTCGTGCCGCGCCTCGCCGACGTGGCCGCCGTCGACGTCCTGGACACCGTCCTGCAGGGCGCCCCGCCGACCACCGGCGACGAGGACGCCGTCTTCCGGGCCCTGGCCGTCGCCGCGGCCCGCACCCCGGCCGCCACCGAGGCGGCCGCGGCCGCCGACCCGACGGGGCAGATCGCCCAGTACGACGCCGACCGCCTGGTCACCCGGTGCGTGCGCACCGGCGACCCCGTCCACCTGCCCCACGTGGGTGCGGGGGACCTGGCCCGCATCGCCCGCAACGAGAAGGCCGCCGCCCTGCTGGGGCGGGCCGGGGTGCACTCCTACATCGCCGTCCCGCTGATCGCCCGGGGCGAGGTTCTCGGCGCCCTGGACCTCAAACGGGTCAGCAACCCCGAGCCGTTCGGCGAGGACGACGTCGTCCTCGCCGCCGAACTGGCCGCCCGGGCCGCGGTCTGCATCGACAACGCCCGCTGGTTCCAGCGCGAGCGCGCCACCGTGCTCACCCTCCAGCGCAACCTGCTGCCCCAGCGGCCCCAGCAGCCCGTGGGCATGGAGGTCGCCTACCGTTACCAGCCCGCCGGGGCGGCCAGCCAGGTCGGCGGCGACTGGTTCGACGTCGTCCCGCAGTCCGGGGGCGCCAGCGCCCTGGTGGTCGGCGACGTCATGGGCAGCGGCATCAACGCGGCCGCGGCCATGGGCCAGCTGCGCACCGCCTCCCGCACCCTCTCCGGGCTGGGCCTCGACCCCGCGCAGGTGCTGGAGCACCTCGACCAGACCGCCAGTGGTCTGGACCAGATGATCGCCACCTGCGTCTACGCCGTCTGCGACCCCGCCGCCGGTCTGTGCCGGGTCGCCACCGCGGGGCACCTGCCCCCGGTGCTGATGCGGCCGGGCGAGCGTCCCGTCCTGCTCGACCTGCCGACGGGCGCCCCGCTCGGTGTCGGCGGCGTCCCCTTCGAGAGCATCGGCATGACCCTGGCGCCCGGCGACCAGCTGGTGCTCTACACCGACGGCCTCGTCGAGACCCGGGACGAGGCCATCGACGTCCGGCTGCAGGCGCTGATCGCCCTCCTCGACGGCCCCCGGCGCGACCTGGAGGAGACCTGCGACCTGCTGCTGACGGCCCTGCGCGAGGACAACGACCAGGACGACGTCGCCCTGCTCATCGCCCGCGTCGGCCCGTACCGCGAACCGGGAGCGCCCTGAGCGCCCGCGAACGGAACGACGTGCGCCACTGCAACTCACCGGCGGGCACGGCGAGTTCGAGGTCGGGGAAGCGGTCCAGCAGCGTCGCCAGGGCGATCCGGATCTCCATGCGGGCCAGCGGTGCGCCCAGGCAGTAGTGGATGCCCTGGCCGAGGGCCAGATGGGCCTTGTCCGCGCGGCGGATGTCGAAGCGGTCGGGCTCGGGGTAGCGCTCGGGGTCGCGGTGGGCCGAGGCCAGGCACAGCATGACGGTGTCGCCCGCCGGGACGGTGACGCCGCCGATCTCCACCGGTTCGACGGGGAAGCGGCGGATGGCCATCTGGTTGGGGAGCGCGTACCGCAGGAGCTCCTCCACGGCGCCCGGCAGCAGCTCCGGTTCGGCACGCACGGCGGCCAGCTGCTCCGGGTGCTGCAGCAGCGTCAGCAGGCCGCCGCTGATGAGGTGCTGGGCGTTCTCGCTGCCCGCCATCAGGATCAGGAACGCCAGCGACACCAGCTCGTCCTCGCTGAGCCGGTCGCCCTCGTCGCGGGCCGCGATCAGGTCGGAGAGCAGATCGTCCCCGGGCGCCGCGCGACGGGCGGCGACCAGCTCCTCCAGGAAGCGGTGGACGCGGCCGATGGCCTCCACGACCTGGCCCGGGTGCTCGGGCATCAGCATCGTGCCGACCCATTCGGAGAACGGCCGCCGGTCCGCCTCCGGGACGCCCAGCAGATCGCCGATCACGACCAGCGGCAGCGGATTGCTGAACGCGGTGACCAGATCGGCGCTGCCGTGCGCGTCCACATCGGCCGCGAGTCCGTCGGCGAGGCGGTCGGCCGCCGCCTGTACGAGTCCGCCCAGGGCCTCGACCCGGCGCGGCGTGAAGCCCTGGGAGATCAGGCGGCGCAGCCGCAGGTGGTCCTCGGGGTCGATGTTCAGCAGATTGGCGTCCAGGGCCGGCGGCAGGGAGAAGCCCTTGTAACCGACGCCCGAACGCGCCTTGTTGACCGACAGGCGCGGATCCGCGATCCAGGCCCGGACGTCGGCCTCCCGCAGCACCAGCCACACCGGGGAGCCGTCCGGCAGCGCGATCCGGTGGACGGGCGCCGCCTCGCGCAGCCGCGCATAGCCACGCCACGGGTCGGCGAGAAAGGCGGCGTCGAACGGCTGCGGGAGGTTCTGGGTCCGGTCCTGGCGGGTCATGCGGTCCTCTCCGGGGTGGCGGTGAGCGGGGTCTGTTCGAGGGCGGCCGTGACGACCGGCGAGGCGGCGAAGGCGCGGGCGAGCCCGCGCTGGAAGGCGAGTTCGGCCGCCAGGTCCTCGGGCCCGGCCGCCAGCGGGGTGCTCGCGTGCTCGACGGGCCGCACGCCGGCCTCCTTGGCCCGCAGCGCCCCGGCCAGCTGGGCCGCCTCGACCGCGGCGGCCAGCTCGTCGCCCGCCAGCCCGGCCTCCGCCCCGTGCGAGCGCGCCGCCGCGGCGACCGCCGGGTCCATCCAGACCCGCAGCGCCCACTGGGCGTCGCGGATCTCGATCACGATGCGGTAGAGCCGGGTGCGCCGGTCGGCGCCCGGCTCCAGCTCCAGGACCGGCTCGGGCACATGGGCCGTCAACGCCGCGTGCAGCGGGGTGAGTTCGCGGTGGGCGCGCAGCAGCTCCGCACGCTCGCGCAGGGCGCTGAGCGAGCGGCCCCAGTCCGGCATGGTCCAGCCGATCGCCTGGCCGGTGGTGTTGAGCGTGAGCGCGACGGGCACCAGCGGCTCCCAGGCGTGCCCGCTGGTGCCGAACTGCCCTGCCACGATGTCGGCCAGCCGGCAGCCCGCGTAGAGCATCGAGGTGGGCAGCGTGAGGCTGACCAGCCGCAGCCCGCGGCGCAGCCAGGGCATCGGGGCGATCCCCGAGTAGCGCCAGCACAGGAGGCACACGTCGATCTGGTTCCAGGCGTAGGCGATCAGGTAGACGGTGAGGTACGCGGGGTAGAACTGCGCCTTCGACAGGGCGAAGTCCGTCGGCTTCTCCTGTAGTTCGGTGGCGGCCGAGAACAGGGTCACCATGACGGCGAGGACCGCGCCGATGCCGATGAGCCGGGGTGCGGCCTTGCGCCAGGCCGCGTCGCGCTCGTACGTGAGGTGCAGCAGGACGAGTTGCTGGCAGGCGGTCAGCAGCATCACGCAGCTCTGGGTGAACAGCCCCGAGAAGTTGCGGATGCCGACGGCCTCGCTGGTGGCCACCCAGACCGCCGGGGTCGAGACCGTGAAGATCAGGAGCGGGAAGAGGAAGTTCCCGACGAGCGCCCACTGGGCGGGCGACCGGTCCGTGCGGAGGATCCGCAGTTTGTAGAGGAACGCCAGCAGGTTCACTGCGGCGCAGGCCGGATACATGATGCTGTTGAGCTGGTTCATTGCGCCTTTTCTTCTCCGCTCCGGTGCGCCGGGCTCTCGAGCGCCGACAGCCGGGCCGCCAGCTCCGCCGCCTCGGGCGGCACCTGCCACGTCCGCTGCGGTGTCCAGGTGCCGATCCGCCGCCCCAGCAGCGAACCGACGAATTCGGCCTCGCGCTCGGCGGGGGAGTGGGCGTGCTCGCGTCCCAGCACCCGCTGCACCAGGCCGGGGTCGAGGGAGGGCATCAGCAGCCGGGTCGCCTCGGGGGACATCACCGGGGCGGCCTCGTGGTCGCAGACCAGGTGCCCGAGCTCGTGCAGGATCACCTGGCGCTGGTGGACCGGGGCCAGCCGCGCCTCGAAGGCGATGAAGTCGCTGCCCTCCGCCGAGATCCACATGCCGTCCGGACTGCCCGCGGGCAGTGGCAGCGGCACCAGGTGGACCCTGCGGCCCAGGCATGCACCGATGTGGGCGCAGAGCGCCTGCAGGGTCAACTCGCCTTCGGGCAGCCCGAGGGCGCGGACGCGCTCCTCGCACTGCTGCCGGAAGGACGGGACCGGTCCGGGGCCGTTCGCGGATCTCCTCCGCAGCCAGCGCATCACCATCATCGGCGTTCGTCGTCGCGGTCCGGCAGGCCGTGAGGGGGTGCCGGGAGATCCCGTAAGGCGCTCTGCGCCTGGGCGGCGGAGGCGAGGATCTCGCCGATGAGCCCCGACAGCCGGTCCACCGGTGCGGCGACGGGCGAGGCCTTCGACGGGCCGCCCGGCGCGTCCAGCGTGTCCAGTGCAGCCAGTTCGGAGTTCACCTGCTCGAAGACCTGCTCGTCGAGGAAGTAGCCGTCGCGTGAAATGCCCAGGCTGTGCGAGACCTTGAGCAGCGTCTCCAGGGTGAGGTTGCAGCCGTCCGCGGATTCGGCCTGGGACAGGGTCCGCTTGGAGACACCGGCCCGCTCCGCGAGTCCGGCCAGGGTGAACGGTCCTTCGGGGTGGTGCTGCCGGACGTACCGCAGGCGGCGGGCGACATCGGCCTTCACCCGGTGGATGCGCTCGTCTCCCTCCTGCTGCAGCACTGCTCTTCTCCCCCGCGCGTCTCGCGTCCGGCCCCCTGACCGCAGGACTTTAACGTCCTGGTGAAAGGGCGATCCAGTCGCAGGGGCGACAGTTCGGACTCCGGGAGCAAATGTCCGTATTGCTGCCGGGAGGTGGTGCAGTACGTTGCACTCCGGTGCAGCAAGTTGCAATATCCGGTACGAGATCGCTAACGTCCCAGTCGCCGCGTGCGGCGCTCACTCAACGCGACGGGGGTGCAGTGAGTGACGCCGCCCGCCTCGGCCCGGACGGCGCATAACTGCGTGGCCGTGCCAACGGGCCTCGCCTAGCATGCCGGTATGCGGTCGAAGCTGCCCCCGGCCTGGGCACGCGCCGCCCTCGCGATGTTCGGTGTGGGATGGGGCGCCAACCAGTTCTCGCCCATGCTGCGGGTGTACCGCGAGCAGAACGGGCTCTCGGAGGCGGCCGTCACGGCCATGTTCGGGATGTACGCGCTGGGCCTCATCCCCGCCCTGCTCGTCGCAGGGCCCTTTTCGGACCGCCGCGGCAGGCGCACCGTCATCCGGCCGGTCGTGCTGCTGTCCTCGGCCGCCACGCTCGTGCTGATGGCGGGCGGAACCCGGCCCGAACTGCTCTACGCGGGACGCTTTCTGGCCGGGGTGGCGTCAGGTGCCGCCTTCAGTGCGGGAAGTGCGTGGGTGAAGGAACTGTCGGCGCAGGCGCCGGCCGGAGCGGGCGCACGCCGGGCGGCCGTCTTCCTGTCCGCCGGCTTCGGCGGCGGACCGCTGGTCTCGGGCATGGCCGGGCAGTGGCTCCCGCTGCCGCGGATCACGCCCTACGTCCCGCACCTGCTGATCATGGCCGTGGTGACGCCCCTGGCGTGGCGGCTGCCCGATCCGGCCGCGGAGCGGGCCCCCGCGCCCTGGCGGGCTCCCCGCGCGGCGCGGCGCAGGCGCTTCCTGCTGGGCGTGGCGCTGTGGGCGCCATGGGTGTTCGGCACCGCGACCGCCGCCTTCGCCACGCTGACGGCCTTGGCCGCTCCGCACACCCACGGCCTCGGCATCGCGTTCACCGGGGCCGTCACCGCCCTGACCCTCGGCACCGGGATCGCCGTGCAGCCGATGACACGGCGGCTCGCCGCGCGGGGCGGCACCGCACGGGCCGCCGTCGTGGGCCTGCTGCTGGCCACCGCCGGATTCGCCGTCGCCGCCGGGGCCGCGGCCACCGGCCGGGTCGCGGCCGTGCCCGCGGCCGCGCTCCTCCTGGGGGCGAGCTACGGCATGCTGCTCGTGTCGGGGCTGAGGGAGGTCGAACTCATGGCGGACGAAGGGGAATTGGCCGCCTTCGTCGCAATCTTCTACATGCTCATCTACATCGGGTTCGGCGCGCCCTATCTGTTCACCGTGGCGGCCGGGCTGTTCGGCTACCCGCGGTGCCTGCTCGCGGCGGGGCTGGTGACGCTGCTGACCGTGTTCGTCACGCGCCCGGCGCTGCGCGACGAACCGGCCAGGGCGGCGGCTCCGGCTGCGGAGACCCCGCCGGTGCGCCGGTAGCGGTCCTGAAGGCCAATTCCCTAATCGGGGAGCGCGGTTGCGCGACGCAGTTTCTCCTTGACGCCCTGCGTGAAGCGGTCCAGATCGACGACGGCGCGCTCATGCGTCCCCGAGCCGATCTCGTCGACACCGTCATGCGCCGTCACCTGCCACGTGAGCCGCCGCCCGCGCGCCTCCAGCAGCTCCACACTGGCCGTGACGGTGAGCCCGGGGGGCGTCGCGGCCGAGTGCGTCACGGAGATCGCCGTCCCCAGACTGCCCTCGCCCGGCGCCAGGAACGGCTGCATGGCGCGGACACATGTCCACTCCATCAGGCCGACCATGAACCCGGTGGCGAACACCTCGGGGAACGTGGCGAACTCGGGGGATTCGGCGTAGAGATGCCGCACCGTCTTGTCCGGCGGAACCACATAGCGATGGGTGTACTTCGTACCGACGACCAGGCCTTCGCGCATGCCCTGCTCCTCACAGCCGACCGGGAAATACGGGCTGCGCCATAATCTACTCGGGGCGGCATGATCGTTCCCGGACGTGACCAGCCCCGGCCCTGTAAAGTAAGGGGACGCCCTTGACCTGCACGAACGCAGGCAGGGAGCCTACCTTTCGGGAGTGCCTCGATGTACCGCACCATGATGAAGTCCAAAATCCACCGGGCCACCGTGACGCAGGCGGACCTGCACTACGTCGGTTCGCTGACGGTCGACGCCGATCTCATGGACGCCGCCGACCTGCTGCCCGGCGAGAAGGTCGACATCGTCGACATCAACAACGGCGCCCGGCTGTCCACGTATGTGATCGAGGGCCCGCGGGGCACCGGCGTGATCGGCATCAACGGTGCGGCCGCGCGGCTGGTCAGCCCGGGGGACCTGGTCATCGTCATCGCCTACGGGTCCATGGACGACGCCGAGGCCAAGGCCTTCGAGCCGCGTGTGGTCTTCGTCGACGAGAACAACAAGGTGGCCGACCTCGGCAGCGACCCGGCCGCCGTGCCGGAGGGATCCGGGCTGCTGCGCGGGGACCGGGTCGCCGGCTGACGTCTTACGGGGGCTCCGGGGTGGCTGCGCCCCGTAAGCCGGGCGCCCCGTAAGGGGCGCGGGGAACTGCGCGATCGGCCACGACGCGCCCGCAGCCGGCGTCCCCGGGGCTGCGCCCCGGACCCCAGGGGTGGCGTGTCGGCTGCGGGCCGGTGGGGGCTGGTCGCGCAGTTCCCCGCGCCCCTGACGGGGCGCGGCCCCCCCGGCTAGAGCCCCCGGAAACCTCGCTCAGACCCCCAGCGCCACGTCCGCGATCACCCGCGCCGTCACCGCCGCGGCCTCCCGCACCGCCGGGTCCCGGCTCTCCCGGCAGCGCCGCGCGGCAGGGTCGTATGCGGTCATGATCACCCCGGCGTGGTCGGCGGGGATCTCCGTCAGGTCCGCCTCCCAGCCGTGCTCGGCGAGCGCGGCGCGGAACTTCCGCGAGTACGCCACGTCCTCCAGCGTGTCCTGCGTGCCGTGCACCAGCCGCACCGGAACCGGCGCGTCCGCCGCCCGGCCGGCGGTCAGGTCGTCGAGGAGCACCGTTCCCGTCGTGCGCGCCGGGCGGTCGTACTGGGCCGCGATGCCCACGACCGCCGCGGGCCGCCAGCCCCCGGCCGTCTCCGGGCGCAGCGCGACCCCCACCGCGGCCGGGGCCCCCGCGGACCAGCCGGCGAGGACGAGCCGGCCGCCGGCGGCGTGGTCGCGGGCGAAGGCCAGCGAGTCCAGGAGTTCGGCCCGGCCGCCGTCCGCCGCGTCCGCGCGCCAGTCGGGCACGAGCACGACGACGCCCCGCGCGGCCACCGCCCGTGCCAGCGGCCCCATCACGTCCCGCTCGTCGGGCCCGCTGCCGTGCCACAGCAGCACCGTCGGCGCGGCGGGGGCGGTGACGCCCTCGGGGCGGTGGATGTCAACGGACTTGCCGAGCGAGGTGGTTGCGAGCTGGGGCTCCGGCACTGTGGTCCTCCCGGTCGGATGGTGATCGTCGGCAGGACGCTATCAACGTCCTGCACCAACGTCCCGTCCGCGTCAGCGGAACGCCTCCGCCACCCGCACCAGCCAGGCGGTCTCCGCCGCGAGGTCGGGGTGCGCCGGGCAGTGGTCCAGGGCCCCGGACTCCTCGGCCGGCACGGTGCGGCCCTGCGCCCGGGCCGTCAGCGCCGCCCTGATCCGTACCGCCTCGGCGTGGGCGCTGAGCGCGTCCCCCGACAGGCCCGCCCGGCTGCCCTCGCGCAGGGCCTCGGCCACGGTCTCCGGCGCGGCGTGGGCGCGCAGGGCGAGCTGCCCGTCGCGGATCTCGATGACCCTGCGGTAGAGGCGGAACTCCAGCTGCCGCACCGCCAGCCGGTCGGCGAGCGCACTGCGCGCGGGCGCCAGCGCGATGGAGGGGACGGCCCGGTGCAGCGCCGACCACAGGGGGTACAGCCGGCGGTGGCGCCGGTAGGCCGTCACCCAGCGCCCGGCCGCGGCGACCCGCGGCCCCCAGCCCGGCAGCGTCCAGCCCACCAGGGTCAGCGCGGAGCCGACGTCCCCGCACACCCAGGCCGTGGTCTCCCACGCGCGCAGGTCGAAGCCGAAGGCGATGCCGAGGATGTTCCCGGCCCGGACGGCTCCGTAGCCGAGGGTCAGGAACGCGCCGGCCGCCGTGACCAGCAGACCCCGCCGCAGCCAGGTCCGCCCGGCCACCCGGGCGTAACCCGAGCAGGCGCGGACGACGTTGATCTCCCCGGCCAGGTAGATGCCGATGTACACGGACAAGTAGGCGATGTAGTACGGGTCGTGGACGTAGTAGAGCGTGAAGTCCTTCGGCCGCTGCCGGGCCGGGGTGAGCAGGCAGAAGAGCACGACCAGCGCCGCAATGGCCGTGGCGCAGAAGGCCAGTTGCCAGCGGACCAGCCGCCGTGCGGTCTCCGGCGGGCGCGCCCAGTGGGTGAGTACGGTCTGCTGGCCGACGATCAGGGCGACGACGCAGCTCTGCGCCAGCAGCGCCGCGATGTTGGGCACTCCGGCCAGCCGGTCGACCAGCACCCACACGTACGGCAGCGAGACGAAGAAGCTCAGCCCCGACAGCGCGAAGACCGCGCACAGCGCGAGCAGGGCGCGGTCCCCCGGATTCCGGCGCAGGGCACGGCATTTGTAGAACAGGCCCGCCCAGGCGGCGACGGCGCCGAGCAGGTGGAACGCAGGTATCACAGGTCGTCCTGGGGGGATGGTGCGGTGCCGCGCAGCGACCGGTCCAGGCGCTGCACGCTGTCGGCCGCCTCGCGCGGCACGGTCCAGTTGCGTTCGAGAGGGGGCCTGTTGGCCTCCTGGAGGATCAGCGACGCGACCATCTCGGCCTCCTGTTCCTCGGCCGAGGTGTAGTACGTGCGGGCCAGGACGCCCTGGACCATCCGCGGGTCGAGTGTCGGAAGCAGCAGCCGGGACGTCTCCTCGCCCAGGACCCCGTTCTCCTTGTGCCCGCAGATCACGTGCCCCAACTCATGGGCGATGATGTGTTCTTGGTGGAGCTGGCTGGTGTCCTGCTCGTAGAAGATGTAGTCGACGTCCGTGGCCGAGATCCACAGTCCGCAGGGCCCGTCCACGGGCAGCCGGACCGGTTCCAGGCGGATGGGGCGGCCATGCCGCTCGGCCACACGCCCGCACAGTTCCCAGATGTCGAACGGCGACGGAATGTCCAGGCTGCGGACCAGCTCCAGGCTTCGCCGGTGCAGCCTCTTGAAGTTCACGGCGTGGTCCCCCGTATCTGTCCCATGGCCGCCGTGTCCGTCCCGGCCTGCTCCGCCGGGGCGATCACGGCTCTTCGAGAGGGAGCCCGGGCGGGCCCCGTGGAAGCCGCTAGGAGTGCCTCTCGGGCGGAGCGGTCGGCAGACCCTCCAGTTCCCGTACGCGCTCGATCACTTCGTTGATCGAGTGCAGGCTCTCGGGGGAGAGCCCGGCCGCCCGCAGGGCGACGCGCTGCACCTGGGTGTCCCGCAGCGCCACCAGCAGTCGGAGGTCGGCGTTGACGGCGGCCGTGACCCGGTCGTCGAAGAAGTACGCCGGAGGCACGCCGAAGAACTTCGCGAGCGCCTCCACGTGACGCAATGTCGGGTTGTTCCGCTGGCCCTTGCGCAGCAGCCAGATGTAACTGCCGGAGATCGGCACGCCACCCGCCGTGATCGTGCGGGCCACCTCTTCGGTGGTGTACGGCTCCCGGCCGGCCGGCACCACTGTCCGGAAAAGGTGATTCAGCTTGTCGGCGAGCGTGTGCTCGGCCGTGGTGTCCGGTTCGTTCATGATTCCACCTCCCTCCCCGCGGTCAATCTAGCGTAAGGGTCGCCGGGCAGGTCCATGTGACCGCGTCCGTAATGCGGTTGACAGCGGTGGCGGTCGCTCCATAGCGTCCTGGTGGCGACTGGATCGACTGGTGTTGGACGCCCTGCTCCGGCGATCAATCACCAGTTGGCGGGGGGCGGTTTCCAGGCTTCCCCCCGCCGCGCGGTCCCGTCGCCCGGCAGAGGTTCTTCTGGATGGGGGATGTCGTGACGACGTGTGGACAGACGACGACAGCAGAGACGGCCGGCGAGGCGGAGGACGGGACGGAGGGCGGCTGCACGGGCGGACTGGAGGCGCAGCGGACGGTCGTGCTCCCGATCGGTTCCCTGCGGCCCTCGCACTCGCCCCGGGTGGCGGGCGAGGATCCCCGGCACGTCCAGACGCTCGCCGGGGCCGAGGGCCCGCTCCCGCCCATCGTGGTGCACCGCGCCACCATGCGCGTCGTCGACGGCATGCACCGGCTGCGGGCGGCCCGGCTGCGGGGGGACGAGCGCATCACGGCCCGCTTCTTCGACGGCAGCGAGGACGACGCCTTCGTCCACGCGGTCCGCCTGAACACCCTTCAGGGGCTGCCGCTCACCCAGGCCGACCGCGCGGCCGCCGCCACCCGCATCATCCACACCCACCCGCACTGGTCGGACCGGCTCATCGCCTCGACCGCCGGGCTCTCCGCCAGCACGGTCGCCTCGCTCCGCAAGCGCGCCGCGGGCGAGGCCGTGCAGGTGAACGCCCGCACCGGCCGGGACGGGAGGGTCCGTCCGCTCAACGCGGCCGAGGGCCGCCGCCGCGCCCGCGCCCTGATCGAGGCCAAGCCGCAGGCCACTTTGCGCGAGATAGCCGACGTCGCGGGCATAGCCCTCGGTACCGCGCGGGACGTGCGCGAGCGGATGCGCATGGGCCAGGACCCGGTGCCCAAGAAACTGCGCGACGCGGAGAGCCGGCTCGCCGCCGAGATGACGTTACACGGGCCCCGCCGCCCCGCCCCGGTGACACCGAAGGCCACCGCCGACGGCACGCCGGACGAGAGCGGCGGCGCCCCTCTGCCCAAGCTGCGCAAGGACCCCTCGCTCCGCTTCACCGAGGGCGGCCGGACCCTGCTGCACCTGCTGAGCGCCAACGCCATGGGCGGTGAACGGTGGCGCCGACTGCTGGAGAGCGTGCCCGCCCACCGCCGCACGATGGTGGCCCAGGCCGCCCGGCACACCGCCGAGACGTGGCTGCGGTTCGCCATCGAGCTGGAACGCAGAACCATGTGACGGGCCGTCGGCCAGGGGGTGTTCGGTGGATCATCCATCATGCGGCACCACGGCGCCCCGAAGGGGCGCGGGGAACCGCGCGACCGGCCACGACGCGCCCGCAGTCGAGGTTCTCGGGCTTCGCCCCGGCCCCCTGGGCTGCTGTCGGCTGCGGGTCGCCGGTGGCTGATCGCGCAGTTCCCCGCGCCCCTTCGGGGCGCGAAGGTCCGCCGGACAGGCCCAGGGCACGGGGGAACCACCCCGCGGGTGCGCCGCCCCGCGGGGAACGACGGTGCGCGGCCGCCGGGCCGCGGACGACGGGGGCAGACATGAGCGAACTCGGCGACACCACGGCCGTACGGCGACAGGACGGGCCCCGGCCGCAGGAGGTGAGCGTCACCCTCCTCGGACCGCTCTCCGCACGCGTCGGCGGCAAGCCGGTCGGCATCGGCAGCCGCGCACAGCGCACCGTTCTCGCCCTGCTCGTCCTGGCGGACGGGCGGGAGGTGTCCGCCGCCGAACTCGCGGCCGCCCTGTGGGACGGCCGGCCGCCGGCCTCGGCGCGGACCCGCACCGCCCTGCACGTCCTGGCCCTGCGCGCGGCGTTCCGCGCCGCGGGCCACCACGGCCCGGTCGTCCTGGGCGGCCCCGAGGGCTACCGGATCCCCGCCGGCACCGTCCGCGCCGACGTCGGCACCTTCGACGCCCTGGTCACCGCCGCGCGCGACGCGGCGGGCACGGGCGCGTTCGACGAGGCCGGCCGGCTCTACCGGAGCGCCCTCGACCTGTGGCACGGGCCCGCGCCGGCCGGGGCGGGCCGGTTGTGGGCCCGGCACCTGGAGGTCTGCGCGGCCTGGAGCGGCGCCGAACTCGAAGCCGGCCGCCACCGGCAGCTCGTCCCGGCCCTGACGGCCGCCGTCCGCGACCATCCGCTGCACGAACAGCTGCGGCACAACCTCATGCTGGCGCAGCACCGTTCGGGCCGGCATGCCGATGCGGCCGAGGAGTTCCGCGTCTGGCGGCGCCGCTGCACCGCGGAGCTCGGCCGCGAACCCGGACCGGCCGTACGGGCCCTCTACTACACCGTCCTGCGCGAGGCACCGCCGGCGCCTCGGAGGACCGGGCCCGGACCGGCCGTACGGGCCCGTGTCGCGGCGGCCCAACTTCCGCCGGACGTCGTGGCGTTCACGGGGAGGGCGGCGGAACTGCGAAGCCTCGACACGCTGCTCACCGGCAGCAGCCGCGCGGCGGTGGTCACCGGCCCCGCCGGATCGGGCAAGAGCGGGCTCGCCGTGCACTGGGCGCACCGCTCCGCCCCGGCCTTCCCCGACGGCGTGCTCTCCGCGGATCTCGCGGCATACGACGAGGGCCCGGCCGCCGCCCACGCCCTGATGGGCCGCTTCCTGCGCGCCCTCGGAACTCCTGTCCCGGAGGACCCGGCAGAGCGCGCGGCGTGCTACCGGGCGACGCTGGCGCGCCGCCGCGTCCTCGTCCTGCTCGACAATGCCCCCGATCCCGCCTGGATGTTGCCGTTCCTGCTGGACGGCGGACCCGGCCGGGTCCTGGTCACCAGCAGGCGGCAGGCGGATCACCGGGCCGTGGCCCGGGGCGCCGTCCTCGTCGGTCTCGGCGCGCTGCCCGCATCGGAGGCGGCCGCGCTCGTCGGCCGGATCGCGGGGGAGGAGCGGTGCGCCGCCGAACAGGAAGCGGTGCGGCGGCTGTGCGCGCTGTGCGACGGCCTGCCGCTCGCACTGCGCATCGCCGCGGGCCGCCTGGCCGCCCGGCCGGAGTGGTCCGTCGGCCTGCTGGCAGGCCGTCTGGCGGACGAGAGGCGGAGGCTGGACGAACTCTCCCTCGGCGGGCTCGACTTGCGCACCGGCTTCGGACGCAGCTACCACCGCCTGCCCGCGGAGGCGGCCCGGGCCTACCGCACGCTCGCCCTGCTGGACACGCCGGACGTCACCGCCTGGGCCGCGGGCGTCCTGCTGGGCGTGCCGGCGGCCGCGGCGGAGGACCTGCTGGAACGGCTGGCCGCGGAGAACCTGCTCATGGATACGGGCACCGAGCGCTACCGACTCCCCGGTCTGCTGCGGCTCTACGCGCGCGAACGCGCCGAGACGGAGGACGCGGCCCACGACCGCCAGGAGGCGCGTGACCGCGCCGGCGCCCTGCTGTTCGGGACGCGGGGCGGCGAACGGCGCGAGGCGGTCCGCGCGCTGTGCCGGCTGGCCGGCGCCCACGCTGCGCAGGAGCGTTTCGCCAGGGCTGCGGCCGTGTACCGCCAGGTGTTGCGGCTGGCACGCGAACAGCACGACCCGGCGGGGGAGGCGGCGGCCCTGCTGGGCCTGGGCGAACTCGCGGCGGCGGACGGTCACTTCGGCGAGGCGGACCGCCGCCTGCGGGCGGCGCTGGCGGCTTCGGCGAAGGCGGACGACCTGGCCCTGACGGCCAGGGCCCACCTGGCTCTGGGGCGCCAGTGCCGCACCCTGCACCGCCCGGCCCTGGCGGGCCGCCACCTGGACGCTGCGCTGCGGGCGTACCGCGCACTGGGCTCGCTCCCGGGCGAGCTGGCGGCCTCGGAAGAACTGGCCCTCCTGGACACGGAACCGTCACTGAACCTGGTCCCGCGCCAGGCGGTGCGCTGAGCGCTCGCTGTCGGGCGCGGGGGCGCTGCCGTTCGGCTGCGGGCCGGCTTCGCTTGCTCGCGCAGTTCCCCGCGCCCCTGATGGGGCGCAGAGCGTTGTCGTTCGGCTGCAGGTCGGCCTGCGTTGCTCGCGCAGTTCCCTGCGCCCCTTGCGGGGCGGGGATCCGCGAATCGCGTCCCGAATCGTGCCCCGTCAGGGGCGCGGGGAACTGCGCGAGCAACCACGACCGGCCCGCAGCCGAACGACAACCCCGGGGGCCCCGGGGGCACCGCCCCGGGAAGCGCCTAGGACCGTGAAACCTCCTCCGCCCCCGGATACGACGGCTGGGCCCCCGCCCGCGTCACCGCCACCGCCCCCACCCGCACCGCAAACCGCGCCGCCTCCTCCAACGAGGCCCCCCGGGCCAGCCGCGCCGCCAGCGCGCCCGTGAAGGCGTCACCGGCCCCGGTGGTGTCCACCACCTCGACCTTCACCCCGGGAATGCGGACCGCGTCGGCGACCCCGTCGAGGACGAGCGCCCCCTCGCCGCCCAGCGTCACCACCACCGACCGCGCCCCGGACTCCCGCAACACCCGCGCCCACTCGGCGGGTTCCCCGCCCGATACCCCCGACAACAACTGCGCCTCATGCTCGTTGACCACCAGCGGATCCGCCGCCGCCAGCAGCTCCGCACGCAGTGCGCCCGGCACGGGCGACGGATTGAGCACCACCCGCGCCCCGGTCTCGCCGGCCACGGCCACCGCCGCGGCCACCGTCTCCTCCGGCACCTCCCACTGCAGCGACACCACGCGCGCCGCGGCGACGGCGTCCCGCGCCGCCCGCACGTCCGCCGCCGACAGGCGGGCGTTGGCCCCCGGCGAGACCACGATCTGGTTGTCCCCGTCGGGGCCGACGACGATCAGCGCCGTGCCCGTCCGCGCACCCGGCTCCACCAGCACGTGCCGCAGCTCCGTGCCCGCGGCCCGCTGCGCGTCCAGCAGCAGTTCCCCGAACGCATCGTCACCGACCTTGGCCAGCAGGGCCGTTCGCGCTCCGAGCCGGGCCGCGGCAGCGGCCTGGTTGGCGCCCTTGCCGCCCGCGGACTCGACCAGGTCCGTGCCCGGCACGGTCTCGCCCGGCCCCGGACGGCGGTCCACCCGGACCGTCAGGTCCGCGTTGGCGGAGCCGATCACCAGCACGTCGTAGTCGCGGTCCTGCATACCTCGCCCATCCTCACTTGTCGAACTGCGCCGCGTTCTTCGCCGTCACCAGCACGACCGGCACCTTCACCTGCTGCGGCAGCTTCTCACCCCGGGCCGCCCGGACCGCCCACGCCACCGCCTGCCTGCCGAGCAGCTCCGGCTGCTGGGCGACGGTCGCGGTCAGCGTGCCCGCGCGGACCGCCGCGATGCCGTCCGGGGTGCCGTCGAAGGCCACCACCTTCACCGACGTCCCCGCGGCCCGGCCGAGCGCCTTGGCCGCGCCCAGCGCCATCTCGTCGTTGGCGGCGAACACACCCGTGACGTCCCGGTGCGCCTGGAGCATGTTGGCCATCACGTCCATGCCCTTGGTGCGGTCGAAGTCCGCGGGCTGCCGGGCGACGACCCGGATGCCGGGATAGGCCTTCATGCCCTCCTCGAACCCCTTGCCGCGCTCGCGGGCGGCCGAGGTCCCCGGCTGTCCTTCCAGGAAGGCCACCTTCCCCCTGCCGCCGAGCGCCTCGGCCAGGGTCCGCGCCGCCAGCCGCCCGCCCGCGACGTTGTCGGAGGCGATCGTCGAGTCCGCACCGGGCCCGTTGACGCCCCGGTCGAGGGAGATCACCGGCACCTTCGCCCGGCGGGCCACCCCCACGGCGGGGACGGCAGCGTCGGAGTCGACCGGGTTGATGACGGCGGCCTTCACGTCCTGGCTGGTGAACGTCTCCATCTGATTGATCTGCTGCATGGGGTCGTTCTGCGCGTCCGTGATGTTGATCTTCAGGCCGCGGGCCTTCGCCTCGACCTGCGCGCCCTTCTTGATGCCCACGAAGAACGGGTTGTTCATCGTGGACAGCGCCAGCCCCAGATCCGTGTGCCCGCCCCGGTCGCAGCCCGCCAGGGCGACGGTGCCCAGCAGCACCGCGGCCAGCACACCCGCCCGGCCCCTCACCGCGCGCTCCGGCGGCGCAGCGTGTCCAGGAGCACCGCGACGGCGATGACCAGTCCCGTGGCGACCTGCTGCCAGAAGGCGGAAACGCTCAGCAGGTTGAGGCCGTTGCGCAGCACCGCCAGGATCAGGGCCCCGATGAGCGTGCCCGACGCCTTGCCGGAACCGCCCGACAGGCTCGCCCCGCCGATCACCACGGCGGCGATGGCGTCCAGTTCGTAACCGACCGCGGCCTGCGGCTGCGCCGAGGTCAGCCGGGCGGCCAGGACGATGCCGGCCACGGCGGCGAACAGCCCGGAGAGCGCGTAGATCACGAGCTTCCGGCGCCGCACGTCGATGCCCGACAGCCGGGCCGCCTCCTCGTTGCCGCCGATCGCGAACATCGCCCGGCCCGTGTACGTACGCGCCAGGACCAGCGCCGCGATCAGCCCCATCGCGGCCATCACCAGCACCGGGACCGGCAGCCAGCCGCCCAGCGTGTCACCGAGCCTGCCGACCGACGACGGGACGGCGACGGGGGAGCCGCCCGAGATCACCAGGGCCAGGCCGCGGCCCACCGAGAGCATCGCCAGCGTGGCGATGAACGCCGGGAGCCTGCCGTACGCGACCAGGGCACCCGATATCAGGCCCGCCCCCGCGCCCACCGCGAGCCCCAGCAGCACGGCGAGCCACACGGGCAGGCCGCCGCTTGCGGCGGCCCATGCGACGACGGTCGCCGAGAGCGCGGCCACCGAGCCGACCGACAGATCGATGCCCGCCGACACGATGACGAACGTGACGCCGAAGGCCAGGATCGCCGTCACCGACGCCTGGACGCCGACGTTGAGGAGGTTCTGCCCGTTCAGGAAGTCCCCGGAGAGGGCGGCCATCACCACGACCAGCGCGGCCAGGCCGCCCAGCGGCCCGTTGCGCAGCACCGCCTTCGAGAACCACTGCCCGGGTGTGTTCCCGGGCATCCGCACCACCGCGGCCTGTGCCTCAGCCGACATCCGAGCCCTCCATCGCGCTCTGCATCCGATCGCCTGCGTCCGTGCTGTTCGTACGGTTCATGCCGTCCGTACCGTCCGGCGGCCGCACCGCCAGCTCTATCACCGCGTCCTGCGTGGCCCGTTCGCCCGACAGCTCGCCGACGAGCCGTCCCTGGGCCATCACCAGCACCCGGTCGCTCATACCGAGGACCTCCGGCAGATCGCTGGAGATCATCAGCACCGCGCAGCCCGCCGCCGTGAGGTCGTTGACGAGCCGGTAGATCTCGACCTTCGCCCCGACGTCGATGCCGCGCGTGGGCTCGTCGAGGATCAGCAGCCGGGTCCCCGCCAGCAGCCACTTGCCGATGACGATCTTCTGCTGGTTGCCGCCGGACAGAGTGCGCGCGCTCTGCCCGAGCCCGCTCATCCGCACCTTCAGCCGCCCGGCCACCTCGGCGGCCGCGCGCCGCTGCGCGCCCCGGTCGACCAGGCCGGCCCGGGTGTCGCGGCGCAGCCGGGCGAGGGTCAGGTTGTCCTGCAACGAGGCGTCCAGCACCAGCCCCTGGGCCTTGCGGTCCTCCGGTACGAGCCCGAGCCCGGCCCTCATGGCCGCCTGCACATCGCCCGGGGGCAGCACCGCGCCGTCCACCTCGACCGTCCCGGCGTCGTACCGGTCCACCCCGAACAGCGCGCGGGCCACCTCGGTGCGGCCCGCCCCCACCAGCCCGGCCAGGCCGACCACTTCACCGGCCCGGACCTCGAAACCGACGTCCCGGAAGACCGGCCCCTTCCCCGCGCCGCCGCGCGTCAGCCCGCGCACCCGCAACAGCGGTGCGCCCGGCGCTCCCGGGCGCTCACGCGGATACTGCTCCGCGATGTCACGGCCGACCATGAGCCGGATCAGCTCGTTCTCCCCGGTGGAGGCGGGCACTTCGGCCACCGAGCGGCCGTCCCGCAGGACGGTCACCCGGTCCCCGAGGGCCGCGATCTCCTCCAGATGGTGGGTGATGAAGATGACCCCCGTGCCGCTCGCCCGCAGCTCGCGGACGATGCCGAAGAGGGTGCCGACCTCCTCGGAGGTGAGCACCGCGGTCGGCTCGTCCATGATCAGAACGCGGGCGTCCAGGCTCAGCGCCTTGGCGATCTCCACCATCTGCAGCTGGGCGATGCCCAGTTCGCGCACGGGCACGGTGACCGGCACGTCCAGCCGCACCCGGCGCAGCAGTTGTGCGGCGCGGGTGTGCAGGGCGCGCCGGTCGATCAGACCGAGGCGGGTGCGCGGCTGGCGGCCGAGGAAGAGGTTCTCGGCGACGGTCAGGCCGGGGACGAGGTTGAACTCCTGGTGGATCGTGGCGATCCCGAGCCGCTCCGCGTCCTGTGCCGAGTGGATCGCCGTCTCCTGCCCGTCCACCAGGATGCGGCCCTCGTCGGGGCGGTGGGCGCCGGAGAGCATCTTGATGAGCGTGCTCTTGCCGGCGCCGTTCTCCCCGAGCAGCACGTGCACCTCGCCCGCGCGCAGACTCAGGTCCACGCCGTCCAGGGCGCGTACGCCCGGGAAGGACTTGGTCACCCCCGCCACGCGCAGGAGTTCACGGCCGCCGTCCGGTACGTCGTCGTTGACGCCCGTCATGCGCTGCCCCTCTCTTGGGTGTCGTCTGTCAGTGGACGGGAGGCTCTCCGCAGGAGCGGCGGACCACGAGCCGGGTGGGCAGCAGGACGGACGGGGCCTCGCGGCCCTCGATCCGCTCCAGCAGGGTGTGCACGGCGGCCCGGCCCAGCTCGCGCGTGGGCTGCGCGACGGCGGTCAGCGGGGGATCGAGGTGGGCGAACCAGGCCACGTCGTCGAAGGCCACCAGGGCCAGGTCGGCGGGGATCCGCAGCCCGCGGGCCCGCACCTCGTCCAGGGCGCCCAGGGCCATCAGGTTGTCGGTGGCCAGTACGGCGTCCGGCGGCCCGGGCAGGTCCAGCAGCCGGCGCATCATCTCCCGGCCGCCGGCCGGGCTGAGGTCGGGCGAGGCCGCGATCCGCTCCGCGGGCAGGGCGATCCCGTGCCCGGCCAGCGCGGCACGGAACTGCTCCAGCCGCTCGTCCCCGGTCGGGGTGCCGGCGGGCGCGACGATGACCGCGGGCCGGTGCCGGCCCAACGCGGCCAGATGCGCGGCGAGTTCGCGCAGGGCCGTACCGCCCTCGGCGCGCACGCAGGGCGCGGCGATGCCGGGCAGCGCCCGGTCGAGCAGGACCAGGGGAGTGCCGGAGGCGACGGCCTCGTGCAGCATCGACGAGCCCGTACCGGCGGAGCTGACCATGAGCCCGTCGATGCGGCGGTCGAGGAGGGTGCGGATGTAGTCGTCCTGCTGCCCGGGACTCTCGCCCGCGTTGCCGATGATCAGGCTGTAGCCGAGCCGCCGCGCCTCCTGCTCGACGGCGTCGGCGAGCTCGGTGAAGAAGGGGTTGCGCAGGTCGCTGATGACGAGCCCGAAGGTCCGGGTCCGCGCGGTGCGCAGGGCGCGGGCGACCACGTTGGGCCGGTAGCCCAGCTCCGCGACGGCGGCCAGCACCCGGTCCCGGGTCTCGGCCACCGGGGCGCGGCCGTTGAGCACGCGGGAGACGGTGGCGACGGATACGCCGGCGCGCTCGGCCACGTCCTTGATGTTCGCCATGGGGCCTTAGGTAATCGATTACACGGGCGGTGCGTCAAGACGGCGCGGTTGTAACGCACGTCACGGAATGCACTGTGGGTAATCGTCCGGACGCTCCGAGTCGCGCCGCATTCCGACCGGGCGCATGCTGGGACGACCGCGGCCGTTTGCGGCCGAGCCGCAAGGGCAGCCGCACTCATGCGCCCCGCAGGGGCGCGGGGCTGTTACATCATGCGGCTCCGCCGCGTGGGCGCGACGAGCTACATCCGGCCCGCAGCCGAAACGCCCCGCAGAAGCGAGGGGACAGTGACGATGTCCGAGTCGACACAGGAAGCCTCACCGGAAGCCTCACCGGCCGCCGACACTTTCCGGCGCCTGAAGTCCCTGCCCCCCGGCGCGGAGCGCGACCGGCTGCGCCAGGAGGTGATCGCCGCCTGGCTGCCCATGGCCGAACGCATCAGCCTGCGCTACCGCAAATGCGGGGAGAGCATGGCGGACCTGCGGCAGGTCGCCGCACTGGCCCTGGTGCACGCGGTCGACCGCTTCGACCCGGGTCTCGGCTTCGCCTTCGAGTCCTTCGCCGTCCCCACCATCAACGGGGAACTCAAGCGCCACATCCGTGATCACGTCTGGTCCCTGCACATCCCGCGCCGGGACCAGGAGCTGCGGGCCACGGTCCGCGCCGCCCGCGCCCGGCTCGAGCAGCGGGGCCGCCGGGCCCTGGTCACCCTCCGCGAACTCGCGGCGGAGACCGGGCTGTCCGAGGCGGAGGTGCGGCGCGGGCTCGACGCGGACGGGGTGCACCACACGCTCTCCCTCGACCAGTCGGTCGCCCCCGGCGAGGAGCTCCCGCTCGCCGACACGCTGGGCCAGCGCGACGGAGCCCTGGACCTGGTCGTCGACCGGCAGGCCCTGAAACCGCTCCTGGACGCCCTGCCCGAGCGCGAGAAGTACGTGCTGTACTGGCGTTTCTTCGGCGATCTCACGCAGCAGCAGATCGGCCTGCGCCTGGGGGTCTCCCAGATGCAGATCTCCCGGATCCTCAGCCGCACCTGCGCCGACCTGCGCCGCCAGCTGCTCGCCCCGGCCTGACCGCCGGGCGGACCGGAACCATTCCCACTCCAGACAGGCCAGGCGCACGTCATGGACGAACACCACACGCGGCTGACCCGCGACCTGCCGCCGATCGTCGACATACCCGACCTGCCCGGCGCCAAGCGGCCGGAGCCGTCCCGCGCCGCCGGCGGGGACCGCGAGCCGGCGGCCGGGCCCGGACATGCCAGTGGCGCCCATCAGGAGGTCGATGGGCGCCACGAACGCGCGGGAGAGGGCTCCGGCGGCTGACTGTGACCCTCTCCCGCGCGGTGCGCGCGCCCGGCTGTGACGCGCGCTCGGTGGGTGGCTCAGCTGTTGACGCAGGTGTTGCCGAAGGTCGGGTTGAGCAGACCGACGATGTCGATGGCGTTGCCGCAGATGTTCAGCGGGATCTGGATCGGCACCTGGATCACGTTGCCGGAGACGACGCCGGGGGAGCCTACGGCCGCACCCTCCGCGCCGGAGTCGGCGGTGGCGATGCCCGTGGCGCCGGTGACGGCGACGCCTGCGGCGGCGGTCAGCAGGGCTGCCTTGGCGATACGCGACATGGTTAAACCTTTCTAAGGGGTGTTGAGAGGCAATTGTGACCGGCGATTCCGGACGAGTTGGTCCAATTTGTGCTCTACAGCGCCTAATTAACCCGGAGAGCCCAATAAGTCTGATGTGATGCACGGGGTTTGAGAACCGTGTGGTGGGGGTGGGGCGGAGGGGTGTGCGGAGCCGGGGTGGTCGCATGGAGTGACATGAGCCTGTCATCACCTTCGGCGGGTTTGGCGCTCCCGCGCCTGCCTACGTACCCTGCACAGAAGCTTTGATTCGAACAAACGGACTGGGATAAGACAGCGGCGATGACGGTCACTGAAGAGAGCCGCGGCGGGGCGCACGGGGCAGCCGGGCAGGCGGGCATCGACCCGGAGCGGATGGCGATCTGCCTGAGCGTGCTCGAGGAGCTCGACGAACTGCCCGTCGACCACCCCGACGCGATCACGGTCCGCCGGGCCACCTCCGGGATCTACCGGACAGTCAAGCAGCGCCGCCGCCAGGAGCGCCGGGCCGCCAAGACCGCCCACGACAAGGCGGTCACCGAGGCCACGGCCACCGGCGCCGCCGACCGCATCGACGACGAGACCCGCGGCATCCCGCTCGCCGCCACCGCCGCCACGCAGATCGTCGGCATCCTGGAGCGCCCCCGCTCCTGCTACATCTGCAAGGACCGGTACACCGAGGTCGACGCCTTCTACCACCAGCTGTGCCAGCCCTGCGCCGCGGAGAACCGCGCCCGCCGGGACGCCCGCGCGGACCTGACCGGCAAGCGCGCCCTGCTCACCGGCGGCCGCGCGAAGATCGGCATGTACATCGCCCTGCGGCTGCTGCGGGACGGCGCGCACACCACCGTCACCACGCGCTTCCCCAACGACGCCATCCGGCGCTTCAAGGCGATGGAGGACAGTGCGGACTGGCTGCACCGGCTGAAGATCGTCGGCATCGACCTCCGCGACCCCGCGCAGGTCGTGGCGCTGGCCGACTCCGTCGCCGCCGAGGGCCCGCTCGACATCCTGATCAACAACGCGGCGCAGACCGTGCGCCGCACCAACGCCGCCTACAGCGAGCTCATAGCCGCCGAGTCCGCCCCGCTCCCGGCCGGCGAGCTGCCGGCCCGCGAGATCTTCGGCGCCTTCGGCAGCGGCGCGCAGCCCGAGCTGCCCGGCCCCGCGGGCGGCAACCACGACGGCCTGACCCCGCAGTCCCTCACCGAGCTCGCCCTGACCAGCGGCTCGGCCTCCCTGGCCCGGGTCGAGGCGGGCACCGCGATCGACGCGGGCGGGCTCGTCCCCGACCTGGACGCGACCAACACCTGGATCCAGGCGGTCGGCGAGGTCGACCCGGTCGAGCTGCTCGAAGTGCAGCTGTGCAATGTCACGGCACCGTTCGTCCTGGTCAACCGGCTGCGGTCGGCCATGGCGGCCTCCCCGGCGCGCCGCAAGTACGTGGTCAACGTCTCCGCGATGGAGGGCGTCTTCAGCCGCGGCTACAAGGGCGCCGGCCACCCGCACACCAACATGGCCAAGGCCGCGCTCAACATGCTCACGCGCACCAGCGCGCAGGAGATGTTCCAGACCGACGGCATCCTGATGACCAGTGTCGACACGGGCTGGATCACGGACGAGCGGCCGCACCCGGACAAGGTCCGGATGGCGGAGGCGGGCTTCCACGCCCCGCTCGACCTGGTCGACGGCGCGGCGCGGGTCTACGACCCGATCGTGCGCGGCGAGCAGGGCGAGGACCTCTACGGGTGCTTCCTGAAGGACTACCGGCCCGCCAACTGGTAGGAGCCGGGCGCCGCCGGGTGCAGCGACGCGTACTCCAGCGGCGCCGACGGGTCCACCGTCAGGTCCAGCGGCGCCGGTTCCGCACCGGCGCGCACCAGCAGGTCGCCCACGGCCGCGATCATCGCCCCGTTGTCGGTGCACAACCGCAGCGGCGGGACGCGCAGTTCGACCCCCGCGGCGGCGCACCGCTCCTCGGCCAGCGCCCGCACGCGGGAGTTGGCGGCCACGCCGCCGACCACCACCAGGGTGCCCACCCCGTGCTCCGTGCAGGCGGCCACCGCCTTGCGTGTGAGCACGTCGGCCACCGCCTCCTGCAGGGAGGCCGCCCCGTCCGCGACGGGCAACGGCCGCCCGGCGGCTCGGTGTTCCTCGGCCCAGCGGGCGGCGGCCGTCTTGAGGCCCGAGAAGGAGAACGTGTAACGGTGCTCGCGCCGTGTGGTGAGCGGCCGCGGGAACGGCACCGCCCGCGGGTCGCCCTCGCGCGCGGCGCGGTCGACGGCGGGGCCGCCCGGATAGGGCAGGCCGAAGACGCGGGCCGCCTTGTCGAAGCACTCGCCGGCCGCGTCGTCGAGGGTGTCGCCGAGGTGCACGATCGGGTCGCGCGCCAAGTCCCGTACGAGCAGCAGCGACGTGTGGCCCCCGGAGACGATCAGCACCATGCAGGGGTTCGGCAGCGGGCCGTGCTCCAGTGTGTCGGCGGCCACATGCCCCGCGAGGTGGTGCACCCCGTACAACGGCACGTCCAGCGCGTAGGCCAGGCCCTTGGCGGCCGCGACGCCGACCTGGAGTGCGCCGGACAGGCCGGGGCCCGCCGTCACCGCGACCGCGTCGATATCGCTCATCGCCAGACCCGCGTCGGCCAGGGCGGCGCGGACCACGGGCGCGGCGGCGTGCACATGGGCCCGGGCCGCGATCTCGGGAACGACCCCGCCGAAGCGCGCGTGCTCGTCCATGCTGGACGCGACCGCGTGCCCCAGCAGCCTGCCCTCCCGGACGAGACCGGCGCCGGTCTCGTCGCACGACGACTCGATCCCCAGCACCACCGGTGCACGCTTCACGCCAGACCTCCTGCTCAATGCTCGTAATTGCACATCATATGCAACAAGGGGGTGACAAGGTGCCCGGCTGTGGCTCCGTCGCCGCAGGTCAGTAGAGTTCCCGTGCCCGTCCTGCCCGCAGCCGTACCCGAGGTGAGCCCCCGTGAGCCAAGTCCCCGTCACCGTCGTGGGCATCGGCGCCGACGGCTGGCCGGGCCTGGCCGCCGCCTCGCAGGAAGCCCTGCTCCGGGCCGACGTGCTCGTCGGCGGCCCCCGCCAGCTCGATCTGCTGCCGCCCGGCTGCGCGGGCGAGCGGGTCGCCTGGCCCTCGCCGCTCCGCCCCGCCGTGCCGGGCCTGCTGGCCGCGCACGCCGGGCGGGAGGTGTGCGTGCTCGCCAGCGGCGACCCCATGTTCTTCGGCATCGGCCGCACCCTCGCCGAGATCGTCGGCGCCGAGCGGCTGCGCGTGCTGCCCCACCCCTCCTCCGTCTCCCTCGCCTGCGCCCGGCTCGGCCGGCCGCTGGAGGAGACCGAGGTGCTCAGCCTCGTCGGCCGCCCGATCGGCGCCCTCTCCGCCGCCCTGCACGAGGGCCGCCGGCTGCTCGTGCTCAGCGCCGGCGCCGGCACCCCCGCCGACGTCGCCGCGCTGCTGCGCGAACGCGGCTTCGGGCCGAGCCGGTTGACCGTGCTGGAGCAGCTCGGCGCCGCGTCCGAACGCCGCCTCGACGGAACCGCCGACGACTGGCCGCACCCGCCGGGCGATGCGCTCAACGTCATCGCGGTGGAATGCCGCCGTGCGCCCGGGGCACAACGGCTGCCGCTCACCCCCGGCCTGCCGGACGAAGCCTTCGAGCACGACGGGCAGTTGACGAAGCGTCATGTACGGGCCGTGACGCTCGCGGCGCTGGCCCCCGCCCCCGGCGAGCTGCTGTGGGACATAGGCGGCGGCTCGGGATCCATCGGCATCGAGTGGATGCGCGCCCACCGCACCTGCCGGGCCGTCACCGTGGAACGCGACCGCGTACGGGCCGCGCGCATCGCCCGCAACGCCGAGACGCTCGGCGTCCCGGCGCTGCGGGTCGTCACCGGCGCCGCCCCGGAAGCGCTCGCCGAACTGCCCGTGCCCGACGCGGTGTTCATAGGCGGCGGGCTCACCGCACCCGGGCTGCTGGAGGCCTGCTGGGACGCGCTCCCGCCCGGCGGAAGGCTGGTCGCCAACACCGTCACCCTCGAGTCCGAGGCGCTGCTGACCACGTGGTACCGGCGCCACGGCGGCGAGTTGACACGCATCGCCGTGTCCCGTGCCGTCCCCGTCGGGGGGTTCACCGGCTGGCGGCAGGCCATGCCGGTCACCCAGTGGTCGGTGGTCAAGTCCGCATCACCCGAACAAGGAGAGACCGACGCATGACCGTGTACTTCATCGGCGCCGGCCCCGGTGCCGCCGACCTGATCACGGTGCGCGGCGTGCGAACGCTGGCGCGGTGCGGGGTCTGCCTGTACGCGGGCAGCCTCGTGCCGCGCGAACTCCTCGCCGAGTGCCCGCCGGACGCCCGGCTCGTCGACACCGCCCGGCTCGATCTCGACCGGATCACCGAGGAGTTCGTCCGCGCCCACGAGGCCGGCCACGACGTGGCCCGGCTGCACTCCGGGGACCCGTCGGTCTTCAGCGCCGTGGCCGAGCAGATGCGGCGGCTGGACGCTGTGGGCATCCCGTACGAGATCGTCCCCGGCGTCCCGGCGTTCGCCGCCGCGGCGGCGGCCCTCGGCCGTGAACTGACCGTGCCGACCGTCGGCCAGACCGTCATCCTCACCCGCATCGCCCGCCGGGCCACCCCGATGCCGCCCGGCGAGGACCTCGCCACCCTCGGCCGCAGCGGCGCCCTGCTCGTCCTGCACCTCGCCGCCCGCTACGCCGACGAGGTCGTCGCCGAGTTGCTCCCGCACTACGGGCCCGACTGCCCGGCGGCCGTCGTCGCGATGGCCAGCCGGCCGGACGAACTGGTGCTGCGGGGGACCCTGTCGGGGATCGCGGACCAGGTGAAGGCCGCCGGTGTCCTGCGGACCGCGGTCATCATCGTCGGCCGCACGCTGGGTGCGGAGCAGTTCCCGGACAGTTACCTGTACTCGACGGACCGGGAGCGGTGCGGGCAGGACTGACGCCCCGTAAGGGGCGCTGGGGGGACCCCCAGAGGTGCCCCCAGCGCCCCTTACGGGGCGCGGCCCACGATCGTGCCGGCGCGGTCGATGCAGATGACGTCCACCGCGACCGGTGCACCCCGCAATACCGCCAACGCCTCGTCGCGGGCCGTGGCGGCGACGAGGTCGCCCAGCGGGATGCCGCGGGCCGCGCACTGCTGCAGGGCGTCCAGGCCCGTGTTGGCGGCGGCGACCGACTCCGCCAGGGCCTCGTCCGCACCGCCCCGGCGGGCGAGTTCGGCGAGGAAGCCCTTGTCGACCTGGGAGCGGGACGAATGCAGGTCCAGGTGACCGGCCGCCAGTTTGGACAGTTTCGCGAAGCCGCCCGCGATCGTGAGCCGGTCCACCGGGTGGCGCCGGATGTACTTGAGCACCGCGCCCGCGAAGTCGCCCATGTCCAGCAGCGCGTCCTCCGGCAGGCCGTGCACGGCCACCGCGACCTTCTCCGAGGTCGAGCCCGTACACCCCGCCACATGCCGGCGGCCCGCCGCGCGGGCGACGTCCACGCCGCGCCGGATGCTGTCGATCCAGGCCGAGCAGGAGTACGGCACGACGATGCCGGTCGTGCCGAGGATGGACAGCCCGCCCAGGATGCCCAGGCGCGGGTTCCAGGTGGAACGGGCGATCTCCTCGCCGTCGTCGACCGAGATCTCGATCTCGACGTCGCCGGTGCCGCCGTGCCGCTCCGCCACGGCCGCCACGTGCTCGCGCATCATCTGCCGGGGCACGGGGTTGATCGCGGGCTCGCCCACGGCCAGCGGCAGCCCGGGCCGGGTGACCGTGCCCACGCCGGGACCGGCCCGGAACACCACGCCCGAACCGGTCGGCAGAGCACGGACGGTGGCGCGCACCAGGGCGCCGTGCGTGACGTCCGGGTCGTCGCCGGCGTCCTTGACGACGGCCGCCATCGCCCGGCCCGCACTCTTCTCCTCCCTGGCGAGCGCGAACGCCGGCGTCTGCCCCTTGGGCAGGGTGATCGTCACGGGGTCGGGGAACTCCCCGGTGAGCAGCGCCGTGTACGCGGCCGTGGTGGCCGCGGTCGCACAGGCACCGGTCGTCCAGCCGTGCCGCAGCCCGGTGTGCTGCAGCTGCGCGGTGCGCCCGCCCTTTGCCTTGCCGTCAGCCACGGGGGCCTCCCGAGCCCCGGAGGGGCGCCGGGGGTACCCCCGGCGGTAGTTGGGGGAGGAACTGCGCGACCAGCCACAACCGGCCCGCACCGGACCGCTTACGCTGGGGCGCCGACCCAGCACCCACGGAAGGGCAAAGTGTGAACGGCGTGCGCCACGTCCTGATCCTCGGCGGT
Source organism: Streptomyces morookaense (assembly GCF_013030945.1). Taxonomy (GTDB): domain Bacteria; phylum Actinomycetota; class Actinomycetes; order Streptomycetales; family Streptomycetaceae; genus Streptomyces; species Streptomyces morookaensis. Next base: position 93,050 of record NZ_JABBXF010000008.1, on the reverse strand, counting down.
ACCACCGAGGCGCGGCAACTCGCCGCCGAGCTGGTCGCAGACCCCACGCTGCGGGTCACCAGCTCGCTCGCCGGCCGCGTCGCCCGGCCCCGGCTGCCGGCGGGCGAGGTACGGATCGGAGGGTTCGGGGGACCGGAAGGCCTGGCCCGCTGGCTGCGCGAGCAGCAGGTGGACGCGCTCATCGACGCCACCCATCCTTTCGCCGGCACGATCAGTTTCAACGCGGCGCAGGCGGCCGCGGAGGTCCATGTTCCCCTGCTGGCCCTCCGCCGCCCCGGGTGGGTCGCGGGGCCGGGGGACGACTGGCACGACGCCGCCTCCCTGGAGGAGGCGGCCGATGCGCTGCCCGCGCTGGGGGAACGGGTGTTCCTGACCACGGGGCGGATGGGACTGGCGGCTTTTGCGCACCTCGAGGATATGTGGTTCCTCGTGCGCTCCGTGGACCCCCCGGAGGGTACGGTGCCGCCGCGGATGGAGGTGCTCCTGGACCGGGGCCCGTTCACGGTGGAGGGGGAGCGGGAGCTGCTGCGACGGCACCGGATCGATGTGCTGGTGACGAAGGACAGCGGGGCGGCGGCGACGGCCGCGAAGCTGGTGGCTGCGCGGGCGGCGGGGGTGCCGGTGGTCGTGGTGAGGCGGCCGCCGGTGCCGGCCGGGGTACCGGTGGCCACTGACGTGGCCGGGGCGGTGGGGTGGCTGCGCCCCGTCCCCAGCGCCCCGTAAGGGCGCGCCCCGTACCCAGCGCCCCGAAGAGGCGCGGGGAACTGCGCGACCAGCCACGGACTGCCCGCAGGTGACGCACCACCTTTCGGGTCCGGGGCGGAGCCCCGGGGACGTCGGCTGCGGGTGTGTCGTGGTTGCTCGCGCAGTTCCCCGCGCCCCTTACGGGGCGCACCCGTGACGGGGCGCCCACGGGGGGCGGAGCCCCGGCTATCGTTCGGGGTACCGCCTCGGGGTCCACACGATTTCCTCGCCGGAGGCGCCGGCGCCCCGCCGGACTGTCCGCGTCTGCGTCGACCCCACGATCAGAATCGTCCGCATGTCCACCTCCTCCGGCACCAGTTCGCCGAGGCGGACGATCCGTACGCTCTCCTCGGGGCCGCCCACGTCGCGCCCGAGGACCACCGGGGTCTCGGGCGCCCGGTGCTCCAGGAGGACGTCCCTGGCCTTGCCCACCTGCCAAGTCCGGCTGCGCGAACCGGGGTTGTACAGCGCCAGCACCAGGTCCGCGGCGGCCGCCGCGCGCAGGCGTTCCGCCACGACCTCCCACGGCTTGAGGCGGTCGGACAGCGAGACGACCGCGTAGTCGTGGCCCAGCGGGGCGCCCGCCCGGGACGCCGCCGCGTGGGCGGCCGTCATGCCGGGGACCACGCGCACCGGGACCTCGTGGTACGGACCCTCCGAGGCGACCTCCAGGACCGCGGTGGCCATGGCGAAGACGCCGGGGTCGCCGGAGGAGACGACCGCGACCCGGCGGCCCTGCCGGGCCAGGTCCAGGGCGAACTCGGCGCGTTCGGACTCCACCTTGTTGTCCGAGGCGTGCCGCTGCTGCCCGGGGCGCACCGGCACCCGATCCAGGTAGGTCGTGTAGCCGACCAGGTCCTCCGCGGCCGCCAGCGCGCCCCGCGCCTCCGGCGTCAGCCACAGCGGCCCCGCCGGGCCGAGCCCGACGACGGTGACCTCGCCCCGGCCGCCCCCGACAGGCTCAGCGCCCACGCGACTCGGCAGCACCGCCACCGAGAAGTACGGCACCGACTCCGGGTCCACGTCCGCGACCCGGCCCGTGCGCTCCCCGCTCATCGTCGCGCGCTCCACGTACCGCGCCTCCGCCAGGCGGCCCGAGCGCTCCAGCGCGCCCTTCACCGCGGGGAAGGTGCGGCCGAGCTTCATCACGACCGCCGAGTCGGTGGCGGCCAGGCGGGCCGTCAGCTCCTCCTCGGGCAGGGTGCCCGGAAGAATCGTCAGCACCTCCTCGCCCTCCACCAGCGGCTCGCCGAGCCGGGCCGCGGCCGCGCTCACCGAGGTGACGCCGGGGACGACCTCGGTCGGGTAGCGGTGGGCCAGCCGCTTGTGCATGTGCATGTACGAGCTGTAGAAGAGCGGGTCGCCCTCGGCGAGCACGGCCACGGTGCGCCCGGCGTCCAGATGCGCGGCCAGCCGCGCGGCGGCCTCCTCGTAGAACTCCTCCATCGCGCCCCGGTATCCGCCCGGGTGGTCGGTCGTCTCCGTGGTGACGGGGTAGACGAGCCGTTCCTCGATGTGGTCGGGGCGCAGGTGGCGTTCGGCGATGGTGCGCGCGATCGAGCGGCCGTGCCGGGCGCTGTGGTAGGCGACGACATCGGCGGCGGCGATGACCTCGACCGCCCGTACGGTCATCAGGGACGGGTCGCCGGGGCCGAGGCCCACTCCGTAGAGCCGTCCGGGCTTGTGCTCGCTCACTCTTCCTCGCTCGCTATCGCATTGATCGCGGCCGCGGCCATGGCACTGCCACCGCGCCGCCCCCGCACCACCAGGTACTCCAGCCCCAACTGGTTGTCCGCCAGCGCGTCCTTGGACTCGGCGGCACCGATGAAGCCGACGGGTATCCCCAGCACGGCCGCCGGGCGCGCTGCGCCCTCCGCGACCATCTCCAGCAGGCGGAACAGCGCGGTCGGCGCGTTGCCGACGGCCACCACCGCGCCGTCCAGCTTCCCGCGCCACAGCTCCAGGGCCGCGGCGCTGCGCGTGGTGCCCATGCGCCGGGCCAGTTCGGGCACCGACGGGTCGGCGAGGGTGCACAGCACCTCGTTGTCCGCGGGCAGCCGCTTGCGGGTGACCCCGCTGGCGACCATGTTGGCGTCGCACAGGATCGGCGCACCCGCGCGCAGCGCCTCGCGGGCGCGGGCCACGACCTGCGGGGACCAGGCCAGGTCGCGGACGAGATCGGTCATCCCGCACGCATGGATCATGCGCACGGCCACCTTGCTCACATCCGGCGGCAGTCCGCCGAGGTCGGCCTCGGCGCGGATGGTGGCGAAGGACTGGCGGTAGATGGACGCGCCGTCCTTGTCGTAGTCGAACACTGTGCCCTCGTCGCCCTCGTCGTTCATCGTGTGGTGGTACGGGCCGTCGCCACCGCGCCGGCCAGGTCTGCTGACGGCACCGTCACCGGTGCCGTCTCCGTCGCCCCGTCGCGTATGGCGATCCGGTAGCCGTCGTCCGTCGCCAGGACGTCCACCCACCGGCCGTCGGTGGGGTGGCCGCAGCGCCGCTCGCACCCGGACCAGTACACGGGCAGGGGCTGCCCGGACGCGGAGTGCGCGAGGCAGGCCGCCGCGTCCGCCCGTACGTCCGCACGGGACTTGGCGCATCCGGGACGGCCGGCGCACGCGCCCGCGCGGTGCCAGGCGGAGTCGGGGGACGTGACGAGTCCTGCTGCCGCGAGGGCCGCCAGGCGGGCGGGGGCCTCGTCGGAGGGGAGGCCGGGGACGACGATGCCGCGCCAGGGGGTCACCCGGAGCTCGCCCGTGCCGGCGGCGTCGGCCGTCTCGTGCAACAGCCGCCACTGACCGGTGCTCAGGCGGCCGAGCGGGGCCGTGACCGACAGCGCGGTCCGGCCGCCGGGGCCGGGGACGAGCCCGGGGGCCGTGGGGGCACCCGGCCGCGGAGTCCTCTCGGCCGGCTCGGCGGAGATGCCTTCGGCGATGAGCCGCTGTCCCAACTCGCCGAGGCGCGGCCGCTGTCCGGCGGGGAGTTCGGCGATGCGCCAGGCGGTGCTGCCGGTGCGGCGGCGTTCGTCCAGGAACCACTCGGCCGCGAGCACGGCCGCGCGCGGGGCGTGTGCGGCGGGGATGCGCAGGCAGGAGCCGGCCGCCGCGTAGGAGAGCAGGGCGTGTCCGTCGTCCGTTGCGATCAATGTCACATCGGGGGCGAGGGCGGCGATATCGCCGCGGCCGTCGTCCAGACCGAAGAGGAAACGTCCGGAAAGTTGAGTGATGTTCGGGTTCGTACAGAGGAGCCGGTCCAGTTCGCGGACCCAGGCCTGGACGTCGGCGGAGGCCGGGCCGTCGAGGCCGCAGAGGGGGGAGGCGGCCACGTTCCGTACCCGGTCGTGCTGTTCGGAGGGCAGCAGGCCCGCTTCGCGGAGGCGGTTGCCGAGTTCGGCGCCGCAGGCATCGGGGAGGCCGCGGAGCTGGATGTTGCCGCGGGAGGTGAGGTCGAGGTGCCCGTCGCCCAGTTCGTCGGACAGCCGTGCCAGGGCAGCTGCCTGACGGGACGTCAGGAGTCCGCCCGGCAGCCGGACGCGGGCCAGGGCGCCGTCGTCCGCGGTGTGCAGCCGGACCGCACCGGGGCAGCGGTCGTCGCCGGTGCGGGCAGGGGGAGCGGAGGGGGCGGGCATGGCGGCGAGCATACCCACGGCGGGGGGTGCTGACGCGGTGCCGGTCGGCTGCGGGCCGGTGGGGGTGCTCGCGCAGTTCCTGTGCCCCTTACGGGGCGCCCCCGTTCGCGGCGCGCCCCCGCTAGTATGACCACGCCAGCGACGGCGACAGAGGAGGAAGCCGGTGTGATTCCGGCACGGTCCCGCCACTGTGAGCGCGGCGGTGAGACGCCGGGCGAGTCAGGAACTCCCGCCGTCCACACGACCACCCGGGGCGCGGACCCCGAGGAAGGCCCGCCGCAGCATGCGCATCCTCCTCCTGTCGACGTCCGACACCGACCTGCTCAGCGCCCGCGCGGCCGACGGCCCGGTCACGTACCGGCTCGCCAACCCCGCACGGCTCGCGCTCGAAGAACTGCCCGCACTGCTGGAGGGCACCGACCTCGTCGTCGTACGGCTTCTCGGCGGTGTCCGCGCCTGGCAGGAAGGGCTGGACCTGCTGCTCGCGGGGGACCGGCCCGTGGTCGTCCTCACCGGTGAACAGGCGCCCGACGCCCAGCTGATGGAGCACTCGACCGTGCCCATCGGCATCGCCGCCGAGGCCCACGCCTACCTCGCCCATGGCGGGCCCGCCAACCTCGGCCAGCTCGCGCGGTTCCTGTCCGACACCGTGCTGCTCACCGGCCACGGCTTCGAACCGCCCGCCGCCGCCCCGTCCTGGGGCGAGCTGGAGCGCACCCCGAAGGCGGCGAACCCCGACGGCCCGCTCGTCGCCGTGCTCTACTACCGCGCCCACCACATGAGCGGCAACACCGCCTTCGTCGACGCCCTCTGCGGCGCCGTCGAGGACGCCGGCGGCCGGGCGCTGCCGCTGTACGTCGCCTCGCTGCGCGCCCCCGAGCCCGAACTCCTCGACGCCCTGCGCGCGGCCGACGCCGTCGTCACCACCGTGCTCGCCGCGGGCGGCACCCGGCCCGCCGACGCCTCGGCCGGCGGCGACGACGAATCCTGGGACGCCGGCGCCCTCGCCTCCCTGGACGTGCCCGTCCTGCAGGCCCTCTGCCTGACCGGGCCGCGCAGCGCGTGGGAGGAGAACGACGAGGGCCTCTCCCCGCTCGACTCCGCGACCCAGGTCGCCGTGCCGGAGTTCGACGGGCGCATCATCACCGTCCCGTTCTCCTTCAAGGAGGTCGACGAGGATGGCCTGCCCGCCTACGTCGCCGACCCCGAGCGCGCCGCCCGCGTCGCCGGCATCGCCGTGCGCCACGCCCGCCTGCGCCACATCCCGGCCGCCGAGAAGCGGATCGCCCTCGTGCTCTCCGCCTACCCCACCAAGCACTCGCGCATCGGCAACGCCGTCGGCCTCGACACCCCCGCCAGCGCCGTCGCCCTGCTGCGCCGACTGCGCGCGGAAGGCTACGACTTCGGTGACGAGGAGGTCCCGGGTCTCGCGTCCGGCGACGGCGACGAGCTCATCTACGCCCTCATCGAGGCCGGCGGCCACGACCAGGACTGGCTCACCGAGGAGCAGCTCGCCCGCAACCCCGTCCGCATCCCGGCCGCCGACTACAAGCGCTGGTACGACCGACTCCCGGCAGAACTGCGGGAGGCCGTCGAGGAGCACTGGGGCCCCGCGCCCGGCGAGATGTTCCTCGACCGCAGCCGCAACCCCGAGGGCGACATCGTGCTGGCCGCACTGCGCCGCGGCAACCTGCTGATCCTCATCCAGCCGCCGCGCGGCTTCGGCGAGAACCCCATTGCCATCTACCACGACCCCGACCTGCCGCCCTCGCACCACTACCTGGCCGCCTACCGCTGGATCGCGGCCTCCCGCGAGGACGGCGGCTTCGGCGCCGACGCGATGGTGCACCTCGGCAAGCACGGCAACCTGGAGTGGCTGCCCGGCAAGAACGCCGGCCTCTCAGCCGCCTGCGGACCCGACGCCGCCCTCGGCGACCTGCCGCTCGTCTACCCCTTCCTCGTCAACGACCCCGGCGAGGGCACCCAGGCCAAGCGCCGCGCCCACGCCACCCTCGTCGACCACCTCGTGCCGCCCATGGCCCGCGCCGAGTCCTACGGCGACATCGCGCGCCTGGAACAACTTCTGGACGAATACGCCCAGATCTCCTCCATGGACCCGGCCAAGCTCCCGGCCATCCGCGCCCAGATCTGGACCCTGATCCAGGCCGCCCGGCTCGACCACGACCTCGGCATGGAGGAGCGCCCCGGGGACGACGGCTTCGACGACTTCCTGCTGCACGTCGACGGCTGGCTGTGCGAGGTCAAGGACGCCCAGATCCGCGACGGCCTGCACGTCCTGGGCAGCGCCCCCACCGGCCCCGAGCGCGTCAACCTGGTCCTGTCCATCCTGCGCGCCCGCCAGATCTGGGGCGGCACGGCGGCCCTGCCGGGCCTGCGCGAGGCGCTCGGACTCGACGAGTCCGCGGCGACGCGGACGGGCGCGGACGAGGCGGAGGCGCAGGCGCGCGCGTTGGTGGAGGCGATGGAGGACGCGGGCTGGGACCCGGCGGCCGTGCCGGCCGGACACGGTGAACAGGTGGCCGCCGTCCTGGACTTCGCGGCTCGCGAGGTGGTCCCGCGGCTGGCGGCGACAACCGCCGAACTCGACCACGCCGTCCACGCGCTGAACGGCGGTTTCGTCCCCGCAGGCCCGTCGGGGTCCCCCCTGCGCGGCCTGGTCAACGTCCTGCCGACCGGCCGCAACTTCTACTCCGTCGACCCCAAGGCCGTCCCCAGCCGTCTCGCGTGGGAGACCGGACAGGCCCTCGCCGACTCCCTGCTGGAGCGCTACCGCACCGACAACGGCGACTGGCCGATGTCGGTCGGCCTGTCCCTGTGGGGAACGAGCGCCATGCGCACCGCCGGTGACGACATCGCCGAGGCTCTCGCCCTGCTGGGCGTCCGGCCGGTGTGGGACGACGCGTCGCGCCGTGTGACGGGCCTGGAGCCCGTCCCGCTCGACGAGCTGGGGCGTCCCCGCATCGACGTCACCCTCCGCATCAGCGGCTTCTTCCGCGACGCCTTCCCGCACGTCGTCGGCCTGCTCGACGACGCGGTACGGCTGGCCGCCTCGCTGGACGAGCCCGAAGGGCGGAACTTCGTCCGCGCCCACGCCCAGGCCGACCTCGCCGAGCACGGCGACGAACGCCGCGCCACCACAAGGATCTTCGGCTCCCGGCCGGGCACCTACGGCGCCGGGCTGCTCCAGCTCATCGACAGCCGCGACTGGCGCACCGACGCCGACCTCGCCGAGGTCTACACGACCTGGGGCGGCTACGCCTACGGCCGCGGTCTCGAAGGCCGCCCGGCCCGGGCGGAGATGGAGAGCGCGTACAAGCGCATCGCGGTCGCCGCCAAGAACACGGACACGCGCGAGCACGACATCGCCGACTCCGACGACTACTTCCAGTACCACGGCGGCATGGTGGCCACGGTCAAGGCGCTCAGGGGCACCGCCCCCGAGGCCTACATCGGCGACTCCACCCGCCCGGAGACGGTCCGCACCCGCACCCTCGTCGAGGAGACGTCCCGCGTCTTCCGCGCCCGCGTGGTCAACCCCCGCTGGATCGAGGCCATGCGCCGCCACGGCTACAAGGGCGCCTTCGAACTCGCCGCCACCGTGGACTACTTGTTCGGCTACGACGCCACCACGGGTGTCGTGCCCGACTGGATGTACGACAAGCTCGCCCAGACGTACGTCCTCGACCCGGAGAACCGAGCCTTCCTCCAGGAGGCCAACCCCTGGGCCCTGCACGGCATCGCGGAGCGGCTGCTGGAGGCCGAGAGCCGGGGGATGTGGGCCAAGCCGGACCCGCAGACCCTCGCGGGTCTGCGGGAGGCGTTCCTGGAGACGGAGGGGGACCTCGAAGAGGGTTCGTGACCGGTGTGGTTGCTCGCGCAGTTCCCCGCGCCCCTGACGGGGGCGCGAGCAACCACGACGAGCCCGCAGTCGACGCACTCTAGAGTGCTGCCCCATGGAGGTACTGGGGGTTGCGCTCGCACAGTTGACGGGGGACGTGCTGTGGCGGGCTCTCGTCGGCGAGGGTTCGTTGCGCCGGCACCGAGCCGGGGACGTGCTGCTGAGGCAGGGCGACCCCGGTACCCACGTCCTGGCCGTCGTCGAGGGCGTGGTTAAGGTCGAGCGCACCGAGCGGGACGGACGGAGGCGGGTGCTGGCCTTCCGCGGCGCGTCCGACGTGGTCGGCGAGGCGGCGGTGCTGGAGGACGGCGAGGCCCGGCTGGCCTCCGTATCGGCCATCTCCGGCTGCACGGTGTCCGTCATCACCAAGAACCGCTTCACGCGCTTCGTGGACGAGCACGGATTGTCCACGACCCTGACCCGGCACGCCCTGACCCGCCTGCGCGAGGCCGACCGGGCCCGGGCCTGCTACGGCGGCTCGCGCGAGCGCATGGCCGAGGCACTGCTCGCATTGGCCGCCGCCGCGGGCGACAGTGTGCCCGAACTGGCCGTCACCAGGGAGGACCTGGCCCTGTATCTGGGGGTCTCCCGCAACACGGTCAGCGTCCGGCTGCGGGAGATCGGCTCCGGCATCGTCAGCGCGGAGCGCAAGAGCATCGTCATCCACGATCCGGCCGGCCTGCGGGCGGTGGCGAGCGGCCACGACCGCTGACCGCGTGACGACCGTCACGTGCACTGTGCACGCGCAGTGCACTCCGCAGACCTCTGCCGCAGCAGCCTTGAGGGCGCCCGACAAGGCCCTTGAGCAGCAGAGGAGTTGCCCGTGTCCGAGAATGTCACGTCCCATCCCACCCCCGCGCCGTGGAGCGTCAGCCGTGACCTGCCGCCCTACCGCGGCATCCTCGCCGTGGACGCCAAGGACTTCACCGGACGGCCTGCCGTCGAGCACGTCGCTCTCACCACGATCATCCCCGAACTCCTCGGCCAGGCCTTCGAGCGGGCCGGGCTCGGGCAGGTCTGGCAGGACCGGAAGTTCGCGAACAACACCGGCGACGGCTACGTCCTCGGCTTCGACCCCGTGGTCCTGCCGCGGATCATCCATCCCTTCCTGGCCGAACTCCAGGAACTCCTCACCGACTACAACATCCACGCCACCGGCACCCGGCGCCTGCGCCTCCGTGCCAGCCTGCATGTGGGCCCGCTGCCGGACTCCGGTGCCCCCGGCGACGGCAACGGCACCCCGCGCAACGACACCCACCGGCTGCTGGACTCCCGCCCGGTCCGGGCCATGCTCGCCGCGTCGAGCGAGAGCATCACCCAGGTCGCCGCGATCCTCTCCCACCGGGTCTTCGAGGACGCCGTGCTGTCGGGCTACACCCGCCGCCATCCCGACCACTTCCTCGAGGTACCGGCCACGGTGGAGGGCAAGGACTTCCGCCAACTGGCGTGGCTCTACGTGCCCACGCCCTCCGGCAGCCTCTACGACCGGCGGATCCTGGGCGAGGCCGGGCCCGGCGCGCCCGCGCCCGCGCCGGCTCCCGACAAGCGGGGCGCCGAACCGGAGCCGGAGCCTCGCCGGCAGGGCAACACGATCAACAGCCACAACAACCGTGGCTTCTTCAACACCGGTGACGTACAGGGCGGTCAGCACGCCCACTTCGGGCGGGACGCGGGCGACGAGGCGGGCCGATGACCACGACGGCCGAGGCCGAGCAGACGCAGGCGGACCGCGACTTCGTCCAGCGTTACACCAACATTCACATCTGGAATCGCGGATTCGTCAGCGTCGCGGACCTGGTGCAGGGCGGACAGCACCTCGGAACGGGCGGCGACGGCCTCACGGCCGGAGTGTTCGCGCAGACGGAGTCGGTCGAGCTGCGGGAAGGCCCCATCTCCGCAGAGCAGACGGCACTGGCCATGAAGGGCTTCGCCGAACCGCCCTGGTTCGCCGCGGCCGTGGAGAGGCTGGACAGCCGCGTGGTCTTCCTCGTCGGCGAGGAGGGAACCGGACGGCGGACCGGAGCGCTCAACCTCCTGCAGAGGTACACCAGAAGCTTCGACCTGCGCGCTGTCGAGGCCGACGCGGACCTGACCGGGTGGGACGCCGGGAGCACGCAGGCCCGTGGCTACCTTGTCGACGGCCTTCTGGAAACGAGAGTCACCGGCCTGGACGCCATTGCTCTGGACAGGCTGAAGGCCGAACTCCGGCGCGCCGACGCCTGCATGGTCATCGTCGTCCGGACGACGCCGGGCATCCTCGCCCACGTCGGCGACCGACTCCACACCGAGCCCGTACGCGTCGTGCCGCCGCCCTCGCGCATGGTCTTCGATGCGTGGCTCGCTGCGACCCTCCCCGGCCCCGGCCAGGCCGAGGCGGCTCTCGCCGCCCTGCCGGACGGGCTGTTGGACGAGATCCTCAAGCCTCATCTGGCCCCCGCCCAGGTCGTCGAGATCGTCACCGAAGTCGTCCGGACCGCACAGGGCGAGACACGTGCCGGCAGTCTGCGGGAACGCCTGAGTTTCAACGCGGCCGAACGGGCACCGCAGTTGCTCGGTGCGGTCCGGGGGCGTCCGGAGGACCTTGCCCTGCTGCTGTCGACGTGTGTCTTCGAGCACTTTGACCAAGCGATCGTCGAGGAGGAGGCGGAACGTCTGCTGGCGCTCGCCGCAGGTCGGCTGCACGCGAGCGGCTGGGACCCCGAGCCCGACCTGCCGTCCGCCGCAGGCGGTTTCGCGTTCGCGCGGACACAGCGGGAACGCCTGACGGCCATCGAGGCCTACCGGGCACGCGAGCACGTGCGCAGCACGTCGACGTACAGCTATGTCACCGAGCCTGTGGTCTTCGTCCGCCACCTGCAGGGCCGGGCCCTCCTGGAGCACGTCTGGCGCGAATACCGGGAGGCGAGCGGCCTGCTGGTCGAATGGCTCCGGCAGACACCGGCCGCGGACGGCCGTGCCGACCGTGCAGGATTCATCCTGGGGCAGTTCGCACAGTGGAGCTCAGGCCACCGGGCGCTCGAACCCGCCGAGGAGCTCGCACGATCCGCAAAGCCGGGCGACTGGCGGATGGCGGCCCGTGCGCTGGGCGCCGCTTCGACCCACCCCGTACTCGCCACCGCCATCAAGGCCCGGCTGCGCGGCTGGAGCCGCAGCCCCGTCGTGGCCCGGCGCTGCACCGTCGCCCTGGCCTGTGCCACCGAATTCGGCCTGGCGCGGCCCGAGACCGCGCTGCGACTCCTGCACGCCGTCCTCACCGGGGCAGGTGAGGAGTCCTCCGCCGTCGAAACCGCCGTCCGCAGCGCGCTGGTGGCCCTCTTCGCCGAAGAGGCGAACCGCACCCGGTTGATCACCACTCTCCTCCAGTGGTCGCGCTCGCAGAGCACCGCCGAACGCCGCGCGGCCAGTGCCACCGTCGCCCAACTGCTGCGCGCTGCCGCGCCATCCGGGGAAGCCGGGGAGTGGTGGACCCGCCACCTGCTCTCCGACAGCACACAGTCTCCGGGTCTGGAGCTCATCCGCACCGCCCTCATGGAGCCCGCCGCCTTCGAGACCGCCCGCGCAGCGCTCCTGGACTGGCAGCGGCGCGCCGGCACGGACCCGCAGCGTGCCCGCGTCGTGGAGCACCTCACCGACCGGCTCGCGCCGCACCTGCGCGGCGGGGTCCTCCGCCTCTTCGCCGACCTCGAGCGGGCACAGCCGGCACCCGGCAGCCGCAGAGCGGCCCGGGCCCTGGCCGACTGGCGCGCCTCCTTGTAGCGACCGTAGCGACCGACAGAGAAAGGCCGACCATGGCCACCATCACCTACCTCCCTGCACCCGCAGATGCCGCAGGCCAGTTGTGGACCCGGGCGTCGCACGGCCCCCTCCGCGAGCTCCTGCGCTTCCGGCTCTCGCGCCGCCGGCACACCGCCCTGGTCCTGACCGACGGTGAGCACCGCGCCGTGTCCGAACCCGGCGGCCGCATCCCGCTGCTGAAGACCGTCTTCGGCGGCTACACCGAGGCCTACCTGGTCGACACCGCGCCCCGGACCGGCAGCTGGCAGATGCCCGTCGGCACCGACCCCGTCGCCCTGGAGATCGCCTGGTGGGTGGCCGACCCCGCTCGCGCCGTCGTCACCGGCCACCGCCCGGCGGACCCCTGGGGAGCCGTCAGGCATCACCTGGACCGTCTGATCGAGGACACGGTCATGCGCGGCGGCGCCACCGGGCAGGACCTCACTCCGCAGTACGTGCTCGAACTGCTTGCCCAGCCGCGGGTGCTGGAGGATTCGGGCCTGGCCTGCTGCGCCGCAGGCACCCAGAGCGCCGATGTCTTCGCCGGAACCGGCGCGGACCGGGACGCCCCGCCCCTGCTGTGGTCGCCGCAGCGCCGCGAGGAGTACGAGTTCTACCTCCAGGCCGTCCGCACCGGCCCCGACGCCCTGGCCGCCCTGTGGCTCCTGCGCCACCCGGACGAAGTGCGCCAGGTCCTGGAATGGGTGACCGCCCACCCTCGCCCCGCTCCGCACGGAGGCGGGCACGACGCGACCGTCCTGGCCCTTCTCGAACAGCTCTCCGAGGAGGAGCGCGCGCAGCTGGCCAAGGCCACAGCCGAACGCGTCCGGGCGATGACGGCACCGGAAGGAGACATGGGATGAACAAGGACGGCTACTACTACCGCCGGGGCCACTGGGTCCGCGTCCCCAGCGGTCCGCCGCAGCGCCGGCCGGGCGGCGCCTGGATCGCGCTGGCCGTCGCGGCCGTCGTGGGCTGGGGGCTGCTCAACGGCGGTACGGAGGACGGAACCCCGCACGCCCCGGCCCCGCAGCCGTCCGCCCCTGCGACGGCGTCGCCATGACCGGCCGCCTGTGGCGGATACGCCCCCGCCTGCCCCGCACCGGTACCGAGACCACTGCGGCGCTTGTCGCTCTCGTCTTCCTCGCCTTCATCGTCCGCCGGACGGCGAGCATCGTCGCGGAATCGGGGCCGGGCGTCTGGCTGTTGCTGCTCTGCGGTGTCGGCTGCTGCGGTCTGGCCGTGGCCGTCCGCAGGTCCCGCCGCCGTGCGACCGACCGGGAGCGGGCAGGCCGGCTCGGCCGGTTGCGGCTGCCGCTGGCCGTCATCGACGCCCTGACGCCGACGGAGTTCGAGCTGGCCGTCCGGGACTTGATGATCCGTGACGGGATCAGCGCCCGGCACGTCGGCCGTCAGGGCGACCAGGCCGCCGATGTCATCGGCAGCGATTCCGCAGGGCGGGTGATCGTCGCACAGTGCAAGCACACCACGCGCGGCGGGCGGGTCGGTTCGCACGTGTTGTACGAGGTGAAGGGCACCGCCACACCCGTGCACGGTGCCGACGTCGCCGTCGTGGTGACCAACGGGGGCCTCACACGCGACGCCAGGGAATGGGGCGACCGGCACGGCGTGCACTGGATCGACCGCGACCGGCTGCGGGCCTGGGCCGAACACGGGAGTTCCCTGCAGGAGGTGCTGGGGGCCGCGCACCCGTTTTGAGTGCGCCCGCCGCCCGCCCCTAGGATCCTCGGATGATCATCACAAGACGGCTCGCGGCGGGTGCGTGTGCCCTGCTCGCCGCCCTGGCCGGGGGCGTGGTGCCGGCGCACGCCGCCGACGGGCCCCCGAAGGACTCACCGAAGGTCGAGCTGGTCCTCGATGTCAGCGGCTCGATGAGCACGCGTGACATCGACGGCGGTTCCCGCATGTCCGCCGCGCAGCAGGCGTTCGACGACGTCATCGACGCGCTGCCGGACGGCGTGCGGCTCGGTATCCGGACCCTCGGTGCCACCTACCCCGGTGACGACAAGGAGATCGGCTGCAAGGACAGCAAGCAGCTCTACCCCGTCGGCAAGGTGGACAAGACGGAGGCCAAGACGGCCGTCGCCACCCTGCGGCCGACCGGATGGACGCCCATCAGCCTCGCGCTGCGCGGCGCCGACCAGGACCTCGGCACCGACGGCGGCACCCGCCGCATCGTCCTCATCACCGACGGCGAGGACACCTGCGGCCAGCCCGACCCCTGCGAGGTGGCCCGTGAACTGGCCGCCAAGGGGAACCACTTGACCGTTGACACCCTCGGCCTGGCCCACGACGACAAGACGCGTGAGCAGCTGAGCTGCATCGCCGAGGCCACCGGCGGCACGTACACCACGGTGCGCCACCGCAAGGAGCTCACCGGCCGCGTCAAGCAGCTCGTCCGCCGGTCCGAGACCCCTGTCGAGACCGTCAAGCCCGTCCAGGGCGCCAACGAGTGCGCCACCGCGCCCGAGCTCGGCGCCGGTGTCTTCGCCGACCGCGAGCAGTTCGCCGAGCACCGCTGGTACCGCGTGAAGGTGAAGTCCGGTCAGGAGCTGCGGGCCTCGGCCAGTGTGGCGGCGGACCGGCAGGTCGACCGGGACTACGGCGTGCTGCTGAGAGCCGTCGGGGAGGACGGGCAGGAGCTCGTCCGGGGATCCGACGCCGGTAGCGGCCGTACCGATGTGATGGCCACAGGTCTGCGCTACGCGACGGGCAAGGCGAAGAAGAACGGTGACCAGGGCGCCAGGACGGTCTGCCTGGAGGTCTCCAACTCCTTCTCGGCGCCGCCCTCCGTCAAGCGTGACCCGGGCCTGCCCGTCGAACTCGCCGTGGATCTGGTGAAGTCCCCCGACAACCCCTCCGACCTGGCCGCCTTCGGCCTGGGCCGGGGCTGGATCCTGCTGGCCGTGCTCGGCGTCACCGGTCTGCTCGCCGGACTGCTGTGGGGCTGGCTGGCCCGCTGGCGCGTCGCGGTGTGGAGGGAGAACTGATGACTCGGCAGATCTTCGGGCGCATGCGGCGGACTGCGGCCGCCGCGCTGGTCGCCGGAGCGGCACTGTGCACCGCTGCCCCGGCCGCCGTCGCCGACGACGGTGCGCCGTCCGAGGCCGGTACGTCCTTCCGTACCGCCACGCCCGTCAAGCCGGGCGTGAAGGCCACGGCCCAGGGCACCACCGGCGACTATCTCTACTGGCAGTTCCCCGCCGGGGCCGGCCAGCAGGTCACGGCCACCGCGACCGTGACACTGCCGGAGGCGTCCGTGCGGACCGGCGCGGCCACCTGGCAGCTCGACGTCTTCGACGGACTGCGCCGCCGCCAGGCCTGCGCCTCCGGCGAACCGACGAAGCGCGCGCAGCGCCAGGACGCCACGGTGACCCTGACCTGCACGCTGCGGACCGTACGGCCGTGGGCCGAGCGCTGGTCCAACGACCCGCTGCCCGGCGCCTACTACGTGCGGCTCACGGTCGGCGACGCGCCCGCCCCGGACATGGGTACGCCCGTGCGCGCCGAGCTCCAGGCGACCGCGAAGGACGCCGGGGGAGCCGAGGCCGGGGGCGGTGAGCTGGGTGCACCGCTGCACGCCGCGGCCGTGGCCGAGCCCGACGGCGGCTGGAACGGCAGCTGGTGGTCGGACCGCTGGGCGTGGACCGTCGGCGGTGCCGTCCTCGCCGCGCTCGCGGCCGTCGGCGGCTACACGCTGACGCGCCACCCGCACCGGCGCTGAGGGCGTCAGGCTGTGAGGGGGTGAGGGGCAGTGCCGGTGCGGCACTGCCCCTCACCTCTTTCACGGCGTCACGCGTGAGCCGGCGGTGCGCCGTCGACCGCGTCCAGGTACAGGTCGAGCAGCGCGTCGTCGAAGTACGAGCTGTAGGAGATGTCCGGGGTGTCACCGCCGGTGTGGTACCCGCCGATGACCCCGATCAGCTCGTAGCCCCAGGAGCCCCGCACCAGGAATGGGCCGCCCGACGTGCCGCCGACGTACCCCGCGCACGCGATCTCCAGGAAGTCGCCCGGCGCGGCCGGGTCGGTGCTGGTGTAACGGTGCGTCGAGGAACGGCAGTCGAGGGGTTTGGGGTACTTCGCATCGCTGCTTCCCGGGTATCCGATCAGCCGGACGTCCTCGTGCCGGTACCCGGGGTGGAAGGAGAGGTCGAACCCGCCGACGGCCTCCTGCACGTCCTCGCCGTCCTCGCGCTCCCCGAGCCGCACGACCGCGAAGTCCCAGCGCGCACCGCCGTTCGTGCCGAGGTCGTAGTAGCGCTGGTCGATGTAGATGAGCTCGACCGGGAAGATGCCGTGCGGCTTGAGGCCGTCGTGGTACTGCGGCACGAACGAGAAGTGCTTCTTGGGATCGGGCGAGCGCAGGCAGTGGGCGGCGCTCACGACCAGGTCGCGGTGCGGACTGCGCACCACGGTGCCGCCGCAGAACCGGCCGGTGTTGTGGCCGTCCGTCCAGAAGAACGTGCCCACTTGCGGAATCCCGTTGAAGGGGTGGCTGGGCGGTACCGGCTCCGCGGCGCCGGTGCCGGTGTGCTCCGCGCGGCGCCCGTCGAGGGCGGGGAGGGCGGCCTCCATGCGCTCGGCCGTCCAGTAGTCGCCGGCCGCGCGGGCGGCCGCACGCGTGTGCGGCGCCCCGCCGGTGGTCTGCGCGGCCGGGGCGGCCTGCGCGGCCGGGGCGAACGGGGCCGTCAGCAGCAGGCCGAGGAACAGCGCGGTGAAGCCGCGTATGGCCATGGGTCTTCCGGTGCGTCTCATGAACGGTTTCCTCCCTGGTGCGAGGACAGTCGGATGAGGCGAGCGTGCCATCGTCCTACGCGGGGGAGGCGGGTGACGAGAGCCCGGCACGACAGGATTCACCGGGACGCCGCACAGGGCCTGTCCGAGGGGCGCGGTAGCCTGAGCCCGACAGGAGCTGTTCGGGCTGCTCGGGTGGGGGAGTTGACTGATGGTCGATCCGGTGTCCTTGGGCGCGGTGACCACTGCGGTGACGGCTGCGGCGGGTTCCGTGGGGACGGAAGCCGGCCGCCAGGCGTGGGAGTCCCTGACGGGCCTCGTCCGCCGCGCGTTCGGCCGCGGCCGCGAGGATGAGGGCGACAGCGGCACGCTGGTGCTGCCGCTCGACCCGCAGGACCGCGAGCAGGTGCAGGAGCTGTCGGCACTGATCTTCGGTCAGGCCCGGCAGGATCCGCGGTTCGCCGCGGAGTACCGGGAGTGGGAGGAGCGGGCGGCGCGGCTGCAGGTGTCGGTGGACAACAGCCGGGTGACGAACACGGTTTCGCGGTCGCGGGTCGGCGGGCCGCTGATCCAGGGGAAGAACGTCACCTGGAACGGCAAGTGAAGGACGTACCGTCCGTACAGTCCTGCAATCACGTCGAGGGCAGCACGGCGGAAATCATCGTGCAGGCAGGCGGAGACGTCGTCCTCTACGACCAGCGCGGTACCGCCGAGCCGCCGACACCACATGAAGTGCCCGGCTGTACACCGCTGTTCGTCAACCGTGACGGCGAACTCCTGGACCTCGGCGAATGGCTGGTTCCCGGCAGCGGGCCGACCCGGATCATCGTCGTCAGCGGCCTGAAGGGCATCGGCACCAGCAGTGTCGTACGGCGCTGGGTGGAGCTGCAGCCCGGCCGCTATCCCGGCGGGGAGGTCTACGTCGACTTCGCCGCGCTGCGCGGGCCGTCCGGCGCCTGCGACGTTTCGGAAGGGCTCGCGCAGTGCCTGCGCACGGCCTTCGGCGTGACGAAGGACTTCCTTCCCGCGACGCTGGCCGAGCGCACGAACCTCTACCGCACCCATGCCGCCCGGGGCGGGCCCCTTCTGGTCGTCCTGGACGACGTCACCCAGCCTGCGCAGATCAGGCCCTTCATACCGGCCGCGCCCGGCAGCGCGGTGCTCGTCACCAGCAGCCGACGGCTCGACGAACTCGTCGGGGACGGCGCCCGGCTGATGCCGCTCAAGCCCCTCGACGCGGCAAGCGGCGTGCTCCTGCTGGCAAAGGTGTGCGGCGAGGACAGGGTGGCGGCCGAACGCGAGGCTGCCGAGCGGCTCGTGGAGCTCTGCGGCGGGCTGCCCATCGCGCTGACGATCGCGGGCACGAGGCTGGCGCGGCGCCGTCGGCTCGGTCTCGCCGCGCTGGCGGACGAACTCGCCCAGGAGGACGGCCGGCTGGCCGCTCTCACGGGCGGCGAACGCAGTGTCTCGGCCGCAGTCTCCTTGACGTGCAGCGACCTGCCGGCGGAGGCGCTGCGGCTGTACCGCAGGCTCGCCCTGCTCCCGGGCCGGGGCTTCGACGCGGAGACCGCGGCCGCGCTGAACGGGTGTTCCGTCGCCACCGCGGAGGCCCTGCTGGAAGAGCTCGACGACGCAAGCCTCTTGGAGGATGCCGTGGGCGATTTCCGGTACACCCTCCACGACCTCGTGCGCCTGCACGCGCGCAGCCTCGCGGAGCAGGACGAGCCGGAAGAGGAGCGGCACGCCGCGGTGCGCCGGGTCATCGACCTCCACGTCGTCCGGGCGGCATTCGCCGACCGCGCGATCATGGGCAAGCGGCTGCGGATCACCGACCACGACATCGTCCTCGCAGGGCACGAAGACCCTTTCACCGGGCCGGGGGCACGCGATGCCGCGCTCACCTGGCTGGAGGCCGAGCGTGCGGACCTGCTCGCCGCGGTACGGGTCGCCCACGCCCGCGGCCTCGACCAACAGGCCTGGCAGCTCGCGGAATCCCTCACCGCGCTCTACTTCCACCACCGGCACCTCGCCGACTGGATCGAGTCCGGCACCCTGGGCGCCGACTCCGCCGCTCGCCTCGGCGCCCGTGACGCCGAGGCGAGGCTGCGCAGCCTGGTGTCCCGGCCGTTGATGGACGTCGGCGATGCGGACCGAGCCCGGGAGCAGATCGAAAAGGCCGTCGAACTCGCCGAGGAATCCACGCATCCGGTACTCCGTGCATCCGTCCCCGAGTTCGCCGGACGGTACTGGGACCACGTCGACCAGGCCCGGGCGCTGGGCTGGTACGAGCTCTCCCTCCAGCGCAACATCGAGGCCGACGAACCCCGGGGCGCCGCCCTCGCCCGGCTGTTCATGGGCAGCACGCTGCTCGCCTCCGGTGAGCACGAACGGGCCGTGGCCACCCTGCAAGAGGCCTACGGGCAGCTCGACGGGCTCGGGGACGCCCGCATGGCCGGCCGGGCGCTGGCGGCTCTGGGCCATGCATACGACAGCCTGGGGCGGGAGGACGAGGCCGTGCGCGCCCTGGAGCGCGCGGCGGACATGCTGAACGCGACGCAGGCCGTGTACTACGAGGCCCAAGTCCGCGAGGAATCGGCCGACATGGCCCGGCGCCGTGCCGACCGTGCGGCCGAGCGTCGCCATGTGGCGCGGGCGCTGGAGATCCATGAGGCGGGCGGCAGCCGTCGCGCCGGCGAGCTGCGCAAGCGGTTGGACGGTTTGGCGTAGTGCGTCGACTGCGGGCTCGTTGTGGCTGGTCGCGCTCACGCGGCGGAGCCGCATGTGTAACCGCCCCGCGCCCCTTCGGGGCGATCACTCCCGAAGTGTTACGTCCACCCCATGCCGGCCCACACGCAGCGTCACCGTTCCCGCGAGGGGACGCTGTGCCCGGAACCGGGCATAGACCACCGCCCCCGCCAAAGACGCATCCGCGGTCGTCGACTCCACCACGCGGCCGTCCCGAAGCACCGCCACCGAGCAGCCGTCCGGTGCCGGCACGCACGCCAACAAGGCGCCCGGCAGCTCGTCCAGCAACCGGCGGGCCCGCTGCACCGCAGCGTCCGCCGACCCGGCCCGTACCCGTGACGTGATCACGGACGCGTTGGTGAGCTGCCGCAGGTCCCGTTCCTCCTCGTCGCAGGAGAGGTGGCCGAACTCCGCCTCCCCTTCCCCCTCGTCCTGGTCGCCCCCGGCTGCTACAGGCCATCGCCGTACCGTGACGGCCTGTTCGGCACCGGATGTGCGGACCCACATCGCCGTCACCTCACCCGGACCGGTCTCCGGTACCGGCCACCGGTGCAGCGGCGGCGCGCCCGCCGCATCCGGTTCGGGCAGCTTCATCAGTTCGTACAGCGCCGACCGCAACTGCTCGAGGGACCGGCCCGGTTCGGCGAAGGCCCCGTTCGCCACCTTCGTGATGCGCTCCGCATCGTGCTCCGCCACCGCCCGTTCCAGCTGGGCCGCGAGCGGGGCGTGCGGGTCGAGGCGCGGGGTGATGCGGCCCAGTTCCGTCATAGGGGTGCCGGGCACGGACTCCTCGCCGAATGCGGCGAGGAACAGTGGAGTGCCGAGTGCCGCTCCGTAGAAGGTGACCGAGCCGTGGTCGCCCACCAGCACGTCCGCCGCGAGGAGTGCGGCCTGCCAGCCGCGGTGGGGCGGTATCAGCAGCAGCCCGGCGTCCAGCGCCGCCGCCTCCACGGCGCGGATCTGCCATGTGCCGTGTGCGGACCAGATGTTGGGGTGCAGCACGGCGGCCACACGGTACTCGTCCAGCGGCAGTTCGCCCAGCAGCCGTTGCGGAAGCAGCGGGTCCGTGCCCAGCAGGGACTGTTCTCCCCACGTGGAGCTGACGAGCACCAGCTTCCGACCGTCCTGCAGCCCGAGCTCCTCGCGGTACCGGGTGCGCAGCATCCGTGACGCCAGAAGGCGGTCGTGGCAGGGGTCGCCGATCAGGAAGGTGCGGTCCGCCAGCGCCGGGTGGTGTTCGGCGAGTTGGCGTATCTGGTCGGGGTGGGAGACCGCGTGCCAGGCGCGGTCGTCGTCCATCACCCCGGAGAGCCGCCGTCCGGTTCCCCGGGCGTCGGGCACGAGCTTGTGGAAGCCGACGCCGTGCGGGAGTACGAGGACGGGGCAGTCGACTCCGGTCAGGTCGATGTTCTCGCTCGCGGAGACGACGAGGTCGCACGCGGTGCGCGAGAGCTGGCTCCAGGGCATGACCCGGGCGCCTGCCGCGTGGAGGAGGCCGAGGACGCCGTCACCGAAGGCGGAGGTGGGGTCGAAGGCGAAGACGACGTCGACGCGCGGGTCGGAGCGGAAGAGTGCGGGGAGCACTTCGAGGAGCCGTACGGCCGAGGTGACCGTGCGCGCCGCCGCGACCAGGACGCGGCGTCCCCCGAAGGTCCGCCACCGCCGGGCGTCGGCGCCCACCGGCACCCGCAGGTCGCCCGGCTCGCGGCTCGCGGCTCGCGGCTCGCGGCTCGCGGCTCGCGGCTCGCGGCTCGCGGCTCGCGGCTCCTGCATGCTGCCTATACCGTCCTGCACGGTGACCCGCAACCCCTTCCGCCCCGCCCCGCCGCGCTGCCCGGCGTCCTGCGGCTCACCGTAGACGAATCCGGCCCGCACCCATCCTCGGCCCCCGCCCTCAACCCCCGGTTAAGTCCTTCACCTGCTCGTAACCAGGGGCGGGCTAGTGCTCCCCGCGCATCCCGTGGCACGATGCCCATCGCGGCCTGTCCGGGCTTAACTGGCCGTGAAAGACGGTAGGGCGGCAGGACAGCAGGGCTCGCACGAACGGGGACGGGGCAGATGGCAGTCGGGGGGGAAAGGCCGGACAGGACGGCACGTGAAACGGGCAGTCCGCTCGCGCAACGGCTCAACTACCTGTTCGCGAACATGCACCCGCCGGGGGCGCCGTACACCAACGGGCACGTGGCCGAGGAGATCAGCCGCGGGGCCGAGGAGTACGGCGGCGTCACCCTGACCGAGCAGTACTTGTCGATGCTGCGCAACGGCAAGCGGGCCAACCCGAGCCCGGACGTGCTGCGGGCGCTGGCGAAGTTCTTCGCCGTGCCCGTCGGCTATCTGATGGGCGACCTGTCGGCCTCCCAGGCCGCGCGGGTCGAGGAGGAGGTCCGCTTCCTCGTCGCCATGAGGGATCAGCGCGTACGGGCGATCGCCCTGCGGTCGGTGGGGCTCCCGCCGGAGGTGCAGGACAGCCTGACCACCATCATCTGCCAGTTCCGGCAGCAGATGAACCTCCCCGCCGACCCGCCGGGCACGGGGGGAGGGGAACACCCTTGACCGTCACGGCAGAAGCGCACGAGGAGCGGCTCTTCACGTACTGGCGGCGTACCGAGGACGAGGACGGTGCAGGCATGCGAGTGGGGCGGATACGACGGCGGTGCAAGCAGCTCATCCATGAGCTCGCGCTGCCCGCGTCGGCCGATCTCCAGGGCATGTGCGATGCCGTCGCGCGCCATGTGGGCCGGCCCATCCACCTGGTGCCGATGAGCCTCGACGGAGTCGTCTCCGGCATGACGGCCACCACGGACGACGCGTTCTGGATCGTCTACGAGCAGAAGACCTCCCCCTGGCACCAGGTGCACATCGTGCTGCACGAGATCGGCCACCTGCTGCTGGGCCACGACCAGGACCCGGCCGTCACCGAGGACGCGCTCAAGGTATGGACCCCGTCCGTCGACGTCGCCACCGCCATGCGCCGCATGGGCCTGACCATGGGCCTCGCCCGCCACCACTGCTACGACAACCTCACCGAGCGCGAGACCGAGATCCTCGGCACGCTGCTGATGGAGCGCGTCGTGCCCCCGCCGCCGGGCCAGGAAGCCCTGTTGGAGGGGCCGGCGGCCGAACTCGCCGCCTCGCTCGGACCCGCCCTGCAGCACGTGCGCAAGCAGCTCCGCGAGACCGGCGGCCGCGAGACCGGCGGCCGGGGCACGGAAGGCGGTGCCGGTGTTCTTTGACGCGCTCTACCTCACCTTCAGCGCCGTCACCTGGGCCATCGTCGGCTACAAGGCCCGCGCCTGGTTCCGCGACCGCGGCAACGTCGACCTGGGGCTGACCGCCCTGATGACCGCGGGCGTGCCCGTCGTCTTCCTGTTCTCGGCGCCCAGCGTCTACCGTGCCTTCGACCGGCTGACCGGCGTGGCCAACCTGGCCATGGTGTTCCTCTATTCGGCCGTCGTGCTGTTCGCCTCCGGCGCCACCGTGCTGCTGCTGCGCTGGACCAGCCGCGGCGACGAGGAGGCCCACACCCGCGCCGCCGCCCGGTCCTGGTTCGCCGTGGCCGTCGTCGCCGTGGCCTGGGCAGCTGCCATTGTGTGCTTTGCGGTCGGACGCCCCGACGCCGTCGAGCACCCGCGCGACTTCAGCACCGCCTACGCCGACGCCCCCGGCGTCGTCGCCTTCCTGGTGCTGTACCTGGCCGTCTTCGGGACGAGCCTCGCCGGACTCGGCTGGCTGTGCCCGCGCTACGCCCGCCGCATCGGCCGCTCCTGGCTCTCCAAGGGGCTGCGGACGCTCGCCGCCGGCTGCTGGCTGGGCCTGCTGTACTGCCTGTGCAAGCTCACCGGCTTCGTGCTCAGCTGGGCCGGTCACGAGGCGTACTGGCTCTCCAACGGCGTTGCGCCGATGAGTGCTTCGGTCGCCGCACTCCTGGTCCTGCTGGGCTTCTCGCTGCCGGCCCTCGGCCCCCGGGCGGCCGCCTGGCGCCGGCTGCGCCGGCTGCAGCCGCTGTGGGAGGAGGTCACCGCCCATGCCCCCGAGGTCACCATCGAGGAGTCCCGCTGGTCGGGCCGCTGGCCGTTCGCCGATCTGGAATGGCGCGCCAACCGGCGCATGGCGGAGATCCGGGACATCCAGCGCGGCATCCGGCGCCATGTCGAGCCCATGACGCTCGACGTGGCCCGGCGTCAGGCGCAGGACGCCGGGCTGGACGAGCGCCGGCTCGCCGCGGTCGTGGAGGCGGCGGCGCTCCGCCGCGGCCTGGCCAACCAGGTCACCGGGCACGTCGCGACGCCCCACGCGGAGAGCGTGGTGATGACCGTCAGCGCCGATCCGGCCGAGGAGCACGAGCATCTGGCCCGCGTCGCGGACGTCTACCACGACCCGCTGGTGGACTCCGTGCTCGCCGAACTGCGGGAGATCAGCGCGGCCCGCCGTCCCTGACGGCGCGGCACCTGGACGAGGCGGCCCTGGACGGGGGTCAAGGCCGCCTGCGCCACAGGCCGGTGCCGGGGTTCGTACGCACGTGTACGGATCCCGGCGCCGGTCGGTGCGCCTCCGCGCCCGACCCGTTGCGAGGCCGCCCGGAACCGCTGCCGGAGCTGCGAACGAATCCGGACGGTCTCTGAGCGGCTGTCGAGGAGTCGGCCCGCCGGTGAGGGCCCGTTGCGCCGGCCGGCTGCCGCTTCTCGCCGGAGGGCGTCGAGAACGGCGGCGTTCCCCGTTTTGGCCGGTGAGACGGTGCTGCCGTCACTCGACCCGGCCGATCCGGAATGCTTCCGGAAGCCGGAACTCGGCGTTCCGGGAGATCAGTTGAGACGGCGCCCGGCCATCCGGACGTGTGGCCTGATTTCGCTCCCTGTCCGCCGGTTATCGACAAAGCGAACAGGTTTTTGGTGCATAGCCCATCCTTGATGAGGTAGAAATGTTCTCGAGCCCGCCCGGTGTGCATCCCCCGTCGCACCGGGCGGGCCTTCGCGCACCGGACCGCCGCACGGTCCGTCAGGCGCTTCCCGGCGGGAACTTGAGAAGGGCCACCGCCGCCACCATCTGGATCGCCACCGAGGCCACGGCCTTGTGGGTGGGCAGGTGGTGCTGACCGCGGATCAGCAGCGTCGCGATCACACAGCCGAAGGCCGCGGTGACGGACGCCGCCGCCCGCACCGGCACGGAGTCCACCGGCAGCCAGGTGCTGAGGAACAGTCGCGGCAGGTCCGTCGCCCAGAAGACGACGGCGAACAGGCCGGTGGTCGGCGCGAACCGGCCGTTGCCGCCCAGGCGCCGCGCGATGGCGTGGGTGACGGCGCCGAGGAACAGGGTGGCCACCAGCGTCACCCCGGAGGCGATGGCCATGGCCTCCAGGGCGAGGACGGGGCTCACGCCCCACTGGACCCAGAAGGAGTCCTTGCCCAGCGTCCCCAGCGCCCCGCACAGCAGGCTGAGGAACATGGCCGCCCCCCAGACGCTCCGGTCCCGGGCCTCGTCGAGAACGTCGACGGGCCGGTACCAGAGCCCGAATATGAGGCGGTGCCAGAGCAATCGGCGCGGGGAGGCAGCGGGTTTGGCGGCAGGAGCGGAGGTCACGGGCATGGGTGCCGTTTTATCACCGTTCGGCCACGAAGCCGCTGTCGGGCCGGACAAAGGTGATCAAGGCGGGCGGCCGGCGCGCCTCTTCAGGCCTGAGCGGGTTCCGTGGTGCCGGGCTCGTCCTCGGGATCCGTACCCGCGGCGGAGGAGTCCAGGTACTCCTCGCTGATCTCCCGCGGCCCGAACGGCCACACCTTCTCGTACGCCGCCCACAGCACGAACGCCACACAGCCCGCCGCGACCCACACCAGGGACCACTCGATGGGGTGCCGTCCCGGGGAACTGCGGTCCGCGTAGCCGTAGATGACGATCCAGCCCACCGCCGCGACCACGCTGGGCAGCGGGTAGAGCCACATCCGGTACGGCCGCCGCAGGCCCGGCTGGCGGCGGCGCAGCACGGTGGCGGCCAGCACCTGCGACAGCGCCTGCACGATCACCATGACGGTGGTCAGCAGCTGGATCAGCGTGTTGAGGTCGGTATGACGCCCGATCAGGAAGCCGATCGCGCCGATGATCCCCATCGTCACCAGCGGCAGCACGGGGAAGCGGTGCCGCGGGTGCAGGGTGCCGAAGGGGCGGAAGAAGACCTTCTCCCGCGCCGCGTCGTAGGGCACCCGGGAGCCGCCGAGCAGCCCGGTGAAGACCGAGGCGAAGGCGGTGACGAGGATCAGCACGGTGACGGCGTCCGCGGCGCGCCTGCCCCAGGTGCGTTCCAGCACCGCCGAGGCCACGGAGGAGCCGGCCGTGGAGTTCGGGTCCAGCATCTCGTGCCAGTCGACGACCCCGAGAGTGCCGATCTGCAGCAGCAGATAGACCGTCATGATGCCGAAGATGGACCACACGATGGCGCGCGGCAGGGTGCGCCCGGGGTCCTTGATCTCGGCGCCCATGTACGCGGCCGTGTTGTAGCCGCCGTAGTCGTAGATGCCGATCGTCAGGCCCGCGGCGAAGCCCAGCCAGAAGTGATTGGTCGTCACGGCGAAGGCGTGGGCGGGGTAGGTGAAGGCGAGATGGGGGCTGAAGTGGCTGAAGGCCGCGATGATGACGAGGATGATGGAGAGGAGCATCACGGCCCACAGCACGGCGGTGATCCGCGCGATGTTCTCCACCCGCCGCCACAGCAGCGCGACGACCACCGCGATGAACACCAGCCCGGTGACGTCCCCTTGGGTCTGCGTCATCCCGGGCCACAGGTAACCGAGGTACTGCACGAAGCCGATGACACCCGTGGCCATCGCGAGCGGGATGAAGAGCATGGCCGTCCAGACGAACAGGAACGGCATCAGCTTGCCGGTGCGGTACTGGTAGGCCTGTCGCAGATACACGTAACTGCCGCCCGCGCCCGGCAGCGAGGCCCCCAGCTCGGCCCAGATCAGCCCGTCGGCGAGGGCCAGCACGGCGCCCGCGACGAAGCCGATGACGGCCTGCGGCCCGCCGAAGGCCGTGACCATGAGCGGAATGGTGACGAACGGTCCTATCCCGCACATCTGGCTCATGTTGATGGCCGTCGCCTGGAACAGCCCGATGCGGCGCTCGAAGCCGGGCTCCGGTGCGCCGGACCTGGACCTGTGGTCTCTGTCTCCTGCTGCCATGGCTGATCAGCCTCTCTCGTCGCCCACTGCTGCACTCGTAGCACCGGCCTCCGTGACCGTCCATCACCTGCGGACCTCCGCACAGAAGTGTCGGTACCCGTTCCGCTGCATGGGCATGGCAATTCCCACATCTTTGCCACCGCGTGAGGTCAGGGCGCTAGGGTGGCCCGGCCGTGGTGTTCGGGAAGACCGGTGACGGGCCCTTGTGGTCCCACTCCGGAGCGGCCCTCGCCACTGTGATCGGGGAGCTTCCGCCCCCTTCCGCACGCCCCTCGGGGCGCGCGGTGCCACTGGCCGCATCCGGCGGCCGGGAAGGCAGGGGCGGGCGCGTGCGCACCCGTAAGCCAGGAGACCGGCCACGGCATCTCACGAACTGATCCACGAGGTGCTGGAGCGTGACCCGCAGATGACTCTGCCCACCGGAACCACAGAAACCCCCCGTACCGCGCCACCATCCTTCGCGTGGCGCCGCCAGGACACCGTGCGCACCGCCGCACTGCTGGCCGTCATAGCCGGCCTGCACGTCGCCGCCTTCGGCGTGCTCTTCCTGCTCGTCGCCCCCCACCACTACACGGTGGACTCCAAGGTCTTCGGCGTCGGACTCGGCATCACCGCCTACACCCTCGGCATGCGGCACGCCTTCGACGCCGACCACATAGCCGCGATCGACAACACCACCCGGAAGCTGATGGCGGACGGCAAGCGTCCGGTCTCGGTCGGCTTCTGGTTCGCACTCGGGCACTCCAGCGTGGTCGTCGTGCTGGCCGCCCTGGTCAGCGGCGGCACGCACCTGGCCGGCACGCTGATGAACGAGAGCTCCACCACCCACCAGACGCTGGGCGTGATCGGCACCAGCATCTCCGGCGGCTTCCTCTACCTCATCGCCGCCCTCAACCTCATCGCCCTCGCAGGCATCCTGCGCATCTTCCGCGCCATGCGCGAGGGCCGCTACGACGAGGCCGAGCTGGAACAGCAGCTGGACTCGCGGGGCTTCATGAACCGCATCCTCGGCCGCTTCACGCGCTCCATCACCCGCCCCGGCCAGATGTTCCCGCTGGGTTTCCTCTTCGGGCTCGGCTTCGACACCGCCACCGAGGTCACCCTCATGGTGATGGCGGGCAGCGGTGCGGCCGCCGGCCTGCCCTGGTACGCGATCCTGTGCCTGCCGCTGCTGTTCGCGGCCGGGATGAGCCTGTTCGACACGCTCGACGGCACGTTCATGAACTTCGCCTACCAGTGGGCGTTCTCCAACCCCGTCCGCAAGGTCTACTACAACCTCACCATCACCGGACTGTCCATCGCCGTCGCCTTCCTCATCGGCACCATCGAACTCGTCGGCGTCCTGCACGAGAAGCTCGGCCTCGACGACGCGGTCACGGGCTGGATCTCGGGCCTCGACCTCGACAACGTGGGCTTCGTCATCGTCGGCCTGTTCGTGGTGGTGTGGGCGGCCGCGCTCGCGTACTGGCGCTTCGGCAAGGTCGAACAGCGCTGGGAGGCGCGGGGCGCGGGTCTTACGGACCTGTGACGGAACGCCCCGGGGCGGTGCGCGGCCGGTGATCGGCTTCTAGCGTCGACGCCATGCGTGTACTCGTCACCGGAGGCGCGGGCTTCATCGGCTCGCACATCGTCAGTGCCCTCACCGCCCGTGGGCACGAGCCCGTCGTCATGGACACCGGGCTCGTGCCTGCGGACGACGTCCGCGATCCCGCCGCCGTGGCACGGGCGTTGAAGGGCGTCGACGCCGTGTGCCACCAGGCCGCGATGGTCGGCCTCGGCAAGGACTTCGCGGACGCGCCCGCGTACGTCGCCTGCAACGACCTCGGCACGGCGGTGCTGCTGGCCGGCATGCACGAGGCGGGCGTACGGACCCTGGTGCTCGCCGGGTCGATGGTCGTCTACGGCGAGGGTCGCTACGAGTGCGCCGTGCACGGCCCTGTCCGGCCCGGCCCGCGGGATCCCCGGGCCCTGGAGGCGGGGCGCTTCGAACCGCCGTGCCCGCGCTGCGGGCGGGAGTTGGCACCCGGCCTCGTCGCGGAGGACGCGCCGCCGGACCCGCGCAACGTGTACGCGGCGACCAAGGTGGCCCAGGAGCACCTGGCGGCGTCCTGGGCCCGCGCGACGGGCGGCAGCGCGGTGGCGCTGCGCTACCACAATGTGTACGGGCCCGGGATGCCGCGCGACACGCCGTACGCGGGTGTCGCGTCGTTCTTCCGCTCGTCACTTGCGCGGGGAGAGGCGCCGCGCGTCTTCGAAGACGGCTGTCAGCGGCGGGACTTTGTGCATGTGCGGGATGTGGCGGGGGCCAATGTGCTTGCGCTGGAGGCGGATTCGCCCGGCGGTGAGCTGCGCGCATACAACTGCGGCAGCGATGATCCGCGCACGATCGGGGAGCTGGCGCATGCGTTGTCCGCGGCGTGCGGGGGTCCGGAACCGATGGTGACGGGGGAGTACCGGCTGGGTGACGTGCGCCATGTGACGGCGACGTCGCGGCGGTTGCGCGAGGAACTGGGCTGGCGCCCGACCGTCCCCTTCGGGGAGGGGGTGGCGGAGCTGGCGGGGTGAGCCGCGGGCCGGGGGGGGGGGGGGGGGGGGGGGGGGGGGGGGGGGGGGGGGGGGGGGGGGGGGGGGGGGGGGGGGGGGGGGGGGGGGGGGGGGGGGGGGGGGGGGGGGGGGGGGGGGGGGGGGGGGGGGGGGGGGGGGGGGGGGGGGGGGGGGGGGGGGGGGGGGGGGGGGGGGGGGGGGGGGGGGGGGGGGGGGGGGGGGGGGGGGGGGGGGGGGGGGGGGGGGGGGGGGGGGGGGGGGGGGGGGGGGGGGGGGGGGGGGGGGGGGGGGGGGGGGGGGGGGGGGGGGGGGGGGGGGGGGGGGGGGGGGGGGGGGGGGGGGGGGGGGGGGGGGGGGGGGGGGGGGGGGGGGGGGGGGGGGGGGGGGGGGGGGGGGGGGGGGGGGGGGGGGGGGGGGGGGGGGGGGGGGGGGGGGGGGGGGGGGGGGGGGGGGGGGGGGGGGGGGGGGGGGGGGGGGGGGGGGGGGGGGGGGGGGGGGGGGGGGGGGGGGGGGGGGGGGGGGGGGGGGGGGGGGGGGGGGGGGGGGGGGGGGGGGGGGGGGGGGGGGGGGGGGGGGGGGGGGGGGGGGGGGGGGGGGGGGGGGGGGGGGGGGGGGGGGGGGGGGGGGGGGGGGGGGGGGGGGGGGGGGCTCGCGCAGTTCCCCGCGCTCCCGCGCCCCTTACGGGGCGCGGCCCGCACCGTGTCACGCCCGTGCGGCCGGCAGCACGATGTCGAACCGGCACCCGCCGGGAACGTTCCGCACCGTCGCCCGTCCCGCGTGCGCCTCCACGATGCCCCGCACAATGGCGAGCCCCAGCCCCGCCCCCGCCGGAGGCGTGCGTGCCTCCGTCCCCCGCCACCCCGTGTCGAAGACCCGCGGAAGGTCCTCCTCCGGAATCCCCCCGCACCCGTCCGTGACGGACACCACCACCGTGTCCGCCTCCCGCTGCGCCGCCACCGCCACCGTCCCGTCGGCCGGCGTCCGCCGGATCGCGTTGACGAGCAGGTTGCCCAGCACCCGGGTCATCTCCTTCCCGTCGACCTCGACGGGAAGCGCCTCGACCGCGTCGCCCACGAGCCGCACCCCGTGCTCCCGTGCCAGCGGCCCGACCCCGGCGAGGGCGTCGCCCACCAGGTCGTACACCGACATCCGCCCGATGCTCAGCGGCAGCGCCCCCGCATGGATGCGCGACAGCTCGAAGAGGTCGCCGACCATGGAGTTGAGCCGGTCCACCTCGGTGCGGATCTGGCGGAAGTAGCGTTGCGGGTCCTCCGCCACGCCGTCCTCCAGCGCCTCGGACATGGCCCGCAGCCCGGCCAGCGGCGTCCGCAGGTCGTGCGAGATCCACGCGACGAGCTCGCGCCGGGACGCCTCCAGCGCCTGCTCGCGCTCCCGCGACCGCGCCAGCTTCTCGCTCGTGGCCGCCAACTCGCGCCCCAGAGCGGCAAGTTCCGCCGTCGCGCTGCCGCCCGGCGCGGCGAAGCTGCCGCCCTCGCCGAACGAACGGGCCGCCTGCGTCAGGGCGTTGCTGCGGGCGACCACCCAGCGTCCGAGCAGCAGGGCCGTCGCCAGCGAGACCACGGCGGCCATCGCGCACACCGTCGTCACCACCGTGAGGTCGTGCGAGGACAGGAACATGGCCCACGCGACGGCCAGCGTCCCGGCCAGCATCGCCGTCACCGACACCACCGCCACCACGGTCAGCGACACCGCCACCGACCGGTGGCGCAGTGCCCGCAGGGCGACGGCCCCGAGCAGCCCGGCCGCGGCCGCGCCGAGGAAGGCGTACAGAGCGATCAGCAGGACATCCTTCATGAGTGTGACCGAGCCTCCCCACCCTCGAAGCGGTATCCGACGCCCCATACGGTCCGGATCAGTTGCGGCTGCGCGGGGTCGTCCTCGACCTTGGCGCGCAGCCGCCGTACGTGCACGGTCACGGTGGACAGGTCACCGAACTCCCAGCCCCACACCTCGCGCATCAGCTCCTCGCGGCTGCAGGCCCGCCCCGGATGCCGCAGCAGGAACGCCAGCAGGTCGAACTCGCGGAGGGTGAGGGCGAGTTCGGTGCCGTCGCGGCTGGCGCGGCGGCCGACAGGGTCGAGCGTCAGCCCGGCGGCGCGCAGCGGGGCGGCGGACGCGGGCACGGCGGCCTCGGCGCGGCGCAGCACGGCCTCCACGCGCAGGACGAGTTCGCGGGGCGAGAACGGCTTGGTGACGTAGTCGTCGGCGCCGACCTCCAGGCCGAGGATCCGGTCGTCCTCGTCGCCGCGTGCCGTCAGCATGACGACCGGCAGCGTTCCGTGGTCGGCGCGCAGTCGCCGGCACACCTCCAGCCCGTCCATGCCGGGCAGCATCAGGTCGAGCACGACGAGGGCGGGCGGGGCGGCCGCGGCCCGCTCCAGGGCGGCGGGGCCGTCGGCGGCGCGGTCGACGGCGAAGCCGGCGCGGTCGAGGTATCCGGCGACGACCTCGGCGACGGTGGGGTCGTCGTCGACGACGAGGACGCGCCGAGGGGGCGGGGGCGGGGGCTGCTGCTGCATGCGGCAAGCCTCGCACTGTCGCGCCCGCGATGCCGTGCGGAGAGCTCTCACCAGGAGTGATGTCCTTGTTCTGTAAGGACCGTGGATCCGGATTGCCGGAATTGTCTTCGTAAGGTGAGAGGGGTGACCCAACCCTCGACCACGCCGCCCACGGTGCCGGCTCCCGTGGACGTCGTCCTCCCCTGCCTCGACGAGGCCGCCGCCCTGCCCTGGGTGCTGGCCCGCATCCCCGACGGCTGGCGCGCCGTCGTCGTCGACAACGGCTCGTCCGACGGCTCCGCGGACGTCGCCCGCTCGCTCGGCGCCACCGTCGTCCACGAACCGCGCCGCGGCTTCGGCGCCGCGTGCAACGCCGGGCTGCAGGCCGCGACCGCGGACCTCGTGTGCTTCTGCGACTGCGACGGCTCGCTCGACCCCGGCCTGCTCACCGGGCTCGTCGCGGCCGTCCGCGACGGCTCCGCCGACCTCGTCCTCGGCCGCCGCCGCCCGCAGGGCCGTGGCGCCTGGCCCCTGCACGCCCGCGTGGGAAATGTCGCCCTGGCCCGCATGCTCCGCCGCCGCACGGGCCTGTCCCTGCACGACCTCGGCCCCATGCGGGCCGCCCGGCGCGAGCCGCTGCTGGCCCTGGGCCTCACCGACCGGCGCAGCGGCTACCCGCTGGAGATGGTCGTCCGCGCCGCCGCCGGGGGATGGCGGGTGACGGAGACGGACGTGCCGTACCTGCCGCGCACGGGCCGGTCGAAGGTGACCGGCACCTGGCGCGGCACGTGGTGCGCGGTGCGCGACATGCGGGCGGTGCTGCGGTGACGACACTTCTGGTGATCGCCAAGGAGCCGCGGCCGGGCCGGGTCAAGACGCGCCTCACTCCGCCGTACACCCCCGACGAGGCCGCGGCACTGGCCGAAGCCGCCCTCGCCGACACCCTGCACGCCGTACGCGCCATGCCCGCCGCCCGCCGCGTTCTCGCCCTCGACGGCCGCCCGGGCCCCTGGCTGCCGCCGGGCTTCGACGTACTGCCGCAGGGCACGGGCGACTTGGACGAACGCCTCGCGAACGCCTTCGCACGCTGTACGGGTCCGACCGTCCTCCTCGGCATGGACACCCCGCAGGTGACGGCGGGGCTGCTGGCCCCGGTGCTGGCGGACGACGCCTGGCGCGCGTGCGACGCGTGGTTCGGCCCCGCGGCCGACGGCGGCTTCTGGACGCTCGGTTTGGCGGACCCCCGGCCGGAACTCCTGCGCGGCGTACCGATGTCGACGCCGCGGACGGGTGCGCACCAGCGCGCACGCCTGTCCGCCGCCGGACTGACCGTCCGCGAACTCCCCGAACTCCGCGACGTCGACACCGCACCGGACGTGCCCCGCGTGGCCGCGGCCGCCCCGCACAGCCGCTTCGCGGCCCTGGCCGCCCGGCTCGCCCGATGACGGCGTGGTGCGCGGACCCGTACGCGGACGCGGTACGGGCCGGCAGCGGCCCGCTGTTCCTGCGCCGCCCGGACGGCTGGCTGCTCCCACTGGAGGTGGAGCGCTGGTGCGCCGCGGCGGACCCGGCCGACATGACCGTCCTGCACCGCTGCCACGGCCCCGTCATCGACATCGGCTGCGGCCCGGGCCGCCTCGTCACGGCCCTGGCCGCCCTGGGCCACCCGGCCCTGGGCGTGGACCTCAGCCCCGCGGCCGTCACCCGCACCCGCCGCGCCGGAGGAGTGGCCCTGTGCCGCTCGGTCTTCGACCGCCTTCCCGGGGAGGGCCGTTGGGGAACGGCCCTGCTGGCCGACGGCAACGTGGGCATCGGCGGCGACCCGGCGGCGCTGCTGGCCCGTATTGCCGAAGTCACTGCTCCGTGGGGCCGGTTGCTCGCGGAGGCGGCGCCGGAGGACGTGGACGAACGGGTGGAGGTCCGGGTGGACGACGGCCGCGGACGCCTGGGCACCTCGTTCCCGTGGGCCCGGGTCGGCGTACCGGCGCTGCGGCGGTACGCGGGGGAGACGGGGTGGGTGGTGGCGGAGCAATGGGGCGCGGAGGGGCGGGCGTTCGTGGCGTTGCGGCGCCGGGGCTGACCTTGTGCTGCGTCGCCGGTCAGGACGCGTCGGAGTCGGCGGGTAGTGGACGGCGGCATCGCCGTCGAGCAGAAGACTAGGTGATCGACCGCTCACGCCCCCAGTCGGCCAGTGGCTGGAGCGCCTTGTTGAGGCGGGTGCCGTCCTCGGTCAGCGAATACTCGACGCGGGGTGGCACCTCGTCGTAGGACACGCGGCGCACGACGCCGTCCGCTTCCATCTCGCGCAGGTGAGAGGCCAGCACCTTCTCCGTGATCCCCGGAATGAGCCGCCGCAGCTCGCCGAAGCGCCGGCAGGGGTGCTCGTGCAATTCCCAGAGAATCAGCACCTTCCACTTGCCTCCGATCACCTCCATCGCCGTGTCGATCCCACAGACGTGTCCGTCCGGTGCGCCCGGCCGGTTCAGTGTCGCCATGTTCCCCCCTCGAACCCTGCTGACGTGCTTGCTCACCCTAGGGTAAGCACCCACCTCGAAGTGCGTACTTGATCATCTTCGAGCCGATGACCAGCATCTTCGACATGACACAGCACACTGTTGAGAAGACCTCGGTCACCCTGCTGGGCCTCGGCGCGATGGGTACCGCCCTGGCCCGCGCCTGGCTTGCCGCAGGCCACCCGCTCACCGTCTGGAACCGCACCCCGGCCCGCGCCGCCGTGCTCGCCGCAGAGGGCGCGGGTGTCGCGGACAGCGCCGTCGAGGCGGTCGCGGCGAACACCCTGATCGTTGCCTGCCTGCTGGACGACGCCTCGGTCGAGGAGGCGCTGGCCGGTACCGACCTGGCAGGCAAGGACCTGGTCAACCTGACCACCAGCACCCCTGCCCAGGCCCGCGCCCGCGCCGAGTGGGCCCGCGAGCGCGGCGCCCGCTACCTGGACGGCGGGATCATGGCCGTCCCCCAGATGATCGGCGTCCCGGAAGCCGGCGGTTATGCCTTCTACAGCGGCTCGCCGGAGCTGTTCGAACAGCACCAGGAGACCCTGGGCGTTCCGGCCGGCACCACCTACGTCGGCAAGGACGCCGGCTTCGCGGCCCTGCACGACGTGGCCCTGCTCAGCGCCATGTACGGGATGTTCGCCGGTGCCGCGCACGCCTTCGCCCTGATCCGCAAGGAGGACATCGACCCCACGTCGCTCGCCCCGCGGCTCGCCGACTGGCTCGTCGCGATGGCACCGGCAGTGCACCAGACCGCCGACCAACTGCGGAGCGGCGACTACACCCAGGGGGTCACCTCCAATCTCGCCATGCAGGTGGCCGGCACGCCGACCTTTCTGAGCACTGCCGAACAGCAGGGCGTCAGCACGGAACTGCTCCGCCCCTACTTCGAGCTGATGCGCCGCCGCCTGGCCGAGGGCAGCGGCGAGGAGGACCTGACGGGCGTGATCGACCTGCTTGTGCACTGACCGGCCGCTTTCGTCTGCACGTGTGCGGCGCCGTCGAAGGCCCACCGCTTGTGGGCGGGCCTCCACGCCCCCTTGACCATGACACCGTGTGAGGCCCTCGACTCGGAGACATCATGTTCGGCATCGGAGACTTCGCCCGGCACGGACGCGTATCCGTCCGCATGCTCAGGCACTACGACGCCATCGGGCTGCTGCGCCCGGCCCGGGTCGACCCCGTCAGCGGCTACCGCTTCTACGAGGCCGGCCAGCTCGCCCGGCTCAACCGGGTCATCGCCCTCAAGGAGCTCGGGTTCACGCTCCAGCAGGTGCAGGTGATCCTGGACGAGCAGGTGAGCACCGAGCAGTTGCGCGGCATGCTGCGGCTGCGGCGGGCCGAGCTCGAAGCGGCCGTGGCCGCTGCCGCGGTGCGGCTGGCGCAGGTCGAGGCGAGGCTCCGGACGATCGAGAGTGAGGGACGTATGAGCACCGACGATGTCGTCGTCAAGCGGATCCCGGCCGTCCGTGTGGCCGAGTTGACGGGCGTGGCCGCCGGGTACGCGCCGGAGCAGATCGGTCCGGTCGTCGGGCCGCTCTTCGCCGAGCTGTGCCGGAGGCTGGCCGAGGCGGGGGTGAACCCTGTGGGGCCGGGGATCGCCTACTACGAGAGCGCGCCGGATGCGGACGGCGGCGACGCGATCCTCGTGCATGCCGCCCTGCCGGTCGCCACGGCTGTGACGGCGACCGGCGACAGCTTCGCCCTCGTCGACCTGCCCGCGATCGACAGTGCGGCGACCATCGTCCACCGCGGTGCGATGGACGACGTCATGCCCACCGTCCAGGCCCTGGCCCGCTGGATCGACGCCAACGGTCACCGGTCCGCCGGCTTCGCCAGGGAGCTCTACCTGGAGGTGCCGGAGGACCGGGCCAGGTGGGTGACCGAGCTGCAGGAGCCGATCACCGCCGGGTGAGGGGCCGGGTCAGGCGAGGTGAGTCCGGACCCAACCGGCCAGTATCCGCGCGCAGTCGTCGACGGACTCGCGCCAGCTGCGCGCGGCACCCTCGTCGGCCTCGTCGCTGACGTGCTTGATCAGCCGGATGGGCACCCCGGCCTGCTGGGCCACCGAGGCCAGCGCGTAGCCCTCCATGTCGACGAGGTCGGCGCGCGCGGCGAGCCGCTCGCGGGCCGCCGACTCGGAGACGAAGGTGTCGCCCGTGGCCAGCGTGGGGCCGGTACCGGAACCGGCGAGCTTGAGCGGCCCCCCGAAGGAGTCGCCGGTCAGCGTGTGCAGCAGATCGGTGTCCAGGTCGTGCTGGATGACGATCGCCACCTCCTGCGTGCTGCCGGCCCAGCCCGCCGTCAGGGCACCGGCCGTGCCCAGATTGACGATCGAGGAGGGCCGGGGCCCGCGGGCGAGCACGGTCGCCAGTGCGGTGGCCGCGTTGACCTTGCCCATCCCCGTCAGCAGCACGGGAAGCGTGCCGTCGAGGTGGGCGGCCTCTTCCTTCACCGCGAGCACGAGCAGGGGGCGGTCGGCGGATATGTCTCCGATGAGCTGCATCCGGCCAGGTTACGGGGCGCTTGTGACGGTGATCAATTCCCCGGTGCGCGGGCGGCGTCGGGGGCGGTTCCGGCGCCGCCGCGGGTGCCGGGTAGCCTCGGCCGACATGGCGAACCGCTGGGTCGGAGTGACGGTCGACTGCGTCGACGTGGAACGCGTGGCAGGCTTCTGGAGCACGCTGCTGGACCGCCCGCAGGGGCCGTCCCAGCCCGGCTGGGTCTACCTGGGTCAGCACGGCGACCCGCAGCCCCGGCTCATCTTCCAGCCCGTGACCGAGCCGAAGCGGGGCAAGGTGCGTCTGCATCTCGACGTCGGAGTCGACGACATCGACGAGGGGATTGCGCAAGTCATCGCGCTCGGCGGCAGGTTCACCGGTGAACGGCACGACTACGACGAGGGTGTGGTCGTGGTGATGGCCGACTGCGAAGAGCACGAATTCTGCCTGGTACAGCACTACTGACCCGTCCGGTCGGCCACGTCACCGGCTGGTGGCGAGGACGGATTCCGCCACCGGCGTGCGTGCGTAGAGCACCGAGCGGCCGGCCCGGTGGGCGGTGACGAAGCCGGCATTGCGCAGTGCGGTGAGGCTCTGGGAGACCCCGGCCATGGACATCCCCGTGCGGTGGGCCAGTTCCGTCGTGGTCGCCGGAGTGTCCAGTTCCGTGAGCAACAGGGTCCGCGAACGGCCCAGCACGGCGACGAGAGCTGCCGCCCCGGTGACGGACCGGCGTTCCCACAGCGTGCCGACGCCCCGTGCGCGGTAGGCGAGTTGAGGAGGGTCCGGCGGGGCGACCCGCGTGGACAGGCCCGGCCCCTTGAAGGCCGAGGGGATCAGGAGCAGCCCTGCGCCCGACGACTCCCGGGGCAGGGTCCGCTGCCGGCGGGCCAGCCGCAGTACGTTGTCGTCCCAGCCGACCAGCGGGTGCAGCTCGTTGAAGAGGCGCCCGGCCCCGTGCTCGGCAACCTGCCGGGCCCGGTGGAAGATGTCGGCGTCGAGCACGGTGCGGATGCGGGCCCAGTAGGGGGCGAGCGCCAGATCCCAGTAGGCCTCGATCTCCTCGGCGACCCGTCCCAGGCGGGCCGGCGGGTCGGCGTACAGGGACCGCAGGCGGGGGCCGAGGCTGCCGCGATGGTGCGCGAGGTGATCGAGGTCCTGGCGGACGCGGCCGGCCGGAGCGGCCTTGATCGCGGCCAGCTCCTCCCGCAGCGTGGGAGCCGGCCCCGTGGGGGCCGGGTTGAGGAAGTCCGGGCAGTAGCCCGCGGACGGGATCAGTTCGGCCAGCCAGCCCCGGTCCAGCCCGGCAGCCGCGACCCGTGGCCGCACCTGCTCCAGCCAGCGCCGGTGCACGGGATCCGCGGCGCCGGAGGCCAGCAGCCGGAAGCTGGTCCCGACCTCCCACATCGGCGAGGCGGCGAACCGCATCCGCGCCAGATCACCCGCCGAAAGCGCCAGCTCTGCCAGGGCAGTCATCCCCCCAGGATTCATCTGTGCCTGAATCAATGGCGGCCACCCTACCGCCTGCTGATCATTCCGGCATGACCTCCATGACCTCCATGACCTCAGAGACGATCAGCGCCGCCGCATCCGGTACCTGGAAGCTGGGAGACCTGACGGTCAATCGGCTCGGCTTCGGGGCGATGCGCCTGCCGCAGGCCGGCGGCAAGGCGCTTGTGGCCGACGCCGTTCCGCGCGACCGTGCCGAGGCGATCGGCGTGCTGCGCCGCGCCGTCGAGCTCGGCGTGAACCATATCGACACCGCCGCCTTCTACTTCTCGCCGCTGCGCTCGGCCAACGAGCTGATCAACCGGGCCCTGTCCCCCTACCCGGACGACCTCGTCATCGCCACCAAGGTCGGGCAGCCGCGCGACCCGTCGGGTGCGTGGCTGCCCCACGCCCGCCCGGAGCAGCTGCGCGGACTCGTCGAGGAGAACCTGCGCCAGCTCGGCCGTGACCACCTGGACGTGGTGAACCTGCGCATCGTCGGAACCGATTCCATCGCCGAGCGCTTCGGGGTGCTGGCCGAACTGCGCGAGGCCGGGCTCATCCGCCACCTGGGCCTCTCCAACGTTCACCCCCACCAGCTGGCCGAGGTCCGGGCCATTGCGCCGGTGGTGTGCGTGCAGAACATGTACGGCATCGGAGTGCGGCCCGACCAGGACGCGTTCGTCCGCACCTGCGGCGAACTCGGTGTCGCCTTCGTGCCGTTCTACGCGGTCGCCGGGTCCGGGCGCCAGGCCGGGGCGAGCGGCAGCGACCACCCGGAGATCCTGGCCGTCGCCCGGGCGCACGGGGTGCAGCCGGCCCAGGTCCGGATCGCCTGGACACTGCACCGCGGCCCGCACGTGCTGGCCATCCCCGGCACCGGCAATCCGGACCACCTGGCGTCCAACGTGGCCGCCGGTGCCCTCCGGCTCACCGAGGACGAGCTTGCCCGCCTCGACTCCGTTCACCGGCACGGCTTCTGATGCCACATCGTCCATGCAGCGGGACGCCGAAGCCGGACGCCCCCTCGCCACCCGTCCGATGGCCGAACTCGCAGACCAGCAGCC
Source organism: Streptomyces morookaense (assembly GCF_013030945.1). GTDB lineage: Bacteria > Actinomycetota > Actinomycetes > Streptomycetales > Streptomycetaceae > Streptomyces > Streptomyces morookaensis. Next base: position 53,675 of record NZ_JABBXF010000008.1, on the reverse strand, counting down.
CCGGGGCAGGGGAGAGCGGTAGTCGCCTAGGACCAACGGCCCACCGCCTTCCCTGCGCCAGCCCGAAGCACCCCCTCCCCACCCGTGCCAGGCTGCCCCCATGACCACCACCTGGCCCGATCATCTCGCCGTCGGCGCCGTGCGGTTCGCGCGGCCGACCGCCCGGTACGACGACGTCCTCTCCTTCTACCGCGACGACCTCGGCCTCCCTGTGCTCGCCGACTGGCGTGGTCACGCCGGGTACGACGGGGTCGTGTTCGGGCTCCCCGGCGCGCCCGTGCAGATGGAGATCACGCAGCACGGAGCTCCGCCGCGGATTCCCGAGCCGCATCCCGAGAACCAGTTGGTGCTGTACCTCAAGGGGGCCGAGGCCCGCGACGCGGTCGTGCGGCGCATGGAGCAGCGCGGGCACCGGCCCGTGGCGGCGGCCAATCCGTACTGGCCCGAGCGCGGGGCGGTGTTGTTCGAGGACCCGGACGGGTGGCTCGTCGTGCTGGCGCCGTGGGTGTTCGGTACGGACCCGGTGCCCGGTCCCCGCTGACGAGGGGGCCACCCTCGCCCGCCCCCCGCATCACCTCCGCGGACGCCCACGCCGCCACCACCGCAGCCACCCCACGCCCACCCCCACCAACACCGTCACCGCCATCACCACCGCCCAATTCCGCCCGTAATCCAGCGGCAGAACCGACGCGTTCTGCCGCGGACCGGGCCGGAAGAGCACCGGATACGCCACCGCCGTCAGGCCGGCCATCACCAGGAGCGTGCCCCGCACGACCCGCCGTGCGGGCAGCCGGGTCACCGCCCACCCCACCGCAAGCGTCAGCGGTGCCACGATCCCGTCGTGCACGACCACCGCCCCGGCCAGCCACCGCACCACCGGCCACGGATCCTGCGGTGCAGCCCCGTACAGCAGGGACCACACCCCCACGCCCATCAGCACCACCCCCGCCACGCCGGCCGTCACCCGCATCACAACACCTCCAGCCGGGCAACCCACTTGGTCTGCAGCACCCCCGGCCGGTTCGGCGCGATGATGCGGGCGGGGTGGCCGTGGTCGAAGGAGAGTTCCTCGCCGTTGAGCCGCAGTGCGAGAAGCGTGAGCGGGTCGCGGGCGTACGTATGCGGCATCACCATCACGCGGTACGCCCCGTGCCGCTCCAGCGACGTCACACGGATCAGCGCTCCCGGCGGTGCGCCCGCGCGGTCCAGCAGGTCCCGTATCCGCACGCCCGTCCACCGCGCCGACTTGCTCCAGCCTTCCACGCACGCAATCGGCAACTCCACGTCTTCCTGCGGCAGTTCACGCAGTTCGTCCAGGCTCAGTGCGTACGGGCGCGGGCCGTCGACCCGTAGCCGCCAGCCCTGCACGGTCTGCGCGTTCACCCCCGCCAGCGCGGCCGTCCGGTTGACCGGCAGGCCCTGCGGACCGTGGCCGGGGTGCCGCGGCGCCAGCAGGTCCAGCCGGGACAGCGGCGGGAAGGACTGGCCGGCCGTCGTCACCGTCACCGCCCCCACCGCCGCGCCGAGCGCCCCCAGCAAGGCGCGCCGGTCGACGGCGTCCTCGGCGGGCAGCGACAGCGTGCCGGGGGAGCGGCGGCGCCAATGGGCGCGGATCTCGGGGGCCTTCACCGCCACGTGCAGCAGCAGGGACCCTGTCAGCACCCAGGCCAGCGCGAAGTGCACCGGCACGAACGAGAACGGCCACGGATACCACTGGGCCGCGTTGAGCAGCCCCGTGAACAGTTCCAGCAGCGCCGTCGCGACCAGCACAGCCACCGACAGCCGCTCCAGTGCATGCCGCACCGAGCGCAGCGGGGGCCACACGAAAAGGCGGGGATAGACCGCCCAGAGCTTCGCGAGCAGCAGCGGTACGGCCGCCGTGCCGCTCGCCACGTGCAGGCCCTGGCGCAGGCGGTAGCCCCAGGCGGGGCGGCTGGGAAGGGAGTTCGGCAGCCAGGCGGGCGGGTGCTGCTCGTAGTGGCTGACGAGGCCCGTGACGAAACAGACCGCGAGCGCCGCTCCCAGCCAGCGGCCGATGGCGGTTGCCGTGCGCGCGTCGTGCAGTCGCCCGGAGAGGACGGGGAAGCAGGGGAGGCCGCGGAGGCCGCGGAGCGGGGGCCGGGGGCGTTTCATGTCCCCCATCACACCCCGGCCCGCGGCCTCCACGGGCGGTCCGGCACCTTACGAAACGCGGACGGCCGAGCCGCGCGGCCCCGCCGGGCACCCCTCCGGTGCCAGGCTGAACGGCGTGATCAACCGCGCCTCCCTCGTCACCGTCTCCCTCCTCGCCGCCCTCACCGCCGTCCTCGCGACGGCGGTCCGCAGCGACGCGTACGACACCGACCCCGCCGCGCTCGCCGGCTGGTACGCCGCGGCCTGGGCCCTGTTCGCCGGGGCCGCCTGGACGTTGCGCCGGGTGCCCGCGCGTTGCGTGGTGCCGCTGGTGCTGACGGGAGCAGTCGCGATGGCGGTCACCGGGCTGTTGGCCGAGCCTCGGACGAGTACGGACTCGTACCGCTACGCCTGGGACGGCCGGGTGCAGGCCGCCGGGATGTCGCCCTACGACCACGCCCCGGCCGACCCCGCGCTCCGGCCGCTGCGCGACCGCTGGCTCTTCCCCGAGGGGGCGGCGGAGTGCGCGCGGCCCGGGCGCGCCCGCATTCCTGCGGGCGATCCGGGTTCCTCCGCCTGCACACGCATCAACCGCCCTTCCGTGCACACCATTTATCCGCCCGTCGCCGAGGGCTATTTCCTCCTCGTGCACCAGCTCTCGCCGCCCGGCGCCCGGCACAAGCCGCTGCAGACCGGCGGGGCGCTGCTGGCGGTCGGTACATCGGGACTGCTGCTGTACGCGCTGCGGCGCCGCGGCGGCGGGCGGGAGCGGTGGGCCGCGTACTGGGCGTGGTGCCCCGCCGTGCCCGTCGAGGCCGTCAACAACGCCCATGTCGACGCGCTGGGGGCGCTGTTGACGGCCGCTGCCTTCGCCGTCCTCGCCCGGCGGCCGGCCTCCGGCGGTGCGCTGCTCGGTGCCGGGATCGCCACGAAGCTGCTGCCCGCGGTGACGCTGCCGGGGGCGCTGAGCGGGACCCTGCGCAAGGGACACCGGCGGCGCGGGGCCGTGGTGCTCCTGGCCGCTGCCGGAGTCGTGGGGCTGGGCTACCTGCCGTACGTGCTCGTCTCGCACTCCTCGGTCTTCGGCTACCTCGGCGGCTACACGGAGGAGGAGGGCTACGACGACGCGTCCGCGCGCAACCGGTACGCGCTGCTGCGGCTCGTCCTGCCGGACACGTGGGCGTTGCCGGCCGCGCTCGTCGTGCTGGCGGTGGCGGCAGGCCGGGTGCTGTGGCGCGGGGATCCCGAACGGCCATGGCGGGGCGCGCTGGTGGTGACGGGGACGGCGTTCCTTCTGCTGACCCCCGGGTACTCGTGGTACGCGCTGCTGCTCGTGGTGCTGGTGGCGCTGGACGGGCGGTGGGAGTGGCTGGGGGTCGCGGTGGCGGGCGCGGCGAAGTATGTGGGCGGACGGGCCGTGGGGGATCCGAACCTGCTGGGGACGGTGGCGTACGGGGTGGCTGCGGGTGTGGTGGTGGCGATGTGGCTGGTGAGACGGTTTCCTCGGCGCGTGAGGGGAGTCACGGCCTGAACGGCGTGCAGCCGGTGGCCAGAAGGCCGTTGAAGTTGTTGTGCGCGCGGACGAGGGGTTTCCCGCTGCAGTTCCGGGCGGGGTCCACCGGGTCGTCGGGGTGGCAGTGAAGGCCGACCGTGCCGACCGCCTTGGACAAGTCGGCACCCGCCGGCCCGGCGACTTTCCGAGCCGTGGGATCGTTCGCGTCCACCGCCTGGGCGCAGCAGAGGAGCTGGTCGGCGGCGTACGCCGGGGCGGCGGTCGCATCACGCGAACGAGGTCTGGAAGGAGGCCAGTTCGACAAGAGGGGTTGTGCCGTCCCCGAGAATTAATAGACTTGCTCAAGTATGGAGTAGGTCAATGACCTGTTGAGGGACGCCGAGGGGGACTCCCGTCATGCACACCACACTGATCGTCGCCCGCCATCTCCCGGGCAGTGAGGGCGAGATCGCCCGGCTGTTCGCCGCATCGGACGCCACCGGGCTGCCTGCGGAGATCGGGGTGCACACCCGCAAGCTCTTCACCTTCCACGACGTCTACATCCACCTGGTGGAGTCGCCCGCACCGGTCGGCGCCGCCATCGACAAGGCGCACGGGAACCCGGAGTTCCAGCGTCTGAGCACCGCCCTCGACGCCTATATCCAGCCCTTCGAGGGGAGTTGGGGCACCGCGGAGCGCGCCTCGGCCCGGCAGTTCTACCAGTGGGAGCGCGGCCGCGGCGTCGTGCTCGCCCCGCAGGCCGACCCCGGCAGGTGAACGCCCTGCCGCCGTCCCGGACGGCACCGGAGCCCGTCCGCACGGGCGGGGCGCAGCGGCCGGGCCGGGTCCCGCGCCTGGGTCTGGTCCTGCTGCTGGGCGCGGGACCGGTCGTCCTCGCGGGCCTGCTGCTGCGCCACGGCGCCCAGTGGCCCGCGCATCCCGGTGCCGCGCGGGGCGGCGGCCGCGGCGGCGGTGCCGCGAAGGCGCCCGAGCCGTGGCGGCTGCTGCTCGCCCTCGCGGTGGTCGTCGCCGCGGCCCGGGCCGTGGGCGGGGTGTTCGCCCGCTTCCTGCGGCAGCCGCGCGTGGTCGGCGAGATGGTCTCCGGCATCGTGCTCGGCCCCTCGGTCCTGGGGGCCGTGGCGCCGCACGTCCACCGCACGCTGTTCCCCGCCGGGCTGCTGCCCTGCATCGATGCGTTCGCCCAGATCGGCCTCGCGCTGTTCATGTTCCTCGTGGGGCTGGAGTTCGCCGGCGAGTCGCGTGCGGCGCGCCGGCCGAGGGAGATATCCGGGGTGCCCGGCTCCGGCGGCGGCTCCGGCGGCACCGGCGGCCGGGCCGGCACCATGATCGTCCTCTGCGGCACCGCCCTGCCCTACAGCCTCGGCGTCGCGCTGGCCTGCGCCCTGTACGGCACCCGCGCGCCGGACGGCGTGGGGTTCCTGCCCTTCGCCCTCTTCCTGGGCGTCGCCATGAGCGTCACCGCGTTCCCGGTGCTGGCGAGCATCCTGATGGAACGCGGCATGATGCACACGCGGGCGGGGCGGCTGGCCGTGCTCGCGGCGGCCGGTGCCGACCTCCTGTGCTGGCTGCTGCTGGCCGTCGCGGTCGCCCTGCTGCGCAACGCCTCCCTGGCCGGCGTCGCGCGCACCCTCGCCCTGACCACGGCCTTCTGCGCCGCCATGGTGCTGCTCGTCCGGCCGCTGCTGCGCACCATGCTGCTGCGGCCCGCGCGGTGGCTGCCCGACGGGGCGTTGCTGGCGCTCGTCCTGGTGGGGGTGCTGCTGTCCGGGGTGGCGACGGACCGGATCGGTGTGCACCTGATCTTCGGGGCGTTCCTCTTCGGCGCGCTGTGCCCGGCGGACGCCCCCGGACTGCGCGCCGTGCAGGGCCGGATGCAGGAGTTCACCACCTCGGTCCTGCTGCCGCCGTTCTTCGCCTCGGTGGGCCTGAAGACCGAACTGGGTCTGCTGGGCGGCGACTCGGCGCTGTGGCTGTGGTTCGCCGCCGCCCTGGCCGTCGCCGTCGCCGGCAAGCTGGCCGGCAGCGGTCTGGCGGCCGCGCTGACCGGCGTCGGCGGGCGCGACGCCCTGCGCGTCGGGGTGCTGATGAACTGCCGTGGCCTGACCGAGCTCGTCATCCTCGGCATCGGGCTGGAACTGGGCGTGCTGACGCCCTCGTTGTTCACCGTGCTCGTCCTGGTCGCGCTCACGGCCACGGCCATGACCGCGCCGCTGCTGGACCTGCTCGACCGCGGGGAGACGGCCCGGAACCGCACCCTTCTGTCCGACCACCACTGACCTCTGCCATGATTGACTCGATCCTGTATCAGGACAGGGGTCAGTGACGGACCAGGGCAGAGGTGACCGACCATGACCACCCAGCAACTGCCTCCGGCGGGCACGCTCCCGCGCGAGGACAACCTCCTACTCAGCACCCTCCTCAACTTCGCGCAGTCGCACCACGAACGGCTGGCGGACCAGGCCGCCGATCTCGGGCTGACGGTTCCCCAGGCGAAGGTGCTGTACTTCGTCGAATCCGCACCGACCGTGCGGAAGCTGGCGGTCAAGCTTCGTTGCGACGCCTCCTATGTGACGGGCCTGGTGGACCGCCTCGAGGAGCAGAAGCTCATGAAGCGGCAAGTCGATCCGGCGGACCGGCGGGTGAAGATGCTCACCCTCACCGCGGCCGGCCGCAGGCTGCGCGGCAAGGTGATCCGCATCATGGACGATGCGCCGGGCCTGGAGCTGCTCACCGAGAAGGAGAAGCTGCTCCTCGGCGAACTCCTCAAGAAGGCCTCCGCGAACTGACCGTCCCTCCGCATCCCCCGCACTTCCGTACCTCCGCGCACGACGTTATCCGGCGCACCGCCGCAGCTCAACGCCATCGTCCCCAACGGCAGATCCCGCCCCGGCCGGAAGAGCGGCCCGGGACCTGTCCCACGGGGGAGGGGACATGGCACTTCCGGCACATGCCGGAGAACCGGTCGGCACCAATGACGCGTTGAGGACTTACCGGCCCAGTCCCGGCACGGCTAGGCTGGCGGGAGGTCCGGCCTCCCCCGGCAGGGGCGGTCCGGGGGATTCCGCCGCCGGGCCGCAACGGGGAACAACACGACTCACGTTGGGGGACCTGAGTTGGACGGAGTTGTGGCCGAGGAAGTGCCCGGGGGCCCGGCACTCGCCCGCCTCCTCGCAGTACAGTCCGACAGCATCGTGGCCGGTTACGAACAGCGCCTCGGCGCCATCGGCGTCGGCGCAGACGATCCGGGCGTCCGGCGCTTCTGCGTCGGGCAGGCCCGCGCGGTCCTGGAGGACGTCCTGCTGGCCCTCCTGAGCGAGGGCAGCTTTCTGGGGATGCGCAGCGTGGGGCCGGCCCACGGTGCGGTCCCGGACTATCCGCCGGCATGGAATCCGGATGACGCCCACCGGGCGATCATCACGCTCTTCGACGTCGTCATCGAGGCCGTGACGCATGCCGTGGACGGCAGTTGTCCCGGCGGTTCGCGGATGATCGCCGAGGGCGCCGTCTCGCTGCACCACAGCATCATGGCCCGCTTCAAGGCGGCCCTGGAGGCCAAGGCCAGGGCCCTGCTGCAGGAGACGGCCCAGGCCTGCATGGACGACCGGCGCAGCGTCTCGCGCGACCTGCACGACCGCGTCGGCTACTCGGTCAGCGTGGCCAAGCAGAACCTGGAGCTCTGCGAGCTCTACCAGTACCAGGGCAATGCCGCCGCCGGGCACAAGATGCGCGTCGCACACCAGGCCCTGCACGAGGCGCTGGACCAGGTGCGCGAACTCGCGTCGGAACTGCGCGCCTACGGCGGCACGGACAGCCTCGCCCGCGCCCTGCAGGCCTGCACCGAGGGCATCCGCACGCCCGGCACGGCGATCGAGATCTCGGTCTCCGGGCACGAGTCCTGGATGCCCGCGGACGCGCTGGACGAGTTGTACCTGGCGCTGCGCGAGGCACTGCGCAACGCCTTCGCGCACTCCCGCGCGCGCACGGTCACGGTGCACGTGGACATCGCACCCCACCAGACGCGGGCCGTGGTCAAGGACGACGGGGTCGGCTTCGATCCGGCGGCCGCACCCGAGGGCGTGGGGCTCGTGTGCATGCGGGAGCGGATCGAGCGGCTCGGCGGCGCGGTCTGCGTCACGGGCTTCCCCGGGCGCGGGGCCTCGGTGGAGTTCCTGCTGCCCGCACGCCGCAAGGGCCTTGTCGCGTGACCGGGGACCGCGCGGGCACGCCCACCCGGATCGTCGTCGTGGACGACCACACGCTCTTCCGCGAGGGCCTGCGGGAAATACTGGAGGCCGAGCAGGAGTTCGTCGTCGTCGGCGAGGCGGGCTCCCACGCCGACGCGGTGCGGGTCGCCGGGGAGACACAGCCGGATGTGGCGCTGCTGGACGTCGGCCTGCCGGACAGCGGTGCGGTGGAGACCGTCCGCCGCATCCTGGACGTGGCCCCCGACACCCGCGTGATCATGGTGAGCGTGTACGACGAGCCGCGCACCGTGCAGGAGTTGCTGGCCTGCGGGGTGCGCGGCTATCTGCTGAAGTCGGTGGGCCGGCAGGATCTGCTCGCCGCCGTGCGCTCGGTCCTCGCGGACGACGAGCGGATCGTCCTGTCCGTCTCCCGGGCCAGCATGGTGCAGGTGCACGCCGTCTCCGCGCCGGCGGGGCTGCTGTCGGCCCGGGAGCGGGAGGTCATGGGCCTGGTGGCCCAGGGCATGACCAACGGTCAGGCGGCCAGCAGACTGTCCATCACCGAGGGCACCGTGAAGCACCACCTGCGGAACATCTTCGGCAAGCTCGGCGCGACGTCCCGGCTGGACGCGGTGAACAAGGCGATCTCCGCCTCGCTCATCGACCCGCGGGACCCAGTGCCTCGATCCGGTCGCGGATGAGGGCCATCTGCACCTTGCTGTTGCGCTCGATGTTGGCCCGCATCCACGCGTCGTCCACCGGGGCCTCCGGCTTCATGGCGAAGTCCTGCACCCAGCGCATCCGGGTGCCGCCGGACACCTCCTCGTAGGTCCAGCGGATGTCCATGTGGGCGAAGGGCCCGGTCTCTATGCGGCGGGCGGTCACGGTCCTGGCCGCCCGGTCCGCGTGCCGCTCCGAGACCCAGCTCCAGACGTTGCCGTCCCGGTCCGGGTGCATGGTCAGCCGGAAGCGGACCCGGTCGCCCTCGCGTTCGAGGATCTCCGCCGCGCTGTACTCGCTGAACAGCTCGGGCCAGTGCTCCACGTCGTTGGTGCGCTCCCAGACGAGGTCGAAAGGCGCACGGATGACGATCTCGTTCTCGGTGTGGGCGGTCATGGCCGGTCCCCCCTCGCGAGCTGTGCGTTGACCAGGTCGTACAGGGCGCGCGGCGAGACGGCCTGCTCGGCCTCCGGGCCGAGCAGCACCGGGTAGCGCCGCTCCAGTTCGGCGACGACGCCGAGCAGCCCGAGCGAGTCGACGCCGAGCGCCTTGAGCTCCAGTTCCGGATCGTCCAGCCCCGCGGCGTCGAGCTGCACCCCCGTGCACGCACGGACGATCACGACGAGCTGTTCGTAGGTGAGCCGGTCCGATGTCGAGGGCGTCGCCGCCCCCGTGCATTCCCCCATGATGTCCTCCTGTTGGTGGCGCATTTCGTGCAGGTGCAGGTCTTACGGATGCAGGGCGGGCGGCGGGTGTCAGGGCCCGTCCCCGGCGCGCTGCAGCACCAGGGCCGAGCAGCTGCCCGAGAGTCCGCGGGCCAGCAGCAGTGCGGTGCGCGGCCGCAGCGGCCGGGCCCGCCCGGTGACGAGGTTCAGCGGCAGCGCGGGCTCCGCGCCGTCCAGATGCGGTGCGGGCGGTACGAGGCCCTGCTCCAGGCTCAGCACGGCCAGCGTCACGTCCAGGGCCCCGGCCCCCGAATAGGCGCGCCCGGTACCGGCCTTGGGCGCGGTGACCGGCACCTCCTCCGCGCGGCGCGCCCCGAACAGCAGCCGTAGAGCCCGGACTTCGGCCGCATCGGCCTCCGGCACGCCGAGCGCGTCGGCGAAGACCACGTCGACGGCGGCGGGCGACAGCCCGGCCTCCGCCAGCGCCATGCGGGCGGCGGCCGCGAGCGCCTCGGCCGAGCGGTCGAAGCGCAGCATGCCGGCGAACGCCGTGCCGTGGCCCAGTATCACCGCGCGCGGCACGGCCCCCCGCGCCCGGGCGGCCCGTTCCTCCTCGACGACGGCCATGGCGCCGCCCTCGGCGGGCACGAAGCCGGACGCCGCGCGGGTGAACGGCAGATACGCCCGTTCGGGATCCCGGGCGGTGCTGAGCAGGCCGTGGCCGAACTGGCAGGCCATCGAGAAAGGGGACAGCGGCGCCTCGGCACCGCCCGCCAGCATGGCGGCCGTACCCCGGGCGATCTCCCGCCCGGCGCAGCCGAGCGCGTCGAGCCCGCCCGCCTCGTCCGTGACCAGCACCCCGCTCGGGCCCTTGAGGCCGTGCCGGATGGATATCTGGCCGGTGCTGGCCGCGTAGAACCAGGCGATCGACTGGTACGGGCCGACGTGCGAGGGACCCCGGCTCCACAGCCGCTCGATCTCCTTCTGCCCGAACTCCACGCCACCGGCGCAGCTCGCGGTCACCACGCCGAAGGAGTAGGGCGCGAGCTCCGCCGGGGTCAGCCCGGCATCCTTGAGGGCCATGTCCGAGGCAGTGAGCGCGAGTTGGGTGAACCGGTCGGTCTGGGCGACCACCGGGCCCTCCAGGTGCTCCAGCGGATCGAAGTCCGGGATCTCGCCGGCGAGCGACAGCGGGGTGCCCGCGGCCGGGTAGCGGGTGATCGGCCCGATGCCGGACAGGCCCTCGCGGGCGGCCCTGCCGACCACGTCGGCCCCGATGCCCGTGGACGCGAGCGCGCCCATCCCCGTGATCACCGGTCGTCGTGTCGTGCCGGTCATGACGGCTGCAGCACCTTCCGGTCGGGTCGGTCGAGGACCACGGCCGACTGGAAGCCGCCGAAGCCGCTGCCCACGGACAGCACGGTGTCCAGCCGCTGCGAACGGGCCGTCATCGGGACGTAGTCCAGGTCGCACTCGGGGTCCGGGTGCTCCAGGTTGGCCGTCGGCGGGACCATTCCCTCGTCCATCGCCAGCACACAGGCGGCCAGTTCGATGGCGCCGATCGCGCCCAGGGAGTGGCCGACCATGGACTTGACGGAGCTGACCGGCACGCGCCGGGCGTGCGCGCCCAGGGAGCGCTTGAAGGCGGCCGTCTCGTGCCGGTCGTTCTGCTGGGTTCCCGAGCCGTGGGCATTGACGTAGTCGACCTCCTCGGGGCGGCGGCGGGCCTGGGCCAGGGCCTGCTCGACGGCCTCGGCCATCTCCAGGCCCTCCCGGGTGAGCCCCGTCATGTGGTAGGCGTTGCTGCGGGTGGCGAACCCGCCGATCAGGCAGTGCACTTCGGCGCCGCGCCGGCGGGCGTGCTCCAGGTCCTCCAGGACCAGCGCGGCGGCCCCCTCGCCGAGGACGAAGCCGTCGCGCTCGCGGTCGAAGGGCCGCGAGGCGCTCTCCGGCGCGTCGTTGCGGGCGGAGGTGGCCCGGATGGCGTCGAAGCAGGAGACGGTGATCGGGGAGATGGGGGAGTCCGCCGCGCCGGCCACCATCACGTCGGCGCGGCCCTCCCGGATGCACTGGAAGGCGTAGCCGATCGCGTCCAGTCCGGAGGTGCAGCCGGTGGAGACGGTGTGCACCACGCCCCGCGCGCCCAGGAGTTCGGCGACCTCGCCCGCGAGCGGGCCGGGGGAGAAGACGCGGTAGAGGAACGGCGAGACGTAGCGGTGGTCGACGACCCAGTCCCGGCCGCGGTCGGAGGCGACGACGTAGTCGGCCTCCAGCCGGGTGGTGCCGCCGACGGCGCTGCCCATCGACACCCCCGTGCGCCAGGGGTCCCCGGCGGCGGTGTCGAGCCCGGCGTCCGCCACCGCCTCGCGCACGGCGGCCACGGCGAACTGCACATACCGGTCCATGCGCCCGGCCTCGCGCGCCGACAGGCCCGCGGCCTGCGGGTCGAAGTCGCACTCGGCCGCGATGCGGGAGCGGAAGCCGGAGGCGTCGAAGAGGGTGATGGCCCGGGTGGCCGTGCGCCCGGCGGCCAGCAGTTCGCGGAAGGCGGCCCGGCCCGTGGCACCGGGGGCGACCACCCCGGTGCCGGTGACGGCGACGGGCCGGGCCGCGGAGCGCATCACCGCTGCTCCCGCTGCTCGGTGTCCACGTGCCCGAGGTCCGGGCGCGGGGCCAGCGGGGAGAGGTGGAAGACGATGCGCAGGTCCTCGCGGCCGGTGTTGCAGACGCGGTGGCGCACGTCGATCGGGATCATCAGGGCCTGGTCCGGGCCGATCCGATGCGGCACGCCGTCCAGTTCGGCGACGGCCTCGCCGGAGACGACGTAGAGGAACTCCTCGGAGTACGGGTGGTAGTGCTCGGCGATCCAGTCTCCCGGCCGGATCAGGGCCGTCCCCATGAAGCCCGAGGTGGCCGCGACCGTGGAGGGGGCGAGCAGGGTGCGCAGCTCGCCGCCGCGCCGGGTGTTGGGCGTGATGGCCCCCGCGTCCACCACGCGGAACGTCTGTACGGACATGGTGCTCCTTCACTGCCGTCCGCCGGCGCGCGTGGTCAGACTGCGCACGGCGAACGGTTTGTGGATGCGGCTGCTGGTGGTGGCGACGACGGGGGCCGCGAGATCGCGGTGGCCCTCGTGGCGGGCCCAGGCCGCGTAGTGGGCGGCCGACTCCCATTCGCTGGTGATCAGCCACTCGTGCGGCTCCACCGTCGACTGGCAGAGCTCGTCGGCGATGTGGCCGTCGGCCGCGGCGACCGTCCACCGGATCTGCTCGTAGGCCTTGCGGAAGTCCTCCTCGCCGCCGTCCTCGACGCGGACGAGGAACAGGATCCGCAGGCGCCCCTCGGCGGCCGGGCTCATGCCCTCTCCTCCCCGGGCCGCGGCACGCCGCCCTCGACCACGTGCAGGCTGGTGCCGGGCACCGGGCGGTAGCCGTCGAAGCGCAGGCCCGCGCGGTCGAACAGGGCGGCGAGCCCGGCCGCGGTGTGCTTCTTGCCGCCCACGTTGAGCAGCAGGAAGAGGTCCATGGCCGTGGTCACCTTGATCTCGGAGCTGTCCTCGATCAGGTTCTGCACGAGGGAGACCCGCGCGCCCGGGCCGCCGTGGGTCACCACGTTGCGCAGGGCGGCCAGCGTGCTCTCGTCGTCCCACTCCAGGACGTTCTTGAAGATGTACAGGTCCAGGCCGTCGGGCAGGGTCTCGCGGCAGTCGCCGCCGGTGATCGTGCAGCGCCCGGCCCGCTCCAGCTCGCGCAGCCCCTCCAGGGCGCCCGGCACCACGGTGGGCAGGTCGAACAGCGTGCCGTGCACGGCAGGGTGACGCTTCATCAGGGTCCTGAGCAGGTGGCCCTGCCCGCCGCCGATGTCGACCACGCCGGTGACGCCGGTCAGGTCGAGGGCGTCGGCGACCGGGGCCGAGGTGATGCGGCTGGACTGCGTCATGGCCCGGTCGAAGGTCTGCGCGGCCTCGGGGTCGTCCTCGGCGAGGTAGCCGAAGAAGTCCCGCCCGTAGAGGGGCTCGAAGACGTTCTCCCCGGTGCGCACCGCCTCCTCCAGGCGGGGCCAGGCCTCCCAGGTCCAAGGGGCGGTGGCCCACAGGACGATGAAGCGCATGCCGCCGGGCTCGTCCTCGCGCAGCAGCCGGGACAGTTCGGTGTGGCCGAAGCGGCGCTCGTCCAGCTCCTCGAGGACGCCGTGCACCGACAGCGCCCTCAGCAGGCGCTCCAGGGTGCCGGCGTGGGCGCCGATGCGGGGCGCCAACTCCTCGGCGGTGCAGGGCTTGTCGCCGATGGCGTCGGGGACGTGCAGCCGGACGGCGGCGCGCAGGGCGCCGGCGAAGCCCAGGCTCATGCCCAGTTCGCGCAGGCGGGTGGCGGCCCGGGGATCCGGGCGGCCGGAGTTCACGGTCATCTGTCTGTTCCCCTCGGGCAGTTGCTTTACGGGACCATCCATTGACTTACTCAATGACAGACTCTACATACTGGGGGTGACAGCGCAAGAGGCGCGAACGGAGGGGCGGCGGAAGATGGCCGAGATCTCGACCGGAGCTCAACTCGCAACGTTCATCAACGTGTTCCCGACAAAGCCACGTGACCAGCAGCGTCTCGTGGATCTCATCGTCAAGGCCCACGAGGAGCTGATCCGCCACCGCCCCGGCTACATCTCGGGCAACGTCCACCGCAGCACCGACGGCTACCAGGTCGTGGACTACACCCAGTGGGACCGGCGCGAGGACTTCGAGGCGATGGTCCGCGACCCCGCCGTGGCCCCGCACTTCGCACCCATCGGCGAACTCACCCAGGGCAGGCAGTGCGCCTACGACGTGGTCTACAGCCACGTCGCCGAAGGAGGAACGACGCATGAATGACGAACCCGCCACCGTGTACGACGTCATCGTGGTCGGCGGCGGCCCCGCCGGAGCGTCCACCGCAGGACTGCTGGCCCAGGGAGGGCGCAGCGTGCTCGTCCTGGAGCGCGAGAAGTTCCCCCGCTACCACATCGGCGAATCCCTCATCCCCGGCGTGTGGCCCACCCTCGACCGGCTCGGCCTGCGCGACAAGCTCGACGCCATGGGCTTCACCAGGAAATACGGCGGCAGCCTCGTATGGGGCAAGGGCCGCCCGTCGTGGAGCTTCTCCTTCGAGGACGGCGGCCCGTACCCGTACGCCTACCAGGTGCGCCGCGCCGACTTCGACGCCCTGCTGCTCGCCCACGCCCGCACCCTGGGCGCGGATGTCGTCGAGGAGGCGGTCGTCAAGGAACCGCTCTTCACCGGGGAACGCCTCGACGGCGTCCGCTACCAGCGCCGCGGCACCGCGCGGACCCTGGAGGCACGGGCCCGGGTCGTCGTCGACGCGAGTGGCCAACAGCGCTGGCTGGGCCGCCACTTCGGGATCACCGAGTGGCACGAGGACCTGCGCAACATCGCCGTCTGGGCCTACTACCAGGGCTGCGAGACGCTGCCCGGCCGGGAGGCCGGCAACATCCTCGTCGAGCACGTCCCCGACGGCTGGCTGTGGTTCATCCCGCTCGGCGACGGCACCACCAGCATCGGCCACGTCACACAGACCGCCCTGCTCGCCGCCTCCGGCACAAGCCCCGAGCAGCTCTTCGCCGACCGCGTCGAGGGCTCGCGCGGGGTCGCCGGCCTGATGAAGAGCGCGACCCGGGTCAGCGGCCACCGCACGACCAAGGACTGGTCCTACCACCTGCGGCGGCTCCACGGCCCCGGCTGGATCGCCGTCGGCGACGCCGCGGCCTTCGTCGACCCGCTGCTCTCCACCGGTGTCACCCTCGCCCTGCGCGGCGGCTCCACCGCCGCCGACACCGTCACGGCCCTCCTGGACGACCCCGCCTCCGCCGACGCCGTGCTGGAGCAGTACGAGCGGGGCTACCGCCGTTTCCTCGACGGCATCCTCGACTTCGTACGCGCCTTCTACGACCAGAGCAAGCGCCGCGAGGACTACTACGACGAGGCCCAGCAGATCTTCGACCCCGCCGCCGAGATGCCCGCCCACATCGACTTCGTCACCCTCGTCTCGGGCCTCATCGCCGGCGAGTTCACCGACGACATGTCCGACGTCGCGGACTTCCTGGCGAAGACCCGCGAGCGCGGCGCCACTACGCCGCCCCTCCCGGGCACACCCCGGTGAGCGCGGCCGACCGGCCGGCCCACGGCCGGGAACGGCAGGCGGCCGCCCAGCTGCTGGCACGGGTCGTCACCGGCGTCTGGACCGCACACGCCGGCCACGCGGCCGTCAGGCTCGGCATCGCCGACCGCCTGACCGAACTCCCGCGCCCCGCCCAGGAGATCGCCGCCGAGGTCGGCGCCGATCCCGGGGCCCTGGCCCGGCTGCTGCGCACCCTCGCCGCCCTCGGCGTGTTCGCCGAGGGCCCTGCGGGGCACTTCGCGCTCAACGACGTCGGACGGCAGCTGCGCTCGGACTCCGCGAGCCCGCTCGCCCCGTTCCTCGAACTCCACCACGAGATCTTCCGCCCCTGGCACGCGGAGCTGCTGCACACCGTGCGCACCGGGCAGCCGGCCGCCGAGAAGGTCTACGGCATGCCCTTCTTCGCCCACCTGGAGCGGGACCCGGCCGTCGGCAAGGTGTTCTACGACGCCCTCGCCCGCAGCCTCCCGCTGCTGATCCGGGCGGCCCTGGCGGACGGGGTGTTCGAGGACATCGGCTCGCTCGCCGACCTCGGCGGCGGGGACGGCGCCCTGGTGGAGCTCGTCCTGCAGCACGATCCGGCCCTGCGGGCCACCCTGCTGGAACGCTCCGAGGCCCTCGCGGCCGCCCGGGAGCGGCTGGCGGCCGCGGGGGTCGCCGACCGCTGCACCCTCGCGGAGGGCAGCTTCTTCGAGACGGCGCCCGAGGACCACGACGCGTACGTCATCGCCCGGTGCCTGCACAACTGGCCGGACGAACGGGCGGCGCGGATCCTGCGGACGGTACGCGCCGTGATGCGGGACGATGCGCGGCTTCTGCTCTTCGAGCAGGTGGTGTCCGGGGAACCCGGGTTCGACATGGGCAAGTGTGCGGACCTGACGATGATGCTCATCGGGGGGCGGGAGCGGACCCGTGCGGAGCACGAGGCGCTGCTGGCCTCCGCCGGGTTGCGATTGCGGGAGGTGCGGGGTATTTCGGTTGCCGGGACCCCCAAGTCCCATGTGCTGGTGGCGGTGCCCGACTGAGTGCGGGTTGTTCTTGGTCGATCGCGCGGTTCCCCGCGCCCCTTCGGGCGCGGGGGGTGCCGCTAAACTTATGTTATGCCGGAATTGCCCGAGGTCGAGGCCCTTGTCGAGTGGCTGGGCTCGCGGCTCGCGGGCCGGACCGTCGAGCGCGTCCTGCCCGTGGCCGTGAGCGTCCTCAAGACCTACGACCCTCCGCCGAGCGCCCTCGAAGGGCGCACGGTCGCCGCCGTGCGACGGCACGGCAAGTTCCTCGACATCGCCACCCACGGCGGCCCCCACCTGGTCGTCCACCTCGCCCGGGCCGGCTGGCTGCGCTGGCACGAGCAGGTGCCCGCCACCCCGCCGCGCCCCGGCAAGGGGCCGCTCGCCCTGCGGGTGCGGCTGGCGGACGGCGCGGGTTTCGACCTCACCGAGGCCGGCACCCGGAAGCGGCTCGCCGCCTACTGCGTCCACGCCGCCTCCGACGTGCCCGGCATCGCCCGGCTCGGCCCCGATCCGCTCGACCCGGGCTTCACCCCGGACGTCTTCGCCGGACTGCTGCGCGGCGAGCGCCGGCAGATCAAGGGGGTGCTGCGCGACCAGAGCGTCGTGGCCGGCATCGGCAACGCGTACTCCGACGAGATCCTGCACGCGGCCCGGATGTCCCCCTTCAAGCTCGCCGCGAGCCTGACCGATGCCGAGACCGCCGCCCTTTACGAGGTGCTCGGCACGACCCTGCGGGAGGCCGTCGAGCGCGCCCGCGGGCACGCGGCCGCCGAGTTGAAGACGGAGAAGAAGAGCGGCCTCCGGGTGCACGGCCGCACCGGGGAGCCCTGCCCGGTCTGCGGCGACACCATCCGGGAGGTGTCCTTCAGCGACTCGTCCCTGCAGTACTGCCCCACCTGTCAGACGGGCGGGAAGCCCTTGGCCGACCGGCGGTTGTCCCGCTTGCTCAAGTAGCGGGCGTCCTCGACTGCGGGCCGGTGGGGGCTTGTCGCGCAGTTCCCCGCGCCCCTTACGGGGCGTTGCCCGCTATGCCTGCGGGACGCCCCTGGCGTCCGCCGTCGCCAGCTCCGAGTGCTTGTAGGAGTAGGTGAAGTAGACGGCCAGGCCGATGACGAACCACACCGCGAACCGCACCCACGTCTCCCACGCGAGGTACGTGATGAGCCAGATCGAGGCGGCCACCCCGATGCCGGGCACGACCGGTACCCACGGGCAGCGGAAGCTGCGCGGCAGTTCGGGCTGCTTGTAGCGCAGCACGATCACGGCGGTGCACACCACGGCGAAGGCCAGCAGGATGCCGATGTTGGTCAGCTCCGCGGCCTGGCCGATCGGTACGAAGCCCGCGATCAGCGCCGATCCGGCGCCCACGATCCATGTCACCCGCGTCGGTACGTGCCGCGTCGGGTGCGTCTTGGCGAACCAGCGCGGCAGCAGCCCGTCCCGGCTCATCGCGAACCACACGCGCGTCACGCCGAGCATGAACGTGAACATCACCGTGAGGATGCCGATGATCGCGCCGACCGCGATGACGTCCGCGATCCCGCTCAGGCCCACGGACTTGAACGCCGTGGAGAAGCCGCTCGCCTTGTCGATGCTCCGGTAGTCCTGCATGCCCGTCAGCACCAGGCAGGCCAGCACATACAGCACCATCGAGATGCCCAGCGAGTACAGGATCGCCCGCGGCATATGGCGCTGGGCGTCCTTGGACTCCTCGGCCGCCGTCGACATGGCGTCGTAGCCGAACACCGCGAAGAAGACGGTGGCCGCACCCGTGAACGCACCGCTGAGCCCGAAGGGGAAGAAGGGTGTGTAGTGCGCGGTTTTGATGTGGAAGAAGCCGACGCCGATCACCAGCAGCACCACAAGGACCTTCAGCCCCACCACAATCGTCTCGAACCGTGCCGCGCTCTTGATCCCCAGCGTGAGCAGATAGGCGATCAGCAGGCACAGCACCGCCGCGAACAGGTCCATCCGGTGCCCGTGCCCCGTCCCCGGCGCCCCCAGCATCCACACCGGCAGGTGCGCATGGGTCTCCCCGAGCAGGAAGTTGATGTACCCCGAGATGCCGATCGCCACGACGGCCACGATCGCCGTGTACTCCAGCAGCAGGTCCCAGCCGATGAACCAGCCGCCGATCTCGCCGAGCACGGCATACCCGTAGGTGTAGGCGGAGCCAGCCCGCGGGATCAGGCCCGCGAACTCCGCGTAGGAGAAGGCCGCCGCAGCGCTCGCAACTCCCGCGATCAGGAAGGACACCAGCACCGCAGGGCCCGCCACGCCGTTGGCGATGGTGCCCGCGAGGCTGAAGATGCCGGCGCCGATGATGCCGCCGACCCCGATCGCGGTCAGCTGCCACAGCCCGAGGGAACGGTTCAGCGCCGGCCCCACCGCCTCGGCCGACTCGGCTTCCTCGATCGTCTCGATGGGCTTGCGCCGCAGGATTCCCTCGCCCACCCGGAGCCCGGCCATGCGTTGTCCTCTCGTCGACCCTGACGGGGATCGCTCATCATCGCCGAGCGGGGGGCGGCGACGGAAGACGCCGCCCCGCGCCGGACCGGCGGATCAGCCGATGGCGGGTGCCCCGGCCCGCACGCCCGTACCCCATCCGGACGGTTCCGGGCCGACCGTGAAGTCCAGCCGCTCACCGCCCTTGAGGGCCGCCGTCGTCAGATACGTACGGTCCAGCCCGCGCCCGTCGAGCTGCACGGACCGTACGTACCGGTCCCGGTCCGAGGTGCCCTGCGCGGTCACCGTGAACCGCCCGTGCGGATACCAGTTCCGGTCCAGCCGCAGGTCCACACGGTCGAACACCGGCGTGCTCAGCCCCCACACGTCCGTCCCGGGCTGCACCGGGAACACCCCGATCGACGACAGCACCATCCACGCCGACATCGTGCCCAGGTCGTCGTTGCCGGTCATCCCCGTCGGGGTGTCGGTGAACAGGGTCAGCGCCGCGTGCACCACGTCCGTCGTCTTCCACGGCCGCCCGGTGGCGAGATAGGTGTACGGGGCGATCAGGTCCGGCTCGTTCTGCGGGTTGTACTTGTCGGCGTTGTAGTAGTCGTACGGGCCGTTGACCCACACCTCGCGCGCGGTGCGCTCCGGGTCCCGCAGCAGCTGGTCGTAGGCGAAGAAGGAGTCCAGCCGCCGGTCCGCGGCGTCCCGGCCGCCGATCAGCTCCATCATGCCCGGCAGGTCCTGCGGCACCAGCCACTGGTACTGCCAGGCCGTGCCCTCGTGGAACCCCGGGCTCTTCGCCGGGTCGGCGGAACCGGTGAACGCGCCCTTGGCATCGCGGGGACGGAAGAAACCGGTGCTGCGGTCGAAGATCTTGCGGTAGTTGCGGGACCGGGCCGCATAGCGGTCGGCATCCGCGCGGTGCCCCAGCGCCCGGGCCATCCGGGACAGTGCACCGTCCGCCACCGCGTACTCCAGGGTCGCCGAGGCGCCCTGCCGGAAGTCCGAGTCGCCGGGCTTCTGTTGCTGCCGGTCGGGCAGGTACGGCACGTAACCGTCCCTGATGTACTGCGCGTTGCCCTCGCGCCCCACCGCCGGGGACGACGCCGGGGGCACCCCGTCCGCGTTCTTCTTCAGCGCCCGGTACGCCTCCTCCTCATGGCCCGTCAGCAGGCCCTGCTCGAAGGCGTTGGTGAGATAAGGGGTCACCGGGTCACCGGTCATGATGTTCGTCTCGACCGTCCCGTAACCCCACTTGGGCAGCCAGCCGCTCTCCGCGTCGATCCGCAGCACCGACAGCGCCATGTCCCGCGCCTCGTGCGGCGCGAGCAGCGACAGCAGCTGCGCCTGTGTGCGATAGGTGTCCCACAGCGACCAGTTCTGGTAGTACGTGAAGCCCTTGGCCTGGTGGACCCGCTGGTCCCAGCCGGTGTAGCGGCCGTCGGTGTCGCTGCCGACGTTGGGGGAGAGGAAGGACCGGTAGAGCGAGGAGTAGAAGGTGCGGCGCAGCGTGCGGCTGCCGCCCTGCACGCCCACGTCGGACAGCCGCCGCTCCCACGCGTCGCGTGCCGCGTCGGCGATGCGGTCGAAACTCCCCTCCTCCGCACGGAGGTTGCGCTCGGCGCCGTTCGCGTCGACGTAGCTGACGGCCGTGGACGCCTCGACCGTGCGGTTCCGCGTGGTGTCGAAGCGGACCCAGGCGCCGTTGCGGCCGGGGGAGCTGGAGGCCCGGGTGCCGGTGCTCACCCGGTCGTCCTTCCACGTCCCGTAGGCGGTGAAGGGCCGGTCGAAGCGGGTGAGGGTGTAGACGGTGTACGGCTTGGTGTCCTGGCAGAAACCGCGGCCGGTGATGGTGGTGCGCACCGTGCGGTCGTCGACGACCTGTACGGAGCTGGAGACCGTCCGGTGCAGCGACTGCCCCGCGTCGAACAGGACGTTGGCCTTGCCGGTGGCCGGGAAGGTGTAGCGCTGCCGCCCGGTGCGGGCGGTCGCCGTCAGTTCGGCGGTGATGCCGCTGTTCAGCTTGACCTTGTAGTAGCCGGGTCTCGCGGTCTCGTCGCGGTGGCTGAACCCGGCCGCGTACCGGGCGTTGTCGGTCTGCGTCACGTCGCCCGTGGTGGGCAGCACCGGCAGGTCGCCGCCGAGGCGGCAGCCGACGCCGGACAGGTGCACGGTGCTGAAACCGCGGATATGACCGTCCTTGTAGTCGTAGCCGGTGTCGTGCCCGGTGTCCGGGGAGAACTGCACCATGCCGAACGGGACGGCCGCCCCGGGAAAGGTGTTGCCCTCGTTCTCGGTGCCGATGAACGGGTTCACCAGGTCCGTGAGCCGGCTCTCCGCCCGGGCCTGGGGTGGTACGAGTGCGGTGCCGCCCAGCGCTGCCGCGAGGGCGAGCGCGGCGGCGCCCGCGCGCAGCCGCGTCCTTCCGGTGCATCTCATGGTCCACGCCCCTCGGATGTGCGTCGACGTCGACGTCGGGCTCTCGGGTTGTCGGGCAGAGGCTCGCGTGGGCGGTACGGGGTGTCAAGGATGCGTCGGATGGTGGGCGTGGTGGTCCGGTGTCGCTTCCCCGGGAACCGGCGTGCCGTCAGACTGACGCCATGCCCCCTTCGGTGAACGGCGCCCACACCCTTCTGCAGGCACTCCTCGACAACGGAGTCGACGTGTGCTTCACCAACCCCGGCACCTCGGAGATGCACACCGTCGCCGCCCTGGACCGGGTGCCCGGCATGCGGCCCGTCCTCTGCCTCTTCGAAGGCGTGGCCACGGGCGCCGCCGACGGCTACGGGCGGATGACCGGCCGCCCCGCCTGCACGCTCCTGCACCTCGGCCCCGGCCTGGCCAACGGCCTCGCCAACCTCCACAACGCCCGCCGGGCCCGCACCCCCGTGGTCAACGTCGTCGGCGACCATGCGCTGCTGCACAAGCCCTACGACAGCCCGCTCGAATCCGACATCGACGCGCTCGCCGGCGCCGTCTCCGGCTGGGTGCGCCGCACCCGCGACGTGGCCGCCCTGGGCTCCGACGTCGCCGAGGCCGTCGCCCGCGCCGAGGAGGGCCAGGTCGCCACGCTCATCGTGCCCGCCGACGTGACCTGGGAGCACACCCCGCCGCAGGAGGCGGTACCGGCCGGGCCGGGCACGTTCCCCGATGCCGGGGAGGACCGTATCGCGTTCGTGCTCGCCACCGGCGAGCCGACCGTCATCCTGCTCGGCGGCGACGCCACCCGGGAACGGGGACTGCGCGCCGCCGCCCGCATCGCCGCGGCCACCGGGGCCCGGCTGCTGTGCGAGACGTTCCCCGCCCGGCTCGAACGGGGCGGCGGACTGCCGGAGATCGAGCGGCTCGGCTACCTCCCCGAGACGGCCGACGCCCAGCTCGCCGGCGCCCGGCACCTGGTGCTCGCGGGCGCCGCCTCGCCCGTCAGCTTCTTCGCGTACCCCCACAGGGCCAGCGACCTCGTGCCGGAGGGGTGCGACGTCCACCAGTTGCTCGGCAAGGGCGTGGGATCACCGGCCGACGCGCTGGAGTGGCTGGCCGGACAGCTGGAAGGGATCGGCGCGCCCGCCGCTCCCGAACTCCCGCGCCCCGAGCGGCCCGGCCGGCCCACGGGCGCGCTCACCGCCGAGTCCGCCGCCCAGGCCGTCGGCGCGCTGCTGCCCGAGGGCGCGATCGTCGTGGACGAGGCCAACACCTCGGGCCTCTGGCTCCCGGCCGCCACGGCCGGAGCGCCCCGGCACGACTGGCTCGCCCTCACCGGCGGAGCCATCGGCCAGGGCCTCCCGGTCGCGACGGGCGCGGCCCTCGCCTGCCCGGACCGGCCGGTGCTGTGCCTGGAGTCCGACGGCAGCGCCATGTACACGCTCCAGGCGCTGTGGACCCAGGCGCGGGAGGGGCTGAACGTGACGACGGTCGTCTTCGACAACCGGGCCTACGCGGTGCTCGGCATGGAACTGCGGCAGGCGGGCGGCGGCGAACGGGGCGGCGCCCTGTTCGACCTCTCCCGGCCGCCGCTGGACTTCGCGGCGCTGGCGGAGGGAATGGGCGTTCCCGCTGCGCGGGCGGCCACGGCAGACGAGTTCGGGGCGCTCCTGGAACGGGGGTTGGCGGAGCCGGGGCCGTTTCTGGTGGATTGCGTGGTGCCGCGGGTCGTTTAGCACCCCGCAGGGGTGCGCCCCGTCAGGGGCGCGGGGCTGCTCACTTATGCGGCACCACGGCGCCCCGTCAGGGGCGCCGGGAACTGCGCGATCGGCCCCCACCGGCCCGCAGTCGACGCACAACCCCGGGGGGTCCGGGGCGCAGCCCCGGGTACGTCACCTGCGGGCGCGTCATGGTTGCTCGCGCAGTTCCCCGCGCCCCTGGCGCGGAGCCCACCCTGGGACACTGCTGCCATGCGTCTTCACCGGCTCGCCGACATAGGCCCCTTCTTCGGCCTGACCTCCGCCGGGGGCGGCTTCCCCCTCCTCTCCGGTGACGCCCTGCGTCACCGGATCCGCCTCGTCGGCGACCGGCTCGGCACCGACGACCGCCGCGTTGCCGCCTCCGTCGCCTACCAGGGCATCGCCGGGCGGCTGTTGTCCGTCGCCCTCGGGGCCGCCGTGCTCACCGGGGAGATCCCCGACCTCGCACCGGTGCAGTGGGATCCGGCCGGCACCGCCCCCGACGACCTGCGGCTGCCCGACCCGGCACCGCTGCCGCCCTCCCGGATCGCGCCCGCCGTGCTGCACGGCCTCCTCGTTCCGCTGCACGACACCACCCGCGCCCTCGTCCCCGTCTCCTCGCAGCTGCTGTGGGGCAACGCCGGCTCGTCGCTGGCCGGTTCACTGCGTGTGCTGCACACGTGGTGCATGCAACAGGGGCGCGTGGCGGACGGGGAGCGCGCGCTCGCCCTGGCGCGCGGGCTCTTCGAGGACCCGCTGCTGCGGGACACCGGGACGTTCACCGCCCGCGGCTTCGTCCGCCGCACGTGCTGCCTCTACTACCGCGTGCCCTCGGGCGGGGGCACGTGCGGGGACTGCGTGCTGCGTCACCCGCCGCGCGCCGCCTGAGCCGCGGGCGGCCACCGGTCGGGAGCGAGCACCCCGAGGACGTACGCCTTGGCCACCAGGGCCGTACGGTTCGGCACCCGCCAGCGGCGTGTGAGACGGCTGAGGTGGTAGTTGACGCCGTCGACGGTCAGCCCGACCGCCTTGCCGATCGCGGCCGTCGTGGCCCCGGTGGCCGCCAGGGCGAGGATGCGGCCCTCCACCTCGCTCACGCATGCCGCCGGTTCCGGGGCGGGCGGCGGCACGTCGGCCCGGACCCGCAGCACCGCGAGCAGCATCGGATAGGCCGTGGGCGAGGCCTCCCCGACCAGGTCCACCAGCAGGTCGCCCGCCCGCTCGGCGCCGTCCCGGCCCGTCGGCCAGCGCACCTCGAAGGCGTAGCGGGAGCGGCGGCCCAGGCGCAGGGCCTCGGTCAGCCGCCGGAGCTGGGTGCTGTCCTGGGGCACGAAGAGGTCCAGCAGGTTGCGGCCGCGCAGCCGGCCGGGGACCGTTCCCCACTCGGCCGCCATGGCCGGGTTCGCCACCGTGATCTCACCGTCCGCCCGGCAGACCGCGATCGGCACCGGGAGCCGGTCGAGCAGTGCCAGGAAGTGGTTGCGCCACGCGAACCACTCGGCACTGCGGTCATCGTGTTCATGGTCCTCGTCCACCGGCATCCGCCCCCCTTGCCCATGCCGCGCCCGTGCGCAAGAGCGACGCGCCGTGCTTTCACTGCACAATCATGCAGTCCCCGGCCCCGCGGTCCGGCCCCGGGGCACCCACCCTTGCTGTATGAACCGAACGACCGAGGCTCTTGCGGCTGTTCCGACGGTGGACGTCTCCGCCGTGGGCGCCACCGACACCCCGATGCAACAGGTCATGCGACTGGCCCGGCGGCACGGACCCGTCTTCCGGCGCCGGCTGCACGGCGGCGAGCGGCTCTTCGTCTCCTCCCTCGACCTGGTCGCCGAGCTGTGCGACGAGGAGCGCTTCACCAAGCATGTCGGCCCGGCGCTGGAGAACGTCCGCGAGTTCACCGCCGACGGACTCTTCACCGCCTACAACGACGAGCCCAACTGGGCCAGGGCGCACGACATCCTGATGCCCGCCTTCGCCCTCGGCTCGATGCGCGCCTACCACCCGGCCATGCTGCGGGTCGCCCGCCGTCTGACCGACTCCTGGGACGCCCGGCTCGCGGCCGGCAGCCCGGTCGATGTCGCCGAGGACATGACCCGGATGACGCTCGACACCATCGGACTGGCCGGGTTCGGCTACGACTTCGAGTCCTTCGCCCGCGCCGAGCCGCACCCCTTCGTCGGGGCCATGGTGCGCTGCCTGGACTGGAGCATGACCCGGCTGGGGCGTGACCCCGACGGCGACTTCACCGTGCAGGACGAGGCCTTCCGCGCCGACGCCGACTTCCTCGCCGGTGTCGTGGACGAGGTCATCGCCGCCCGCACCGCCTCCGGCGACACCCGCACCGACGACCTCCTCGGGCTGATGCTCGGCGCGGTGCACCCGGACGGCACCTCCCTCGACGCGGCCAATATCCGCCACCAGGTCATCACGTTCCTCATCGCCGGTCACGAAACCACCTCCGGCGCCCTGTCCTTCGCGCTCCACCACCTCCTCAAGAACCCCGTCGCCCTGCGCCTGGCCCAGCAGGAGACCGACGAGCTGTGGGGCGGCACGGAGGACCCCGAGCCGACGTTCGAGGACGTCGGACGGCTGCGCTGGATACGCCAGGTCCTCCTGGAGGCCCTGCGGCTGTGGCCCACGGCGGCCGCCTTCAGCCGCGAGGCCCGGGAGGACACCCTGCTCGGCGGCCGCTATCTGCTGCGCGCGGGGGAGGGTGTCTCCGTCCTCACTCCGATGCTGCACCGCGACCCGGTCTGGGGCGACAACCCCGAACTCTTCGACCCCGCACGCTTCGACCCCGAGGCGGAGGCCGCCCGCCCGGTGCACGCCTTCAAGCCCTTCGGCACCGGCGAACGCGCCTGCATCGGGCGGCAGTTCGCGCTGCACGAGGCCACCATGCTGCTCGGCCTCATCGTCCACCGCTACCGCCTCATCGACCACACCGGCTACCGGCTGCGCGTCAAGGAGACCCTCACCCTCAAGCCGGACGGCTTCACGCTCACGCTCGCCCGCCGCACCCCGGCCCGCCGCGCGGCTCCGCGGCCGGCCGCGGAGTCCGTGTCCGCGTCCGCTGTGCCGCCCGGCCGCGTCCGGCAGGGCACCGGGCTGCTGGTCCTGCACGGCTCCAACTACGGCACCTGCCGCGACCTGGCCAGCGGCCTCGCCGACGGAGCCGAACGCCTGGGCTGCACCACGACACTGGCCCCGCTGGACGCGTACGCGGACGGACTCCCCACGGACATGCCCGTCGTACTCGTCGCCGCCTCCTACAACGGCCGCCCCACGGACGACGCGTCGGCATTCGTCCGCTGGGCCGCCGAAGCCGCGGAGCCGGGCGCCGCCGACGGAGTCCCGTACGCCGTCCTCGGCGTCGGCGACCGCAACTGGGCCGCCACGTACCAGCGCGTCCCCACCCTGCTCGACGAACGGCTCGCCGCCCTCGGGGGCACCCGCCTGCTGCCCCGCGCGGAGGCGGATGCCTCGGGCGATCTCAACGGCACCGTCGAGGGGTTCACGCGCGCGCTGCGCACCGTACTCCTGGAACGCTACGGCGACCCGTCGGCCGCCGCCGGGGAGCCGGACGTCGAGCCCGACGGCCCCGCCTACACCGTCACCGAGGTCACCGGCGGACCGCTCACCGCACTCGCCGCCCGGCACGGCATGCAGCCCATGACCGTCACCGAGGCGTACGAGCTCACCGACCCCGCCCACCCGCGCACCAAGCGCTTCGTGCGGCTGGCCCTCCCCGACGATGTGGAGTACCGCACGGCGGACCACCTGACCGTCCTCCCCGCCAACGAACCGCGGCTCGTGGACCGCGCAGCGGACCTCTTCGGCCTGGACCCGGACACGGTGCTCGCCATCCGGCCCCGCGTCCCGGGACGGGACACCCTCCCCGTCGACCGGCCGCTGACGGTACGTGAACTCCTCACGCACTACGTCGAGTTGCAGCATCGGCCCACCTCCCGGCAGCGCGAGGCCCTGGCCGCGCACAACCCCTGCCCGCCCGAACAGGCCGCCCTGCGCGCGATACCCGACGACGACCCGCGCACCGTGCTGGACCTGATCGAGGCCCACCCCGCCCTGCGCGGCACGCTCGGCGCAGCGGACCTGCTCGACCTGCTGCCCCCGCTGCGGCCGCGGCACTACTCCATCTCCTCGTCACCGGCACGCGATCCCCGCCACGCCGACCTCATGGTCTCGCTGCTGGAGACCCCGGCCCGCACGGGCACGGGCTCGGGCCACCTCTGCCGCGTCCGCCCCGGCGACACCGTCCTCGCCCGCATCCAGCCGTGCCGGGAGGCGTTCCGCATCGACCCCGCCGACCCGGCACCGGTGATCATGGTGGCCGCCGGCACGGGCCTGGCCCCCTTCCGCGGCGCGGTCGCCGACCGGGCCGCCGCGGCGGCAACCGGCACCGAACTCGCCCCCGCCCTGCTGTACTTCGGCTGCGACGACCCCGACGCGGACTTCCTGCACGCGGCCGAACTGCAGGCCGCCCCGGTCTCGGTGCGCCCGGCGTTCAGTCACCGACCCCGGGAGGACCACGGCCCGTTCGTCCAGCACCGCATGGCCGCGGAAGGCGACGAGCTGTGGGAGCTCCTGAAGTCCGGCGCGAAGGTGTACGTCTGCGGTGACGGCAGCCGCATGGCCCCCGGCGTCCGGGCGGCCCTGCGCGACCTGTGCGCACGCAAGACGGACGTCGACGCGGGGGCGGCGGACGCCTGGCTGCGCGAACTGACCGATGCGGGACGGTACGTGGAGGACGTCTACGCGGCGGGTGCCTGACGGCACGACCGCCGGGGGCCGGAGCGGCGCAACCGCCCTCCGGCCCTCAGCAGTTGGAGTGAAGATCCGGCCCGACGTCTCCGGACACCGGCCGTATTCCCTAGAGTCCGTGGCGTGACGACTGTCAAGCCCGAGCTGACCGGCCTGCCGGAGACCCTGCTGTGGACCCTGTGGAACCGGGCCTGCGAAGCACAGCACACCGATCCGGTACTGGACGACCCGATGGCGGGGGAACTGGTCCGGGCCCTCGACTACCCCTTCGAGCAACGGCTGGGCCCTCCCCACCCGCTCTTCTCCCAAGTGCAAGGACTGCGTTCGCTCACCTTCGACCGAGCCGTCCGGCAGTACACGGACCGGCATCCCGAGGCGACCGTCGTCGCGCTCGGCGAGGGTCTGGAAACCGGCTTCTGGCGCGTCGACAACGGACGGCTGCGCTGGATCGGCGTCGAGCTTCCCGAGGCTGCGGCGCTGCGGGGCGAGTTGTTGCCGGAACATCCACGGGTGCGGATCCTCGCCCGGTCCGCCGCCGACCTGGGCTGGCTGGACGAGATCGAGGCCCCGGAGAAGGGCGTCATCGTCACCGCGCAGGCACTGATGATGTACCTGCGCCCCGAGGAAGTGAGGGGCATCATCGCCGCGTGTGCCGAGCGGTTGCCGGGCGGAGCCATGGTGCTGGACTCGATGCCCCGCTGGATGACCCGGCTGACCCGTGAGGGAAGGATCCGCATCGGGAGGCTGACCATCCCGCCGATGCACTGGTCGATGGCACCCGGCGAACGCCGCAGGCTGTACGAGGTGCACCCGCGCATCGCGGAGGTGAAGGCACTCACCATGCCGCGCGGCCGCGGGATGACGGGCCGGTGGATCCGGTACCAGCACCTGGTGCCGCTCTTCCGGTCCGTCTCCCCGGCGGTGACGCGTTTGCAGTTCGCCTAGCGGGCCCCGTAACCGCCGTCCACCGGATGGAGGCCGCCGTGCAGGAAGGACGCCCGGTCCGACAGCAGGAAGGCCGTCAGCTCCGCCACTTCCTCGGGCGCACCGAGCCGTCCCGCCGGATGCAGGGATGCCAGCATCTTCCGCACCCCCGCACCGGCATCGGCGATCATCGGGGTGTCGACGAACCCGGGGCCGACGGCGTTGATGCGGACGTTCCGGGCCGCGTACTCGATCGCGGCCGTCCTGGTCAGCCCGATCACCGCGTGTTTGGCCGCCGTGTAGGCGGCGGAGCCCAGGAAGCCCTTGGTCCCGAGAACCGATGCCATGTTGACGATCGCGCCGCCACCCGCCGCGAGCAGCGCCGGGATCTCGTACCGCAGGGAGTTGAAGACCCCGGTCAGATTGGTGTCGATGACACGGCGCCACTCCTCGGGCGAGAGGTCGCCGGTGAGGGCCGTCCGCCCGGCGACGCCCGCGCAGTTGACGGCGAGCCGGAGGGCGCCGAAGACCTCCTGCGCCGTGTGGACCGCGTGCTCGACCTGTCCGGGGTCGGCGACGTCGACGGTGAGGGCGTGGGACCGGGCACCGGTCGCCGCGAGTGCCGCGGCGGCGGCCGCCGCGGCCTCGGTGTTCCGGTCGGCCACCACGACGGCCGCTCCACCGGTCGCGAGACGATGGGCGACGGCCAGGCCGATGCCGGACGCTCCTCCGGTGACCAGGGCCGTGCGGCCGGTGAACTCGCCGGTCATTCCGCCTCCTTGCGGGCCAGGATCCGGTAGGCGTTGGAGAACCGGGTACGGCTGACGAGCGGGGCGATGAGCCGCTCCAGGCAGCACAGGCCGAGCAGAAAGGGGGCGGCCGACAAGAGCAGAGGCGCACGGCACCACCGCTGGAACGGGGTGGGCGGCTGTGCCCGCCACGGGTCGTCGGCGGGCGGCCCGTAGTGGCCAAAGGCGAGAGCCAGTGCGCCGGTGAGATCGAACGGGATGTGCGGTTCCCGCCGGTCGACGGCCACGACGGTGTAGCCGAGCGACTCCAGCTCGCGGCGCAGATTGCCGAACGGCATGAGGTGTACGTGCTGAGGCTGGAAGTACCCCATCCACCAGCGGCCGAGGACCTTGCTCATCGCGCAGTCGGGGTCGGGAACTTCGATGATCAGGTGACCGCCGGGAGCGAGCACGGTCCGGGCGGCGGTCAGTTCCCGGCGCGGGTCGGGGGAGTGCTCCAGGTAGTGGAACATGCTGACCGTGTCGTACGTGCCTTCCAGCTCGGGCGCGAGGTCGGTCAGCAAGCCGCGGTGCGCTGCGTCGATCCGGCCGTGGCGCTCGGCCTCCTCCACGCCCTCGCTGATGTCGAGGCCGTCGAAGACGGTGTCCGGATGGACTGTCCTGGCCACTTGCGGGAAGTACCCGTGCCCGGTGCCGACGTCCAGCCAGCGCCGGGGCGTACCGAACGGGAGGAGCGCACGGGCGCCGGCAAAGTAGCGCCTGCGGCTGCCCGTGATGCCGAAGATCAGCTCGGCCCGGTCCCCGCCCAGTCCGTCGTAGAAGTCCCGATAGTGGAAGTCCAGCCCCTGGGTGCTCAGTTGCGGGTTCTGGAAGGAGTGCGAACAGTCACCGCACTGGTCGATCACGAAGGTGCCCGGCTTGTGCTGGAGCAGATCGACGGTGCGCAGCCGGGTCCGCAGCCGTGAGGAACCGCACCAGGGGCAGTCCGTGCGCTTCGGCCCGAAGAAGCGGTCGGTGCCGAGGGCGAGTTCGCTCTGGTAGGCGGTGCGGAGCCGGGCGATCTCCTGGGTCTGGTTCATGGCCGTCCTCGTTGTTGTCCGGTGGCGAATGCTTCGAGGTGTGTGGCTGCCGAGGCGGCGCCTCCCGCAGCGCGGAAGGACTCGCGCACGCGCTCGGCGGCGGCCCGGTACCGGGGATCGCCGAGCACGGCATCCAGTGCGGCGCCGATCGTGCGGCGGTCGCCCCGGCCGAACCGGACGCGGATCCCGGCCCCTGCCGTCACCACCTGGGCGGCGACGACGGGCTGGTCGTCCCGGATGGGGGCGACGACCAACGGCACACCGTGCAGCAGCGACTCGGCGACGGTGTTGTGCCCGGCGTGGCAGACGACGGCCGACATGCCGGACAGCAGGGCAAGTTGGGGAACGCGCGGCATGGTCAGGATGTCGGGATCCGAGACGCCGCCGAGCACCCCGCCCGGGTCGGCGATCACGGCCTGGACGCGCCGGGCCCGGTCCCGTACGGCCGCCGCGCACTCGGCGAGGAAGTGCCCGCCGAGACCGGTGTTGGCGGTGCCCAGGGAGACCAGGACGGTGTGCCGGCCGCCGTCCCGCCACTCCCACGGGAAGGGGGCCGGAACGGCCCGGTGGGCGAGAGCGGGGCCCACGAAGCGGGTCTGCGGGGGTACGGCGCAATCACCGGTCAGGGCGCGCGTGGTGAAGGCGAGGACGAGATCCGGCGAGAACCGGAAGTCGTGGGTCTGCAGGGGGTTGCCGAACGCAGCGCGCAAGCCGTCCAGTTGCCGGCCGATCCATTCCTCCACCTTCGGCATCCCGGCCAGGGCCGCGGAGAACTCGGCGGACGTCGTGGCGGACGTGGCATGCGGAATGCCCAGCCGCTCGGCCACCAGGGCCCCGGCGAGCGCCTGCTGGTCCGCGACGATCACGTCCGGGCGGAAGGCGGCGACGGCCCGTTCCACCCCGGGCGCCATGGCCCCGGCGAGCGGCGCGAGGAAGTCCTGCCACAGGTAGCGCAGTGCCGCCATGCCCCGGAGGCCGGGGGGCCGCTGCAGATCACGGGGGACGTCGCAGGCATGGATCTCGGCGCGGCCCGCCAGCTCCCCGACGATGCCGGGGAGCCCGGCCCAGGCCACCTGGTGGCCGCGCCCGCCGAGCTCCGCGGCGACCGCGACGGCCGGGTTGATGTGCCCCACGAGCGGCGGGACGACGAAGAGGAACCGGCTCATGTCCGGGCGGCCTTCGCCCGATGGCCCGTACCGACCCAGTCGAGCATGAGCGGCCCGACCGTGTGCGGGGTGCCCACGAGCACGGAGTGGCCGTGGCCCGCGACCTGCCGGGTGCGGCAGTCGGGCAGCAGGCGCTCCAGCCGGGGCGCCATGGCGGCGAGGTCCGAGTACTCCCCGTACACGGCGCACACGGGAACTTCGAGATCGCGCCAGCGTTCCTCGGCGGGTATACGGCTGGCCGCGATGTCCTCGGCGATGGTGGTCCCGTGCAGCAGCGGGGTGGCCCAGCGGACGAGCCGGGCCTCGTGCCGGCCGTAGGTCCGCTCGATCCAGGGCAGCGTGCGCTCGTCGCGGAGCCGGTGTGCCGAGCCCGCGAGCAGGCCGCTCATCTTCGCGGCCCACGCGTCGGTGGGCGGTTCGGACTCCACGACCAGGACACTGGCGATCCGGTCGGGATGGCACAGCGCGAAGTCGAGGGCGACGGTGCCGCCGAAGGAGTTCCCGACGAGATGGACCGGCCCGGTGATGTCCGGCCGGTCGAGGAGGGCGGCGAGGTCCTGGGTGAAGTGTTCGAGCCGGTAGCCGGTGGGCGGGCGTTCGCTGCGGCCGTGGCCGCGCTGGTCGTACATCATCACGCTGTACCCGGCCGCCGCGAGCGCCGGGGCCACGGTGAAGTAGTAGCTGGTCAGGTTGTCCGTGGCGATGCCGTGCACCAGCACGACCGTCTCCCGGCCGGCGGGTCCGATGCGTTCGACGTTCAGGTGGGGGAGGCAGGCCGCCGTCATCGCAGGCGGCCGGCGATGTAGCGGACGACCTGCCCGACGGTCAGCCCGATGATCTCCGGCAGTTCGAGCGAGGCGAAGAAGCCCGGGAAGTCGACGTGGCCGCCGTACCGGCGCCCCAGTTCACCGGTGAGGGTGACCAGGTCGATCGACTCCAGGTCCAGGTCCTCGACGAAGCGGGTGTCCATGGTGACGGGCGTGTCCTCGAACCCGATCTCGGGCAGCACATGGTGCAGCGCCTCGGTGAGCTCGGTGAGCACAGCGGCTTCGTCGGCCCGGGGAGCCGGGGTGGTGGTCATGAGGGATTCTCCTGATGAGGGTGCGGGCTGTCGTCCTCGGTCCACGCGACGACGTACTGGCGGGGCCGCAGGCCCGGCGGATTGCCGGTCTCGGCCCAGGACACGCGGTGAAGGCGGCCGGAGGGTGCGCGGACCGTCAGCCGGCCGCCGTCGGCGCTTCCGACGGTGAAGTCCCGTGGGCGGCCCTGCAGTCCGGTGCCCTCGGCCTTGGCCGCGGCCTCCTTGGCCGCCCAGAACCGGGTGAAGACAGGGGCCCCGCCGCCGAGTCGGCCGAGGAGCGCACGTTCGTCGGCGGTGAGAGCCGCATCGTGGGTCACCGCCGGCCGCTCGGTGATCTCCTCGATGTCGATGCCGGCCGGCGCGGTGCCGGCCGGCCGGACGAGCGCGACGGCGGCTTCCCGGCAATGGGCGAGGGACAGGTCGAGAGGCGGCAGTTCCCTCCCGTGCACGCCTTCCGGGTGCGGCCGGCCGCTCTCCTCGTTGCGCACCCGGATCTCGGCGGGGAAGACCGGGCCCGCACCGTGCTGCCACAAGTGGCGGCGCACGGCATCCTTCGCGGCGATCCGGCCGAGCAGCCACTGCCGCCTGCCCTCCGGTGCCCGGGCCGCGTAGGCCTCCCGTTCGGCACCGCCCAGGAGGTTGCGCATCGCCAGCTCGCGCGAGGCGGGATCGGGCCAGTAGTCGAAGGCCAGGTGCCAGCCGCCCGGTTGGGCGACGGACACGGTGCTGTGCTCCGGCCACCGCGTGATGGCCTCGGTGGCGGGCGGCGAGTCGAACCGGCGGTCCTCCCAGCCGCGGATCTCGCACCAGACGGTGCCGCCGTGGCCGATCTGCATGTCCGCCGCCAGCAGGGTCTCGGTGAGAGAGCTGATCCGGACGTGGCAGTCGAGAGTGCTGCCGACGGCGGGTGCCGGGCCGTGGAAGCGCATCTCGCGGATCCGGGACGGCAGTACGACGGTACGGTCGGTGTGGGTGGCCATGAGCCAGTAGCCGAGCAGCTGCCCGGCGTTGTCGAGAAGCGCGCCCGGGGACGGCAGCGCGGTGAGCATGCCCCTGACGTGCCGGGCGCCGAGCGCCGTGATCGCGGTGACGCCCCGGAACCGCGGCCCGTGGAACATCCAGCGCTCGTCGTACATCTGCCGGGCCGACACGGCGGGTGTGCGCTCGCCGTCCGGAACGGGCCAACGGGCCGGCGGCATCGGGTAGGTGGCCGCTGTCCGGATCTCCGCGCGGGCGTGCCGGCCCAGTTCGACGGCGCTGCGGCCCGGCCGGTCCGGGAGGGTGCGCAGCGTCAGGGGGACGTCGACGGCGGGCTCGGCGACCAGCCAGGCGAGGAACCGGGCGTCGCGAACGGCCACCGGCGTGCCGCCGGGCGTGGCGGCCGCGTCGGCCATCTGCTGGATCATGGTCGTCGCCGGCATCACCGGCCAACGGTCGCCGGCATCCGGCCAGTCCGGCCGCTGGCGGTAGAAACAATGGTCGGCGAGGTAGGGCATGGTGGCGAGGGACACCCGGACCGTCGCCTCCCGGACCGTCGCCTCCCGGGGCGCACCCAGCGCCGTGAAGACGGTCGCCGCCGCATCGGCGGTCTCGGTGAGCAGCGCCCGCAGCTGTGCCGCCGCCGGGAACCGCTCGGCCACGGTGTCCAGTCGACCGACCCCGGACGGGACCGCCCCCGGGGTGTCGCGCAGTGCCGTGCGGAGCCGGTCCCGGGTGGCGGGCACGAGAGCGACCGGTCCGGCGTCCAGGCCGAGTCGTACGCCTCGCTGTACGACGCGGCCATGCCGCGGCCCCGGAGCGGCGAGGTCGGGCTCCGCCCCGTACGCCCACAGCCCCGCCACGGCCCGCCGCAGCGCGCCGAGACCGTCACCGCCTGCGGAGCCGGCCGACACCGCCACGTGGTCCCGGTCGGCGAGAATGTCGGCGACCAGGGCCGGCAACTGACCGTGGCCGGCCTGGACGAAGGCCCGGAAGCCGGCCGCGTGGAGGGAGTCGACGAGCCCGCGGAACCGGACCGGCTCCAGGAGATGCCGCACGGCCAGTTCGCGGATGTCCGCCTCCGCTCCGGGGAACGGCGCGCAGATCGTCGCCGACCAGACCGGCACCGAAGGGCGGTGCACGGTGAAGCGCCCCATCGCCTGCCGGATCGGCCCTAGATAGGGCTCCAGCATGGGCGTGTGGAAGCCCGACTCGAAGGGGAGCTCCTGCCCGAGCACACCCTCGCCTCGCAGCAGTTCCTTCACCTTCGCCACCCGGTCCGCCGGGCCGCAGACCACGGACTGGTGCGGGGCGTTGTCGTGCGAGAGCACCACTCCGGGAACGCCGGCCAGCACCGCCTCCACCCGGGCGGCCGGTGCTCCGAACGCCGCGAAGACCAGGCCCGGCACGCGGAGCCCGGCGGGATCGAAGTCCCGCAGGAACGCGTCCACTTCGCCGTCGGCGAAGATCCCGCCGACGGCCATGGCCGTCCACTCGCCCACGCTGTGACCGGCCAGCGCATCAGGGGCGACACCGGCTCGGCGCAGCGCGGCGGCCAGGAGCCGTCCCGTGTCGACGACGGCGGCACCGTGTTCGGCCACCTGGCCCACCCGGGCCTGCTGCCAGCGCGGACGGGGCAGCCCGAAGTGCCGGGCGACGTCCTCGCCCTGCGGCTCGAATCCGGCCTCCAGGCCCGGGAAGAGGAAGGCGGTGCGCCCGCCGCCG
This sequence comes from Streptomyces morookaense, assembly GCF_013030945.1. Taxonomy (GTDB): domain Bacteria; phylum Actinomycetota; class Actinomycetes; order Streptomycetales; family Streptomycetaceae; genus Streptomyces; species Streptomyces morookaensis. The sequence goes on along the minus strand of NZ_JABBXF010000008.1, from coordinate 18,203 downwards.
GCCGGCCCCAGCAACGGGCGCGGCGCGAACCAGATGTCCCGGCGCCCGCCCCAGGCCCGGCCGCGTGCGACCGCCTTCCGGGCCAGCGCGAGGCGTTCGGCCCCGGGGGCCGCGACGGCCAGGCGCACGGCGCCGGTCCCGGTGTGTCCGCCGGTGCGCAGTCGCACGTCGTCCGTCTCCAGCAGCGTGCGCAGCCCGTCCACGCTCTCCGCCGCGATCCGCAGGACCGGTTCGGGTTCGGCGACACGCAGCTTCGCGGTGCGCCGGGGCCTTGCCGACGGCGCGAACTCCTCGAGGACCACATGGGCATTGATGCCGCCGAACCCGAACGCGTTCACCCCGGCCCGCCGCACCTCCGCCGCCCAGGGGCGGGCCGCGGCGGCCGGGCGGAAGCGGGTGGCGAGGAGCTCCGGGTGCGGGTCCTCGCAGTGCAGGGTGGGCGGGAGCACCTGGTGATGGAGGGCCAGGGCGGCCTTGACGATGCCGGCCGCGCCGGCCGCCGGCATCGTGTGCCCGATCATGGACTTGACCGACCCGATCACCGCGTCCGGGGCGCTGCCCGGCGCCCCGAACACCCGCTGCAGCGTGGTGATTTCGGCCGCGTCGCCGTTCGGCGTGCCCGTGCCGTGCGCCTCCAGCAGACCGATCGCCCCGGGGGCCGCCGGGTCGACACCGGCCTCCTCCCAGGCGCGCCGGACGGCCCGGACCTGGCCGTCCGGGTCGGGGTTCACCAGGGTCGCGGCCCGCCCGTCACCGGCGATGCCGATGCCGCGCACCACCGCGTACACCCGGTCGCCGTCGCGCACCGCGTCGGCGAGCCGCTTGAGGACGACCACGCCGGTGCCCTCGCCCATCAGCACGCCGTCGGCGTCCCGGTGGAAGGGCCGGATCCGCTGCGTCGGGGAGAGCGCCCGCAGCCGGGCGAACACGGACCACAGGGTCACGTCGTGGCAGTGGTGCACGCCCCCCGCGAGCATCATGTCGCAGTCGCCCCGCGTCAGTTCCGCCACCGCCTGGCCGATGGCCACCAGCGAGGAGGCGCAGGCCGCGTCGACCGTGTACGCGGGGCCGCGCAGATCCAGCCGGTTGGCGATGCGCGAGGCGGCGAAGTTGGGGACGAGCCCGATGGCCGCATCCGCACTGTCGGGCCCCAGGGCCTCCTCGAAGGCGGTACGGACCTGGGCCAGCCGCCCCTCGCCGAGCCCGGGCAGCAGCTCCCGCAGCGTATGCACCAACTGCCCGGCGGTGCGGACCCGTTGGTCGAGCCGCGCGAGCCCCGGGGTCAGGTAGCCGCCCCGCCCCAGCACCACGCCGACCCGTGTTGGGTCCACCGCCGTGAGACCGCCCGCATCGGCGATCGCGGCAGCAGCGGTGTGCAGCGCGATCAGCTGGTCGGGTTCGGTGCCCGCGACGGAGCCCGGCATGATGCCGAACGAGGCGGGGTCGAAGTCCGCGAGCCGTCCGTCGACGAATCCGCCGCGCCGGCAGTAGACGGCGTCGGGCCGGTACTCCGCCGGGTCCCAACGGCCCGGCGGTACTTCGGAGATGGCGTCCACACCGGTGACGATGTTGTGCCAGTACTCTTCCAGGCCCGCGGCACCGGGCAGGGTGACCGCCATGCCGACGATGGCGACGGGCTGCTGCCGGAGGTCCACACTCACCGCCCGGGCGCGGTGTAGACGACCTCGTCCGTGCCGTCGTCACCCCACGTCAGCTCGCGCAGCAGGGCGAGCACGCCCTCTTCCGGGTCGATCAGGCCGATGCCGCGCCGGGCGTAGTGCCGGCCGAGTTCCGGGGCGACCATCCCGCTGTGGAGACCGTTCGGGGCCCACGGGCCCCAGTGCACGGTCAGTGCCCGGGCCCCCGTGTCCCGCTGCCACTGCCGGCCCAGCACGGCGAGGGCGTCGTTGGCGGCGGCGTAGTCGGCCTGGCCGCGGTTGCCGTGCACGGCGGCCACGGAGCCGAACAGGACGGTGAAGCGCGGCGGTTCGGGGGCCCGGCGCAGCGCGGCGAACAGCGCGCGGGCGCCGCCCGCCTTGGTGTCGTACACCCGGGTGAAGGAGGCCGGATCCTTGTCGGCCATGAGCCGGTCCTCGATGATGCCGGCGGCGTGCACGACGCCGTCGATACGGCCGTACCGCGCGTACGTCTCCTTGACCGCCTGCTCGACGGAGTCCGCGTCCCGCAGATCGACTGTGCGGTACTCGGCCCGGCCGCCGGCACCGCGGATTTCGGCGAGGGTCGCCTCGATCTCCCGGCGGGCCAGGACGAGCCCCGCTTCCCGGTCGGCCTCCGCCGGGCGGAGCGTTCCGTGGGCGGAGAGCGCGGCGCGCAGAGCGGTGCGTCCGGTCAGGCCCGCGACGGCGGGCGGTTCCGGGGCGTCGGACAGGGTGGTGCGGCCGAGCAGTTCGACCCGGCAGCGGGCGGCCGTCGCGAAGGCGACGGCGAACCGTGCGGCGATGCCGCGGGCACCGCCCGCGAACAGCAGGACGGACTCGGGCCCGAGCCCGAGGACTTCGGCCGCCCGTTCCGCGGTGGATTCCCCGTCGACGGCCGGAGCGCTCAGCGGGGACTCCTGGGGCTCGGCGGTGAATCGCAGGCCGCCCCCGGCGCGTTCGACGACGGGCGCCCGGTCCCGGGCGAGCAGTTCCCCGACGATCTCCGCCACGGCTCCGGCGTCGCACGGCCCGCCGGGGAGGGACACGACGCGGGCGACCGTGTCCGGGTACTCGTGCGCGACGGTGCGGAAGAAGCCGCCCAGCCCGGCGCCCCGGTCACCGTCCTCGGCCCACCGGACGTACAGCAGCCGGCGCGGCCCGCGTGCGAGCAGATCCCGGAGGGCGGGGAAGGCCTGCGGCAGCGTGGGCCCCGTCTCCTCCTCCGCGGGCCCGGCCAGCCAGACCGCTCCGTCGAGTTCCCCGGTGCACCGGTCCCGCACGGTCTCCGCCCCGAGTTCCCGGAGCCGGGCGGCCAACGCCTCCGCCGCGGGGGCGCATTCGCCTTCGCCGAGCACGAGGAAGCGGGCACCCCGCAGGGCCGCTGCGTCCTCCGGTTCGCTGTCCAGTGCCACGTTCCGCAGCACGTACCGCCGGGGGGCGACCCCGGCGAAGTCTGCGGCCGGGGCGCTTTCCGGCTCCCGGTCCCGGGGGGAGGGGACGGAGGGAGTGCCCGTGCGCGCCGTCAGCCATGCGGCGACGGCCGCTGCGGTCCGGGCCCGGGTCAGGGTCTCGAGTTCCTCGTCCGCCAAGGACGGCAGGGCTCCGCCCGCGCCTCCCAGCCGCTCGGCCAGCTCGGCGGCGATCTCCGTCCGCTTGATCGAATCCACGCTCAGGTCGGCTTCGAGGTCCAGGTGCGGCTCGATCATCTCCACCGGATATCCGGTCCGTTCACTGATCACCGACAGCACCGTGCGCAGCACGTCGGGTTCCTCGGCCGGCCGCTGTTCTTCCGGTGCGGCCGCCGGGACGGGAACGGGAGACGGCGCGGGAGCCGGAGCCGGAACAGGAGCCGTTGACGGGGGCGCCGGCTCGCCGAAGCAGGCGAGCAGCACATCACGCTGTGCCGCGATCAACTCGCGGCTGCTCTGCAGGAATTCCTGGAGCAGGGCCTCCCGGCCGCCGCCTCCGCCCGCGCCGGAGAGCGCCCCGCCCGCGCCCGCCGTGATCCGCCGCGCCGGCTGCAGCGCTCCGGGGACGGGGCTGCCGTCCGCGGTGCGGATGCGGTGGCCGTCCACGATCCAGCCGGGCTGTTGCGGCACCCGTTCCGGATCGGCCACGACCGCGTCCCGCCCTGTGAACAGCGCTTCGGCATCGACCGGGACGCCGCCGAGGACCGCCAGCCGGGCCAGGGCCTCCAGATGACCGTGCAGCCCTGCGTCGGGACGTGGCTCGAAGGGCACGGCCAGGTGCGGCCGGTCGCCGAGGACGGCACGCACCAAGCCGGTGAGCACGGTCCCCGGTCCCGCTTCGACGAAGATCCGCGCACCGGCGGCGTACATCGCCTCGATCTGCTCGGCGAACCGCACCGGCGCCGCGAGCTGCCCGGCGAGGCGGGCCCGCAGCTCCGCGCCGTCCGCCGGGTACCGGTCCGCCGTCGCGTTGGACCACACCGGAAACTCCGGGGCCCGCACGGAACGGGCGGCCAGCACTTCGGCGAAGGCATCCGCCGCGCCGGCCACCACCGGGCTGTGGAAGGCGCAGGCCACGTCGAGCGGCCGGACGCCGAAACCGGCCGCCTCCAGTGCCGCCACCGCCGTCCGTACCGCCTCCGAGGGGCCCGAAATCGTCGTCTGGCGGGGTGAGTTGCGGCCCGCGATCACTACGTCGGCAGTGCCGTCCAGCACGCTGTCCACCGCGGCGGGCGCCGCCGCGACCGCCGCCATGATGCCGGGGTCCGGGCCGGCCGCCGCCAGTACGGCCTCGGCGCGGAGCGCGCTCAGCTCCGGCAGCGTCTCCGCGGGGAACGCGCCGGTCGCGCACAGTGCCACGAGCTCCCCGTAGGAGTGCCCGGCCGCCATGTCGGGACGGACTCCCAGCTCCGACAGCACGTCATGGGCGGCCATGCAGGCGGCCCCCAGGGCCGGTTGAGCGCTGCGGGTGTCGGTGAGCCGGGCACGCTGCGCGTCCCGCTCCGCCGGGCCGAACGCGGCCGGCGGGAACATCGCGGAGACGGGGGCGCCCTGCAGATGCCGTTGCGTCTCGGGGAAGGCGGCGAACAGGTCCGCCAGCATTCCGGTCCGCTGGCTGCCCTGGCCGGGGAACAGGAAGGCCAGCTTCCCTTCGGTCCGCCCGGTGTCGGCCGTGAAGACGCCCGGCGCGGCCCGGCCGTTCAGCGCGGCTCGCAGCAGCCCCGGCAACTCGGTGAGCGAGGACGCGACCACGGCCGCGGTGACGGGACCGGCACCCGGAGCCGAGGCCCGGTGTGCCGCTGTCAGCGCCAGGTCCCGCAGCCGCCACGGCCGTTGGTGGGATGCAGTCGCTCCGCCCGCCGCGCGGGACTCGTTCGCCTCCGTCAGCCGGAGCAGATCCTCGATCGCGGCCCTGCCGCGGAACAGGAACAGCTCGGCGGGCCAGGCGTCGGCGGCCCGGCGCGGCGGCGCGGCATCCGCGCAACCCTCCAGCACCACATGGAAGTTCGTGCCGCCGAATCCGAACGCGCTGACCCCGGCGGCGCGTTCGCCGCCCGGAGTGCCCCAGGGCAGGGCCCGGTCGTGGAAGACGAACGGACTGCTGCCGCTCCGCCAGGCAGGGCTGGGCCGCCGGACGTGCAGGGTCGGCGGCCGCACCCCGGTGTACAGCGCCAGAGCGGCCTTGATCAGCCCCGCCATGCCGGCGGCGCACTTGGTGTGGCCGATCTGCGACTTGACCGAGCCGAGCACACAGGAGGCGGGCTCGGCGCCCGCCTCGGCGAACACCTCGGTGAGCACGCCGAGTTCGGTGCGGTCGCCGATCGCGGTGCCGGTGCCGTGGGCCTCCACCAGGCCGACCCGCGCGGGTGACGTCCGGGCCTGGGCGTAGGCCCGCTCCAGCGCCGCGCGCTGGCCCTCCGGCCGCGGTGCGGTCAGACCCAGGGACCGTCCGTCGCCGGCCGCCCCGACGCCCTTGACGACGGCGTAGACCCGGTCCCCGTCCCGCCGGGCGTCGGCCAGGCGTTTGAGCACGAGACAGGCGACCCCCTCGCCCAGCACGATGCCGTCCGCATCGGCGTCGAAGGTCCGGCAGCGGCCGGTGGGGGACAGTGCGTGCACGGAGGAGAAGAGCAGGTAGTCGTTGATCCCGTTGTGCAGGTCGGCTCCGCCGCACACGGCGACGTCCGCCGCGCCCGTCACCAGTTCCCGGCACGCGGCGTCGACCGCGGCCAGGGACGAGGCGCAGGCGGCGTCGACGGTGTAGTTGGCCCCGCCGAGGTCCAGCCGGTTGGCGATGCGGCCGGAGACGACGTTGGCGAGCATGCCGGGGAAGGAGTCCTCGGTGAGAGCGGGAAGCTGCTGCTCCAGCTCGTCGGGGAGCCGCCCCAGGTAGGACGGCAGGACGGTGCGCAGCGCGGTCGCGTGGGAGAGTTCGCTCCCGGCCTCGGCGCCGAAGATCACGCAGGTGCGCGAGCGCGGAAAGTCCCTGTGCTCGTACCCGGCGTCGGCGATGGCCCGCCGGGCCGCCTCCAGGGCGAGCAGCTGCACGGGTTCGACGGAGGCGAGCGAGGACGGCGGAATCCCGTAGCGCAGCGGGTCGAAGGGGATGCCCGGCAGGAAGCCGCCCCACTTGGACACCGACACGTCGTGTGCGGACGCCTCTTCGCCGTAGTGGAGCGCCGGGTCCCAGCGGTCCTCCGGTACTTCGGTCACGGTGTCCGAGCCGGCGAGCACGTGCGCCCAGAAGGCGGGCAGGTCGGGGGCGTCCGGGAACATGCAGGCCATGCCGACGATCGCGACGTCCAGTGGTTCGGGCACAGCGGCCGGGGCATCCGCCGCCCCGGCCCGTCCGGCGGACTGCCGCCCGTGGAACGCGGCCGCCCCGTCCGTCACGGCCCGGTGCAGTGCGGCGACGGTGGTGGTCGCGTCGCGCAGCACCGCGACCTCACCGGCCATGAACAGGCCTTCGTCCGCCTGCCGTTGCTCGCCCACCTCGCGCAGCTCGGCGCCCACCCGCTCGACGCCCTTGCTCGCGATGCGCAGCCGCCCGACGTTGAGCTGCTCCAGCTTCTCCCACGCCTGCCGCCCGGGAACACCCTGTCGGCGCAATTCTTCCTTGTGCGTCGCGTAGGCGTCGGTGAACCGGCTCGGCACGCAGCGGGTGACGTGGCCCGGTGCGGTGTCCAGCAGGACGGTGCGGTCCGCTGCGAGCATCCTGCGCTGGAAGAGCGGCCGGACCGCGGCGCACTCCACCGCCTCCCGCGTGAAGAGATACGCGGTGCCCATCAGCATGCCGACGGCCACGCCCCGCGCGGCGACCCCGGCGGACAGGGCGGCGACCATCGCCGCCGAGCGCTCGTCGTGCACCCCGCCCGCGAACAGCACCTCGATGCCCGGCGGTGTGCTCCCGGCCGGCTGCGCGTCCAGGAAGTCCTCCAGGACGGCCAGTTGGGCCTCCCAGAGCGGGAACGCGTTGCTCGGGCCGACGTGGCCGCCGCACTCCGCGCCCTCGAAGACGAACCGCCTGGCCCCTGCGGCGAGGAACCGGCCGAGCAGCCCGGGCGTCGGGACCTGCAGGAAGGTACGGATGCCGTGGGCCTCCAGCGCGGCCGCCTGTGCGGGCCGGCCGCCGGCGAGGACGGCGTGGGTCGGCCGGATCTCGCGCACGGCTTCCAGCTGGGCGGTCCGCAGGTGTTCGGGCGCGAAGCCCAGGATGCCGACGCCCCAGGGCCGTCCGCCGAGCGCGTCCCTGGTCTCCTCCAGGACGGACCGGGTCCGTTCGGGACCTGCCAGCGCGAGGGCGACGAACGGAAGACCGCCGCCGTCCGCCACGGCGGCGGCGAAGCGCGCCTGGTCGCTGACCCGGGTCATCGGCCCCTGCACCACGGGGAGTTCGGTGCCGAGGGCGCGGCTCATCGCCGATCCCGGGCGGAGTGCCTGCGCCGCGCCGGGATTCCGCAGTGCCTGGTCCATGGCCTCGCGCACCGACCGCACGGCGGCGCCCACCGTGCGGTGCACGCGGGCGAACCGGGCCGCGAGGAAGGCGTCCTGCCCGAGCGGTACGGGGTGGTCGCGCAGGCCGGCGGGGAGGCCCGGGCGGCGGCTGTCCAGCAGGCGCTCTCCGTCGGCGAGGACCGTGCCGGTGCCGTCCGCGGTGCGCAGCAGGTGACCGAGCGCAGGGGGCAGGGCCGCTTCCGTCAGCAGCGCGAGCTGCACGTCGAGCACCACGCCTGCGGCACCTGCGACGACTGCCGCCGCGGCGGTGTTCGGCCCGATGCCGCCGCACGCCCAGACCGGAACGGTCAACTGCGGGTCGGCGAGCAGGTGTTGCAGCAGGACGAAGGTGGACAGCTCGCCGGCCGGGCCCCCGCATTCGCTGCCGCGCGCGATCAGGCCGGCCGCTCCCGCCCGTACCGCCGCGCGGGCCTCCGCCCGGGATCGGACCTCCGCGACGACGGACACGGCCCGGCGCCCGTCGACGGGCCAGGCGACGCCGGGAGCCAGGACGACGGTGTGCGGCCCCTCGCCGGCGCCCGGACCCCATAGGTCGTCGGGGCGGATCGAGCAGCCGGCCGGAATGCGGACACCGAACGCGCCGGAGGTCCACTGCCGGGCCAGTGCGAGGGCTTCGCGGGCGCGGCGGTCCCCGCTGCCGAGATCGAGGACACCGAGCCCTCCTGCTCTGCCGACGGCTGCGACGATCTGCGCATTGGCTTCACCGAAGGGACTTACGCCGATCACGGCTTGCATCAAGAGGGAAACACCCCGAAAAGGCTGGCATTGGTGCCGAGTTGCGGATCACGATGTCAGGGGCGCGCTCGGGGCGGCAAGGATCTTCACCCCTTCCGGTGAAGCTCAACTTCCAGGTCTTTCAAAAGGAGTTGTAGCAGCCAATCATGTCGGTTTCCGGTCCGCCTGCTCCCGCAGAGAGGAACACGCATGGAGATGAGCCGGAGGCTGGCGGTCAAGCTCGCCGGTGCCGCAGTCGTGGCGATGCGCCCGGGGGCGGTCGCCCTGCCGGCTCCGGCGCACCGCCCGCACGCCGGCGACCAGGCGCGGCACAAGGCCGAGGAGCTGGTGCGGCGGATGACCCTGGACGAGAAGGTCACCCAACTGCACGGCACGGGGCCCCAGTTCCCCGGCGCCGGGTACAACGGAAGCATCCCCGGCAACTCCCGGTTGGGCATTCCCGCCCTGTATCTCGCCGACGGCCCGAACGGGGTGGGCAACGGGGCCACGGGCGTGACCCAGTGGCCCGGTGCGAAGGCCCTGGCCGCCGCCTGGGATCCCGGACTGGCCCGGCGCTACGGTGCCGCGTACGGCGCCGAGCAGGCGGGCAAGGGGCACAACGTCGCCCTGGCGCCCTGCGTCAACATTCTCCGGGTGCCGAACTGGGGGCGCTCCGCGGAGGCCTTCACCGAGGACCCGCACCTCAACAGCCGCCTGGCGGAAGCGGTGGTCGAGGGCATCCAGAGCCAGTACGTCATCGCCACCGTCAAGCACTTCGCCGCGAACAACCAGGAGACGGACCGCATGTCCGTCGACGTCGTGGTGTCCCGGCGCGCCCTGCACGAGATCTATTTCCCGGCCTTCCGGGCAGCGGTGCAGCAGGGCGGTGCGGCCGCCGTCATGACGGCGTACAACAAGATCGACGGCAGTTACGCGAGCGAGAACGCCTACGCCGTCGGCCAAGTGCTGCGCGGCGAGTGGGGGTTCGACGGGATGGTGGTGTCCGACTGGGGCGGCACCCACAGCACCGTCGCTGCCGCGAAGGCGGGCTCCGACGTGGAGATGCCGGGCGGCACGTACTTCGGCACCGCACTGAAGAACGCCGTCCGGAACGGCGAGGTCGCCGAATCCGTGGTGGACGGCATGGTCGCGGACGTGCTCACCGCGATGTTCCGGGCCGGGCTGTTCGACCACCGTCTGCCGGACCCGCGCAGTGCCCTCCGGACCGTCGTCAGCTCACGCGAACACCTGGCGCTCGCGCGCAGCATCTCCGTGCAGGGCAGCGTCCTGCTGAAGAACCAAGGGGTCCTGCCGTTCTCCGGGGCGGTGCGGTCCGTCGCCGTCATCGGGGAAGCCGCGCACCGGATTCCGCAGCCGACCTACGGCTCCGCGACGGTCAACCGCACCGGGACCGCGATCACACCGCTGGCGGGCATCGAGGCCCGGGCGGGCACGGTCAAGGTCGTCTCGTCCCACGACCTGCTCGGCCGCACCACCGACGCGGCGGCGGTCGCGGCGAAGGCGGACCGCGCCGTGGTCTTCGTGGCCGACACGGCCGGAGAGGGAACGGACCGGAGCACGCTCGCCCTTCCCGCCGGCCAGAACGAGCTGATCGAGGCCGTCGCCGCGGCCAACCCGAACACCGTGGTGGTGCTCAACACCAGCGGCGCGGTCCTCATGCCCTGGCTGGACAAGGTGCGGGGCGTCATCGCCAACTGGTACGCAGGACAGGAACAGGGAGCCGCGATCGCCGCCCTGCTCTTCGGCGACGCCGAGCCGGGCGGCCGCCTGCCCGAGACCTTCCCCGCCACCGACCGCCAGGGCCCTGCCGGTTCCGGCGACCGGTACCCGGGTGACGGCGTCTCTGTCCACTACGACGAGGGGCTTGCGGTCGGCTACCGCCGGTACCACCGGTCGGGACAGAAGCCCCTGTTCCCCTTCGGCTTCGGGCTCTCCTACACCCGCTTCACCCTCGGGGACCTCGGCATCCGGACCGGTGCCGACGGCGGGGCACAGGTCCGGGTCACCGTCCGCAACACCGGCTCCCGGACCGGCAGCGAGGTCGTGCAGCTGTATCTGGAGCACCCGGATGCCGCAGGCGAGCCGTCACCGGTGCTCAAGGCGTTCGCCAAGGCGACCCTGGCGCCCGGGGGCAGCCGGACCGTGGAACTCCCCGTCCCGCGCGACGCGTTCGCCGTCTGGAGCGAGGAACGGCAGGGCTGGACGGTCCTCCCCGGCCGCTACGGGATCCACGTCGGCCGCTCCAGCGCGGATCTTCCGCTGAGCGCGGAGTTCCACGTGCCGTGAACCGCGGGTCAGGTGTCCTCCAGTCGGAAGCCCACCTTCATCCCCACCTGGTAGTGCGCGATCGCGCCGTTCTCGAGGTGACCGCGGACCTGGGTCACCTCGAACCAGTCCAACTGCCGCAGGGTCTGTGCGGCGCGGTCGATCCCGTTGCGGATCGCCGCCTCGACGCTCTCGTCCGACGAGCCGACGATCTCCGTCACCCGGTAGGTGTGGTTGCCCATGGTCCAACCGTGACCGGTGGGAGACGCCGACGCGAGGCGGAAGAGGCCACCCGGGTGCCGCGCCCCTTCGGGGCGCTACGGCACAACCGTCACCGGCCACCGCCCCGCCTTCACCAGCCGTACCGCCACCGACCCGACGAAGCGGTGCCCCGCCTGCTCCGAGGCCCCGACGACCACGGCGTCCGCCCTCAGGTCGTCGGCCGCCTTCACCAGGCCCGTGTACGGGTCGCCGGGGAAGGTGTGGAACTCCCAGCGCAGGCGGTACACGTCCTGCAGGCGCTCCGCCGTGGCGCGGATCTCGGCCAGCAGTTCCTCGGCGACCTCCTCCGTCATCCCCGCGACGGGCGCGCCCAGTGCGGCGCCGCCGGTCAGCATCGGCTGCACGTAGACGAGCGCGAGCAGCGCGTTCTGCCGGCGGGCCAGGCCCGCCGCGTAGGCCGCGGCGCGCCAGGACGAGTCCGAGCCGTCGACGCCCGCGACGATCACCTTGGGGCCGTCCGTGCCGCGCTCGAAGCCCGCCGGCAGGGGGATGTTCTGTGTTTCGTTGTGCTCCTTGCTCACAGGGGGAGGCTAGCCGGGACGGACAGGGACAGCGCGAAGCGGCCCTGCTCGTCCGTCCACCAGTGGGTCAGGTCCAGGCCCGCCGATGCCAGCTCGGCGCGCACGCCCTCGCGGCGGAACTTGGCCGAGACCTCGGTGCGCAGGTCCTCGCCCGCCGAGAAGGAGACGGCGAGGTCGAGGGACGGGATCTTCACGACGACGTCCCTGCGGGCCCGCAGCCGCATCTCGATCCACTCGTGCCGGGCGTCCCACAGCGCGACGTGGCCGAAGTCGTCCGGGTCGAAGTCCGCTTCCAGTTCGCGGTTGATGACGGTCAGGACGTTCTTGTTGAACGCGGCCGTCACCCCCTGGGCGTCGTCGTAGGCCGCGACGAGGGTCCGCTCGTCCTTGACCAGGTCCGTGCCCAGCAGCAGCGCGTCGCCGGGGGCGAGCGCCGCGCGCAGGGCGCGGAAGAACACGGCCCGCTCGTCGGGGAGCAGATTGCCGATCGTGCCGCCCAGGAAGGCGAGCAGCCGCGGCCCGGGCGTTTCCGGCAGGGCCAGGCCGTACTGGAAGTCGGCGACCAGGGCGTGCACGGACAGGTCCGGGTGCTCGGCGAGCAGCGTCTGCGCGGCGCCCCGGAGGGCGCTCTCGCTGACGTCGACGGGCACGTAGGTGTCGAGGGCGGGCAGCGCGCGGATGAGGTGGCGGGTCTTCTCGGACGAGCCCGAACCCAGTTCGACCAGGGTGCGGGCGCCCGTCGCGCGGGCGATGTCGCCGGAGCGGTCGACGAGGATCTCGCGTTCGGCGCGCGTCGGGTAGTACTCCGGCAGCAGGGTGATCTCGTCGAACAGCTCGCTGCCGCGGGCGTCGTAGAACCACTTCGGAGGGAGCTCCTTGGGCGTACGGGTCAGCCCTGCGGAGACGTCCGCGCGCAGGGCTGCGGCGGTGGCGTCGAGGGGAAGGGCACGGGTGAGGACGAACGGGCTCACGGACGGGGCTCCTTGTGCCGATTGTGCCGGTTACAGCGGGGACAGCGAGACGTCGGTGCGGTCGGCGGTGAGAAGAGTGTGGTCGGGGACCTCGGCCCAGCGGGGGTCGTCGTCGTACGGCTCGGAGGCCACGACCGTGCGGCCGTCGGGGCCGCGCAGATACCAGAGGGTGTCGCCCCACGCGGTGGCGGCTATGCACACGCCGTCGGTGAGCAGGAAGTTGAGGCGGGAGCCGGGCGCCGCGCCGGCGAGGCCGGCCACGGCGCCCGCCAGCGCGGGCCCCGGTGCCTCGCCCTCGCGCAGCCGGTGCTCCACCACGGCCCAGGCGAACGCCGAGTCGGTGCGCGCGGCCAGCCGCAGCAGCGTGCTCGCGGGCAGCCGGGAGGCGAGCGGGGCGACGGAGTCCGGCCACCCGGTCAGCGCCCCGTTGTGGCTGAACAGCCAGCGCCCGGCGGCGAAGGGGGCCGCGGCCGCCTCCGGGTCGGCGCCCGGTGCGGTCGCGTCCCGCACCGCGGCGAGCAGTGCCCCGGTGCGCACGACCCGGGCCAGGTCGGTGAAGGAGAGATCCGCCCACACCGGGCCCGCCCGCCGGTAGCGCGCGGGCACGGGGTCGCCGGGCGCGTACCAGCCGACGCCGAAGCCGTCCGCGTTGACCGTGCCGTGCTGCTGCCGGCGCGGCGCCCAGGACTGGCGCAGGAGGGAGTGCGACGGTTCGACGAGGAGCTCTCCGAGCGGTGACTCCGGTCCCAGATAAGCGAGATGACGGCACATCAGACGGGCTCCGCGTCCCGCGCCGTGCGGAAGCCGGAGAAGATCTGCCGGCGCACCGGCAGGTCCCAGTTGCGGAAGGTCCCTCTGCAGGCGACCGGGTCGACGGCGAACGAGCCGCCGCGCAGCACCTTGTACGAGCTGCCGAAGAAGACCTCGGAGTACTCGCGGTAGGGGAAGGCCCGGAATCCCGGGTAGGGCAGGAAGTCGCCGGACGTCCACTCCCACACGTCGCCGATCAACTGCCGGACACCCAGCGGCGATGCGCCCCGCGGATACGCCCCCACGGGTGCCGGGCGCAGATGGCGCTGGCCGAGGTTGGCGCGGTCGGGGGCGGGGTCCTCGTCGCCCCAGGGATAGCGCAGGGAGCGGCCCGTGCGGGGGTCGTGGCGGGCGGCCTTCTCCCACTCGGCCTCCGTGGGCAGCCGCCGCCCGGCCCAGGCCGCGTAGGCGGCGGCCTCGTACCAGCTCACGTGCAGAACCGGTTCCCCGGGCGGTACGGGCTCGACGGTGCCGAACCGCCGCCGGAACCAGGCACCGCCCTCGCGGCGCCAGAACAGCGGGGCGGTCAGCTCGTACCGGCGCACCTGCTCCCAGCCCTCGGGATGCCACCAGCGCGGCTCGGTGTAGCCGCCGTCCTCGATGAACTGCAGGTAGGCGCCGTTGCTCACCGGCACGGTGTCGATGAAGAACGACGGCACGAAGCGCTGATGCGCGGGCCGCTCGTTGTCCAGCGCCCATGGCTCGGTGGACGTGCCCATCGTGAACGGGCCGCCCTCCACGAGGACTTCGGGGGGCAGCAGTGCCGCATCGGGGGCGGCCGGCGGCGGCTCGGGGGCGGTGAGCGCGGCGGGGCCCTGGCGCAGCTGGTGCGTGATGAGCATCGTCTCGTCGTGCTGCTGCTCGTGCTGGGCGATCATGCCGAAGGCGAAGCCGCCCGCCAGCAGCGGGTTCTCGCCGTCCACGGGGGCGCGCTCCAGCACGTCCAGCACCCGGCCGCGCACGTCGGCGACATAGCCCCGCGCCTCCTCCGGCGGGAGCAGCGGCAGCGCGGGCCGGTCGGCGCGGGGGTGCGCGAAGGCGTCGTACACCGCGTCGATCTCCGGGCGCAGCGCCTCACGGCCGCCGACGGTGCGCAGCAGCCACTGCTCCTCCTGGTTGCCGATGTGCGCCAGGTCCCACACCAGCGGCGACATCAACGGGGAGTGCTGTTCGGTCAGTTCGTGCTCGTCCACGCAGCCCGTGAGCGCCTGGGTGCGCTCACGGGCCGCCAGCAGGGCATGCGCTGCGCGCTGCCGCTGTGCTTCGGGCCCGGGCCCGGGGGCAGCGTGCATCAGTGGCTCTCCTTGCCGTTCACGTGGTCGAGCAGGTCGTCGGCGGGGCACCGGCGGCGTTCCACGTACCGCTCGGTGAACTCGTCGACGGCCGCCAGGACGCGGGGCGGCGCCCCGAGTCTCGGCAGGGCCTCGCGGGCGGCCGCGAAGCAGACCACCGCCGCCGCGTGCAGCTCCGGGTCGGACAGCCCGTGCCGGGCGGCGTTGAGCCACAGCGGATTGCGCGGTGCCGTCCGCATCCCCGCCGTGCCGGCGAGGGCCTGCACCACGCGGTGCGCCGTTTCGGCCGCCGTGGCGTCGTCGAACAGGGCCGCCGTGACGGCGACCGGCACCAGCCAGCCGTCCTCGCCCGGCTGCGCGTCGATCATGCGCAGCTCCAGGTGCCCGCGCGGCCTTATCGGCGGGAACAGCGTCGTCAGGTGATAGTCCACATCACCCCTGGTGACCGGCCGGGGCCGCCCGGTGCGGACCCAGCGGCGCAGGGCCAGCCCCTGCGGCACGGACCACGGGCCGGCCTCGGACCGTACGAACATCACCGGCGCGTCCAGCGCGTACGCCGCCCACGCCGAGCGCGGTTCGAGGTCCTCGGCCGGGGCCAGGGTGCGCCCCGGGTCCATCCGTGAGTAGCAGGCCTGCCGGGTGGACCGCCAACCGGTCGGTTTCCCCAGGTGCAGCGGGGAGTTGGCGAAGGCCGCGGCGAGCACCGCACCCAGCAGGTGGGCCAGCCGCCAGCGCCGCCCGTACCCCATCGGCCCCGGCTCCTCGTACCCCGCGTCCACGCAGACCTGGACGGACGCGGTGCGGCACATCACGGTGCTCCCGGCGTCGTTGATCCGGTCGTAGTAGATCTCCATCGCGTCGTAGCGGGGCTTCATGAGCACCCGGTCGGGCTCGTACCAGGGCTCCTTGCCGTAACCGGCCAGGACGAGCCCCAGGTCGCGCAGGGCGGAGCGGGCGAGGGAGAGATCGGCGGAGAGATCCGCCACGCAGGAGGCGAGGGACTCCGCGGGCCGCGAACTGAGTTCGATCTGGCCGCCGGGTTCGATGGTGAGCCAGGACCGCAGCGGCAGGGACCGCAGCCGGTCGGCCGCGGCGGCCAGCCGGGGCGCGGAGACGGGGCGGGCGGGATCGGAGAGATCGTGGACGAGCCATTCGAGTTCGACCCCCAGCAGCCTGGGCGGCCCGGTCTTGAAACAGATACCGCGCAGGTACGCCTCCGCCTCGGCCTCGTCGATCGGCCGTGCGAAACCTTCCGTCTCCAGTCGGCTGTACGTCACGCTCCGTACCTCCCGTTCGAGGGCCATGGCCCACCCGAGCAAGGCCCTTGCCCGAAAGCCCCGGACGGGAAACGCACAGAGCTGCAACGGAGCCCTCACCGGTCAACATTCTGTCGGCCTCTTGACGCAGCCGCCAGGTGAGCGCCTACGGTCCCTGGCGTGACCGACCGTGCCCCGGCCTCCCAGGTGTTCGACCCCGCGACCTACGCCCGCGGCGTCCCGTACGCGCTCTTCCGCGAGCTGCGCGACCACAGCCCCGTGTGCCGGGTGCCCGAACCGGTCGTCGGCCCCTGGCCCGCCGGCCCCGGCTACTGGGGCGTCTTCCGGCACGCGGACGTCAAGTACGTCCTGCGCACCCCGGAGCTGTTCTCGTCGTCCCTGGGCGCCACGCAGATCCGCGACCCCGACACCGCGGACGACCTGGAGTTCCTCCGGTCCATGGTGCTCAACCAGGATCCGCCCGCGCACAGCCGGCTGCGCCGCATCGTGGCCGCGGCCTTCACGCCGCGCGCGGTACGGGAGTTGGAGGCGGCGATCGAGGAACGCACCCGGGCGCTCGTCGACGGCGTGGCCCACCGCGGTGCGGCGGATTTCGCCGAACTCGCCGCCGATCTGCCCGTGCAGACCCTGGCAGATGTGCTGGGGGTGCCGCAGCAGGACCAGCGGCTGCTGTTCGACTGGGCGAACCGGGTCATCGGCTACCAGGACGCCGACTACGCGCAGTCCAGCACCGCCGACCCCGCCTCGCTCACGCCGATGGGCCGCGCGGCCCTGGCCCTGCGGCCCTCCGCCCCGCCGGTGCGGCCCGACGGCTCCCCGGTCAACCCCCGCTCACGCCATGGGCTGCCCGACATGTTCCACTACGCCCACGCCCTGGCCGAGGCGCCGCGGCCGGGCAGCGTGATGGCCACGATGGCCGCCGAGGGGCTCGCCCGCGAAGAGTTCGAGAACATGTTCTTCATCCTGGTGGTGGCCGGGACCGAGACCCTGCGCAACTCGCTGCCCGGCGGCCTGCTGACCCTCCTGGACCACCCCGACCAGTTCGAACTCTTCCGCACCCGGCCTGACTTGACCGGACCGGCCGTCGAGGAGGTGCTGCGCCACTGGTCGCCCGTCGTGCACATCCGGCGCACCGCCGCCCGGGACACCGAACTCGGCGGCGTCCGCATCCGGCGCGGCGAGAAGGTCGTCGTCCACCACCCCTCCGCCAACCGCGACGAACGCGTCTTCGCGGACCCCGACCGCTTCGACATCACCCGCACGCCCAACGACCACGTCAGCTTCGGCTTCGGCCCGCACTACTGCCTGGGCGCCCACCTCGCGCGCGCCCAGCTCAGGGCCATGCTGCGCACGGCGGCGGACCGGCTCCCCGGCCTGGAGCGGGCGGGGGAACCGGTCCGGCTGACCTCGAACTTCCTGAACGGGCTCAAGCACCTGCCGGTCAGATGGAGAACAGATCGGTGAACGGGCCCGACGCCTCGGCCACATGATGGCCGAACGGCGAGTTGAAGTCCCAGATGAGGAACAGGAGGAACGCGATCAGCGCACTGTAGAGGCCCGCGAGCAGCAGCTCGCGCGGTGACCTCCTGATCTGCAGGGTGAAGATGATCCCGACGGCCACGAGGGCCCCGGCGATCAGACCGAACCACACCACGCCGGGCATCGTGTCGCCCGCGTTCGCCGCGCGGGCGTTGCGCGCGGCGTTGGCCGCACCCACCTGGTCCAGCAACGGCTGGTACGACTGGGCCTCGTGGTCGTTGCGTGGCTGGTACGAGGTGACATCGTCCCGCACCTTGTCCAGCAACTGCGCCCCGTGCTCGGTGAGTTTCTGGTCCTCGAGCATCACGGGCCACTCCTTGTGGACCACATAGCTCGCGTATGCGGTGACGTCCTTGCGCGTCTGGTCACGGGCGTCCGGCGCGTACACCTGCACCCGCTCGTACACCTCGTGCAGCGCCTGCGCCTCGGCCTGCACCGCGGTCTGCGCGCCGTTGCGGGCCTCCCACACGCCGGCGATGGCCAGGCCCAGCACGATGGCGTAGACCACGCCGACCATCATCGTCATGTACTCGATGACGTCGGGGGTCTCGGACGGGTCGTCGTCCTCGCCGAGCCTGCGCTCCCTGAGCACGGTGATGGTCAGGACCACCACGCAGGCGGCGGCCATGGCGATGGCCAGAACCAGCCATTCGGACAAGGGGGAACCTCCGGTTCGGGATCAGCGGCCGCGCCCGCCCGGGCGCGGACGCAGGGCGGCGGCAGCCAGGACGGCCGGGGCGGTGAGCACGAGCATGAGCGTGACGGGCGATGCCCCGCCCTGCGCCGGCGGCGCGGCGACGGACGGGCGGTAGGCGGCGACGTGCCGGGCCGGCTGCGCCGGGGGCCGGGGGGAGGGCGGGGGTGCCGGC
>NZ_JABBXF010000079.1 GCF_013030945.1 Streptomyces morookaense | reverse complement strand
GCCCGCCCGCGCCGCTCCCGGGCGGCCCCGAACCGGCGCCCGCCGCCCCGCAGATCACGGCCGCCCCGCAGGCCCGGCCGGACCAGCGCACCCAGGAGCCGCCCGCCGCGGTCCCCGCCCGGCGTCAGGAGAGCCCGCCGCCCGTGCTCCGTCCGTCATCGGCCGCGGTGCCGGTCCGGGAGCAGCAGCAGTCCGTCCCGCCGCAGGGCCCGGTCGGCTGGGCGCAGCAGGTGCACCAGCTCGCCGCGGGGGAGCCGGGGCCGTGGAAGCCGCCGCCCGCGGACGACTTCTTCGCGATGGCCGCGCAGGCCCAGGGCCGGCCGGCCCCGCTCGGCCGCCGCCTGGGCGCGCGGCTGATCGACTGGGCCGTGCTCGGCACGGCCGTGGGCGCCGTCGCGGCGCCGCTGTGGGACAAGTCCGTCGACCACATCGACGCCAAGGTGGAGCGCGCCCGGCAGTCCGGCCAGACGGTGACGGTCTGGCTGCTCGACGGCACGACCGGCATGTACCTCGGCATCGTGCTGGCGGTCCTCCTCGTCGGCGGGGTGCTCTACGAGGCGCTGCCGACCGCGCTGTGGGGGAGCACGCTGGGCAAGAAGCTGTTCGGGGTGCGGGTGCTGGACATCGAGTCGCACGACAAGGCCTCGTTCGGCACGGCACTGCGGCGCTGGCTCGTCAACGCCGTGCTGGGCGTGCTGGGCATCGGTGTACTGAACGTCCTGTGGTGCCTGTTCGACCGCCCGTGGCGGCAGTGCTGGCACGACAAGGCGGCGCGCACGTTCGTGGCCTCGGCCAAGGGTTGAGCCGGTCCGTCGGCTGCGGGCCGGTGGGAACTGCGCGAGCAGCCACTGACGGCCCGCACTCGCGCACGGCCGCCGAACCCGAACGGCACAGCGGCGGATGCGGGAGGCGGTGCCCTGGGTTCTACTCGGGCCATGAGCACCGAGGAGCCGCAGGACAACGACCCGTTCCTGAAGCAGCCGCCGTCCGAGCCGCCCGGTGATCAGTACGGCGGCCGGCACGGCGGCCCGTACGGCGGTGCCCCGCCCTACGGCGGCCCCGGCGGTCCGCCGCCGCCCGGCGGCCCCGGCAGCCCCTACGGCAACGCATACGGCGCAGCCGACCCCCTGGCCGGCATGCCGCCGCTGGCGAACCGGTTCAAGCGGCTCGTCGCCCGCATCATCGACGGCCTGATCGTCGGCGTCCCGATCACCGCGATCTTCTCGGCGGCCACCCGCGGCTGGGATCCCACGCAGGACAACGGCAAGACCTCGGGCCTGGGCATCCTCATCGCCGTCGTCTACTTCGTCTACGAGGGGCTGATGCTGACCTCGCGCGGGCAGACGCTCGGCAAGATGGCGATGAAGATCCGGGTCGGGATGCTGGACAACGGCGCCGTCCCGGCGGGCAGCGCGGGCTGGACGCGTGCGGCGGTCTACAACCTGCCGGAGATCGTGCCCTGTTGCGGCTTCCTGTTCTGGCTGATCAATGTGCTGTGGTGCACATGGGACCAGCCGTACCACCAGTGCATCCACGACAAGGCGGCGAAGACCGTCGTGGTGTCAACCGTGCAGTGACTCGCTGACCGTGGGGGCGGCTGCCGTCTGCGAGGGCGTCCGCTGCCCGGGGATCCGGACGGCGGTCCGTGTATGCCGGCGGCGCGGTGGCGCCGCGACGGCGAAGGCGGCGAGCAATCCGAGGACCAGGGCCGTCAGGGCGACGACCGCGGCTCCGAACCCCGAGCGCTCCTGGGACAGCAGCAGCATGACGAGGGTCGAGAAGACCACGGTGGCCGAGCCGTAGGCGATCTGTGCAGGAGTCGGACGCGGCATGGCGGTATCCGTCCTCAAGACATCGGCGGGGACGACGAGTCGGCAGACAGGGGACAGCACTCCGACTCTACGGTCCTGACTGCCCGAGGGGAACCAGCAGTAAGCGTGACCTAACCCATGGTGGCAGGGCGCAGGGGGCGTGTGGATGCACTGGAGGCATCAACGGGGCGTCGTTGTGCGCCCGTTGCACATCGAAGAAACCCTTGCCCCATCCTTTATTCGAAACTTAAAGTCCGCATAACGTACTGGGGTTGACCGCCTCAGTCAAGATCTGTCTTTTCTTGCGTCACTCCGGTCAAATACCTCCACAGTTCTTACTGGGGAGGACACTCACAAGTGAACAGCAGCCAACGGAGGGGCTTCAGAGCCGCCGCCGTGGCCACGGTGACCGCCGCACTCGGCGCGGCCACCCTGACCACGGGGACGGCCTGGGCCGCGAGCCCGACCGACTCGCCCTCGCCCGCCGCCGTCGAGCGCCACGACCCCGCGCAGGTGCAGCGCGGTGCGGAGCACGACCTCAAGGGCCCCTACTCGAAGAAGCAGGCCGACCAGCGCAAGTCCGCGCTGGAGCAGGTGATCTCCGGCGACGCCAAGGCCGAGAAGCGCGGACCGTCCACGGTCGTCCAGCTCGGCAAGGGCAAGTACGTCGAGCTCGCCCGGCAGAAGACCGACAAGATCTTCACGATCCTCGTCGACTTCGGCGACAAGGTCGACGACACGACGATGTACGACCCGGACGGGCCCGACGGCCCCAAGCCGCCCGTCAAGAAGTACGGCGGCACGCCCGGCCCCGCCCACAACCGGATACCGGAGCCGGACCGTGCGAAGGACAACAGCACGGCCTGGCAGAAGGACTTCGACCGGCAGCACTACCAGGATCTCTATTTCTCGCACGACAAGAACAAGGAGTCCCTGGCCAAGTACTACGAGAAGCAGTCCTCGGGCCGCTACTCGGTCGACGGCGTCGTCAGCGACTGGGTGCGCGTGCCCTGGAACGAGGCGCGCTACGGCTCCAACTACTGCGGCAGCACGAACTGTTCCAACGCCTGGGACCTGGTGCGCGACGCGGTGAACCAGTGGGTGGCGGACCAGAAGGCCGCCGGCCGCAGCGACGCCGACATCAAGGCCACCCTGGCCCAGTACGACCAGTGGGACCGCAACGACTACAACCACAACGGCAACTTCAACGAGCCCGACGGCTACATCGACCACTTCCAGATCGTCCACGCCGGCGAGGACGAGTCGGCGGGCGGCGGTGCGCAGGGCAAGGACGCCATCTGGGCGCACCGCTGGTACGCCTACGGCTCCGACGCCGGCAAGACGGGCCCGGCGGGCAACAAGGCGGGCGGCACCGAGATCGGCGACACCGGTTTCTGGGTCGGCGACTACACGATGCAGCCGGAGAACGGCGGACTCGGCGTCTTCGCCCACGAGTACGGCCACGACCTGGGCCTGCCCGACGAGTACGACACCACCGGAACCGGTGAGTCCTCCGTCGCCTTCTGGTCGTTGATGTCCTCCGGCTCCTGGCTCGGCAACGGCAAGGACACCATCGGCGACCTTCCCGGCGACATGAGCGCCTGGGACAAGCTCCAACTGGGCTGGCTGAACTACGACAAGGCCAAGGCCGCGACGAAGTCGACGCACAAGCTGGGCGTGGCCGAGTACAACACCAAGGACAAGCAGGCCCTGGTGGTCGACCTGCCGGCCAAGAAGGTCACCACCGACGTGGTCAAGCCGGCCGAGGGCACCAGGCAGTGGTGGTCGGGCCAGGGCGACGGCCTGAAGAACACCCTGACCCGGACCGTGGACCTCACCGGTGCCTCCAAGGCGTCGCTGGACCTCTCCGGCTGGTGGGACATCGAGGAGAACTACGACTTCCTCTACACCGAGGTCTCCACGGACGACGGCGCGAACTGGACCCCGCTCGACGGCACGGCCGACGGCAAGGCGGTCACCCGCGACGGCGGCAACCGCCCGGCCCTGACCGGCACATCGGGCGCGTACCGGAAGCTGGCCTTCCCGCTCGACGCGTACGCGGGCAAGAAGATCGGCCTCCGCTTCCGCTACGCCACCGACGGCGGCACCTCCGGCAAGGGCTTCACGGCGGACGCCATCACGCTCACCGCGGACGGCCGGACGGTCTTCGCGGACAACGCCGAGGGCGACGACAACGGCTGGACGGCCAACGGCTTTTCGCGCATCGGCGGCTCCTTCACCAAGGAGTACCCGCAGTACTACATCGCCGAGAACCGCCAGTACGTCTCCTACGACCGGACCCTGAAGACCGGCCCGTACAACTTCGGCTGGCGGGACAGCAAGCCGGGCCGGGTGGAGCACTACCCGTACCAGAACGGCCTGTTGGTGTGGCTGTGGGACACCTCGCAGGCGGACAACAACGTCGGCGTACACCCCGGTTCCGGCCGCATCCTGCCGGTCGACGCCCACCCCAAGCCCGAGAAGTGGGCGGACGGTTCGCTCATGCGCAACCGCTTCCAGGCCTACGACTCGACGTTCAGCTGGTTCCCGGCCGCGGGCTACACCGTGCACTCCAACGGCGTGGCCGCCAAGGTCAAGGGCAAGGCGGGCGTTCCGGTCTTCGACGACCACAAGGGCACCTACTACGACCCGGCGAACCCCACGGGCGGGGTGCGCCTGGCCGACACCAACACCCGCATCCGGATCCTGGCGCAGGCGCCGGGCGGCTCCTGGATGGTCCTCCAGGTCGGCCCGTCGGCGAAGCGATAACCAAGGCGACCGCTCGGTAACCGGCCGCCGCCTCGCCCTCTGGCGGGCGGCGGCCATCGTGCCCATGATGCTCTCGTGATGGTCTTACCGGCGGAGAGCTGAGGCGAGGCGATGGCAGGCGGAGGCTACGCAAGACTCCCGGACAGCAGCGTGGTCGTCGCCCTGGCCCTGCCGGGGCCGCCCGGCGGCGGCGCCGAGCCGGGCGCGCGCGTACGCGTCCTGGTCCGCGCGGCCAACCGCGCCCGCGCGTTGACGCGCCTGCGCAACCTGGGGCTGCGCGCGGTCTACCTCCGGGGCAACACGGAGCCGCCGACGCCGGACGAGATCACGGCGGTGCTGCACCATCCGGAGGGCATCGTGTGGCGGTCGATGCCGGACGACGACACGGAGTCGTGGCATCCGATAGCCACGTTGTTGCGGCGGGCGGGGTGAGCGCCCACGGGGCTCACCCCACGATCGGTTTGCCGCTCAGCTCGACGCCCGCTTCCCGCATCTCCTCCAGCGCCCGCTGCGTCGTCTCGGCGGCGACCCCCGCCGTCAGGTCCAGCAGCACATGCGTGGCGAAGCCGCACCGCACCGCGTCCAGCGCCGTGGCCCGTACGCAGTGGTCGGTGGCGATGCCGACCACGTCCACCTCGGTCACCCCGCGCTCCCGCAGCCACCGTTCCAGCGGTGCCCCGTTCTCGTCCGTCCCCTCGAAGCCGCTGTACGCCGCCGCGTAGGCCCCCTTGTCGAAGACCGCTTCGATCGCCCCGGAGGTGATGACGGGCGCGAAGTTCGGGTGGAACCCGCTCCCCTCCGTGCCCGCCACGCAGTGCGCCGGCCAGGAGTGCTCGAAGTCGGGGTGCTGCGAGAAGTGCTCGCCCGGGTCCACGTGGTGGTCACGCGTCGCGACGACGTGTTCGTATATCCCGGCCGTCTCGGCCACATGGTCGGTTATGGCCGCGGCCACGTCGGAGCCGCCGGTCACCGCGAGGCTGCCGCCCTCGCAGAAGTCGTTCTGCACGTCGACGATGATCAGTGCACGGTTCATGGTGCAGATCCTTTGGGGGGAGGGCCGTCGGTCGAACAGGTCGAACAACAGATCAGCTCGATGTGACCGAGGGTAGTGACTCACGTAGGGGTGTGCGAGGGGGAACGGACGGCGCAAGGGAACAACGGGGGCTCACGCCCCCGCGCTGCCGCCCCCCGGGGGTGTCCTAGCCGACGTACTCGGTCGGCAGCACCGGCTCGCCGCGGGAGAGCTGCGTCGCCGACAGCGGCAGCCCGGCGCGGGCCCGGACGTGCCGTTCGCGGGCCGCGGCCAGCGGCTCCCGGGCGACGACCTCGCCCTTGCGGACCAGCTCGACCAGCAGCTGCCGGTCCGCGAGCTCCGCCGGGACCTCGCCCGTGCCGACGACCTCCGCCTCGGCCACCCCGTCCGCGTCGACCCTGCGCGCGGCCCACTTGCGGCCGCCGATGGACGTCTTGCCGCCCATCGACTTCTTGGCCACGGGCCGCAGCGGGGCGTCCTCGCCGGAGGAGTCCGCGCGGGCGACCAGCTTGTAGACCATCGAGCACGTGGGGTGCCCGCTGCCGGTGACCAGCTGGGTGCCCACGCCGTACGCGTCCACGGGCGCGGCGGCCAGCGAGGCGATGGCGTACTCGTCCAGGTCGCTGGTCACGACGATCTTCGTGTCCTGGGCCCCCAGGTCGTCCAGCTGCTGGCGCACCCGGTGGGCGAGCAGCAGCAGGTCCCCGGAGTCGATGCGCACCGCGCCCAGCTGCGGCCCGGCGACCTCGACGGCCATCTTCACGGCCTCGGTGACGTCGTAGGTGTCGACCAGCAGCGTCGTCGTGCCGCCGAGCGAGGCGACCTGGGCGGTGAAGGCGTCCCGCTCGTTGTCGTGCAGCAGGGTGAAGGCGTGGGCGCTGGTGCCGACGGTGGGGATGTTGTAGCGGAAGCCGGCGGCCAGATCCGAGGTGGAACTGAAGCCGCCCACGAAGGCGGCGCGTGCGGCGGCGACGGCGGCCAGCTCATGGGTGCGCCGGGCACCCATCTCGATCAGCGGGCGGTCACCGGCGGCCACGGCCATCCGGGAGGCGGCCGCGGCGACCGCGGAGTCGTGGTTGAGGATCGACAGGATCACCGTCTCCAGCAGCACGGCCTCGGCGAAGGTCCCCTCGACCCGCATGACGGGCGAGCCCGGGAAGTAGACCTCGCCCTCCGGGTAGCCCCAGATGTCGCCGCGGAAGCGGTAGTCGGCCAGCCAGGCGAGCGTGGGCTCGTCGACGATCTGCTGCGCGGCGAGAAAGTCCAGCACACCGCGGTCGAAGCGGAAGTTCTCGACGGCGTCCAGGACGCGGCCGATGCCCCCCACGACGCCGTAGCGGCGCCCGTGCGGCAGGCGGCGGGTGAAGACCTCGAAGACCGAGCGCCGGTCCGCGGTGCCGGCCCGCAGCGCGGCCTGCACCATCGTGAGCTCGTAGCGGTCGGTGAAGAGGGCCGTCGACGGCACGTCCACCGGCAGCCTCAAGTCCGCAGCATTCATGGCTCAGATGCTACCTCCAATACTCGTCAGAGTGACGATTTCAGTGATCGAAAGCACGCCCCCCGCACGGGGACCCCTTTGTGCATCGGCTGCCCGCGAGTGGCAGCATGGGAACCGTGAGTGTTGCACCGGTCGAGATCGAACGGCCCGAGACGGGCGAGTCCCCCTTCGCGGTGACCGAGCCCGATGTGCCCTGGGTGACCCTGGTCCACAACGACCCCGTGAACCTCATGAGTTATGTGACGTATGTCTTCCAGGCCTATTTCGGCTACTCCAAGGACAAGGCACGCAAACTGATGCTCGACGTCCACCACAAGGGCCGTGCCACGGTGTCCAGCGGGAGCCGTGAGGAGATGGAGCGCGACGTGCAGGCGATGCACGGCTACGGGCTCTGGGCGACGCTGTCGCAGGACCGTTGATGGCGGGGCACTTCGAGCCGCTGCCCGGCGGCGGGGCCGCCGTGGCCCTGGACGAGGTCGAGATCTCCATCCTCCGCAGCCTGGCCGTTCAGCTGCTGGAGCTGATCGGGCCGGGGGAGGCCGAAGGACCGGACGCCGCCGACCCGCTGGCCCGGCTCTTTGCCGAGGGCCCGAGCGAGCCGCCGTCCGACCCCGCGCTGGCCCGGCTCTTCCCCGACGCCTACGGCACGCCCGGCACCGACCAGGACCGGCAGGAGCGTGCGTACGCAGCCGAATTCCGCCGCTACACCGAGACCGACCTGCGCGCCCGCAAGCGCGACGACGCCCTCGCGATGGTGCGCTCCCTCGACGGGCTGACCGTGGCCGGAGACCGCGGCGCGGTGCTGCGTCTGTCGCCGGAGGACTGCGCGCGGTGGCTGGGCTCGCTCAACGATCTCCGCCTGACGATCGGGACCCGTCTGGAGATCGGCGACGAGAACGACGGCGAGGCCCTGCTCGGGCTGCCGGACGAGGATCCGCGCAAGCCGATGGTGATGGCGTACCTGTGGCTCGGGGGTCTGCAGGAAACACTCGTCGAGTCGCTCATGGCCTGATCGTTTCGGTGCCGTCAGGCCGGTGTTCGCTCAGCGGACGCTCAAATTCGAATAACGATCGAATTACCGTGGCGGCGGCTCTTGCCGCCGCCTGTGACCTTTGTCCTGCTTTTTGTGTGGCGTGCGCCATACCGGCCCCACTGATCTCCTTGTTACATCGTGATACATCTTGCCGACCTGCCTCCGTGACGCCACCCATGTCGCGGCGGGAGCGCTGGCCGACCGACCGTCGGCACTCGCAGGACTCCATCCGGGGGGATCGGAACCCGATCCGGAGCAACCGGATCGGTATGGAGCGAAAGGCGCACCACCATGACCTCTGAGCAGGTCGCGTCCCGAACCGCAGTGCGGGACGAGAACGGAAGCGGAACAGAAGCTTCCGAGGGTTACCAGCGGGGACTGGGCAACCGGCAGATCCAGATGATCGCCATTGGTGGCGCCATCGGTACGGGATTGTTTCTCGGCGCGGGCAAGGCCATATCCAAGGCCGGTCCGAGCCTGATCCTGGGCTATGCGATCGCCGGCCTGGTCATCTTCTTCATCATGCGAGCGCTCGGCGAGCTGCTCATGTACCGCCCCGTGTCGGGCTCCTTCTCGGAGTACGCCCGCGAGTTCCTCGGTCCCTTCTGGGGCTATGTGACGGGCTGGACGTACTGGCTGTTCTGGGTCGTCACCGGCATGACCGAGGTCACCGCCGCGGCCACCTACGTCCAGTACTGGGACAAGTCCATTCCGCAGTGGGTCTCGGCCCTCGGCTTCACCGTCATCCTCTACTTCGCCAACCTGATCTCCGTGAAGCTCTTCGGCGAGCTGGAGTTCTGGTTCTCCATGGTCAAGGTCACCGCCATCATGGGCATGATCCTGATCGGCATCGGCGTCCTCACCCTCGGCTTCTCCAACGCCGGCAAGACGGCCTCCGTCAGCCACCTGTGGGCCGACGGCGGATTCTTCCCGCACGGCATCGGCGGCACGCTGATGACCCTGCACCTGGTGATGTTCGCGTTCATGGCCGTCGAACTGGTCGGCGTCACCGCCGGCGAGGCCAAGGACCCGAAGAAGACCCTGCCCCAGGCCATCAACACCGTGCCCTGGCGCATCGCCCTCTTCTACCTGGGCGCGCTCATCATCATCCTGTCCGTGGTCAGCTGGACCGCCTTCGAGCCGGGCGTCAGCCCGTTCGTCGAGGCGTTCCAGAGGATCGGCCTCCCGGCCGGTGCCGGCATCGTCAACTTCGTGGTGCTCACCGCGGCGCTGTCGTCCTGCAACTCCGGCATGTACTCCACGGGCCGCATGCTGCGCGACCTCTCGCTCAACGGCCAGGGCCCCAAGTTCTTCGCCCAGTTGAGCAAGAAGGGCCTGCCGCTGCGCGGCACCACCGTCTCCGCAGCGCTGATGCTGGTCGGCGTGTGGATCAACTACCAGTGGCCCGGCCAGGCGTTCGACTACGTCGTCTCCTTCGCCACCATCTCCGGTCTGTGGGCCTGGGTCATGATCCTCGCGTCCCACCTGCGCTACCGGAAGCTGGCCGACGCCGGCGTGCTGCCGCAGTCGGAGTTCAAGGCCCCGGGCGCCCCGTGGACCAGCATCTTCGGACTGCTCTTCATCGGCATGGTGTTCGTGCTGATGGGTGTCGACAAGGACGCCCGGATCTCGCTGTACTGCGCCCCGGTGTGGGCCGCGGTCATGTGGGTCTCGTACCTGGTGCTCAAGAAGCGCAACCCCGAGGCCTTCGCCCGCAAGCCGCACCCGGCCCCGGCCCCGGAGGTCGAGGCAGCCGCCTGATCGTTTCCGCTTCCCGCCGGAACGGGCCCGTCCGAACCTCCCCGGAGGAACGGCCGGGCCCGTGCCTATTCTTGGCGCCATGCTGACCCTCACCCAGGACCTCCACGACCGGATCGTCGCCCACGCCCGTGCCGATCACCCGGACGAGGCATGCGGCGTGGTCGCCGGCCCCGCCGGCAGCGGCCGGCCCGAGCGGTTCGTCCCGATGCTCAACGCGGCCCGCTCGCCCACCTTCTACGAGTTCGACTCGGGCGATCTCCTCAAGCTCTACCGGGAGATGGACGACCGCGACGAGGAGCCGGTGATCATCTACCACTCCCACACGGCCACCGAGGCCTACCCGTCCCGCACCGACATCTCCTACGCCAACGAGCCGGGCGCGCACTACGTCCTGGTCTCCACCGCGGACACCGACGGCTCCGGCCCCTTCCAGTTCCGCTCGTTCCGCATCGTGGACGGCGAAGTCACCGAGGAAGAGGTCGAGATCGTCGCCGCATACGGGAATGTGACCACGCAGTAAGACCGTTGTGTCCGGATGCCGGTACATGCTTCCGGCGGACGCACACGGTGTCGATACGATCGCCCCACGTGCCCCACCCCAGCACTCCAGCACTCCGACAGGAGCACCGCCATGGCCATCGAGGTCCGTATTCCGACCATCCTCCGCACGTACACCGACGGCGCCAAGGCCGTCGAGGGCGGCGGTGCCACGCTCGACGAGCTGTTCAAGGACCTCGACAGCCGGCATGCGGGCATCCGCGAGCGCCTGGTCGACGAGTCGGGTGCACTGCGCCGCTTCGTGAACGTCTACCTCAACGACGAGGACGTCCGCTTCCTGGACGGCCTCGCCACCGCGCTCGGCGACGGCGACAGCGTCACCATCCTCCCGGCGGTCGCCGGCGGAATGGTCTGAGCGGCGCCCCCATGCGCTACGAGAGCCCCCTGGCGGCCGTCGGCAACACCCCGCTCGTCGGGCTGCCCCGGCTGTCCCCCTCGGCGTCCGTGCGGATCTGGGCGAAGCTGGAGGACCGCAACCCCACCGGCTCCGTCAAGGACCGCCCCGCGCTGCACATGATCGAGCAGGCCGAGAAGGCCGGCCGGCTCACCCCCGGCTGCACCATCCTCGAACCCACCTCCGGCAACACCGGCATCTCCCTCGCCATGGCCGCCAGGCTCAAGGGCTACCGCATGGTGTGCGTGATGCCGGAGAACACCAGCGAGGAGCGGCGCCAGCTGCTCGCCATGTGGGGCGCCGAGATCATCCCCTCGCCCGCCGCCGGGGGCTCCAACACGGCCGTGCGCGTGGCCAAGGAGCTCGCCGCGCAGCACCCGGACTGGGTGATGCTCTACCAGTACGGCAACCCCGACAACGCCGGCGCCCACTACGCCACGACGGGTCCCGAAATCCTCGCCGACCTCCCGGAGATCACCCACTTCGTGGCCGGGCTCGGCACCACCGGCACCCTCATGGGCGTCGGCCGCTATCTGCGCGAGCACGTCCCCGGCGTGCAGATCGTCGCCGCCGAACCGCGCTACGACGACCTGGTCTACGGGCTCCGCAACCTCGACGAGGGCTTCGTCCCCGAGCTCTACGACGCCTCCGTTCTCACCACGCGCTTCTCCGTCGGCTCCGAGGACGCGGTGCGCCGCACCCGCGAACTCCTCGCCGAGGAAGGCATCTTCGCGGGCGTTTCGACCGGCGCCGTGCTGCACGCGGCCCTCGGCGTCGCCCGCAAGGCCGTCCGCGCAGGGGAACGGGCGGACATCGTCTTCGTCGTGGCCGACGGCGGCTGGAAGTACCTCTCCACCGGCGTCTACACGGCTGCGACGACCGAGGAGGCGGTGGCCGCCCTGCACGGCCAGCTGTGGGCCTAGTCCGATCCGGTCGGTAAAAAACAGAACTGTGCACGGGTGAGCTGCTACTACCGATGTTGGCAGGCGGCTGACATCATCACGTAGGAGACGCACATGACCTGTCCCGCATGTGGATCTTCGGACACGAGGCAACTCAACAATGGAAACTGGCAGTGCGGAAACTGCGGCGCAGTCACGGCTGGACCGGGCAGCGTGGGATGCGCTCGCCCCTGAAACGCGTGAACGGCTCGCGGCCTTCATGTCGCCCGAGGTGTTCACGGTGACGGCCGGCAGCAAGGAGTCGGCCGAGCGCTTCCAGCGCTTCATGGACACGCTGGACCGCGCCGAACAGCACAAGCCCCTGTAGCCGCAGCCTTCTCCGCCCCGTGGCCCCGCCCGCGCCCTTCTGCAGCGCGGCGGGGCCTTCGGTGCACCGGGCGCCGTGCCGGACGGCCGTCCTGGTGATTCCAGCCACACCACCCCGCCGCCGTGGAGCCACCGCACCGCTCCCGCCTTACGCTCGACGCACCGCATGGCCCCCCGTCACCGGCCCACGGAGGTTCAGGCCCGTATGAAGCTCACCGTCGTCGGATGCTCGGGGTCGTTCCCGTCCACGGAATCGGCCTGTTCGAGCTACCTCGTCGAGGCCGACGGCTACCGGCTGCTGCTCGACATGGGCAACGGCGCCCTCGGCGAGCTCCAGCGCCACATCGGTCTCTACGACCTCGACGCCGTGCTTCTCTCGCACCTCCACCCCGACCACTGCATCGACATGTGCGGCTACTTCGTCGCCCGCTACTACCGCCACGACGGCGGCCGCGCCCGCCCGATCCCCGTCCACGGCCCGCAGGGCACCGAACAACGGCTGGTCACGGCCTACGGCGACGTGCCCGACGAGGCCTGTATGAGCGAGGTCTTCGACTTCCGCACCCTGCGCCCCGGCACCTTCACCCTCGGCCCCCTGACGGTCCGTACGGCCCGGGTCCGCCACCCCGTCGAGGCCTACGCCTTCCGCGTCGAGCACAACGGGGCGTCCCTGGTCTACTCCGGCGACACCGGCCCCTGCGCGGCCCTGGACGAACTCTCCGCCGGCGCCGGACTGCTGCTGTGCGAGGCCTCGTTCACGCACGGCAAGGAGGACATCCCCGACCTCCACCTCACCGGCCTGGAGGCCGGCGAATGCGCGGCCCGCGCGGGCGTCGGCCGCCTCGTCCTCACCCACATCCCGCCGTGGACCGACCCGTTGACGAACCTGCGCGACGCGAGATCCGTCTACGACGGTCCGGCGGAACTGGCGCAGGCGGGGGCGGTGTACGAGGTGCAGGGCGCCCCGTAAGGGAAAGGCCCCGGAACCGACAGCGGTTCCGGGGCCTTTCCGAGTCGCCGACAGGCTCAGGCCTTCGTGACGTCCTCGATCTCCTCCTCGGGCTCACGGCCCGGGGTAGGGAGGTTGAACTTCGTGATCGCGAAGCGGAAGACGACGTAGTAGACCGCGGCGAACGCGAGGCCGATCGGAATGATCAGCACCGGGTTGGTGGCCTTGCTCCAGTTGAGCAGGTAGTCGATGAGTCCGGCGGAGAAGCCGAAGCCGTCGTGGACACCCAGGCTCCAGGTGACCGCCATGGAGATACCGGTGAGGACCGCGTGCACCGCATACAGCAGCGGGGCGATGAAGAGGAAGGTGAACTCGATCGGCTCGGTCACACCGGTGACGAACGAGGTCAGCGCGAGCGAGATCATCATGCCCAGGACGGCCTTACGGCGCTCGGGGCGGGCGGAGTGCGCGATGGCGATGGCGGCGGCAGGGAGGCCGAACATCATGACGGGGAAGAAGCCCGACATGAACTGGCCCGCCGACGGGTCACCGTGGAAGAAGCGCGGAATCTCGCCGTGCCAGACCTGGCCCGCGGAGTCCGTGAAGCTGCCGACCTGCTGCTGGAAGAAGGTGTTCAGGAACTGGTGCATGCCCACCGGGATCAGACCGCGGTTGAACACGCCGTAGATGCCGGCGCCTGCGGAACCCAGCCCCACGAGCCAGTCGCTGAAGGAAGTGAGGGCGTCACCGATGGGCTGCCAGGCGAGGCCGAAGAAGACACCGAAGAGCACGCCGATGAAGGCCATCAGGATGGGCACCAGACGGCGGCCGTTGAAGAAGCCGAGCCAGTCGACGAGCTTGGTTCGGTGGAAGCGCTGCCAGACGATGGCGCTCACCAGACCGACCAGGATGCCACCGAGGACACCCGGGTCCTGTGGCTTGCCCTTGGGAAGGGCCGCAGTGATCGTGCCGTCGGCCGGGAACGCCGTCAGCACGTTCTTGTAGACGAGAAAGCCGACCAGGGCGGCAAGGGCCGTCGAGCCGTCCGCCTTCTTCGCGTAACCGATGGCAACGCCGATACAGAACAGCAATGGCAGGTTGGCGAAGACCGCGTCACCTGCGGTCGCGAAGACCGTGGCGACCTTGCCCCACTGCAGACCGTCCTTGCCGAAGACGTCGTCCTGGCCGAGACGCAGCAGGATCGCCGCAGCGGGCAGCACGGCGACCGGCAGCTGCAGGCTGCGGCCGATCTTCTGCATGCCCTGCAGAAGTCCACTGCCCAGCTTCTTCGCGGGAGTCGCCTTCTTCTCCGCCTTGGCGGGCTTCTCGGCAGGCTTCTCGACGACCGCGGTCGCGGTGCTCGCCGACGCCTTCGCAGTCTCGGCCTTCTGCGCCGGCGCCGCGGCGCCGCCGTTCTTCTTCTGGGCCGGCACCGGCCGCTTCTTCTGCTGCCCGGAGGGCTTCCTGGTCGCCTTCGACCTGGGCCTGCTCATCGGATTCCTCCAAGTGAGGCGGGCGCTCGGGGGAAGGGGACGGCCCGCTTATGGTCTACACCACTCAGTGGTTTAGACCTGTTGTAGCACGTGAAGCGGGCATAAAGGAATCCATGGTTCCAGGTGGCCTGGACCACATGCACAGCGCCCCCCGAACCTAGTTGCCCCCGGGCGGCGCAGGGTTACAAGATCCTTACGGGCCGTTGAACTTACGGCTTCACCGCCGCGTCCTCGAAACCCTCCGCGCCCTCCTCCTCCGGCTCCCGCCCCGGCGTCGGGATGTCGAACTTCGTGATCGCGAACCGGAAGAGCACGTAGTAGACGACCGCGAAGCACAGACCGATCGGAATGATCAGCCAAGGCCGGGTCGCCAGGCTCCAGTTGATCACGTAGTCGATCAGGCCCGCCGAGAAACTGAAACCGTCGTGGACGCCCAGGTCCCAGGTGACCGCCATCGAGACACCGGTGAGCAGCGCGTGCGCCACGTACAGCAGCGGGGCGATGAAGAGGAAGGAGTACTCGATGGGCTCGGTGATGCCCGTGACGAGCGAGGTCAGGCCCACCGAGAGCATCATGCCGCCCACCGCCTTGCGGTGCGCCGGCCGGGCGCAGTGCGTGATCGCCAGGGCCGCCGCCGGCAGCGCGAACATCATGATCGGGAAGAAGCCCGAGGTGAACTGCCCGGCCGTCGGGTCGCCCGCCAGGAAGCGGTTGATGTCGCCGTGCACCACCGTGCCGTCCGGCCTGGTGTAGTCGCCGAACTGGAACCACACGAAGACGTTCAGGAACTGGTGCAGGCCGATCACCAGCAGGCCCCGGTTGGCCACGCCGAAGATGCCGGAACCGAGCGAACTCAGGTCCACCAGCCACTTGCTGAAGCTCGTCAGGCCGCGCCCCACCGGCGGCCAGATCCACAGGCACAGCGCCGCGAAGGCGATCGCCACGAACGCCATGATGATCGGCACCAGCCGGCGCCCGTTGAAGAAGCCCAGCCAGTCCACCAGCCGCACCCGGTGGTAGCGCTCCCAGAGCTTGGCCGTCATATAGCCCATGACGATGCCGCCGAAGACGCCCGGATTCTGGTACGTGGCCGGGGAGGGCGGCCCCGTGGTCCCGGCACACACACCGTTCAGCAGGCCCGCCCCCGTGAACCGGCCGCCGCCGGGGCAGCCCTCCGGGAACTGGTGCAGCACCGCGTAGTAGACGAGGAAGCCCGCCACCGCCGCCAGGGCCGTCGAGCCGTCCGACTTCTTCGCCATGCCGATCGCCACACCCACCGCGAACAGCAGCGGCAGCCCCAGCGAGGAGTCCAGCAGCGCGCCGCCCGCGCCCGCCATCACCTTGGCGACGTCCGTCCAGCCCAGACCGTCCTTGCCGAACACATCCGGCTGGCCGAGCCGGTTGAGGATGCCGGCGGCCGGCAGCACGGCGATGGGCAGTTGCAGGCTGCGGCCCATCTTCTGCAGGCCCTGGAAGAGGGATTGCAGATGCTGTCGGGCCGGCCCGGGGGCCGCCGCGGCTTCCGAGGTCATCTGCGTCCTCCCGGCTGGCATACTGGTGTAGACCACTCGGCGGGCGTGTGCGCAACGGCCTCCCGGAACGCACTGCCCTGGGTGGTGGCCATCTTTCGTCAGATGGCGGACGAACGCCCGCGTAGCTGGGCTGAACGTGGGTTACCGTGTGAAAGCCGGCCGGCGGGAGCGTCCGGGCCCGGCCGAGACAACCAGGAGTGCACATGGCCAGCAAGGCTGAGAAGATCGTCGCCGGCCTCGGCGGGATCGACAACATCGAAGAGGTCGAGGGCTGCATCACCCGCCTCCGCACCGAGGTCAACGACGCCTCCCTCGTCGACGAGGCCGCCCTCAAGGCCGCCGGCGCCCACGGCGTCGTCAAGATGGGCACCGCCATCCAGGTCGTCATCGGCACCGACGCGGACCCCATCGCCGCCGAGATCGAGGACATGATGTGAGCCACTGAGCTCCTCCACGCAGGGCCCCGCACCGGCACCGGCCGGAACGGGGCCCTTCGTGTTGCCGTTAGGCTCGTCACCATGTCTCGCATCGACGGCCGCACCCCCGACCAGCTCCGCCCCGTGACCATCCAGCGCGGCTGGAGCAAGCACGCCGAGGGCTCCGTCCTCGTCTCCTTCGGCGACACCAAGGTGTTCTGCACCGCCTCCGTCACCGAGGGCGTCCCCCGCTGGCGCAAGGGCAGCGGCGAAGGCTGGGTCACCGCCGAGTACGCGATGCTGCCCCGCTCCACCAACACCCGCGGCGACCGCGAATCCGTCCGCGGCAAGATCGGCGGCCGCACCCACGAGATCTCCCGCCTCATCGGCCGCTCGCTGCGCGCCGTCATCGACTACAAGGCCCTCGGCGAGAACACCATCGTCCTCGACTGCGACGTCCTCCAGGCCGACGGCGGCACCCGCACCGCCGCCATCACCGGCGCCTACGTGGCCCTGGCCGACGCCATCGCCTGGGCCCAGCAGAAGAAGCTCGTCAAGCACGGCCGGCAGCCCCTGACCGGCACCGTCTCCGCCGTCAGCGTCGGCATCGTCGACGGCGTCCCGCTCCTCGACCTCTGCTACGAGGAGGACGTGCGCGCCGAGACCGACATGAACGTCGTCTGCACCGGCGACGGCCGCTTCGTCGAGGTCCAGGGCACCGCCGAGGCCGAGCCCTTCGCCCGCGAGGAGCTGAACGCCCTCCTCGACCTGGCCGTCACCGGCTGCGCCGAACTCGACAAGGCCCAGCGCGAGGCCCTCGCCCGCACCCTCTGACACCCGGGAGACCCCGAACCGTGCAGCGCCTGATCCTGGCCACCCGCAACGCCAACAAGGTCACCGAGCTCCGCGCGATCCTCGCCGGGGCCGGCCTCGACGTCGAACTCGTCGGCGCCGACGCCTATCCCGAGGTGCCCGACGTCAAGGAGACCGGCGTCACCTTCGCCGAGAACGCCCTCCTCAAGGCCCACGCCCTGGCCCGGGCCACCGGCCACCCGGCCGTCGCCGACGACTCCGGCCTTTGTGTCGACGTCCTCAACGGCGCCCCCGGCATCTTCTCCGCCCGCTGGGCCGGCCGCCACGGCGACGACAAGGCCAACCTCGACCTCCTGCTGGCCCAGCTCGCCGACATCGCCGACGAACACCGCGGCGCCCACTTCGCCTGCGCGGCCGCCCTCGCCCTCCCCGACGGCACCGAACGCGTCGTCGAGGGCCGCCTCCGCGGCACCCTCCGCCACACCCCGTCCGGCTCGAACGGCTTCGGCTACGACCCGATCCTCCAGCCGCTCGGGGAGACGCGCACCTGCGCCGAACTGACCCCGGCCGAGAAGAACGCGATCAGCCACCGCGGCGAGGCGTTCCGGGGGCTGGTGCCGGTGGTGCGGGAGCTGCTGGGCTGACGGCGTGAAAAGGGCGCGGCACCTACCGGTGCCACGCCCTTGCCGTGGGGCCGACGAGACTCGAACTCGCACTGGCCACTACCTAAAAGTGGTGCCTCCTGCCAATTGGGCTACGGCCCCGCGCACAGACTACTGGGCCTGCTTGTAGGAGTGCCAGGCGCCTTCTCCCGCCGCCTACCGCCTCGGCACCAGGTGACTGTGATGGCGTGGCAGTTGGGGCAGAGGAGCCGGAGATTCTCGCGCCGGTCGTCGCTCCAGTCTCCGTTGAGGTGGTCGACTTCCAGCGTCATGGGCTTGCCGCGCCAGAAAGGCCCCGTCCCGCAGCCTGCGCACTCGTCCGGAACGCCGACCTCGCGCAGTGCGCGACGGAGCATGGGGGCGCGCGTGCGGTGCTTTCCGGAGTGCTTCACCAGCACTTCTCCGGGAGGCTTCCGTGGTGTCGTGCCAGGCTTGCCTCGCCGATGAGCCTGTCCCAGGAAGTGGGCCGTCGTAAGGCCGTCGTGTGCGATCCACTGGCGCAGCAGGGCACGCCGGCACTGGTTGTCCGGCTGGCCGAGCCGTCGGAGAGCCTGCGCGATGGAGCGGGACTCGCTCACGACCTCACGGAGGATGTCCGGGGACGGCCGGGCGCCGTTTTTCCGGTACTTGTGGCGGAAGTGCGAGATGTCGATCCCGAAGTGGGCGAAACGCCCGTACAAGTATCGGGAGAGCCTGTCGTAGGGCCGGACCGCCAGGAAGGCGATGACCTCGTCCATGTCGGAACATCGCTGGGCCGCTTCTGCCAGGCGTTCCCTGGTGTACCGATTGCTGCTGGTCATCGGCAGCTGTCCCCAGGCTGCGGCGGCCGGGGGGCCGCGGTTCGACGAGCCTTGGCGCGGCCACGGTATGTATCGGTGGTCGCATGACAGTTGGGGCAGAGGAGCCGGAGATTGGCAATGTGGTTGTTGCGCCAGTCGCCGTCGATGTGATCCACCTCGAGTGGCAACGGGTACCCCTTCCAGACGGGCTCCATCCCGCACAGTGAACAACGGTCGGCGATGCCGGACTTCAGCATCGCCTGCCTGAGTCGAGAGTTCTGTTCACGACGGCTCCCGGGAGAGACCTGTTCGGCAAGGAGTTCCGTGGACGTGCGCTTCTTCCGACGCGTTGCCGGTCCAGCAGTGTCGAAGTGCGATGTGTCGATGCCGAGCGCGCGGATGCGACGGCTGATGTGGGTGTGCTGGCCGCCTACCACGTCGACGCCGAGGCGCCGCAGGACGTCGCACATGTTGGACGAGGCAGCCACGGCGGCTTCGAGGGTCTCTCTGGACCAGCGCGTGCCTTCCGGTTCGAAGCGCGATGTGTCGACCCCCATTTTGTTCATACGTTCCCGGAGGTAGCTCCGCGACGAGCTCTTCGGGTCGACCCCGAGTCTCCTCAGCGCCTCCGACAGCGTCCGCGAGGACGCTGCTGCGGCTGCCAGCCGCTCCCTGGTGTACGGACTGACAGGCATGCTCCCCCTCCCTTCCTCCGCAGCGAGCGCGCAGGGCCTCGCACACACCAACGACCGAACTCCCGATCGGTTACGCCCCCGAAGCCCCCCGCACCCCCGCCGATTCACAGGAACCTGATATGCGCGAAGGGAACGCACGACCCCATTTCTCCGTCCCTCAGAGCGGGAACGGGGACAGCCCGTGGGACGAACGCCCGCCCGTACGCGAGGAAGAGAGCCGATGACCGACCGTGCCGCGCGCCGTTGGGCCAGTACGCGCAGCGTGCTGGCGCTCGTTCTGGGCGTGGTCGTGCTCGGGGCCGGCGGGGTGTGGCTGGCGGGTGCCACCGACCGCGGGAGTGTGATGGGGGAGGCGCCCCGCACCGCCGCGGCGCAGCGGGCGTTCAGCACGCAGGAGGTGCAGGTGGAGGTCGACGAGTCGGCCGCCGGCGAGCTGCCGGGGGTGCGGGACTGCGGCGGCGGGACACCGGTGCTGGAGCCGAAGGTCATCACCCTGGACTGTGCGAGCTCCGGCCAGGTCGCCAGCGGCATCACCTGGGACGAGTACGGCCCGGGCGAGGCGACCGGCAGCGGCGAGGTGCAGGTGTCGAGCGGGGCGGGCGGGGCCGCGCGGACGTCGTTCCCGGCGTGGCTGCGGCTGACCGGGCCCAAG
The DNA here is from genome assembly GCF_013030945.1 of Streptomyces morookaense. Classification (GTDB taxonomy): domain Bacteria; phylum Actinomycetota; class Actinomycetes; order Streptomycetales; family Streptomycetaceae; genus Streptomyces; species Streptomyces morookaensis. The sequence goes on along the minus strand of NZ_JABBXF010000079.1, from coordinate 39,939 downwards.
CGGGTGGACGGCATGATGGCGTTCACCGCGCTGGAGGTCACGTACAAGGGCGCCACCCCGACCGGTGAGGCGCACAAGGTGTTCACGATCGCGTGATGGGTATCCGTGGACGGATCGCGCTGGCGATCTCCTTCGTCACCGCACTCGCCGTCGTGGTGCTGGGTGTCACCGTGCACCACATCTCCGGCCTGGAGCGCGACAAGCAGGCCCGGGAGTACCAGGACGGGCTGCTGAGTTCGGCGCTGCAGGTCTACCAGCGGGACGGAACGCTGGTGCTCGGCGCGCAGTTGGACGACTCGCGGGTGCCGGCACGGCTCGCGCAGGCGGTGGCCCGCGGCAAGCCGAAGACGTACATCAGCGGCGGCGGCGACCCGCGGGTGTGGGCGGCGACGGGTGTCGGCGACGGCAAGGTGCTGTCGGTCTCGGCCTCGTACCCGGCCCGGGACCCGCTGCAGCGGTCGCTGGACCAGACCCTGATCGTGGCCGGCGCGGTGACGGTGGCGCTGATGGCCGTGGTCGCGCTGTTCGTGGCGCAGAGCCTCTCGCGCCGGCTGCGGCTGAGCGCCGCCGCCGCGCGGCGGATCGCCGCGGGCGAGTCGCAGGACGCGGACGCACTGCTGACCGGCGGCCGGGACGAGGTCGCGGAACTCGGCCGCTCGGTGCACCACATGGCGACGTCCCTGGCGGCGCGGGTGGAGGCCGAGCGCGGGTTCACGGCGGACGTGGCGCACGAGCTGCGCACCCCGGTGGCCGGCCTGGTGGCCTCGGCCGAACTGCTGCCGCACCCGCGGGCGGTGGAGATGGTGCGTGAGCGCGCGCAGACGATGCGGGCGCTGGTGGAGGACCTGCTGGAGGTCTCCCGGCTGGACGCCGGGGCGGAGAGCGCCCAGCTGGACGCGGTGGAGCTGCCGTCGCTGGTGCGCGGCATCGTCAAGCGGGCGCAGGGGCAGCGCGGGGTGGCCGATGTGGCCGTCGAGGTGATCGGCGAGGGCCGGATCGTGGCGACCGACGCCCGGCGGGTGGAGCGGATCCTGGTCAACATCCTGGCCAACGCGGCGAAGCACGGCCGCCCGCCGATCGAGGTGACGGTGCAGGGCACCCGGATCGCGGTGCGCGACCACGGCGACGGCTTCCCGCCGGGCCTGGTCGACCGGGGGCCGCGCCGGTTCCGCACGGCGGCGCCCGAGCGCGGCACGGGCCATGGCCTGGGGCTGACGATCGCGGTGGGCCAGGCGGCGGTGCTGGGCGCCCGGCTGACGTTCGGCGCGGCCGAGGGCGGGGGCGCGCTGGCCGTCCTCGACCTGCCGGAGGCCGAGGACGTGCCGGAGGAGGACCGTCCGGTCCTCCGGGGCGCCGACAGCGGTGCGGGGGCTGCGGCCCCTACAGCCCCAGGTCCTTGATGATCTTGGCGACGTGACCGGTGGCCTTGACGTTGTAGAGGGCGCGCTCGACCTTGCCCTCCTCGTCGACGATCACGGTCGAGCGGATGACCCCGGTGACCGTCTTGCCGTACAGCTTCTTCTCGCCGAACGCGCCGTACGCCTCCAGGACCTTCTTCTCGGGGTCGCCGACCAGCGTGACCTTCAGGTCCTCCTTCTCGCGGAACTTCGCGAGCTTCTCCGGCTTGTCGGGCGAGACGCCGATGACGTCGTAGCCGTGACCGGCCAGGAACTCCAGGTTGTCGGTGAAGTCGCAGGCCTGCTTGGTGCAGCCCGGGGTGAGGGCGGCGGGGTAGAAGTAGACGATGACCTTGCGGCCCTTGTGGTCGGCGAGCGAGACCTCCCGGCCGTCCGCGTCGGGCAGGGTGAAGGCCGGGGCGGTGTCGCCGGGCTGAAGTCGCTCGCTCATGGCTGGCTCTCCTGGGAGTGTGCGGGGGCTGACGGTCCCGAGACTAGCCAGCTCCCCGATCGGGGGTGCCGCGGGGCACGGGCCCGGGGAAGCTGACAGACTGGTCATCAGCATTCATCACTCTTATCGACATCGAATCGACTTGACGGAGACGGAGGCAGCCCGGTGCCGGACGCCAGGACCCCTGCGCAGATCGAGGCGGACATCGTCCGCAGGCGGGAAGAGCTCGCCGTGACGCTCGACGAGATCGGGGTGCGGATGCACCCGGGCACGATCATCGGGGACGCCAGGGCCAAGGTCGCCTCGAAGGTGGACCAGACCGCGGGCCGCGCGTACGTGGCGGCGAACCGCCTGGTCTCCGAGGTGCGTTCGCGGTTCGTGACGGAGGAGGGCGTGCCCCGGCTGGAGCGGATCGTTCCGGCGGCGATGCTGGCCGTGGGCGTCGTGGGCCTGCTCGCGATGTCGTCGCGGCGGCGCAAGGACTGAAGCCCGGGTTCCGGGACGGATCCCGGGCCTGAGGCCTTCGCGGCCCGCAAGGACAGGTACGGTCTTCGCGTGAGTACGAATACCACCCACGACAAGCTGCCCATCCGGATGCTCCACGACCGCGTTCTGGTCAGGACGGACATCCCCGAGGGCGAGCGCCGGTCCACCGGCGGCATCGTCATTCCGGCGACGGCGGCGGTGGGCCGCCGCCTGGCCTGGGCCGAGGTCGTCGCGGTCGGACAGAGCGTGCGCACGGTGGAGCCGGGCGACCGGGTGCTCTACGACCCGGAGGACCGCGCCGAGGTCGAGGTGCGCGGCATCGCCTACGTCCTGATGCGCGAGCGCGACCTGCACGCGGTGGCCGCGGAGCGGCTGGAGGGCTCGGAGGACTCCACGGGCCTGTACCTGTAACCGTCTGTATCCTGGGCGGCAAGCCCGACGAGACGCGCCGTACCGGGTCAGGACAAGACGACGCACCCCACCGGAAACCGTTTTCCATCGGAGGTGCCGTCATGGCATGGGTCCTGCTCGTCGTCGCCGGTCTGCTCGAGGTCGGCTGGTCGATCGGCATGAAGTACACCGAAGGCTTCACCCGGCTGTGGCCGAGCGTCTTCACGGTGGCCGGCATCGCGGCCAGCATGCTGCTGCTGGCCCAGGCGGCCCGCTCCCTCCCCATCGGCACGGCCTACGGCGTCTGGGTCGGCATCGGCGCCGCCGGGGCCGCTGCGCTCGGCATGGCCGTTTTGGGCGAGCCGGTTTCGCTTGCGCGGTGCGGGTTCATTGTGCTGTTGCTGGTCGCCGTGATCGGGCTCAAGGCGACCTCCGGGCACTGACCCCCTGCGGGGCGCCCCGGGGTCGGGGCGCGGGGGCACACCTCAGTACTCGTACCCCAGAAGGTCACGGTCCCGGCCGTGGCTCTCCTTGCCCTCGTTCGGGCCGCCGAAGGGCGGGAAGCCCGGCGGGGTCGGCGGGCCCGGCGGGGTGAACGGCGGCGGGCCGGTGGGCGGGCCCGTCGGCGGGCCGGGGATCGACGGGCGGCCTGTCGGCGGGCCGGGCGGCGCCGAGGGGGACGGCGGTGCACTGGACGTCGACGGCGCCGCCGACGACGGACTCGGCTCCAGCGTCGGCTTCCCCGCCCCGCTCTCCAGTGCCAGGCTGAAGTCCGTCGCCGGCGTCCCCTCCAGCGCGGTGCCGGTGTACGACGCCCAGATCTGCGCGGGGTAGCCGCCGCCGTTGATGCGCGGCAGCCCGGTCGCCCCGTACAGCGACTTCTGGTCGGCGGTGTCGGGGTCCTGGCCCATGACGGCGACCACGGTCGCCAGATCCGGCGTGTAGCCCGCGAACCAGGCCGCCTTGTCGTCCTCCGCCGTACCCGTCTTGCCGGCCGCGGGCCGCCCGGCGGCCTGGGCGGCCCTGCCGGTGCCGGTCGGGCTCTCGACGACGCTCTGCAGGATGGCCGTCGTGGTGTCGGCGGCCTCGCGCGAGACGGCCCGCCGGGTGTCGCCGCGGTCCGGCAGCGGCACGTCCTCGGCGGACTTGGAGACCTTGTCGACGAGCGTGTACGGGCCGTGCTTGCCGTGGTTGGCGAGGGTCGCGTACGCCTGTGCCATGTCCAGGACGCTGGCGGTGGCGGGCCCGAGGGCGATGGACGGGTTGGCGTTCAGGTCGGGGGTCTTGGCCGGGAGGCCGAGCGCAATGGCGGTGTCGCGCACCTTGCCCGGCCCGACGTCCTCCGCCATCTGCGCGTACACCGCGTTGACCGACCAGTCGGTGGCCTGGGTGACGCTGATGGGCCCGTACGACTTGTCGTCCTCGTTGGAAGGGGCGTAGCCCACCGGCCCGTTGGGGCCCTGCACCGGGCGTCTGTTGGTGCCGTCGTAGACCGTGTTCGGGGTGATCGTACGGCCCTGCTGCGTGGTGGAGCCGTTGTCGACGGCCGAGGTGAAGACGAAGGGCTTGAAGGTGGAGCCCACCTGGTAGTCGCGGCGCGTGGCGTTGTTGACGTACTGCTTCGTGTAGTCGATGCCGCCGTAAAGGGCCACGACCCGGCCCGTCTTGGGGTCGATGGAGGCGCCCCCGGCGCGTACGTACGTGTCGACCTTGCGGTTCTCGTCGAGCTGGTTCATCAGCTCCTCGCGCACGGCACCGACGAACGCGTCCTGTTTCTTGCGGTCGATGGTGGTGGTGATGCGGTAGCCCCCGGCGGCCAGTGTCTGCTCGTCGACGATCTTGTTGGTGGTGAGGTAGTCCTTGACCGCCTCCACCAGATAGCCGCGCTGGCCCGACATCCCCAGCCGCGGGCGGGACTTGCCGGGCACCGGGAACTTCATGCCGGTCCGCTCGGCCGGGGTGAGCCACTTCTTCTTCACCATGCCGTCGAGGACGTAGTTCCAGCGGGCCGCGGCGCGCGGTTTGTTCTCCGGGTGCGCGCCCACGTCGTAGGCGCTGGGCGCGTTGAGGAGGGTGGCCAGATAGGCGCCCTCCGCCGTGTTCAGCTTGTCCGAATCCTTGTTGTAGTAGGCCTGCGAAGCGGCCTGGATTCCATAGGCGTTGCGGCCGAAGTAGCTGGTGTTGAGGTAGCCCTCCAGGATGTCGTTCTTGGACTCCTCGCGGTCCAGCTTGATGGCGATGAAGAACTCCTTCACCTTCCGGCTGATGGTCTGTTCCTGGCCCAGGTAATAGTTCTTGACGTATTGCTGGGTGATCGTGGAACCGGACTGCTTGCCCTTGCCGGTGACGGTGTTCCAGGCGGCGCGCACCATGGCCACGGGGTTGACGGCCGATTCGGAGTAGAAGTCCCGGTCCTCGGCGGCCAGTACGGCGTGCTGCACGTTCTTGGGGACCTTGCTCAGCGGCACGCTCTCGCGGTTGACCTCGCCGTCGCGGGCGAGCTGGGTGCCGTCGGAGTAGAGGAAGACGTTGCTCTCGGCGACCGCGGCCTTGTTGGCCGGCGGGATGTCGACGAGCATGTAACCCGCGATCAGCGCGCCCGCGATGAGCAGGATGATCAGCAGGAAGCCGCCGAGGATCAGGCGCCAGGTGGGCAGCAGGCGGCGCCATCCGGTGCGCCGGGTGCGGCCGGTGGGGGCGCCGGGCGCGGCGCCGCGGGGCGCCCAGCCGTGCGGCGGCGCGCCGTTCCCACCGCCGGGACGTCGGTGTGCGTGCTCGTCGCTCATGTCTCCTGGGACTCCTCGGCCGCCGCCGGGGTTGTGCGGCCACGGCGAACACTGTCGCATCCTGCATTCCGGCGCAGCGGCATAGCGCACCGATGGCGGCGCGGTAAGGGCCGTTCGGTTCAGGCCGACCACTCCCAGGGGTGAAAATGCGTGGCCCCGGGGCCGGGCGTGCGACTAGGCTCCTGCGTTTCGTCCGGTATGAGTTCAACGACGCGGGGGGTCCGGGGATGCGGCTTTATGCGGCGGTCGCGCTCAGCGGGTTCCGCCGGTACGCGACCTACCGGGTCGCCACCGCCGCCGGGGTGTTCACCAACACGGTGTTCGGATTCATCGTCGCGTACACCTATATCGCCCTCTGGAACGCCCGTCCCCACCTGGGAGGTTACGACCGCGCGCAGGCGCTGACGTTCGTGTGGATCAGCCAGGCGCTGCTGGCCGCCTCGGCGTTGATGGGCGGGGGCTTCGAGGACGAGCTGCAGGAGCGGATCCGCTCGGGCGATGTGGCGGTCGACCTGTACCGCCCGGCCGACCTGCAGTTGTGGTGGCTGGCCAACGATCTGGGGCGGGCGTGCTTCCAGTTGCTGGGGCGCGGGGTGGTGCCGCTGGCGGTGGGGGCGCTGGCGTTCGAACTCGCCCTTCCCGCCGACCCGCTGACGTGGCTGGCGTTCCTGCTGTCGGTGCTGCTCGGCGTGCTGGTGGGCTTCGGGATGCGCTACGTGGTGGGGCTGGCCGCCTTCTGGCTGCTGGACGGGGCCGGGCTCACCCTGCTGAGCAGCCTGTTGGGCACCTTCCTGTCCGGGATGCTGCTGCCGCTCACCGTCTTCCCGGGCGCGTTCGGCGACGTGGCGCGGCTGCTGCCGTGGTCGGCGCTGCTCCAGGTGCCCGCGGATGTGCTGCTCGGCCGGTACCACGGGGCCGGGCTGATACGGGCGTTGGTGTTCCAGGCGGGGTGGGCGGTGGTGGTGCTGGGTCTGGGACGGATGGTGCAGGCGGTGGCCACGCGGAAGGTGGTGGTGCAGGGTGGCTGACGCACTCTCCCGTGCCGCGGAGGGGCTGCGGGCCTACGGTCTGATCGTCGCCATGTGGGTGCGCTCGACGATGGCGTACCGGGCCTCGTTCCTGATGATGGCCGCCGGGAACTTCGCGGCGACCGCGCTCGACTTCGTCGCGATCCTCATCATGTTCTCGCACGTGCGCACGCTGGGCGGCTTCTCGCTGCCCGAAGTGGCCTTCCTCTACGGCACGACGAGCACCTCGTTCGGGCTGGCGGACCTGCTGCTCGGCAACATGGACAAGGTCGGCCGCCGGGTGCGCGACGGCACGCTCGACACCCTGCTCGTCCGGCCCGTGCCGGTCCTCGCGCAGGTCGCGGCGGACCGGTTCGCGCTGCGCAGGCTGGGGCGGATCAGCCAGGGGGTGCTGCTGCTCGGCTGGTCGCTGATGCGGCTGGACATCCACTGGACGCCCGTGCGGCTGCTGCTCGTTCCGCTGATGCTGGTGAGCGGGGCGGCGATCTTCGGTGCGGTCTTCGTGGCCGGTGCGGCCTTCCAGTTCAAGGCCGACGACGCGGCCGAGGTGCAGAACGCCTTCACCTACGGCGGGACGACGCTGCTGCAGTACCCGCCCACGCTGTTCGCCACCGACCTGGTGCGGGGCGTCACGTTCGTCGTGCCGATCGCCTTCGTCAACTGGGTTCCCGCACTGCGGGTGCTGGGCCGGGAGAACCCGCTGGGCCTGCCTCCGTGGGCGGACTTCGCCTCGCCACTGGTGGCGGTGGTGTGCTGCGCCCTGGCGGGACTGGCATGGCGGGCGGGACTGCGGAGCTATCGGAGCACGGGGAGTTGAGGGGAGAAGGGGAGCGGACGATGGACGGATTCATCGAACTCGACCGGGTCGAGAAGGTCTTCGACGTCCGGAGACGTGCGGGACTGCTGCGCCGGGAGCGCCACCAGGTGCGCGCGGTGGACGGCATCAGCTTCTCCGTGCCGCGCGGCGAGATGGTCGGCTACATCGGCCCGAACGGTGCCGGCAAGTCCACCACCATCAAGATGCTGACCGGCATCCTCACCCCGAGCGGGGGCCGGCTGCGCGTCGCGGGCGTCGACCCCTCCCGCGACCGGACACGGCTGGCGCGCCGCATCGGCGTGGTCTTCGGGCAGCGCACCACGCTGTGGTGGGACCTTCCGCTGCGCGACTCCTACGGGCTCGTACGCCGCATGTACCGCATTCCCGACGCCCGTTACCGCGCCAACCTCGAACGCTGTGTCGAGCTGCTGGACCTCGGGAAGCTGCTGGAGGTGCCCGTACGGCAGCTCTCCCTCGGCCAGCGGATGCGCGGCGACATCGCCGCGGCCCTGCTGCACGACCCCGACGTGCTCTACCTCGACGAGCCCACCATCGGCCTGGACGTGATCAGCAAGGCCAAGGTGCGCGAGTTCCTGCGCGAGGTGAATGCCACGCAGGGAACGACCGTTCTGCTCACGACACATGACCTGACCGACATCGAGCAGCTGTGCCGCCGGGTGATGGTCATCGACCATGGCCGCCTGGTCCACGACGGCGACCTGGAGGGGCTGCACGCGGTGGGGGAGAGCGAGCGGACGCTGGTGATCGACCTGGAACGGGAGCTTCCGCCCGTCACCGGCATCCCCGGTGTACGGGTCGTGCGGACCGAAGGCCCGCGCCAGTGGCTGGCGTTCGCGGCCACGCGGAGCGCGGCGCCGCTGGTGGCCGCGGTGGCGGAACGGTACCCGCTGGTCGACCTGTCGGTCCGGGAGCCGGACATCGAGGACGTCATCGCCCGGATGTACGCCGAACCGAAGCCTTACGCTGTGCCCCATGACGAGCGAACTTCCTGAGATACGAGCCTCCGACGCCGAACGGGAACGGGCCGCGGAGGCCCTGCGGACGGCCGTGGCCGAAGGGCGGCTGGACATGGAGGAGTTCGGCGAGCGCCTGGAGGCGGCCTACAAGGCGCGTACGCACGCGGAGTTGGTGCCGCTCGTCAGGGACCTGCCGGAGGCGCCGGCTTCCGCGTCGCCGTCGCCGAGGAAGGCCGAGGCCGGCGCCCGGGCCACGTCCCGGGGTGCCGTGGCCGTCTTCGGCGGCTTCGCCCGACGCGGCCCGTGGACGGTGGGGCGGACGTTCACGGCGTTCACCCTGTGGGGAGGCGGCAGGATCGACCTGCGCGAGGCGCAGTTCGAGGACCGCGAGACGGTGATCCGCTGCTTCGCCCTCTTCGGCGGCATGGGCGTCCTGGTACCGCCGGACCTGGACGTGGAGGTGCGGGGCTTCGCCCTCTTCGGCGGCTTCGGCGACAAGGCAACGGGGCCGGGCGCCCCGGGCGCCCCGAAGGTCCGGGTGACGGGCCTCGCCCTGTGGGGCGGGGTGGGGGTCAAGCGGAGGTCGTAGCGCCCCGAAGGGGCGCGGGGAACTGCGCGACAAGCCCCCACCGGCCTGCAGCCGACGCGCTGCCCTCGGGGTCCGGGGCGCAGCCCCGGGTGCCTCGGCTGCGGGCGCGTCGTGGTTGCTCGCGCAGTTCCCCGCGCCCCTTACGGGGCGCCCCGGGGGCTCGGCCTAAGGCCGGGTCAGGGGCGACAGCCACCCCGTGAGGGCCCCCGCGTCCACCGCCCCCGCCATGGCGCGGTACCCCGCATCGTTCGGGTGCAGATGGTCACCGCAGTCGTACGCCGCCAGCAGCCGCTGCGGGTTCCCCGGATCCCGCAGCACGACGTCGAAGTCGACGACGTCGTCGAACACGCCGCCCGCCCGCACCGCGGCATTGACCTCCTGCCGCACCCGCTCCTGCTCGGCCCCCACGTTCCCGTGCCCCCCGAACGGGCTCAGCGTCGAGCCGATCACCCGCAGCCCGCGCACATGCGCCCGGTGCACCAACTCCCGCAGCCCGTCGACGATCCGCGCGGGATCGAGCTGCTGCGGCGAGCGCAGGATGTCGTTGATGCCGAGCTCGACGACGACCGCGCGCACGCCCGTCCGCGAGAGGACGTCACGGTCCAGCCGGTCGAGCGCACTCGGGTTGTCCGCGGCCGAGCCGCCCATGCCGCCGAGCAGGACGCGGTTGCCGCTGATCCCCTCGTTCAGGACGCCGTAGCCGGGCAGCTGTGCGGCGAGGTCGTCCGTCCAGCGGCGGTCGGCGCCGAATGTGGCGGTGACGCCGTCGGTGATGGAGTCGCCGAGGGCGACCACCGCGCCCCGCGCGCTGGTGCTCCACACGTCCAGGGCGGTCACGTAACGCCAGTACGGCGTCCGCACCGCGAACGCCGCCCCGCCCGCGTCCTGCGTGTGGTCGCCGGACGCGAGGTAGTTGGTCTGCCGGGCGTGCGGATGGAACGTCACGGGCCCGCCCGGCGTGGGGGAGTAGGTGCTGACCAGCACGTCTGCCGCGCGCGGCACGTCCAGGCGCACCGGGTCGCTGACCACCGCCTGCCCGGGCGGGATCGTCACCTGCTGCCGCCCGCCGAAGGCCAGCCGCCGCAGTGTGCCGGGCGCCGCCGCGGGGGAGCCGGGGGCGGCGGCCAGGGCGAGCGAGGCGTGGCCGATGGTCAGCGGCCGTGTGCCGAAGAGGTTGGAGAGCTGGATGCGGGCACTGGTGCCGCCGATGCTGGTGTGCACCACGTTGCGGACGGACCGGCCCGCGAGGCCGCGTACCGCCGTGCCCGGCTCCGCACCCGCGGGCGAGGCCGCCCAGCTGCCGACCCAGTGCCCGACGAGCGCCGGCGCGGCGGAGCGGGCGACGGCGGACGGGCCCGCCTGCGCGCGCGGGCTGCCGGTGCCGGTGAGGAGGACCGCCGCCACGACGGCCGCGGCGGCCGTCAGGGCGGTGAGCACGGCGGGGAGGGCGCCGCGGACCAGCGGCTGCCGGGCGGCCGGGGACGGTCTGTTCATGAGCGGTGGTTCATGGACGGTGTCTCCTGGGGAGGGTCGCCGCTCCATGATCCCACGGCACCCGGGAACTCCTCGTCCGCTCCCGGAGTCCCCGGGGTAGGGACAATGCACGTGAGGACAGCCGGAACGGGTGGTGCGGATGATTCGGACGCAGGGTGAGGAGTCGGATGCCGCCGAAGGGGTGATGCCCGCCCGGCCCGGCGGTTTCACCCCCAGCGCGGTGGACGAGGAGAAAAGGCGCGGTGTGCGCCGGATGAAGACCATCGCCACCGGCCTGCTGCTGGCCGTCGCCCTCGTCTACGCCCTCGCGACGTGGGCCCGGAGTGCGGGCTGGACCGGCTGGCCGGCCTTCGTCGCGGCCGCCGCCGAGGCGGGCATGGTCGGCGCCCTCGCCGACTGGTTCGCCGTCACCGCCCTGTTCCGCCGCCCGATGGGCCTGCCCATCCCGCACACGGCGATCATCCCGACCAAGAAGGACCAGCTCGGCCTGAGCCTGGGCGAATTCGTCGGGGAGAACTTCCTCTCCGGCGACGTCGTCCGCCTCCGGCTGCGCGCCGTCGGCATCGGCTCCCGGCTCGGCGCCTGGCTCGCCGAACCCGCCCACGCCGACCGGGTGACCGCCGAACTGGCCACGGCACTGCGCGGCGCCCTCACCGTCCTGCGCGACTCCGACGTACAGGCCGTCGTCGGCGAGGCCATCACCCGGCGCGCCGACGCGGCCGAGATCGCACCGGGCATCGGCACCATGCTGGAGAAGATCGTCACCGACGGCGGCCACCGCAGAGTGGTCGACCTGGTGTGCGTACGCGCCCACGACTGGCTCGTCGCGCACAGCGACTCCGTCATGGGAGCGGTCACGGGCGGCGCCCCCGGCTGGACGCCGCGCTTCGTCGACCGCAAGGTCGGCGAGCGCGTCTACAAGGAACTGCTGCGCTTCGTCACGGAGATGCGCGACATGCCGGACCACCCGGCGCGCGGCGCCGTGGACCGCTTCCTCGCGGACTTCGCCCGGGACCTCCGGACGGATCCGGACACCAGGGCCCGCGTCGAACGGCTGAATTCCGAGGTGCTGGCCCGGGGCGAGGTCCAGGACACCATCGCCTCCGCGTGGTCGTCGGTACGCGCCATGATCGTCGCCGCGGCCGAGGACGAACGCAGCGAACTGCGCCTCCGCGCACGGGCCGCGATCCTCTCGCTGGGCGCCCGGATGACGGAGGACGCACGACTGCGCGCAAAGGTGGACGGCTGGCTGGAGGACGCGGCCGTGTACGTCGTGACGACGTACCGGGACGAGATCACGCTGCTGATCACGGACACGATCGCGGGCTGGGACGCGGAGCACACCTCCCGCAAGATCGAGGCCCACATCGGACGGGACCTGCAGTTCATCAGGATCAACGGCACGGTGGTGGGGGCCCTGGCGGGCCTGCTGATCTATTCGGCGTCGCGACTGGTGGGGGCGTAGCGCCCCGTAAGGGGCGCGGGGCTGTGTCGATATGCGGCTCCGCCGCGTGGGCGCGACCGGGCCTCCACCGGCCCGCGGCCGACGCACCACCCCTGGGGTCCGGGGCGCAGCCCCGGGGACCTCGTCCGCGGGTGCGTCGTGGTCGCTCGCGCAGTTCCCCGCGCCCCTTACGGGGCGCACCCCCTTAGGGTCGACCCGTGCTGAAACGTCCCGCCCTGCTGTGGCTCCTGGCCCCCTATGCCCTCTTCCTCGGCGCACTGCCACTGGTGGACCGGGTCCGGCCGACCGTCCTCGGCCTCCCCTTCCTCTTCTTCTGGATGCTCGTCGCCACCCTCCTCACCCCCGTCGGCGTCTTCCTCGCCTGGCGAGGCGACCGCAAGCGAGGCCGCGCATGAGCGCGAACGCGGCCACGGCCTCGACGATCTTCGGCGTCTTCATGGTGCTGACGGTGGCCCTCGGCCTCCTCGCCGTGCGCGGGCGCGGCGGTGCCGGCGGGATCGCCGAGTGGTCCGTCGGCGGACGCAGCCTCGGCACCGTCTTCATCTGGGTCCTGATGGCCGGCGAGAGCTACACCAGCTTCAGCTACCTCGGCGCCGCGGGCTGGGGCTACAACTACGGCGCCCCCGTCCTCTACGTCATCGCGTACATGTCCTGCGGCTACGCGATCGGTTACCTCGTCGGCCCGACCCTCTGGTCGTACGCGCGCCGCCACGGACTCGTCAGCATCACCGACATGGTCGCCCACCGCTACGGCCGCCCCTGGCTCGGCGCCTTGGTGGCGATCCTGGCGACGGTGTGCCTGCTGCCCTACATCCAGCTGCAGATCACCGGCATGGGTGTCGTCGTCTCGACGATCTCCTACGGTGCGATCAGCCTCAACTGGGCCTATTTCATCGCCTTCGCGGTCACCACCGCCTTCGTCGTGGTCAGCGGGCTGCGCGGCAGCGCATGGGTGTCGGTGCTCAAGGACGTCCTCGTCATCGGCACCCTCGGCTTCCTGGCGATCTACGTCCCCGTGCACTACTTCGACGGCTACGGCCCCTTCCTGCACCGCCTGGTGGCGGAGAAGCCGCAGTGGCTGACCTTCACCGGGCACGGCGGCAGCGGCCTGAACGGCACCTGGTTCGTGACGACCAGCTTCCTCAACTCCCTCACCGTCGTCATCTTCCCGACCACCGTGGCCGGTTACCTGGGCGCCCGCAGCGCGGACGCCCTGCGGCGCAACGCGATCCTGCTGCCCTGCTACAACGTGCTGCTCTTCGTGCCGATGCTGCTCGGCATGGCCGCGGTCTTCGTCATCCCCGGCCTCACCGGCGCGGGTTCGAACCTGGCGCTCTTCAAGCTCGTCGTGGACTCGCTGCCCGCCTGGGCGGTCGGGCTGACCGGCGTCGCGGCGGCGCTGTCGTCGATCGTGCCGATGGCGGTGTTCATGCTCGTGATCGGCACGATGTGGGGCAGGAGTGTGCTGGGCGCCGTCCCGGCCCTCGCGGAACGCCCGCAACGGCAGCGCCTCGCGGGGCAGGTGGTGGTCGTGGTGTCGGGCACGCTGGCGCTGCTGATGACGTACACCGCGCCGAACACGCTCGTCCGGCTGTCGCTCATCTCGTACGAGGGCATGGCCCAGCTCGTCCCCATGATCCTGCTGGGCCTGGTGTGGCGGAAGCTGACGCTGTGGGGCGCCCTGAGCGGACTGGCCGTGGGCGGCGCACTCGTGTGCGCGCTCGTGTTCACGGAGAACGACCCCGTGCACGGCGTGAACGCGGGGGCGCTCGCGCTGGGTGTGAACGTCGTGGTGGCGCTGGCGGTTTCGTGGCTCGGGCCGAAGCCGGCCGACGACCGGCCCGACGAGGAGGTCCTGGCCGGGGACCCAGTACCATCGGAGGCAGTCTGAGCCGAGGAGAGGAGGGGGCCCGCATGCTGAACAGCACGCTGCGGACGCACGTGAGCCTGCTCCTCCTCCTGTTCGGCGAGCTCCTGCTCGCCCACAGCGGCGGCCTCATGAGCGCCGTCGCCATGGCGGCGACGGCCACGGTCGCCGCCGCCTTCGCCCTGTGCGCCATGGCCGTGCACAGCACCGGCCCGCTCACCCCGACGCGCATCCGCACCGCCATGCGCGATCGTGAACTCCGCACCGCCTTCCTGGCCCAGCGCGATCCCGATGCCCGGGGCCGCCGACGGCCCAGGGCGCCCGGCCGTCCCCTCCCGACGGCCGCCTAGGCCCTGCAACCGGCAGGGCCCGAGCGGCTCGTCACGCCGATTTCTCCGAAATCCCGGCACGACGAGACCCGTTGGAGGGCTCTCCCATGCATGTCTTCGCCACCCTCGGCGCCTTCCTCTCCCACCTTGCGGACGCCCTCGTTCCGCTCTTCGGCGCCTCCGCGACCGGCGTCGCGATCATCCTGCTGACCCTCGGCGTACGGCTCGCCCTGCACCCGCTCGCCCGCTCCGCGGCACGCGGCGAACGGGCCCGGACCGCGCTCGCCCCCGAGGTGCAGAAGCTGCGCAAGCGGCACAAGAACGACCCCGAACGGCTGATGCGCGCGACCAGCGAGCTCTACGCCGAGGCGGGCGTCTCCCCCTGGGGCGGCATCCTGCCCCTCCTCGCCCAGCTGCCCGTCTTCTTCGTGATGTACCACCTCTTCTCCACCGGTTCGAGCGGCGAGGGTCACGCCCTGCTCGGCGCACCGCTCACCGGCCGCTGGGCGGACGCCCTGGGCCACGGCGGGGTCACCGGCCCCCACGGCCTCGTCTACCTCGGCCTGTTCGCCCTCGTCGCCGCCGTCGCCACCTGGACGTACACCCGCGCCCGCAAGGCGGCGGCCGCGGCGCCGCTCCCCGCGGCGGACGGCACGGATCCGGCGGCGGCCATGATGGCCAAGGCGGCCAAGGTGGCCCCGCTGCTCTCCTTCGGCACCCTCGTCACCGTCGCCGTGGTCCCGCTCGCCGCCGCGCTGTACGTGGTGACCAGCACGACATGGACGGCCGTGGAACGCGCCGTCCTCCACCGGCCGCGCACCCCCGAGGGCGCGGGCGGCGCAATACCCGCCACGTGACGCCGAGCGAGACCGAAACGGGGCTTGCGGAGACAACCTCCGCTCCTGGACGATCAGGCCGTCGACCTGACAGGGAGTGAGACCACCGGATGAAGCTGCTGCGCGTCGGACCGGCAGGAGCGGAGCGACCGGCCCTGCTCGAGGAGGACGGGACGCTGCGCGATCTGTCGGCGCTCGTTCCGGACATCGACGGCCGGCTCCTCGCCGACGAGGCGTTGCAGCTGCACATCCGGGCCGCCGTGGGGGCCCGGATCCTCCCTGCCCTCGACCCGCGCGGCCTCCGGACGGGCCCGCCCGTCGGCCGGATCGGCAAGATCGTCTGCGTGGGCATCAACTACCGCGGCCACACGGACCACAGGGGCAACCGCGTCCCCATCCCGACCGAGCCCGTGCTCTTCCTCAAGGCCCCGGACACCGTCGTCGGCCCCGAGGACACCGTCCTCGTGCCGCGCGGCGCGGAGAAGACCGACTGGGAGGCCGAGCTGGCCGTCGTCATCGGACGCACCGCCCGCTACCTGCGCACCGACGAGGAGGCCCTGGCCGCCGTCGCCGGGTACGCCGTCTCCCACGACGTCTCCGAGCGCGCGTTCCAGTACGAGCGCGGCGGCCAGTGGGACAAGGGCAAGAGCTGCGAGACCTTCAACCCGCTCGGCCCCTGGCTGGTCACCGCCGACGAGATCCCCGATCCCCAGGCGCTCCGCCTCCGCCTGTGGGTCAACGGCACGCCGATGCAGGACGGCAGCACCGCCGACCAGATCTTCCCCGTGGCCCAGCTGGTGCGCTACATCAGCCAGTTCATGACCCTCCACCCCGGCGACGTGATCAACACGGGCACCCCGCCCGGCGTGGCCATGGGCCGCCCGTCCCCGCAGCCGTACCTGCGGGCCGGGGACGTGGTGGAACTGGAGATCGAGGGCCTGGGGCGGCAGCGCCAGGAGCTGAAGGACGCGTAGCGCCCCTTACGGGGCGCAGGCCCGCCGGGCGTACCCCGGGGCGGCGTTCGGGGGACCCGGCGCGTGTACTCCAGAGCTCCCCACACCCTTATGCGCATATTTTCGGAATATGCGCGAGAGGCGGCACAGACGGCACCAGCACCCGCATCCCCACCGGCGAAAGCCGCGGCACCCCGCCGCAACCCTCCTGGCCACAGGCGTCGTGGCCGGCGGTGCCGTGCTGCTCAGCGCGGTCGGCGCCCCCGGCGTGGCGGAGCCGTTGCCCGCCGGACTCGGCCCCTGTATGTCCGGCTCCTGCCCAGGAGTGTTCCCCGAGCCCGCCGCCGGCCCCGCGCGCGGCCGGGACAACGCGGTCAATGTCTTCGTCGGCGGCGACTTCCACGTGCGCCGCGCCGCCGCCGAGGCCGAGGGCCGCGTCGTCGTCCTCGGCTCCTTCGACGTCGCCGAGCGCGAGGGCGCCACCCAGGCCTACCAGGTCGGCGCCGCCTCCCTCGGCTCCCACGTCCCCCCGGACAACGGCTCCGCCTTCCTCCGCGTGGGCGGCGACGTCCGCGTCGCCGGCGGCCGCAAACTGCTCGCGGAGGACGGGACCGTCAACGGCACGGTCGCGTATGCCGGCACCCGGACGGGCACCGTCAGCCCGCGCGCCGTCCACGACGCCTCCGCCGTAGACCGCTACCGGCACCTGCGCGACGTCCTCACCTCGGCCAGCTCCTGCTACGCCTACGACAAGGGCGTACCGCGCAAGCCCACCGGCACGGCCGTCAACTACGGCCAGGCCACCGTCTTCACGGGCGACGGTACCTCGCCGCTCCAGGTCTTCGACGTGGACTTCGACCTCGCCGCCCCCGACGGCGGCGCGCAGGCGGTGGAGTTCCGCAACGTCCCCCAGGACGCGACGGTCCTGGTCAACTTCATGGGCGACTCGCGCATGGTGAGCCCGTCGGAGACGGGCGTCACGGGCGCACGACGCGAACGGATCCTGTGGAACTTCCCGGACGCGAGCGAGGTCCGCCTCACGGGCAGCGGCAACCTCCACGGCTCGGTCCTGGTCGGCCGCCCGGCCAGCACCACGGTGGTGACCTTGAACGCCCTCAACGGCCGCCTGTTCACGGCCGGTTCCCTGAGCCACGAGTCCGGCGTCAGCGGCGGCCAGGGCATCCACGCCTACCCCTTCGACGGCGAACTCCCGGACTGTCAGACCGCAGGCGTGCTGGCGGCGGGGGGCCCGCGCGGCGACTCGTCGATCCGCCCGGCCGCGTCCCCGAGCGCTGGCGGCGACCGCGAACTGGCCCACGGCGGCCCGCCGATGGGGATGAGCATGGCCATCGGCGGCACGTGCGTAGGGGCGGGGGCGGCGCTGGCGCTGTACGTCCTCTACCGGTCGAGGTGGCCGATGCGGAGGGGCCGGTGAATAGGCTGAGGCGTGACGACCTACGAGGAAGAACCGCTGCCGGGCGGCATGAACCCCACCGGCATCGTGCGGGTCGGCGACACGGTGCGCAGGCCCGCCGGTCCGTGGACCCCCGCCGTGCACGCCCTGCTCACGCACCTGCACGGCGCGGGGTTCCGGGCGGCCCCGCGCCCGCTCGGCATCGACGACCAGGGGCGCGAGGTGCTGACGTACGTCCCGGGCGAGGTGATCTGGCGCGAGGGATTCGCCCTGCTGGATCCCGTGGCCCGGCTGATCCGTGTGGCCCGGCTGATCCGCGAATTCCACGACGCCGTGGCGGACTTCGTACCGCCGCCGGATGCGCACTGGCAGGTGGTGATCCCCGCCGAGGGCGACGAGATCATCGCGCACCACGACCTCGCGCCGTGGAACCTGGTGGCGGAAGGCGGCGAGGGTTCCTGGGCGTTCATCGACTGGGACACCGCGGCGCCGGGTTCACGGCTGTGGGATCTGGCGTACGCGGCGCACGGCTTCGTCCCGCTCTCGGCGGACCCGTCCCTGCGGCGGCCGGATACGGAGGTGGCGGGCCGGCTACGGGCGTTCGTGGACGCGTACGGCATGGAGGACGAGGGGGAACGCAGGGAGCTGGCAGGGATGTTGGGGCGCCGGTGCCGTGCCATGTACGACTTCCTGCGCGAGCAGAGCCGGCGGGGCCGGCAGCCGTGGACGGACATATGGGAGCGGGGGGACGGCGAGATCTGGCGGAACGATGCGGAGTATGTGGAGGGGGCGCAAATCCTCGGCTGGATCGGCGTGTTGTGAGGAATTGGGCTGGCGGACCGGAGGAGGAGCGCGATGAGAAGGTACGGATCCGTGGTGGCGGCGCTGGCGAGCGCGGCGGTACTGGCGGCTGCGCAGACGACGTACGCGGCAACCGGGCAGGTGGCGGTGGTCAACTATGCGTACGCGCCCGCAACGTTGAACGTCAGCCGCGGCACCACGGTGACCTGGACCAACAGTGATACGGCGCCGCACACGGTCACCAGCACGGCGGGTTCCGGCGGCCCGCTCAACTCGCCGATGCTCAACCAGGGCGACAGCTTCAGCTTCACCTTTGGCGCTGCCGGTACGTTCAGCTACTACTGCACGGTTCACCCGACCATGAAGGGCACGGTTGTCGTGAGCTGATCGCGTGTGACGGCACGGACGAAGGCGGCCCAGGCCGGAGGCCCGAAGACGAGGGCGCCCCGGGGGCGGGACTTGCTGTCGCCTATGGCTACTTGGGCGTCGGGGGTGGGTTGTAACTCCAGGCACTCGCCCTGTGTGTCGTAGCTGTAGGACGACTTCCACCAGGCGTTGCGGGGCAGGCCGTGGCGTATCACGTATGTACCTCACTCGTGTTCAAAGTTGCGGGCGATCGATGCGATCAACTCCACGGACTGCTCGGCCGTGAGCGCCGATGTCCGAAGCCGACCCAGCGCCCTGTGGTACTTCGCAACAGCCTCATCGTCCTCCAGGCATCGGGTGCCGTCGAGGGCTTCTACTGCCACGACATCCAAGTTCAGCGGAGCTGGGTGGGAGAAGATGATGAAGGAGCAGCCGGGCGCGGCGAACGCTGTCTGGGTGTAGGGGATCACCAGGACCGTCACCGTGGACTGCCTGCTCGCGTCGACCATATGCCGCAGCTGCTCGGCCATTGTCGCCGGCCCTCCGACATGTTGGTGCAGTACGCCTTCCGTCAGGATGCACAGATAACTCGGCGGCACTTCACGACGGAAGATGGCTTGCCGCTCCATTCGCAGATCGACGTAGAACTCGACGGCGTCCCTCGGCAGCGGGTCGGATCCGTTGATGAGCGCGGTGGCATACGCCCTGGTCTGCAGCAGTCCGGGTACTACCTGCGCCTGAAAGGTGCCGATGCTGGCTGCACTGGACTCCAGGGCCAGCATTTCCTTGAACGTCGCCGAAAGCGGCTCGCCCGGCTGGCGCCACCAACTCCTGTTCCGTTCTTCGGACGCGAGTGCGATCAGCCATTCGCGGGTTCGGCTTTCGTGGACCTCGTAGAGGCCCATCAGTGCATCCAACTCCAACCTGGTGACGCGGTGCCGCCCCGTCTCGATCCGGCTGATCTTGCTGCCATCCCCATGAATGGCCTCCGCCGCCGCAGCGGTGGTGACCCCCGCCGTCTCCCTGAGGTGCCGGAGCGCAGCGCCCAACCGGCGGCGCCGAGCCGTGCGGTGTGCCTGCTGTCCCACGCCGTCCTCCCCCTTGGGCCCAGGCGTAAAGCTTGCCGGACGCGAGCCTCAAGTAGCCAGCTGCAAAATGTAGTTCTGCAATTTGAAGTTTGAATTGCATGCCATCGCGGGTGCATCGTGGGCGAATGGCATACAGAAACGGGGCGTTCGTGGTAGACACCCGCGAAGGCCGAATCGTGCAGGTCATCGGAGGTGACGGTGACCGCGTACAGGTCCGGCGCCCCGGTGGCGGGCTGGAGTGGGAAGTGCCGCTGACCGCGCTGCGATTGGCGACGCGAGAAGAACGCGCCGCAGCCGGACTGCGTCCGTACCGGGCCGGGTGCGAGGAATGCGTGGCACTGGAAAACGCACGGCGTGCGGCAACCGGCGGCGAAGAAGCCGGAAAAGCGAGTGCCGCCGCATACGGGCACTGGATCGTGGCACACTCTGCGGAAGGGAGGAACTGATGGTCAACTGTCAGCACAACGCGGCCTGGCGGCACGCCAACGGCGTGTCGCAGTGCACCCGTTGCGGGGCGCGCCGCTTCACGGATTACGGGGCCCTGCGCCCCGACGGGCTGCCGCAGCCGGCCCGTACGCGCAGGCAGCTGCTCGTGGAGCGGGACAAGGCTGCGGCGCTCATCATCGCGAAGGGCCACTACCGGGTGAGCCATTGGGGCTTCTCCCGTGCCGACTCCGCACCGAAGGCGGAGCCGGCGTTCAGCTGAGAAGCGTGAGGAACGGTCCCGTCAGGAGGCTCACCATGTGCCGGGAACGAACACCACGTGCCGGATGTTCCATGAGAACGACCCGCTGATCGAAGGAGCATGCACATGCTGTTCGGTGACGAGCACGTCAGGCGATACGTCGAGACCGACGGAGCCGAGGGCCACGACTGGCAGGGCTCCACGGTGCTGATCCTCACCACGACCGGGCGCAAGAGCGGGGCGCAGCGCAACAATCCGCTGATCTACCAGCCGTACGGGGATGCGCTGCTCCTCGTGGCCTCCAACGGCGGCTCTGCCACGCCGCCCGCCTGGTACCTCAACCTGACGGCGAACCCCGAGGTGCAGGTCCAGGTGAAGGGCGACCGTTTCACGGCACGCGCGCGTACGGCGAACGCGGACGAGAAGCCGGACATGTGGCGGACGATGGTTGCCACATGGCCCGCGTACGACGACTACCAGCGCAAGACGGACCGGGAGATCCCGGTGGTGGTGCTGGAGCGGGTGTGAGCCGGCGGGTGCTCCGGTCGTCTTCCGGAGCACCCACCCGGTCCGTCGGGTCAGCGGCGCCCGACGACGACTGTCGCGTCCAGCTCGTCGCAGGTGACCACCCGGGCGTTCAGCCCAGCCTGCACGAAGATGTCGACTGTCCGTTCAGACTGTCGCTCGCTCGTCTCCACGAGCAGGTGACCGCCCGGTGCGAGCCAGTCCGACGCCTCGGCGGCAACCCGCCGCTGCACGGCGAGCCCGTCCGTACCGCCGTCCAGGGCGACGCGCGCCTCGTACTCACGTGCCTCGGGCGGCAGCAGCCCGATCGCATCCGTCGGTACGTACGGGGCGTTGGCGACCAGGACGTCGACGCGCCCGCGCAGGGTGTCGGGCAGGGGCTCGTACAGGTCGCCCTCGTAGACCCGGCCGCCCACTGCTGCGACGTTCCGCCGCGCGCAGCGCACCGCCGCCGGGTCGATGTCGGCGGCGTGCAGGTCGACCCCGTCCAGCGTCGCCCCGACCGCGCCCGTACCGCAGCACAGGTCGAGTACGACGGAACCCGGCTGCGCCAGGGCGGCGGCCTGCTCCGCAAGGAATTCCGTGCGGCGGCGGGGGACGAAGACGCCGGGGTCGACGGCTATGCGCAGGCCGCGGAACTCGGCCCAGCCGAGGACATGTTCGAGGGGGAGTCCGGTCACGCGCTGCTCGACCATCGCGTCGAGTTCGTCAGACGTGCGGGCGGTGTCGAGAAGGAGCCGCGCCTCGTCTTCGGCGAAGACGCAGCCGGCGGCGCGGAGGGTGGTGACGAGAGACGTGGTGACGAGAGAAACCGGCATGGGGAGGAAAGCCTTTCGGGAAGCCGAAGGATGCTCTCCCGATCACCTATGCCAGGGAAAAGTGAGGTGAGAGCATCCCGCCTGCTACTGCGGTAATGGGTCTCACCTCCTCGGTCGTTCCCGTGCATGCACGTGTATTCACGTGCGTTCACGCGCTGAAGTCCGCATCATCGCCCGGGCCCGGGCCGATCGTCAAGATCGGCCCAGGAACCGTTCCAGCCCCTCCACCACGAGCGCGTGGTCCGCTTCCTGTGCCAGACCGGAGACCGCGACCGCGCCGATCACGCCCGTACCGCGCAGCCGCAGCGGGAATGCGCCGCCGTGTGCGGCGTAGCGCCGGGGGTCGAGGCGCGAGGCGGTTTCGAAGGTGCGGCCCTTGGCGCGGAAGCGGGCGCCGACCAGCAGTGAGGATTCCTCGTAGTGCAGCACCACGCGGCACTTGCGGTCGATCCAGGCGTCGTTGTCGGGCGTCGTGCCGGGCAGGGCGCGGTGGAACAGGCGCTGGTTGACCCGGCGGATGCCGATCGTGACGGCTGCGTCCCGCTCCTGCGCGAGTTCCGTCAGGGTCAGGCCCAGCCGCCAGGCGTCGTCGTTGCCGAAGCGGTCGAGGACGAGGCGGGCCTCGTCCGCCTCCAGGCGCGGGATCAACTCGGTCACTGCAGTGGTCACTTCGCCCCGTCCTCCAGCGTCACCGTGCAGCCGTCCGCCGCCGACTTCCGTGCGGCCTCCAGGACGCGCAGCGCGGCTGCTGCTTCCCGTGCCGTGACCGGCGGTTCGGCGCCGGTGCGCAGGGCGTGTTCGATCGCCGCGTAGTACGCGGGGTAGTCGCCCGGCAGTGTGGGCACCGGCTCGCCCCCGCCCGTGAGGGGCGATTCGCCCGCGCCGAGGCGGCCCCACGACGTCTCGGGTTCGCGGCCCCAGCCGGGGCCCGGGCGCAGGCCCTCCCGCAGGGCCGCCTCCTGGGGGTCGAGCCCGTACTTCACGTACCCCGCCGCGCTGCCCAGCACCCGGAACCGCGGGCCGAGTTGGGCCGTGGTGGCGCTCATCCACAGGTGGGAGCGGACGCCGTTGCGGTGCGTGAGGGCGATGAAGGTGTCGTCGTCCGCCTCCGCGCCGGGCCGCCGGACGTCCGCCTCGGCGTAGACGGCCGCGGCCGGGCCGAAGAGGGCGAGCGCCTGGTCGACGAGGTGGCTGCCGAGGTCGTAGAGGATGCCGCCGATCTCGGCGGGGTCGCCGGACTCGCGCCAGCCGCCCTTGGGGCGGGGGCGCCAGCGTTCGAAGCGGGACTCGAAGCGCTGGACGCTGCCGAGGGTGCCGTCGGCGACGAGGGCGGCGAGGGTGCGGAAGTCGTTGTCCCAGCGGCGGTTCTGGAAGGGGCTGAGCAGCAGCCCTTGCCGGTCGGCGAGTTCGGCGAGCGCCTCCGCCTCGGCGGCGGTCGCGGCGAGCGGCTTGTCGACGACGACGGGCAGGCCCGCTTCCAGCGCGGTGTGCGCGAGCGGGACGTGCGTGCGGTTGGGGGAGGCGATGACGACCAGGTCGAGCTCGCCGGCCCGGGCGAACAGCTCGTCGGCCGTCGCGACGGTCCGCGCCTGAGGGTGCTCGGCGCGGGCCTGCGCCTGGCGCTCCTCGTTGGCGGTGACGACCGTGTCGAGGACGAGCCCCCCGGTGCCGGCGATCAGCGGGGCGTGGAAGACGGAGCCTGCGAGGCCGTAGCCGATGAGGCCGACGCGGTACGGGTTCGGGGTGACCATGCCACCACTTTGGCAACGCTGTTGCAGAAGTGCAAGCGGGGCGATCACAATGGCGGTGTGCACAGGACCCCCACCGCCCCCGTCGGCGCCAACCTCGCCGCCCTCCGCGACCACAACACCGCCCTCGTCCTCGGCCTCCTGCGCGAGGCGGGCGAGCGCGGTGCGAGCCGCGCGGAGCTGGCCGGGCGCACGGGGCTGACGCCGCAGGCCGTCAGCAAGATCACCGGGCGGCTGCGGGACGGCGGGCTGGCCGCGGAGGCGGGCCGCCGGGCCTCCACGGGCGGCAAGCCCGCGACCGCCATCCGCCTCGTCCCCGGCGCGGCCCACGCCGTCGGGCTGCACCTCGACCGCGACGAGATGCACGCGACCCTCGCCGACCTCACCGGCACGCCCGTCGCCGCCCGTACCGCCCCGCTCGCGTTCGGCGCGGGCGCGGAGGCGGTGCTCGCCACCGTCGAGAGGGAGGTCGCGGCCCTGCTGGCGGAGGCTTCTCCGGCGACGCTCCTCGGGGTCGGCGTCGCCGCCCCCGGGCCCCTCGACCACGCGGGCGGCGTCCTGCACCGCGTCACCGGGCACCCGCAGTGGGACGGCTTCCCGCTGCGCGACGCCCTGGCCGAGCGGCTCGGCCTCGGCGTCCCCGTCGTCCTCGACAAGGACACCAACGCCGCCGCCCTCGGTCTCGCCCGCACCCGCGCCGCCGACTCCTTCGCCTACCTCCACCTCGGCACCGGCCTCGGCGCCGGGCTCGTCCTCGGCCGCGGCGTGCACCGCGGCGCGCGCACGGGCGCGGGGGAGTTCGGGCACCAGGTGCTCCAGCTCGACGGGCCGCCGTGCCCCTGCGGCAACCGAGGCTGCATCGAGGCCCTGTGCCTGGCCGCCGTCGCCGAGGGCGACACCGGCCGCGCCGCCCG
Source organism: Streptomyces morookaense (assembly GCF_013030945.1). Lineage (GTDB taxonomy): Bacteria > Actinomycetota > Actinomycetes > Streptomycetales > Streptomycetaceae > Streptomyces > Streptomyces morookaensis. The sequence goes on along the minus strand of NZ_JABBXF010000079.1, from coordinate 15,715 downwards.
CCTGCTCGGCGTCGGCGCCGCCAACCTCGTGCGCCTGCTCGACATCGACCTGGTCCTGCTCGGGGGCCGCACCGTGCTGGCCGACCCGGAGGCGTACACGGCCGGGGTGCGGGACGCCCTCGCGGGCGGGGCCGGGGGTGCGGTCCCGGTGGCGGTCGCACCGGGGGGCGGGCGCACCGTGGTCGACGGTGCGGCCGAGCTCGCGCTCGCCCCGCTCTTCCGCACAACGGGTGGCGTCTGACGGCCGGTCGGCGGTATGGGCCCGTACGGTGCGACGCCCGGTGGGATGTACGTACGTACGCGTACGTGACGTACGTCCACGCCGTCCCCCAGCGCGAAGGTCCCTCGAGCCATGTCCCTGCTCCGCACCCTCGGCGCCGCCGCGTTCGTCCTGGCCGCCGCCCTCGGGCCGGCCGTGGTGCCGCAGGAGCCGGCCGCCGCGAGCCCGCAGCCGCATTGCGGCGACCCTGCGGGCAAGGACTTCCCCATCACCTCGCGTCTGAGCGGCGGTCCGGACACGTACGAGCGCGGGGGCGCCCAGCAGACGTGGGAACTGGAACTGCGCAACACCACCGACGGCGAGTGCCGCGCCATCCACCCCGTGGCCGTGCTGTCCGACAAGGGACGGGCGCTGCAGCCCGGTCACATCCGGCTCGACTTCTACGACCCCGGCGCCGCGCGGTGGCGGCCGGTGCAGTTCGAGCGCACGGAGGAGGCGGAGAACGTGGGCGTGCTGGACGGGCAGGGCCCGGACTTCCCCGGCTTCTCCGTACCGGCCCGCCGGGCGGTCACCGTGCGGATGCGGCTGGGGTTCACGGGGGAGGCCCCGGAGGGGACGGTCACGGCCAATGTCACCGCTGTGCAGCGGCGGGGGGCGGACGGGGCGTGGGTGGGGCAGTCGGGTGATTACGCGTTTGCGGTGGGGGGCGGGGACGAGGGGGCGGATGGGCTGGCCGATACCGGGGGCGATCCTCTGCGGGGGATGGTGGTCGGTGCGGGTGCGGTGGTCGCCGCGGGGGCGGCGCTGATGCTTGCGCCCCGTAAGGGACGCGGCGAACTGCGCGAGCGACCACGACGCGTCCGCAGTTGACGTCCCCGGGACTGCGCCCCGGACCCCTGAGGTGGTGCTTCGGCTGCAGGCCGGCGGTGGCTGATCGCGCAGTTCCCCGCGCCCCTTACGGGGCGCAGCCCAACAGGGGCGCGGGCCTACGACGGCGCGGGCCATGGGCGCAGCCCGACCGGCCTGCCCCCGTGCAAGGATCGGCGCCGTGAACAGCGCGCACTCCCCCGGGGCCCCCATCCGGGCCGGTATCCCCGAACACGGCCGGATCCCCAAGTACTACGCGGTCAAGTCCCAAGTGGCGGCCCTTCTCGACGAATTGGGCGAAGGCGGGCTTCTGCCCACCGAGCGCGAGCTCGCCGCCCGCTTCGAGGTGTCCCGCGAGACCCTGCGCCAGGCCCTGCGCGAGCTCCTGCTGGAGGGCCGGCTGCGCCGCGCCGGCCGCGGCACGGTCGTGGCGGGGCCCAAACTCGAACAGCCCCTGGCCCTCGCCAGCTACACCGAGGGCGTCCGCCGTCAGGGCCGCCGCCCGGGCCGCACCCTGGTGGGGCTGGAGCGCCTGCCGTGCCCGGCCGCCCTCGCCGCGGACCTCGGGGTGCAACAGGGCGATCCCGTCTGGCACATGGAGCGCGTCCTCCTCGCCGACGACGAGCGGGTGGGGCTGGAGAGCACCTACATCGCGGTCGAGCGCGTGCCCCGGCTCGACACGGACTTCTCACCCGACTCGTCCTTCTACGACTACCTGCGCGAGCAGCTCGGCATCCGCTTCGGCGACGCGGACGAGAAGCTGGAAACCGTGCTGGCCACCCCGCGCGAGGCACTCCTCGTCGGCACGCCGCCCGCGCTGCCCATGCTGCTGATCCACCGCTTGTCGCGGGACACGGAGGGGCGTCCGATGGAACGGGTGCGCTCGCTGTACCGGGGGGACAGGTTCTCGTTCACCACGCACCTGAGCGCTCAGGTCACGGATGAATAACGGGTCTAGGCCAAGATTGACAGCCCGTTCACCGTCCCGTTGCCATGGAGCCCCGATGGAGTAACCCACTCCGAGGAGCGTGCACGGCATGCGAGTCATAGTCGTCGGAGCCGGCGTGGTGGGAACCATGCACGCCTGGCATGCAGTTCAACGCGGCCACGAGGTCGTCCACTTGGAGCGCGAGGCCGAGGCGCGCGGGGCCTCCGTCCGCAACTTCGGCCTGGTCTGGGTCGGCGGCCGGGCCGGCGGCGCGGAGCTGGACACCGCGCTGCGCGCCCGCGAACTGTGGGAGGAGATCGGGGCCGCCGTCCCCGGCCTCGGCTTCCGGGGCAACGGTTCGCTGACGCTCGTCACCAACGAGGCCGAACTGGCCGTCGCCCGGGCCGCCGCCGAGGGCCCCGAGGCCGCCCGGCGCGGCTTCGAACTCCTCGGCACCGCAGAGGTCCGCGCCCTCGAACCCGCGCTGCGCGGCACGTTCCTCGGCGCGCTGCGCTGCGGACGTGACGCCGCCGTCGAACCGCGCACCGCCCAGCGCGTCCTGAAGGCCGAACTGCTGACGTCCGGCCGCTACACCTTCCTCGGCGGACGCGAGGTCCGCGAGGTCGTCGGCGAGCGCGCCGTCCGCGACGACCGCGGCGACGTCCACCACGGCGACGCCGTCGTGCTGTGCACGGGCGCATGGCTCGGCGGGCTCGTCAAGGAACTCGCCCCCGAACTCCCCGTCCGCCGCGTCCGGTTGCAGATGATGCAGACCGGGCCCCTCGGCGAACGGCTCGCCTCCTCCGTCGCCGACGCCGACAGCTTCCGCTACTACCCGGCCTACGGCGGTGCCGCGCTGGACGCGATGGCTGCCGCGCAGGCCCAGCCGCCGGTGGCAGCCGAGCACAGGATGCAGCTGCTCATGGTCCAGCGCGCGGACGGCGGGCTGACGATCGGCGACACGCACGAGTACGAGACCCCGTTCGCCTTCGACGTCGACGAGGCGCCCTACCGGCATCTCGCCGCCGTCGCCGAGTCCTTCCTCGGCCGCCCGCTGCCGGCGGTCCGGCGCCGCTGGGCCGGGGTGTACGCGCAGTGCCTGGAGAGCGGGCGCGTCGTGCACCGCGAGCAGGTGCGCGAGGGCGTGTGGCTGGTGACCGGGCCCGGCGGGCGCGGCATGACCTGCTCCCCGGCGATCGCCGAGACGACCGCGAACGAACTGGGCTGGTGAGGTTGTTGAAGCAGAAGCAGAACCGTATTTCCCTGGTCGTGCTCGACATGGCCGGCACGACCGTCGCCGACGACGGCCTCGTCGAGCAGGCCTTCGACGCCGCGGCCCGGCGGCTCGGCGTGGAGCCGGGCACCCCGGACCATGCGGAGAAACTCGCCTACGTCCGCGCCACGATGGGCGAATCCAAGATCTCGGTCTTCCGCCACCTCTTCGGCGAGGAGGCGCGGGCGCAGGAGGCGAACGCCGCCTTCGAGGAGGCCTACGGGCAGCTGGTCGCGGCAGGGCAGTGCGCGCCGGTCCCGGGTGCCCGGGAGGCGATCGAGCGGCTGCGCGGCGAGGGCCGCGGCGTCGTGCTGACCACCGGCTTCGCCCGGGTCACCCAGGAGGCGATCCTCGCCGCGCTCGGCTGGGGCGAGGGTCTCGTCGACCTCACCCTCTGCCCGGGCGACGTGGGCGGCCGCGGCCGCCCGTACCCGGACATGGTGCTGGCCGCCCTGCTGCGCACGCGGGCCGCGGACGCGGTGGCGCAGGTCGCGGTGGCGGGGGACACCTCGTACGACATGCTCACCGGGAGCCGGGCGGGCGCGGGCATGGTCGCCGGCGTACTGACCGGCGCCCACGAGGAGGGCGCCCTGCGGGCGGCCGGGGCCACGCACGTCCTGGGCTCGGTGGCCGAACTGCCGGACGCCGTTGCGGAGTACGAACTCCGTGCCACGGAGACGGAGTCGTGACCGGCATACGGTTCGAGGGTGTCACCGTCGCCTACGGCGACAACACCGTCCTCGACTCCCTCTCCCTCACCGTCGAACCCGGCGAGGTCATGGCCCTGCTCGGGCCGTCCGGATCCGGCAAGACGACGGCGCTGCGGTCCGTCGCCGGGTTCGTACGGCCCGCCGCCGGGAGGGTGTTCATCGGCGGCCGGGACGTCACCGGCCTCGCCCCCCACCGCCGCGGCGTCGGCATGGTCGTCCAGCAGTACGCGCTCTTCCCGCACATGCGGGTCGACGCCAACGTCGCCTTCGGGCTCCGGGCGCAGAAGGCGCCGCGGGCCATGATCGCGGGGCGGGTCGCGGAAGCGCTGGAGATGACGGGGATGGCCGCGTACGCCAAGCGGTACCCGCGCGAGCTGTCCGGCGGGCAGCAGCAGCGTGTGGCCATCGCGCGGGCGCTGGCCATCCGGCCGGGGGTGCTGCTCCTGGACGAGCCGCTGTCCGCGCTGGACGCGCAGCTGCGCTCCGGCATGCTGGCCGAACTGGCACGGCTGCACCGCGAGTTGCCGGATGTCACGATGCTGTACGTCACCCACGACCAGGTCGAGGCGCTCACCCTCGCCGACCGCATCGCGGTCATGGACCGCGCCCGGCTGCGGGACTGCGGCACGCCGCAGGAGCTGTACCGGCGCCCGCGCACCGAATTCACGGCGTCGTTCGTCGGCAACGCGAACCTGCTGCCGGTGACCGTCACCGGGGACGGCCGCGTCGGCCTCGCGGGCACGGACGTGTCCGTCCCGACCGGCGGCGCGGCGCACGGCGCGACGGCCACCCTGTGCGTCCGCCCGCACCTGGTCGGCCTGGGCCCCGGCCCGAACACCCTGCGGGGCCGGGTGACGGAGGTGCAGTGGCGGGGCGCCACGCACCGGGTGGCCGTCGAGGTGGACGGCCATCATGTGACCGCGGAAGTCCGCGAACTCCGGGAGACTCCGGCGCTAGGCGACGAGGTCACCGTCCACTTCGCGAGCGAGGACGCGGTGCTGCTTCCCGCAGGGGGGACGAATGGCTGAGCCCAACGGGCTGCGGGCCGAGGCCGGTTCGGCACCGCCGGTCACCGCCGTGGGGCGTCTCGCCGTTGCGGCGGAGGGCAGGGGCGGGCGCCCCTACGGCCCTGCGCACCGCGACGGTGCTCACGGGCCGGGGTGCGGGCCCGCGCAATCCTCCCGCCGCAACGGCGGGCAACCCGAGTTGCCGGAAACCCGGAAGCCGCGAACCCTGCCCGCATGGGTACTCGCCCTCCCGCCCCTCGCCGTTCTCGGCCTCGTCTTCCTCTACCCCCTCGCCCTGGTCGCCCGGCAGTCCCTCTCGCCGGACGGCTCCGGGGGCGGCAGCCCCTCCCTCGCCGCGTACGGCGACGTCCTCGGGCAGGCCGCCTTCCGGCAGGCCCTCCGCACCACGGTGCTGATCGCCACCGGGTCCACGGCCGGCGCCGTGATCCTCGGTTTCGTCCTGGCGATCGTGATCGCCTTCGTCCCCTTTCCCGGCGGCAAGGCCCTCGCCCGGTTCATCGACGTCTTCCTCTCCTTCCCCTCCTTCCTCATCACCCTCGCCCTCCTCTTCATCTACGGCACCGTCGGCATGGCCAACGGCCTCTGGACCGATGCCCTCGGCGGCACCGGGCCGTTCGACTTCCTGCACACCCCCTGGGGTGTGCTCCTCGCCGAGATCACCTACTTCACCCCCTTCGTCATGCGCCCCCTCCTCGCCGCCTTCTCCCAGATCGAGACGGCGCAGCTCGAAGCCGCCGCCTCCCTCGGCGCCAAGGCGCCGCGGATCGTGCGGCAGGTGATCCTCCCCGAGGCGCTGCCCTCGCTCGCCGCAGGCGGCTCGCTCGTCCTCGTCATGTGCCTCAACGAGTTCGGCATCGTCCTCTTCACCGGCGCCAAGGGCGTCACCACCCTGCCCACGCTCGTCTACGGCAAGGCCGTCCTCGACGGCGACTACACCTCCGCCTGCGTGGTCGCCGTCGTCAACATCGTGCTCTCCGTGGGCCTCTACGGCCTGTACCGGCTGCTGCTCTCCCGAACGCGCCCCGCAGGAGGTCCTCGTGCTCGTGCATAGCCGCCGCGCCCGGTGGGCGGTTCAAGCCGTCTTCTTCGCGCTCTTCCTGCCTGTCTTCGCCCTCCCCTTCCTGGTGATCGTGGCCGCCTCCTTCGCCACGAACTGGAGCGGTGTACTTCCCTCCGGCGCCACCACGGCGCACTACCGGGACCTCGTCCACGGCGACGCGACGGACGCCCTCGTCACCAGCCTGGTGACGGCCGTGGCCGCCGGCCTGCTCGCCCTCGCCCTCGGCACCTGGGCCGCCCTCGCGGCGCAGTCCCTGCGCGGCCGGCGCTCGCGCAAGGCCGTGGACGCGCTGTTCATGCTCCCGGTGGCGGTGCCCTCCGTCGTCGTGGGACTGTCGCTGCTCGTCGCCTTCTCCCGGCCCCCGCTGCTCCTCAACGGCACCCGCGAGATCGTGATCGTCGCGCACACCGTGCTCGTCACCGCCTTCGCCCACCAGTCGGTGACGGCCGCCCTCGCACGCCTCGACCCTGCCTACGAGCAGCTCGCCGCAAGTCTCGGCGCGCGCCCCGCCCATGTGCTGTGGCGCGTGAAGCTCCCCCTCCTGCTGCCCTCCCTCACGGCCGCCGCCGGCCTCTGCTTCGCCCTGTCCATGGGCGAGTTGAGCGCCACGATGATGCTCTACCCGCCCGACTGGCTCCCCCTCCCCGTCAAGATTTTCGGTGCCACCGACCGTGGCGCCCTCTTCTCCGGAGCCGCGCTCGCCGTCGTGCTCATGGTCACCACCCTCCTCGCCCTCCTGGGCGTCTCCCGCATCCGCACCCGCGCCTCCTACAGATAACCACCCGCCACCGACAACGGAGTTCGCCTCGCCATGCCCCGCACCTCCCGCCCGCTCACCGCCGCCCTCGGCGCCCTGGTCCTCGGCACCTCCCTCACCGCCTGCGGCGGTTCCGCCGACGCCTCCGCCAAGGAGATCACCGTCTACAGCGCCGACGGCCTCAAGTCCGAGAACGGCACCGGCTTCTACGACAAGGTCTTCAAGGACTTCGAGGACAGGACCGGCATCGAGGTCAAGTACGTCGAGGGCGGCTCGGGCGAGATGGTCCAGCGCCTCAACCGCGAACGGACCAACACCCAGGCGGACGTGGTCGTCACCCTTCCGCCGTTCATCCAGCAGGCGTCGAGCAAGGGGCTGTTGGAGACGTACAAGCCCGCAGGCTCCGACCGGGTCGCCGACGCCGACAAGGACCCCTCCGGCAAGTGGACCTCCGTCGTCGACAACTACTTCTGCTTCATCTACAACAGCAAGGAACTCACCACCCCGCCCAGGACCTGGAACGACCTCCTCGACCCCAAGTTCAAGGGCAAGCTCCAGTACTCCACCCCCGGCGTCGCGGGCGACGGAACCGCCGTGCTGATCAAGGCCATGCACGACTTCGGCGGCAAGGACGCGGCCATGGCCTACTTCAAGAAGCTCCAGGCCAACAACGTCGGCCCGTCCTCCTCCACCGGCCAGCTCGCCCCCAGGACCGCCAAGGGCGAACTCCTCGTCGCCAACGGCGATGTGCAGATGAACTACGCCAACACCAAGTTCATGGCGAACCAGGGCATCTTCTTCCCCGCCGGGGACAACGGAAAGCCCACCACCTTCGCGCTGCCCTACGCCGCCGGACTGGTCAAGAGCGCACCGCACACGGCCAATGCGAAGAAGTTCCTCGACTACCTGCTCTCCGACGAGGTCCAGAACGAGGTGTCCTCCGTGGCCGGCGGCTTCACGTCCCGCACGGACATCAAGCCGGGCGACCGCAACGCGATCGCCCTCGGCGAGATCATGAAGGGCGTCGAGATCTTCCGCCCGGACTGGCAGGACATCAACGCCCACCTGACGTCGTACGTGGACGCGTGGAAGTCGGCCACCGGCAACTGAGGGGCGCCCCGTAGGGGGCGCGGGGAACTGCGCGACCAGCCACAACGCACCCGCGGCGAAGGACATAGGGTGAAGGTGTTACCCCACGTACCCACAGCGGGAGCGACATGGCAGAGCGCAAGCCGATCGAGTCCTGGCTCACCGACATGGACGGTGTCCTCATGCACGAGGGCATCCCGGTCCCCGGGGCCGACGCCTTCATCAAGCGGCTCCGCGAGTCCGGCAGGCCCTTTCTCGTCCTGACCAACAACTCGATCTACACGCCGCGCGACCTGCATGCCCGGCTCGCCCGGATCGGGCTCGACGTCCCCGTCCCCAACATCTGGACGTCGGCCCTGGCCACGGCGAAGTTCCTGGACGACCAGCGGCCCGGCGGCACCGCCTACGTCATCGGCGAGGCCGGTCTGACGACGGCCCTGCACGACATCGGCTACGTGCTCACCGACGCCGAGCCCGACTACGTCGTCCTCGGCGAGACGCGCACGTACAGCTTCGAGGCGCTCACCAAGGCGATCCGGCTGATCAACGCGGGCGCCCGGTTCATCGCCACCAACCCCGACGAGACCGGGCCGTCCGCCGAGGGCGCCCTGCCCGCCACCGGCTCGGTCGCCGCGCTGATCACCAAGGCGACCGGCCGCGAGCCCTACTTCGTCGGCAAGCCCAACCCGCTGATGATGCGCGCCGGGCTCAACGCCATCGGCGCCCACTCCGAGACCAGCGCCATGATCGGTGACCGGATGGACACCGATGTGCTGGCCGGGCTGGAGGCCGGCATGGAGACCTTCCTCGTTCTGACCGGGCTCACCCGGCCCGAGGAGGTCGAGCACCATCCCTTCCGCCCGTCCCGGGTGGTCGACTCGATCGCCGATCTCGTCGATCTGATCTGAGCGGAAACGGGCGGAACGGGGCCCGTTCCGGTCGCGATTCTGAGCCGATCGGGCCCGATGATCGCCAAATGGAGCAATACGTCTACGGAGCGGATGCGCCGCGCTCGCCCGCCGGGTGAACCTCTGGAGCAGGAGGTTCACCATGGACTCATTCCGCATCGCCCTCTGCGGCGCCGTCACCGCTGCGGTGGCCGTCTGCACCGGAACCCTCTCCGCCGGACCGGCCCGCGCCGCCGACGGTCCGGCGACGATGTCGGGAACGATAGAGCTCACCCCCGTCTCCGCCCGCCCCGGCTCCGAGGTGCAGCTGCGCATCTCCGGCTGCCGCAGCGAGCGGGCCACGGCCACCTCCGAGGCCTTCGTCTCCGACGCCCGGCTGGCCAAGGACTCCGCCGGGCTGTTCGCCGAGGCCACCATCCGCCAGACCGCCCGCGCCGGCACGTACCCGGTCAAGGTGATGTGCGACGGCTACAACTCGACCGCCCAGGGCCGGCTGACCGTCGTCCCCTACGGTCGTGACCTGCCCGAACCCCAGGCCGCCCCGCAGCCCCCCGAGCAGCGCAGCGCCCCCGTCGTGCACGACGGGCTCGGGCCGCACGAGGCCCACACCCTGCCCGGCGGGCACTTCGCCTCGCCCGTCGCACCCGTCCCGGCGGGCGGCGGCGGCACCGCGCGCGTGGTCGTCCCCGAGGCGCCCGACACCCCCGGGCTGGTCCTCGCCGGCACCACGGCCGCCATCGCGGGCGGCCTGATCTGGTACCGCCGGCGCACCGACGGCCGGCAGCAGCGGTGAGAGAGGCGGCCCGGGTGCCATGGAAGAGCTGCGTACCGGGGGCGAACCGCAGACGGCCGGCCGCGGGCGGCTGCTGACCGGCCTGGCCTGGGCGGCCCTGCTGGTCGCCCTGTGGCTGTGGGGCCGCGAGGCCACCGAGGTGCCGGCGCCGGCCACCCCCACCACGGGCGACGCGGCGGCCGCGGGCCGTCCGCCCGCACACCCCCTGCCCCCGGCGCGGGACCCGCTGCCGGAGTCCCGGCCGCGGGTCCTCGCCATCAAGGCCATGGGCGTCCGTGCCCCCGTCGAGGCGCGCGGGCTCACCGCGCAGGGCGCGGTCGAACCGCCGCCGTACAACAGGCCCGGCAGCGTGGCCTGGTACCGGGGCGGACCCCAGCCCGGCACCCTCGGCGCGGCCGTCCTCGTCGGGCACGTCGACACCGAGCACGGCCGCGCGGTCTTCGCGGGGCTCGGCGGCATCCCGCGCGGCGAGACGATCACGGTCGAGCGCGCGGACGGCAGCACCGCCGAGTTCACGGTCGACGACGTGGCGGTCTACACGAAGGACCGGTTCGACGCCGCCAGGGTCTACGGCCCGCACGAAAAGGGCCGCGCCGAACTGCACTTGATCACCTGCGGCGGCACCTTCGACCGGGTGCGGCAGACGTACAGCGCCAACGTCGTGGTGTCGGCGTACCTGACCGGCGGCAGCATCCGGCCGTAGTCCCGCAGCCTGCAACGAGCGGAGAGACCCCAGTGGAACCACCGGTGAACACTCGCCCGACAGAGCGACTCCGCACCGTGTCGGGGCGGGAGCGCCCCCGGTCGCGGGCCCGACTGTGCGACCATGGACGAGGCACCTCCATCGGCTCCGGCGGTACACCCAAGGGGGAGTGGATGTACGGCGGCAACACCGGCCCACGGAGGGCCCTCGCGCTGACCGGTGCGGCGATCGCGATGATGCTTCTGGCGACGGGCTGTTCCTCGGAGGAGAAGAAGCCGGCCGGGCAGCACGCCTCGGCGGCCATGCAGCCGCCGTCCCAACTCCCCAAGTCCCGCTCGCCGTTCTGGGTCAACCCGGACGCCACCGCGGCCAAGCAGATGATCCAGCTGCAGCAGGCCGGCAAGACGCAGGACGCCCGGCTGATCGCCCGGATCGCCGCGCAGCCGGAGGCCGAGTGGATCGGCGTGGACGACCCGGAGGGCCAGACCCGCGGCTTCACGGAGGCCGCTGCCAAGGCCGACCGCGACGCGGTGCTCGTGCTCTACAACATCCCGCACCGCGACTGCGGCCAGTACTCCCAGGGCGGCGCCTCCGACGGCAATTCCTACCGGGCCTGGCTCGACAAGGCCGTCGCCGGCATCGGGGACCGCCGGGCCACCGTCATCCTCGAACCCGACGCCCTGCCGCACATGGAGGACGGCTGCACCCCGCGGCAGTTCCACGAGGAGCGGTACGCGCTGCTCAAGGAGGCCGTCGGCAAGCTCAAGCAGCTGCCCCGGACCAAGGTCTACCTGGACGCGGGCAATCCCAGCTGGGTCACCCCGGCGGACCGGATGGCCGAGCCGCTCAAGCGCGCCGGCGTCGACCAGGCCGACGGCTTCGCGCTGAACGTCTCCAACTTCCAGACCACGCAGGACAGCAAGGAGTACGGCCGGCAGCTCTCCGCCCTCGTCGGCGGCAAGCACTTCGTCATCGACACCAGCCGCAACGGCAACGGCCCGCTCTCTGGGGCCGATCACGAGAAGGCCTGGTGCAACCCGGAGGGCCGGGCCCTCGGCGAGCCCCCGACGACGAAGACCGGCGACCCGGTGGTGGACGCCTACCTGTGGGTCAAGAGGCCGGGCGAGTCGGACGGTTCGTGCAAGGGAGGCCCGGAAGCGGGCCAGTGGTGGGAGGCTTACGCCCTCGAACTGGCCCGCAACGCGAAGTAGTTCTTACCGGCCCTCGTCCTTGGCGGGGACCTTCAGCCACACCGCCTCGGACGGGGTGCCCTGGTCGTCGACCACATCCAGCATGTACCAGCCGGGCGGCACCAGGGACGGGTCCTTGGGGAGGGTGACCTTCACGCCGTCCTTGGTCTTCGTGAAGTCCAGGGCGACCGACCGCTGTTCCACGTTGGTGACGTGCGTGAACGACCCGGGCCGGATCAGCCGCACCTTGGTGACCGGGCGGTCGCCGGAGGTCCGGTAGCTCGTGTCCTCGCCGAGGCCGACCGTCCGGTTGTCCTTGTCCTTGATCTCGGGGCGCCCGCTGCGGAACAGGTACGGCGGTGTGTAGAGGTCGATCTCCTGCTGGAAGGTGCCGGGCCGGGTGTTGTCCGCGTCGCCGAAGAGCGAGTCGGAGCCGAAGGTCATCACCCGTCCGTCGGGCAGCAGCAGCGCGCCCGAGTGGTAGTTGCGCCCCACGAGCGGATCGGCCACCGGACGGGTGGAGTTGCTCTTCGGGTTGTAGATCTCGGCCTTGAGGACGTTGGAGTCGCTGCGGCCCCGGTAGCCGCCGGAGCCGTTCGTGGTCAGCACCGTGTCGTCGGGCAGGATGACGCTGCTGGGATAGCGGACCTTGGCGTAGAGGTCGGGGCCGTCGTGGAAGCGCGGCCTGGCGTCGTGCAGGTCCACGATCCGGGTCTTCGCCGTGGACTTGCGGTCCTCGCCGACGCCTCCGCCGCCCAGCACCATGTAGCGCTGGTCCTGCGCGGGCGGCAGCAGCACCGACATCGAGGTCTCCAGGATGTCGGGGTCGCTGATGCCGGGCACCTCGGTGAACTGGTTGGTCTGCACGTCCCAGAGGCCCGGCGTGCGGCCCTCGTCGGCCGGTCCGTACCCGGCGTTGGAACCGGTGTAGAAGATCCGGCCCTTCTCGGTGAGGAACAGGGCGGGATAGGTGGGGAAGAACCGCTGCGTGGGCAGATAGCTCCACTTCCTGGTCTTCGGGTCGTAGATCTCGTTCTTCCCCGGGACGACCTGGCCGATCTCGTCCAGGCCGGAGACGGAGAGGACCTTGCCGTCCTGGAGCGTGGTGAGCGTGGGATACCAGCGGGCCTCTTCCATCGGGTCGACCGTGATGTAGCGCTCGGCCACCGGATCGAACTCGTAGGCGTCCTTGATGCCCTGGAAATCCTTCTTGTCGAAGGACAGCTTGTTGGCGATCCCGTAGAAGTTCTGCGCGTCGGTGCCGCCGAGGCCCTCGATGCGGTAGTTCTCGGTGGTCCCCGTCGCGTATTCCTGGCCCTTTTCCAGGGCCTCCACGTAGACGCGTGCGGTGGTGCCGGTGACAGTCACCTTGCCGTCCTTGTCCTGCTCCTTCTTGGCGCGCGGGACGAGGACGGGGTCCTTGGACTCGAAGGTCTTGCGGGTCGTCTTGCCGGTGAACCGGGTCCCGGCGGGGAACGTCATCGGCTTGTCGGGGTTCTCGTTGTGGACGATCATCAGGCCGCCGGCCTTGGTGACGTCGCCCTCCAGTTTCTCGTAGCGCTGGGTGCCGCCCGCCACCAGGAGATTTCCGTCCGGGAGCTGGGTGTGTCCGGCACAGAAGAGGTCCTTCGGGGTGGGGATGTTCTTGAAGGTGTTCGCCTTCGGGTCCCACAGGACCGAGCGGAAGGACTTCGCCTTGAAATTGGCGGCGTTGTTGCCGGAGCCGGCGACCAGCAGCACCTTGCCCGTGTGCAGCAGGGCGGCGTGGATCGTATTGATCCGGTACTCCTTGGGGACGGACACCTCGTCCCAGTGGCCGTTCTTCGCCTTGTACTCGGGCTTGTTGATTTTGTATGCGTAGTACTGGTCGGACGCGTACCCCCAGATCGCCGGGCCGTTCATGCCCGCGAGGGCACAGACGACCACTGCGCCGATCGCCGTGCGGCGGGTGCGGCGGGTGAACCGGTATCTCATGACTGCTGCGCCCCCTCGGGCTGCTCGGGCGTGCGGCGCAGGGTCCAGGCCCAGGCCACGATCGGTGCCACGGTGATCAGTACGGCGAGGGCGGCCCAGGTGCGCATGGCCACATGGGTGTGGCCGAGAAAGAAGGAGGCCACCAGCGAACCGCCGAAGACCGCCAGGAAGAAGAGGTGGATGCGGAAGGTGCCGAAGAGGGTGTCGGGACTGGCCGAATCGCCCTTCGGGGTGACCACGAACCGGCTCTTGCGGCGCAGCACCGCATCGGTCAGCGAGCGTGCGTAGATCGGTGCGGAGAGCGCGGACATCGCCATGCCGGCCAGCCCGCCGGAGCCCTCGGGCTCGTGCGGGGAGACGTTGTGCCGGCGGTTCCAGATGTAGAGGCCGATCTGCAGGGCGGCCGCATCGCTGTAGAGCATCATCCAGACCTCGGAGTCGATCTGGATCCCGGAGGCGCCGAGCCCGAGGAAGAGGGTGCAACTCAGGGCGCCGAGCATCCAGTTGATCGCGGTCATCGGATAGTAGATGACCATCAGCGTGTAGTTGAGGAACGGGCCCGGGGGCAGTGTGAAGGGCCCCTTCCAGTACTGCTTGAGGATGGTCTCGTAGGTGCCCCGGGACCAGCGCAGCTGCTGGGTGAAGAAATCCGTCCAGGCGTTCGGTCCTTCTCCCACGGCGAGGACGTCGGGGGTGTAGACTGAGCGCCACTTTCTGCCCGTCGCAGGATTGCGGTGCCGGTGCAGCTCGAACCCTGTGGCCATGTCCTCGGTGATCGAGTCGTAGAGCCCGCCGATTCCCTTGAGCGCGCTGATGCGCACGACGTTGTTGGTGCCGACGAACATGGGGGTGCCGTAGCGGTTGCCCGCGCGCTGGATGAGGGCGTGGAAGAGGAACTGCTGGCTTTCCGCGGCCTTGGTGACGGCCGCGTCGTAGTTCCCGTACACCTGAGGTCCAACGACAAAGGCGACATCCGGGTCACGGAAATAACCGAGCATGCGCTCCAGGAAGTTGGGCAGCGGAACGTGGTCGGTGTCCACGGAGGCGAAGAAGTCGTAATGCTCGCCGTGGGCGTCCAGCCAGGCGTTGTAGTTCCCGTGTTTGGTTCTCGCGCGGTGCGGGCCTTTCGGCCTGTTCCACTTCTCCACGCCCTTGCGCGTGAAGTGGTGCACGCCGAGGCGCTTGCAGACGTCCTTCACCTCGGGGTCGTCGCCCTCGTCCAGCAGCCAGACGTCGAGCGGGCCGCGGTGGCGCACCCGGACGGCCGCCTCCAAGGTGCGCGTCACCATCGCGATCGGCTCCTTGCCGGGCACGAAGGAGGTGAGGAAGGCGACCTTGGTGCCGGTCTGCGGCACTACGGGTATCGGGTCGCGGGCCACCAGGGTGGCGTGGGCGTTGGACGTGACGTTCAGGGTGCGGAACAGCTCGATCAGGCCGATCGACACCAGCATCACCGTGTCCAGCGCCCGCATGAGCGGGGTGGCGTGGTCGCGCTGGGTCCAGTGCGCGGGCTGCATCAGCCACACCAGCAGGGCCAGCGAGACGATCGGCGCGGCGCCCAGCAGCAGCGCCGCCTTGATCCGGTGCGGCTCGTCGGCCAGCAGGCTGCGGTAGCGGACCCGGTACGGGACGCCCTCGGGCGGCTGGGTCAGCGGGCCGGCGAGGCGGCTGTAGTGCTCGTAGTCGTAGCGCGGGCGCGTCCGCCCCGGGTGGCGGCGGGCCGGCGCACGGACGACCGCTCCGGTGACCGGCCGCCTGGTGTCGGGCGCGGTGGCCCGGGTGGCCGGGACGGGGACCCGCACGCGCGGGATCGCTTTCGGCGGCGTCTCCTGGTGCCTGGAGTCGGCAGGCGTAGATGTCATGAATCGTCCCCCCGCACGCATGCTGACTGCGTGTGCGCTGCAGTTCACGGGCCCGGCCGGCCCCCCTTGACCGAGCGCGGGCGTGTATCGGTGCCGGCTCCCTCCGGCACCACCCAACTCACTGGTCAGACAGTGATATTGGGGATGTTGCCGTCAGTCAGGATCTCGGACCCTCAGTCATGATCGCAAGGGTGAAACAAGGTGGTTACCGGGCAAAGCGGTACGCTCGAACAGAGAAACGTGCGAACAGGTAGAAGCGTGGCGCGCACATATGGCCGGAAACGACTCAGGGCTCCTCACCGAGAGTGAGGAGCCCTGAGACTCGCGTGCGCCGCCAGGGACTCGAACCCCGG
>NZ_JABBXF010000078.1 GCF_013030945.1 Streptomyces morookaense | reverse complement strand
CCTGCCCCCAACCTGCCGACCGCACCGCCCCCTTCCCCTTCCCCGTCCCCTTCGGCACCGGCTTCCCGCCCGCCCGCGCATCCGCCGGTGCACCTTCACCCGGGCTACCGCCACGCCTCCGCAGCCGTGAACAGGCCACCCTCGTCCGGGATTTCGCTGGTCATGTTCACCCTGCTCATCACCGCACCGGCCATCCTGGCCGCCGTGCTCCTGCGCCCCCGCTCCGCCTCGGGGCCCCGTCACTGACCGGCCGACAGATCACCACACAGCCGCGACAAATCAGGGGGAAACATGGCAGACGGCACCATTTTGTTCGCGCTGCGCGAGGACCCGTCGCACCAGGGCGGCGAAGGCGACCAACTGCGCAGGATCAGCAGGGCGGTCGAGGGCCATGGCCTGGAGGTCCGCTGGGCGCGGACCGAGACCGACGCGCGCGCCGTCCTGCGCACCGAGGCGGGTCTGGCGGCTGCGGTGGTCGCCTGGGACCTGCCGCACGGAGGGGGCGGCGAGGGCGCGGAGCCGGGCGGTGCGGCGGTGCTGCGCCGGATCGGCAAGCGCTTCACGGGCCTGCCCGTCCTGCTCGTCATGACGGAGGAGGCCGACGAGGACCTCGATCGCCTGCCGCTGTGGGTGGCGGAGGCGGTCGTCGGCTACGTCTGGCCGCTCGAGGACACCCCCGCGTTCATCGCCGGCCGGATCGCCACGGCGGCGCACGCCTACCGGGAGGCCGTGCTCCCGCCGTTCTTCAAGGCGCTGCGCCGCTTCGACGAGGCCCACGAGTACTCCTGGCACACGCCCGCACATGCCGGAGGCGTCGCCTTCCTCAAGTCCCCCGTGGGGCGGGCCTTCTTCGACTACTTCGGCGAGCGGCTCTTCCGCAGCGACCTGTCGATCTCCGTCGAGGAACTCGGTTCCCTCTTCGGGCACTCGGGCCCGATCGGGGACGCGGAACGCAACGCCGCCCGCATCTTCGGCGCCGAGCGTACCTGCTTCGTACTCCACGGCAACTCCACCGCGGACCGCATGGTGGGCCACTTCTGCGTCTCCCGGGACGAGATCGCCCTGGTGGACCGCAACTGCCACAAGTCGGTGCTGCACGGCCTCGTCCTGTCCGGTGCCCGGCCGGTCTACCTCGTCCCCACCCGCAACGGCTACGGCCTGGCCGGTCCCCTGCCCCCGGCCGGGATCGCCGCGGCAGCGGTCGCGGACCGTATCGCCGGAAACCCCCTCGCCCACGGTGCGCTCTCCGCGGACGCGGAGTACGCGGTGCTCACCAACTCCACGTACGACGGGCTCTGTTACGACGCCGTGCAGGTCGCCCGGGAGCTCGCGGCCAGCACACCACGGGTGCACTTCGACGAGGCATGGTTCGCCTACGCGCGCTTCCACCCGCTCTACGCGGGCCGCTACGGCATGTCCGTCGGCCCCGACACCTTCCCCGGCCCGCAGCGCCCGACGGTCTTCTCCACCCAGTCCACGCACAAGCTGCTGGCCGCGCTGTCCCAGGGCGCCATGGTGCATGTCAGGTCCTCGCCCAGGGCCCCGGTGGAGCCCGAGCGCTTCGACGAGGCCGCCATGATGCACGGCACCACCTCGCCGTTCTACCCCGCCATCGCGTCGCTCGACGTCGCGGCCGGGATGATGGACGGCCCACAGGGCCACTGGCTGATCGACGAGGCGGTCACCGAGGCCGTCCGCTTCCGGCAGGCGGTCGTCCGTACCGCCCGGCGCATCGCGGCCGCCGGGGACAGGCCGGAGTGGTTCTTCGGCGCCTGGCAGCCGGAGACGGTCACCGATCCGGAGACCGGCGAGCAGTACGCGTTCGCCGACGCGCCGGCCGAACTGCTGCGCACCCGGCCCGAATGCTGGCAGCTCGGCCCCGATGCCGCATGGCACGGATTCCGGGGGCTCACCGAGGGCTATTGCCTGCTCGACCCGGTCAAGGTGACGCTCACCTGCCCGGGTGTCGACGCCGCGGGCCGGTGGCAGGACCGGGGCGTCCCCGCCCGGGTGCTCACCGCCTACCTGGAGACGCGCAGCATCCTGGTGGAGAAGACCGACACATACAGCACGCTCGTCCTCTTCTCCATGGGCATCACCAAGGGCAAGTGGGGAACGCTCCTGGACGCCCTGACGGACTTCAAGGCGCTCCACGACGCCCGTACGCCCCTCGGCCACGTGCTGCCCGGCCTGCTCCGCGCGTACCCCCGCCGCTACGACGGCATGACCCTGGACGAGCTGTGCCAGTCGATGCACGACCACCTGCGGGGGAGCGATCTGGTCACCCTGCTGGACACCGCCTTCCGGCAGCTGCCGAGGCCGGTCGTCCCGCCGCAGTGGTGCTACCAGCAGCTGATCCGCTCCGGCACCGAGCGCGTGCGGATCGCCGACGCCGCCGACCGGGTGGCCGCGGCCATGGTGACGGTCACCCCGCCCGGGATCCCCGTGCTGATGCCCGGGGAAACGACCGGTGCCGCCGACGGGCCCCTGCTGCGCTATCTCCGCGCCCTGGAGTCCTTCGACCGCGCCTTCCCCGGCTTCGGCAGCGAGACGCACGGCGTCACGGTGGACGCCGCCACCGGCGACTACCGGATCGAGTGCGTACGGCCGGAGCGCCTGTGAGCGGGGGCGCAGTCGCGAAGCCGCCTCCTACGGACGGACACGCGGCCCCGGCCGGAAACGGTCGACCAGGAAGACCACGAGCCCCAGGACATAGAAGGCCAGGCCGAAGACCACGGCGTTGCCGAGCACGCCGAGGTAGCCGTGGAGGTCGACGTCCAGGAACGGATACGGGTAGCGGCCGTCGGTGCCGGGCGAGAGGAGGGCGCCGCGGACGAGGGCGAAGGGGAAGTAGAGCAGCGGATAGAGCAGCCACTGCGCCGCGAAGACGAACCGGAAGCGGCCCGGTGCGGTCAGCAGCAGCCAGTCGAGCACGGCGGCGATGGGAGTGACCGTGTGGAGGAGCTGGTTGGCGATCGATTCCAGCTGGGTGCGCTGGGCGGTCATGGAGAACCCGCTGGAGGCGTTGTCGAGCACGAAGTGGAAGACGACGCCTGTGATGCAGATGTAGAGGAGGGCCGCGCCGGTGACCCTGGGGGAGAGGGCGGGCCGGGCGGTCCAGGCACGGTGGGCGGACCAGGCGAAGACGAGTGCGATCAGGAGGTTGGACTGGACCGTGAAGTAGCTGAAGAGCCGCCCGAGGTCGTGCGAGTCGGTCACGTCGAAGGCGACACCGGTCAGCGCGGCCAGGGAGACGAGGGCACGGAAGACCGCCGCGACGGGACGGCGGTGCAGCGGGACGACGGCTGCCGCCGGGACACCTGCGGTGCTCGTCGTGCCGGTGAGGCGGCTACGAGTGGAGGACGGTTCGATCATCCGTCCACGGTACGGGTGAGGCGGTGGGGGTGATCCAGTCGCCGACCGGGGCGGGATGCGCGGGCCGGCACGCCAGACCGGGACGACCCTACGGATATCGCCGCCGCCCCAAGGGCGTTCGGGAGGAAGGGTGCGGAACGTCCGGCGCCCGGGACGCCGGACGAGGTCCGGCACTGTTATCCGTCCGTAACCGAATCTCGAGCTGTTCTGTTCAGCAGCCTGCTGGCGCGGCTCCTGCCCGAGCCGGCGCCTGGGCGAGCCGCAGAGCTTCGGCGGTGACGTCGGCGTCGATGTGCGCGGGCGTTCTGTCGCCGTATTCGAGGATGCGGTACTCGTCGTCGAACGCGGCGAGCCGTCGGGTCGGAGGCAGTCCGTGTCCGAAGCGCTGGTGGATGCGGAATACCAGGTCCGACGGCGTCAGCGCGCCGGTCGGCATCCGCCTCGCGAGTGCTCGCGCCGCGGCTTCCTGGCCGGCGATGCTGCCGGCCGGGTAGAAGGTGAGGCCCAGTTCATCGAGCGCTGGGGGCAGCAGGTCCGGGACGTCGTAGTCCGCTTCGGCGCGCGTGCAGGCAGCCAGGGTCTGCAACGCAGGACTGTCGAGGCCGGCAACGAGGGCGTCACAGGCAGCGGATACGACATCCGCTGCCGGGATTTCGCGGAGGCTCCAGAGGACGGCATGGTCCTGAAGCGTGCAGGCTGCTTGTTCGACCGACGACATGCTCCCATTCCGGCTTCGGCAGATCACCGGGTCGAACGGCTTTCGTGGTCGGCCGGTGCACGCAGTGCTCAAGGCACCAGAACGACCTTGCCGAACTTGCCCGGACCCGCCAGGCGTTCGTAGGCCTCGGCGAACCGGTCGAGGGAGAAGGCCGCGTCGACGGGGACACGCAGCCTGCCCCGGGCCAGCAGCGGTGTCACGGATGTCCGCACCGTGGCGGCGAGGAGCGCCTTCTCGGCGGGTGAGCGGCCGCGGATGGTCGTGCCGATCAACCGGGCCCGCGCGAGCATGAGGTCGAACATCCGCAGCGGCGCCGTGGCACCGGCCTGGACGCCGACGACCAGGATCGTGCCCCGGCTGCGGAGCAGGGCGACGCGCTGCAGGCAGTCCTCGCCGCCGACGAGTTCCACGATCACGTCGTACGGCGCGTGCACGGCTTCCTCGTCCGGGGTGACGACATCCACCCTGCCGTCGGCGGCGAGCGCTCCGACCCGGCCGTGGAGTCCGGGCCGTCGCACACTGGCCACGGCGTGTGCCCCGGAGACCGCGGCGACCTGCACCATGGCCGTGCCCACCCCGCCTGCCGCGCCGGTGACCAGTACCCGGTCACCGGCGCGGATGCCGGCCTGGGTGACCAGGGCGTCCCAGGCGGTGCTGAAAGCCTCCGGGAAGCCGGCCGCCTCCTCCCACGACAGGCCCTCCGGCACCGGCAGGAGGAGGTCGGCGGGGACCGTGATCCGCTCGGCGTGGCCGCCACCGCCGACCAGCGCCATCACCCGGTCACCCGGGGCGACTTGCGTGACCCCGGGTCCGGTCTGTTCGACCTCGCCGGCGACCTCCAGGCCGGGCACGTCGGCCGGCCAGCCCGGTGGCGCCGGGTAGTCCCCGCGTGCCTGCTGCAGGTCGGCGGCGTTGAGTCCGGCTGCCCGTACCCGCACCACCACGGCCCCCGGCCCGGCGACCGGTTCCGGACGCCGCTCCAGCCGGAATGCCCCTCGGGGATCGATCACCACGGTTCGCATGAGGGCAATCTATGCCCGCTCGTCCATGCATCCGGTGCCGGGGGCCGTCAGGGACGGTCTCCCACCGGTCAGCGGACGACCCGGTAACTCAGGGCCGGGTAGGGGAAGTTGCCCCAGTGCAGGCTCCCGAGCCCGAAGGACAGGTCGCTGGGCCGGTCGGGAAGCCCCGTCCGGCAGTCGTGGTTGAAATACACCTGGATATTGGCGGCGGTGAAGTTGACCGCGGACCTCGCGGGCTCCGGAAGGGTCCGGCAATCGGTGTTGCTTATGTCGACCGGCATCTGTCTGCCGGTCAAGTCCTGGCCCGTGGCGAAATAGACCACGGGCGCGTTGGGGAAGTCGGTCGCGGCGGCGGGCTGGGCGAGGCCCATGCTCACCGTCAGCGCGGCCGCGGAGGCGACGATGGCGCCGCCGGTCAGGAGCTTTTTCCTGAGTAAGGCCATGAGTGTGCTTCCTTTCCTGCGCGTCCTGCGTGTCCGCTCAACTTCTTTCCGGTCGGAAGGAGTTCGGGGCGCGCGGACCACTGTGCACCCCGAAAAATGGACCGGCAAGTCCAGACGGGTGCGGGCATCCCGCGCCGTAAAGTGGGCCCGCAAGTCCAGGGAAACGGGGGCAGGAGACCAGATGTCCGACGCACCGACCGCAAAAGACGCACCGACCGCAAAAGGCCGCGCCACGCGGGCCCGTATCGTCGAAGGGGCGGCCGAGGTGCTGCGCGAGCGAGGGGTCGCCGTCACCACGCTCGACGACATCCGGAGCCGTACCGGCACGAGCAAGAGCCAGCTCTTCCACTACTTCCCCGGCGGCAAGGACGAATTGCTGCTGGCAGTGGCCCAGTTCGAGGCGGACCGTGTCCTGGAGGACCAGCAGCCGCACCTGGGGAGCCTGGACTCGTGGGAGTCCTGGCAGCAGTGGCGGGACGCGGTGGTGGAACGGTATGAACGCCAGGGCGACCACTGTTCGTTGGGGGCACTGTTCCTTCAGGTCGGGCGATTACGCCCGGGCGCCCGTGCGATCGTGACGCAGCTGATGCGCCAATGGCAGGAGCAACTCGCCCACGGCATGCGCGCTCTCCAGGACAACGGCCTGGTGTCGCCGGCCCTCGATGCGGACCGGACGGCCGCCGCATTGCTGGCGGGCATCCAGGGTGGCGTGGCCATGCTGATGTCCACGGGCGACTCGATGTACCTGAAGGCGGCGCTCGATTCCGGCATCGATCACCTCCGCGCGGCGACGGTCGAGCCGGTACGGGCCTGACGGCACGGCCCCGGCCCCGATGCTCACCGGGGCGAAGGCCGTGCTGATCACGCAGGGGAAGTGTCCGCGCGGACCGATGCATCCGGGAGCGTCAGCGTGAAGGTGGTGCCGGGACGCGGGTGGTCGGAGCGGGCGGTGAGGGTGCCGTGGTGGCGTTCGGCGATATCGCGGGCGATGGCGAGCCCGAGGCCGCTGCCGCCCGTGTCGCGGGCGCGGGCCTCGTCGAGGCGGGTGAACCTCTCGAAGATGTGCTCGTACGCGTCCGGGGGGAGCGGCGTGCCGTCGTTGTGGATGGTGACGGTGTGCGTTCGACCGTCGCCGGTGATGTCCAGGACGACGGCGGTGCGCGCGTGCCGGACGCCGTTGTCGAGGAGGTTGCGCAGCAGCCGGTGGAGCTGTGCACCGTCGCCGCGGACGGGGGCCTGGTCGGGGCTGCTGCGCAGGGAGACGGGGTGCCCGTGGTGCTCGTACTCGTGGACGAGTTCTGCGGCGAGGCCGGCCAGGTCGATCAGGGAGTGGGCGGCGGGGTGGTCGGGCCGGGCCAGCAGGAGCAGGTCTTCGGTGAGGGTGTGGATGCGCCGGGTGGCGGTGAGGGCGTCGTGGAGTGCCTGTTGCACGTCGATGCTGTCGGGGTGGGCGAGCGCGGTTTCGAGTTCGTAGCGCAGGGCGGCGACGGGGGAGCGCAGTTCGTGCGAGGCGTCCGCGACGAAGCGGCGTTGGCGTTCCACGGCGGTCTCCAGCCGGTCCAGCGTGGTGTTGGTGGTCAGCGCCAGGCGGCGGACGGGGTCGCGGGCGTCGGGGACGGGGACCCGGCGGTCGAGGCTGGTGTCGGTGATCTCGGCGACTTCCTGCCGGATGGCCTCGACCGGGCGCAGGGAGCGGCGTGCGGCGGCCCAGGCGAGAGCGGCGACCAGCAGCGCGGCCAGTGGGACGCCTGTCATGAGCGGGGTGCGCAAGGGAGCGGTGGCCAGCTCGGCGTAGTAGGGGGGTACGAGGACGTAGAGGGTGGAGCGGCACGATCCGTCGGCTTCGGTGGGCAGGCGGCACGCGTTCGTGGGGGTGTGCACGGCGGTGGCCCAGACGGTGACGGTGCGGTGTGCGAAATCGTGGGCCTGCTGGTGGGCGAAGAGCGCCTTCTGCTGGTCGGGGGTGCCGCTGCTGGAGGGCGGCTTCAACGTTCCGTCGGAACGGTGGAAGCGGGCGTGGTCGCGTTCGTCGACCGCGCCGACGTGGACACTGCCCCGCTGCGGGCTGCCGGTTGCCCGGTGCTGGGGCTGGGCAGGGGGCGGGGGGAGCAGTGCCTTCAGGTCGGTGAGGTCCTGGGTGCCGCCTGCTGCGGCAATGGTGCGGCCTGCCCGGTCGACCTCGATGAGTGGCCAGTTGAGCACGGGGTCGCGGAGGTCTTCTTTGCCGGCGGCTGCCTGGGCGGCGAGTTGAACGGACAGTTCGAATGTCCGGTTGTCCGTCGTCCGGTGGGCGACCGTGCGGACGTGCTGGAACAGCCACCACGCCCCGGTGCCGCACAGCACGAGAGCGGCGATGCCCGCCACGAGGGCGATGCGCACCTGTCCGGGCAGGACGCGAAGCAGGGCCGGTGCGCGGCGCAAGGGGCGTTGCCGGGCGGCCGTCACGGCTGATCGCGGGAGGTGAGGCGGTAGCCGTATCCGCGGACGGTCTCGATGCTGTGGGCGGCGAAGGGGGCGTCGACCTTCTTGCGCAGTGCGGAAATGTAGACCTCCACGATGGCGGTGCCCCCGGTGTAGGCCGGGTCCCAGACCTCGTCGAGGATGGCCTCCTTCGACACCGGGCGGTCGGGCGTGTGCAGCAGACAGGTGAGGATCGCGAACTCTTTCGGTGTCAGGGCGAATTCGACGGCGCCCCGGCCCGCGCGGCGCGAGGCCACGTCCGCCCACAGGTCGCCGGCGCGCAGCAGGGATCGATCGGTCACGGCGGTGGTGCTTCGGCGCAGCAGGGCCCGTAGCCGTGCGAGCAGGACCACCGAGGAGAACGGCTTGACCAGGTAGTCGTCGGCACCGGTGTCCAGGCCCTCCGCCTCGTCGTACTCGCCGTCCTTCGCCGTCAGCATCAGCACGGGCGTGTCGAGGCCCGCGGCGCGCAGGGCGGAGCAGATCCGGTAGCCGTTCGGGCCGGGGAGCATGATGTCCAGCACGATGACCGCGTGGTCGCCGGTCAGGGCTCGTTCCAGTCCGGTGTTTCCGTCGCGGACGAGTTCGACGTGGTAGCCCTCTGCGGTCAGGCCGCGCTGCAGGGCGGGCCCGAGCTGCGGATCGTCCTCGACGACCAGTACGCCTTTCACGCGGTCGAGCCTTTCATGTCGCGTGCCGTTTTTCCTGAAGACGATCTTCAGGTTCTTGAGGTCCTTTTTGGGTTGTTTCATGCACGCTCTGTCTCCAGGCCGCACCGGACACAGAGGCCCGCCTGTTCACAGCCGACCAGGGCTCGACGGGCCCGTTCCGCGCCGGTCCCCACGCCCTGATCACCCAGAAAGCTGCCCTCATGCCGAGCCCGCCCCTCCATCCGAGCCGCCGTGGCCCCGCCCGGTGGCGTCCAGCCGTGACCGCGGCGCTGTGCCTCGTCTCGGGGGCAGCCCTGGTGACCGGATGCGGGCAGCAACGCGTCACGCCGGCCCAGGCCCGCGCGCAAGCAGACGGGAGCGCACCCGCTGCAGCGGCCTTCGCGAGCAACACCCGCGAGGAATCGGCGGACTGCCGGAAGGCGAAGTGCATCGCGCTGACCTTCGACGCCGGCCCCGGGCCCCACACCGCCGAACTCCTGGACATCCTCAAGGCCGAGGAAGTGCACGCGACCTTCTTCCTCCTGGGCGAGAAACATGTCCTTGCCCACCCCGACCTGGTGCGCCGGGAAGCAGCCGAAGGCCACGAGATCGGCAACCACACCTGGACCCACCAGCGACTCGACGATCTCACCCCCGACCGGATACGCGACGAGCTCGACCGCACCCAGGAAGCGATCGAAAAGATCACCGGCAAGGCCCCCGCCCTGATGCGACCGCCGCAGGGCGGCACGAACAAGACGGTGGGGTCGGTCGCCCGCTCACTGGGCCTGTCCCAGGTCCTGTGGAGTGCCACCGCAAGCGACTACGCCACCACCGACAGCCGCCTGATCGGCGACCGCATCCTCGACCAGGCATCCCGTGACGGCATCGTCCTGCTCCACGACATCTACGACGGCACCGTCCCCGCCGTCCCCAGGATCATCGACGAACTCCGCGCCCGCGGGTACACCTTCGTCACCGTCTCCCAGCTCCTGGCCCCGGCCGGTCCGCGTCCCGGCACCGTCTACCACCCCTGACCGCCCCACCAGCCAGCCGGAGATGCAGACACATGCGTATTTCCTTCCTGCTCCACAACGCCTACACCTTCGGCGGCACGATCAGATCGACGTTCAACCTTGCCGCCGCGCTGGCCGTCCACCACGACGTGGAGATCGTCTCGGTCCTCCGCTACCGCGAGACGCCGGCCATGGGCGCACCACCGGGGGTGCGGCTGGCACATCTGGTGGATCTGCGCCGCAACTCGGCGCACTACGACGGCGACGACCCGCGCCATGCGCAGCCCGCCCGCGTCTTTCCCCGCGCGGACGGCCGTCACCGGCAGTACAGCCGGCTCACGGACGAACGCATCGGCAGCCATCTGTCCCGCCTGGAGACAGACGTGATCGTCGGCACCAGACCGGGACTGAACGTGCACATCGCCCGGCAGGCTCACCCCGCCGCCATCAGAGTGGGTCAGGAACACCTCACCCTCTCCGGCCACGGACGGCGCATGCGCCATGAGATACGCCACCGCTACCCCTTGCTGGACGCACTCACCACCGTGACCGAAGCCGACGCACACGCCTACCGGCAACTCGGCCTGCCCGACGTGCGGGTGCAGGCGATTGCGAACAGTGTCCCCGCCACCGCAGCAAGGCCGGCCGAGCACACCGGCAAGGTCGTCGTGGCCGCGGGCCGGCTCATCCCGGTGAAACGCTACGACCTCCTCATCAAGGCCTTCGCCGACGTCGTCGCCTCCCACCCGGACTGGCAGCTACGGATCTTCGGCAGAGGCGACACCACCGGCAACGAGAGAAACAGCCTGGCCACCCTCATCGACAACCTCGAGTTGAACCGCCACGTCTTCCTCAACGACCACGTCGGCGCACTGGAGACCGAGCTGGCGAAGGCCTCCATCGCCGTCTCCGCCTCCGACCGG
>NZ_JABBXF010000077.1 GCF_013030945.1 Streptomyces morookaense | reverse complement strand
GAGACCGAGCTGGCGAAGGCCTCCATCGCCGTCTCCGCCTCCGACCGGGAGTCCTTCGGCATGACCATCGTCGAGGCCATGCGCTGCGGCCTCCCCGTCGTCGCCACCGACTGTCCCAACGGGCCGCGCGAGATCGTCACCCACGGCGTCGACGGGCTTCTGGTCCGCCCCGGCGACACCGAAGGCCTCGCTGCCGCGCTGCGCGGCCTCATCCGCGATGCCCCCCTGCGCCGCCGCATGGGAGAGGCGGCCCGGCGCAACTCGGCCCGCTACGCCCCGGACCGCATTGCCGAGCAACACCTCGCCCTCTACGAGGACCTGCTCAGGCGAGGCCCCGGCCGACGCTCGCTCGGCCCGCCCCGGGAAGCCGCTCACCGGGCGCGTACCGCAGCCATCGACACCGCGCACGCCCTGCGCTCCACGGCGCGCCGCGCGATGAAGAGTGCAGGGGGCCTGTAGAGCCGTTCCGTCACGCGGCCCGTCAGGACTGGGACAAGATTGTCAGGTGCTCGAACCGGACGCCTGCTCAGGCCCCGACGGTCACCTTCGCCGGCTCGTCCCCGGACTCCGGCGCCGTCTCGCGGGCGGTTCCGAGGACCGGGTCCGCGTCCGGCAGGCCCGCCTGGTGGGCGCGGACGCCGGCGCGGACGGCCCAGAAGTAGAAGCCGAGGGCCGACACGGCGACGAGCGCGATGTCCGCTCCGCCCGTGATCACACCGTGGCCGCCGAACTCCTTGCCGCCGAGGGCGGAGAGCCCCGCCATCCACAGCAGGAACCCGGCCATCCACCAGGCCGGTGCGAACTGGCGGCGCAGGTCCGTCTCGCCGCGGCGGCGCAGGACGATTGCGGCGATGGGCACCGAGATCAGGGTGAGCAGGGCGACCTTGCCGGTGTTGGGCCACTTCGACCAGTACAGGGCGCAGGCGGCGAAGGCGAAGGTGAGCGGGCACAGCACCGAGGCGGCGGGCAGGCGGAACGGGCGGGGCAGATCCGGCTTCGTCCTGCGGAAGACGCCGACCGCGATCGGGCCCATCAGGTAGGAGACGACCATGGCCGCGGAGACCACGCTGGCGAGCGCCTCCCAGCTGTGCCCGATGGTCAGGAGCAGCAGCACGGAGAAGGCCAGGTTGAGCCACATCGCGGGGCGGGCGACGCCGTAGCGGGGGTGCACCTCTGCGATCTTCCTGGGGAAGAAGCCGGTCTCGGCGAGGTTCTGGGCCAGGTAGGCGGCGGAGGCGACGTTGCCGATGTTGGCGCCGTTGGGGGAGATGAAGGCGCCGAACTGGAGCATGGTGACGACCCAGTGCAGCATCAGCAGCTTCGCGAGGTCGGCGAAGGGCGAGGCGAAGTTGATGCCGCTCCAGCCGCCGGCCTCGGCGAGCTTCTCCGGCGGGACGGCGCCGAGGAAGGCGACCTGCAGGGCGAGGTAGATGACCAGTCCGAGGGAGAGCGCGCCGACGAGGGCGAGCGGGATGGCGCGGCCGGGGTTCTTGGCGGCGCCGCCGAGGTTGACGACGGCCTGGAAGCCGTTGAAGGCGAAGACGACGCCCGAGGTGGTGACGGCGGTCATCACGGCGGACCAGCCGTTGGGGGCGAAGCCGCCGTGGTCGGTGAAGTTGCCGGTGTGGAAGCCGGAGGCGATGAGCGCGGCGACGGCGAGCACCGGGATGGCGAACTTGACGAGGGTGAGCAGGTTGTTGGCGCGGGCCAGCAGAGCCACGGACCAGTAGCAGGCCAGCCACAGGGCGAAGGTGAGGAGGAGGGCCGTCGCCATGCCGGTGGCGGAGAGCTTGCCGTCGGCGACCAGGGCGCGGGCCCAGCCGAAGCTCCAGGAGGACATGTACTGGGTGCCGGCGATGGCCTCGATGGGTATCAGCGAGGCGGTCGCGATCCACACCGCCCAGCCGGTGATGAAGCCGAGCACCGGGCCGTGCGAGAGGGAGCCGAAGCGGGCCATGGCCCCCGGCAGCGGATAGGCGGCGCCGACCTCGGCGTACGACATGGCGATCATGCCGATGAAGATCGCGCCGATCACCCAGGCGACGAGCGCGGCGGGTCCGGCGACCTGGGCGGCCTGCCCGGCTCCGAAGAGCCAGCCGGAGCCGAAGATGGACCCGAGACCGATCATGATCAGGGCGAAGAGACTGAGGCCCTTGCGATTGGCCGCGCTCATGTCCACAGTGGGCATCCGTTCTGGCGTGGGGATACACGAATCGAACGCCTACTGTATTTACTTTTAGCCAGTTTTTGCTAACCGGCCCCTGGACGGGAGGCCGGCGCATGCCGCCGGGCACGGCTGTCGCTGACGTCGGTGCGGAACGGTACGCACCCCGATGCCGGCCGGCCGCCGTGCGCCGCGAAGAAGGACAGCACGTCGCAGACGGACCGGCCGAGCACATCGTCGTGACCCGCACCCGGGTAGGTGCGGTCCGCCACCGCGGGCGAGCCGAGCGCACGCAGGTGCCCGACGACCTCGGCGGTCCACGCCGGCGGCACGTCGTGGTCGTCCGCGCCCTGCACCACCAGCACCGGACCGCCGATCGCGGCCCGGTCCGGGTCGCCGTAGGCGCCCATCTTGCCGCCGATCGCTGCCAGTTGGGCCTCGTCCAGGGGCAGCGTCGCCTCGGTGGTGACCTGGGAGAGGGGCTGGTAGCTCGCCTTGAGGCACTCGTTCAGCACCTGGTTCGCGGTCGCCGAGCCCGTCGGCCCGAGCAGGGTGTGCAGGTCCGTCGACGGGTCGGTGGCGCTCAGCCCCGCCAGCGAGTAGAGGGCGAAGGAGAACTCGGTCGACACATGCGAGGCGATCACCCCGGGCAGCATCGTCTCCAGATGGCTGGCCGGCGCGATCGCCACCGTGCCGCCGAGCCGGGTGTCCGGTGCGCGCCGCGCCGCGTTGGCGGCGAAGAGCGCGGCCTGCCCGCCCTGCGAGTGGCCGACGGCGAACCAGGTGGGGGAGAGCCCCGGCGTCAGGTGACGGGCGGCCGTGACGATGTCGACCACCGCGTTGCCCTCGTCGGGGCCGACCAGGTAGGTGTGCATGCCGGGGGTGCCGAGCCCCGGGTAGTCGGTCGCGGCGACGGCGTAACCGGCCCGCAGCATGCTCCCCAGCTCCTGGGCGTAGGAGTTGAAGCCGAGGTTGGGTGCGTGCGACGGCGCGCACTTGTCGGCGACCCCGGTGGTGCCGTGCGCCCACGACACCACCGGCCGTCCGCCGGGCGGGGGCGGCCCGCCCGGCACGAGCACGGTGCCGCTCACCGGGATGTCGGCCCCGTGGGCGTCGGCCGAGTGGTACAGCACGGTCCACCGCCGGGCACCGGCGAACACCCGGTCGGGGCCGTGGTCGGTGGCGGCGATCAACGCCCCGGCCTGGCCCGGCGGCAGCGGCCGGGGTACCGCGTAGGTCTGGTCGGTGACGGTCACGCCGGGCGTTCTCCCGGATCCGTGCCCGGGACCGGCGGGACCGGGGGAACAGGCCGCGGCGGAGGCGGCGGCGACCGTCGTGATCCCCGCCGCCAGCTTCAGCACGATGTCCCGGACGCGGCTGCGTATGCTCACGCACCGAGCCTGGCACCGGGGCCGTGCCGCCGCAGGCGGGCACGGCCGGGCGGGTGAGGCGGGGTCAGTGCCGACGGTCCGGCGCGGCGGCCCCGGCCGGTCCGGCGGACCCGTCGGATTCGTCGGACGAGGCCTGGTACGGCGCGGCCGCGTGCTGGGCGGCGTAGAGCAGAGCGGGCTTGATCTTGGGCCAGAAATAGCTGTCCTGGCAGGAGAAGGAGGGTGTGAAGCCGCTGCACCCGCGTCCGTCGACGTCGCCGATCTCGATGGTGAAGCTGGCCAGGCCGAGCTTGTCGTACGTCCAGTCGTCGGTGCCGCCGGAGGCGTCGTAGAGGATCTCCCCGGCCTGCCCGGACTGATAGCCGGTGATCGACCCCATGTGTGCGGCGAGCGCACGCAGCGTGGCGTCGTTGCCGGAGTGGATGGTGTGATCCGCCTCCCACGGGAAGAGGACCATGCTCGCGTCGCTGTGCAGGCTGATCATCATGCCCTTGGCGTCGGCGGGCGCGGGGTCGCTGTCGCCCGTGCCGGTGCGCACGGCCGGGTACAGCTGCCGGAAGAGGCTCTCCAGCCCGGTGTTCTCCGCCTCCGAGTCCGCGGCGGGCCCGAGGTAGACCTCGCTGCACGGCTGGGTCGAGGTGCCGAGGCCGCCCCAGTGGGTGCCGGCGTTGCGGTTGAGGTCGACGCCGGTCTGCCCGGTCCAGCCGCAGGAGACGCCGTTGGCGTTGTCGGCGTTCTTGCGCTGCAGGACGGGGTTGTCGCCGCCCTGGGCGACGATGTCGACGCCGTCCGGGTTGGCGATGGGGACCACCCACATCTCGGTGGAGTCCATGAGCCGGGTGATGTCCGGGTCCTTGCCGTAGTCGTTCGTCAGTGTGTCGATCCAGCGCCAGGACATCTCGCCGGTGGTGATCTCGCGGGCGTGGATCTGGCTCATGAGGAAGAAGCGGGGCTTGGCCGCGTTGGGGTTCAACTGGCAGTCGCCCGGCTTGATCCTGGTGATGCAGATCGCCTTGAGGTCGTGGCCGCCGGCCCCGGCCTGCTTGAGCCAGGACTGCCCGTAGGTGACGACCGTCGCCATGTCCGGGTGCGCGGCGGCGACCTGGTCCAGGTGCGCGTAGTGGGCGTCGACGGTGTGGTAGCCGCCGTCGTAGGTGCCGTCCGCGTCGGGACGGGCGTGTGCCGAGGGCCGGGATCTCGGCATCGTCGACTCGACCGTCGGCGTGAAGCCGAGCCGGCGCAGCCCGGCGGCCGAGTTCCGGTCGCCCAGGACGAACAGGTCGTCGCCCTGGCGGCGTTCGAGGAGGTCGTAGCCGGCTTGGACGAGCTTCTGCGCGTCCTGCTTGTGGTGTGCCGGGACCCGGTAGACGACCGCGGTGTCGGGGGAGGGCGACGGGGCGGCGGTGTTGCCTGCCGCTGCTGATGAGGCCTGCGGGAACATGGCCGCGGCGGCCAGGGCCGTCGCGCCGGCGGCCAGCGCCGCCAAGCGTGTGCGGGACATGGATGGCCTTCCGTGGGGGGTAGCGGTACCGCGCGCGGGCCGGGCCGGAGAGCGGCGACCGGGCGCGCGCCACTGCCGGCTGCCGTGGCCGTGCGCAGGGCCCTGCGGCGGTCCGGGCAGCCGGTCCTTCGTCCGACGGCGCTGACTGCGGGAGACGCCGGAGATGCGGTGCGGCGCTCCGCGGGGGGCCGAAGCCGTCAGGCCGACGCTCGGAGGATGGCATGCCCGCGCCAAGAAGAGAAGGGGGTGTGCGGGACCCGATGTGCTGCCGGTGCGCCTGCGGCTGCCAGAATCTGCGCCGTGCGGGAAATCAACAGCCTTGAGGAACTGGCCGCTTGCTGCCGCGGCGACTCGCTGTGCCGCTGGGCGGCCCAGCGCCTGGGCGAGGGCAACCGCGCCTGGGCGAGCGCCGACGGACGCGCGCTCGCCGTGGCAGGGCGCGCGCTGTCGATGCGGGACCGGCTGGCCGTATGGGGCGACCCCCGCTCAGCCGTCCCTCTCGTCCGCGCCGTGCTGGACGAACTCGGCCCGGCCTACCGCCCGTTGGGCGACCGCACCCTGATCGACGCCCTGGCGGCCGAACTGCCCGGCCTGACCTGTTCCCCCGCCTTCGGCTGGATGGACCGCACCCGGCCGGGCCCGTCCCTCCCCTCCGCAGGGGCCGCGCAGTGGCTGCCGCGGAACGCACTGGACGAAGCAAGTGCCGTGGTAGCAGCCGGATTTCCGGACTCCTACGCGCAGCCCGGCGGCCCCGGGGCCGGACGCTGGGCCGGAGTGCGCGACGGCGCCGGTCGGCTCGTCGCCGTGGGCGCCCTCGCCTGGTCCGCACCCACCGTCGGCCTCCTCTCCGGCATCGCCGTACTCCCCGAGGCACGCGGCCGGGGTCTCGCCCGCCAGGTGTGCGCGCTGCTCCTGGACGAAGCACTGACCCGGCACGGCACGGCCGCCCTGATGGTGGACGACGACAACCCGGCGGCCCTGCACCTGTACCGCAGCCTGGGCCTGCGCTACCGGCCGCTGCGGGCGGCGGGCCTGCGTGGACCGGAGACGTCGTGCGATTCGGTTCGCTCACCGTCGCGAGGGCGCGGAACGGTCCGGCCCCTTGGCGCAGTACTCCGCGGTGGTAGGCGTCTTCGGGGAAAGGGGTGACGGCCCACGGGAGTCTGCCGGTGAGAGGGAGCCGGATACGGGAGAACAGCAGCCACTGGCCCCACGCGGTGAAGGTGCGGACCCCGGGGGTCTGGCTCTTCCACCCGAACAACCGCATCTGGGCGTGCGCCGGTTCGAACGCCACACGGCCGTACGCGATCACGAGCCCGTATATCAGGCCGAAGCCCAGCCCGACGACGGGCCCCAGGAGCAGTCCGTCCGGCAGGCCCGCGCGGAGCCCGGACGCGAACCCGAGTCGATCACGTACTTCGGCAGGTGGACCAGCCAGTCGGAGCAGGTGGTGACGATCGTCGCCGGGCGTCGCAAGCCTGCGGAGCGTGTCGAAGCAGCCATAGGGCACGCACGGGTAGGTGGGCGGCGGCTGGTGGGCCCTCGGTGTGGATGTGGTGGGCCGCTGGGTCAGCCGGAGTCCATGGGGGTGAGCTGTTCGATGTCGTAACGACGACGTAGCGCGCCGATTGCCGCCTGATCCAACTCCGTACCGGAGTTGAGGATTTCGAAGAGCTCCTCGAAGTAGCGTTCGTGATCAGGCGGGGGTGAAGCCTGGAGGAACATCCGCGCGGGTTCGGATGTCGGGTTGGCGAAGGCATGGGGGCATCCCGGGGGCACGACGACGACGGTTCCGACCGTCGCTTTGATATACCGCTGTCCCGATGGAGACTCCCAGTCCCGCCAGTGGTCTCGGGTGCGCACCCGTGGTTCGAAGGCGAGTACGTCGAGTACGCCGTCCAGGACATAGAACAGCTCCTCGCTCCGGGTGTGCAGGTGGGCACCCACGTCGAAGCCAGGCGGGACGAGTACTTCGAAACTGGACGCGGCCGGGGAATGCTCGCCGGTGACCTTGAACGTCACCTGTTGTACGGGGGAAGTGAGAGTACGCCCTGCTCCCGGCGGCACGATCAGGCCGTCGGTCCTGACGCCGAGCGGCACAGGCGGGTGTCCTTTCTGAACACGTGGGTCTGCGGTCGCCGAGTCCTCGGTGGTCACGTGATACGCCTGCTGATCCGTGACCCCTATGAGCGCGGTGCGATGAGAAGGCTGACCGGCCCCGTGCAGTGCCCCAGGCCTTCCGCGGCCAGGCAGGCGGTGGGGAGCCGACCGGGGAGGAGCGTGATCGTGCGAGTGGCTTCCGCGTCCTTGCCCCGTCCGGCTACGACTGGCCCGTGCAGGGTGAGCACCAGGGCTCCGGCGACGCGGGTGACCAGGGGAGCCGACGTGTAGTCGATCACGGATTTCGCGCCGTCGGCGTAGTGAACGATCTCCTTCGACGGCTTGGGCTGTGCGGGCAGCGAGTGGACGTCGACGCAGGAGGCCGCAGATGCCTCACCGTGGATGTGGCCGCCCGCCGCCACGGGCTCTGCGGCCCCGCCCGAGCAGGAGTAGGAGGCGTGGCCGTCGATCTGTGTGGGCCGCGGCGTGAGGGACAGCCCTGGGAAAAAGGCCGTGTTCTCCGACCCGAGGCACAGGACCGGCTCGTGGGCGAGGGCCGGTGGCGCTGCCGCCGACGAGGAGCCGGTCAGTAGTACCAGGCCGCACAGCGCCGCTGCCACACTTCTCCTGCCGAAGCCCATCACTGCCCCCTCTTGAACGGTTCGCTCCGAACCGGCTGTGACTACCCACGGCCACGTCGACGCAATTCCGGATGGCATAGATGGCTGGTGGCGTGGTGATGGCGCGTTCCCTCGACAAGCGCCCCGCCTGCGGCTCTGTGCGACTCGCCGGTGCGGTGGGCTGGTCACGCGGATGCGGCCTGGCGGAGCAGGCGCTCGTAGACGGCGGGGTCGTCGCTGTCGACGACGGGGAATCCCCGTCCGGGCTGTCCCTGCCAGTGCCAGGTGATGCCGGGGTTGAACGCGCTGGTCCCGTCGGGGAGGAACAGGTGGGGGCTGCCTTGTACGGCATCGCTCTGCGCCACGGACAGGTGTCGTTCCACGGCCGCCCGGGCCGAGCCCTGGCCCAGCGTGTTCCGGAGGGCGTCGGCGTCGACCTCGGGGCAGCTCGCGGCGACGTCCAGGATCACGTGGCGCATCGAGATGGTGCGGCTTTCGGAGAAGAACGACCGGCGTAGCGCACGGTCCAAGCTCTCACCGGCTCGCAGCCCTTGATCCTTGGCTGCTTCGACCGCCTCCATCGCCGGGAGCGTTGTCACCGGCCACTCGTGCGCCGGCCCCTGCCACAGCTGCCAGCCGGCATCCGGTTCCATGACGGCCGCCACCGGTACCTCGGAGTCGATGATGAGCTTCGGCGTGGGGATCCCGTTGATCAGCTCCAGTGGGCAGGCGCGGATGTCGAAGAGCACCCGCTCGTACAGACCGAGCCGACGGCGGGTTTCGTGTAGCCGGTGAACTGCCAGGTGTGCCCAAGGAGATGCGATCTCTGCGAACACCACGATGGTCCCTGGTTCCACAGTGACACCAGATGCCGTATTGGTCATGATGCCCGCCCCCAGGTCTCGACCTGGGTGGGCCCTCCGGGCCGAGCCCACCCACTCCAGCCGGCTCAACGAGGAAGGCACCCAAATGGCAATGGCGTTGGTCGCGACCCGGGCTCTCAGCGTCGCGGGCGAGTGCTGGAGGACGGCTCGACGAGGCGATCGCCGGAGAGACGAGTGCCGGCCTGCTTGACGTACTTCAGCACGGGTGAGACCTCCATGCTCTGCAGCCCGGCCAGGGACCCGATGCGGTCCGAAGTGAACTCGAAGAGTTCGTCGAGGTCCCGGCAGTGGGCGACGGCGTGAAGGTTCCAGGGCCCGGAGATGGCTGCGGCGAAAGCGATTTCGGGTTCCTGCGCGAGTGCGCGGCCCGCGCTCTTCACCGCCGACGGATGCACGCGGAGCCAGAGGTGCGCGCGAGCGTGATAGCCCAGGGCTGCTGGGGCGATCTCGACGTCGATGTGGACGACACGGTGCCGGAGCAGAACATCGAGGCGCCGTGAGATGCGTCCCGGGGTGAGACCGGCGGCCGTGCCGAGATCGACGAGACTGGCGCGGCCGTCCGCAGCGAGCGCATCGAGCAACTTCTCGTCCTCGGGGGTGAGACTCAGCGGCTCGCGTGTGACGATCGGGGACTCGACAAAAGGGGACCCGCAACTTCCCAGCGCTGCTTCCTCCTTCTCGGACAGCGTGCCCTGCAGGGCGGACCAGTAGTGGGCGCGGCCCCCGAGGAACTGGCGGAGCATGGAGAAGGCGTTGATGTCGAGCACCGCAGCCGTGCGGGGCAGCCGCTGCCCCAGGAGATCCTCGCGCTGTTCCCGCGACCGGGACTGCGTCGCACAGGTGACCTCGCAGCCCGCCGCGCCCAGGGCGACCCAGTTGACGTCGTCACGCTTGGCGAGCGCATCGGCGATCGCCGCGACACTGCCGGGGCGGCAGCGCAGTCGCACCAGCCACCTGCTCTGCCCCAGGGCGCCCGGGTTGACCACGCCGGTCACGCGGATGACGCCGTCGGCGCGCAGGCGGCGATACCGGCGGTTGACGGCGCCCTCGGTCAGACCGAGGGCGGTCGCGATCGCGGCGAACGAAGCCCGCGGAGCGATCTGCAGCGCCCGGATGATTCGTACGTCGTCAGGTTGTACCGACGCGGATTCCTTCATGAACGGCCTTGCCATGACGGCAATCGTACAAACGCGCGTTCGGGACTCGCCTGCGGTGCGGGGCGGACGAAAAGCTTTGGAGCACACGGAGCGCAACAACGCTCGTAGAACGGAGACGATGCTGGATGCCATCGACCGGCACCGAACAACACCCGCCGACCGCCCTCGTCATCGGGGCCTCGCGCGGCCTCGGTCATGCGATGACGGCGGAGTTCCTCGACAGGGGCTGGAACGTCGTCGGCACCGTTCGCGACACCACGGCCCGAACGCCGCTGCGCGATCTCGCGGACCGCGCCGACGGGCGGCTGACCGTCGAGCATCTCGACATCAACGAACCCGGCCAACTGCCCACGCTGCACGAGCGCCTGGCGCACCGACGACTCGACGTGCTCTTCGTCAACGCGGGCACCACCAGCAATGAGCAGACGCCCATCGGAGCGGTGGCGACGGCCGATTTCATCGACGTGATGGTCACCAACGCGCTCAGCCCCATGCGCGTCATCGAGGCCCTCGAAGACCTGGTGTCCCCGGCGGGACTCATCGGGGTGATGTCCTCCGGGCAGGGCAGCATCACGAACAACACGACCGGGGGCCGCGAGGTCTACCGGGGAAGCAAAGCAGCACTGAACATGTTCCTGCGGAGCTTCGCGGCCCGGCAAGGCGAGACGCAGCGCGCCTTCGTCCTCATGGCACCGGGCTGGATACGTACCGCTCTGGGCGGCCCGGATGCGCCGTTCACCATCGAGGAGACCGTCCCCTTGATCGTGGACGTCCTGCTCTCCCGACTGGGCACGCCCGGCGTGGCGTATCTGGACCGCTTCGGCCGGACCGTCCCTTGGTGAAACCCGCGGCCCACCTCCCAACTCTCGCCGGTCGCCGCGCTTTCGCCGGCCTGGAACGCCTCGAGGAGCAGATCGTGCCGATCATCGCCATCGAAGAACACTGGAGCATGCCGGATCTGACGGCTGCACTTCGCGCCCTGCCGCACCCGGACGAAAGTCTCGTCCTCGGGGAAATGGGCGACAACAAGGGGCGTTTGGAGGACCTGGACGCGGGCCGCATTGCGGCGATGGACGCGCAGGGCATCGACGTGTCGATCCTCGCCCTGACTCCGCCCGGAACCCAGCCGCTGCCACCCGCAGAAGCCCCGGCGCTGAGCCGCGCTGCGAACGACGCGGCCGCGGCAGCTGTCGCCCGGAACCCTGCCCGTTTCCGCTCGCTGTCGACCCTGCCCATGTCCTCACCGAAGGACGTTCCGGCCGAGCTCGAACGAGCCGCGGATATGGGGCACGTGGGAACCATGGTGTACGGGCGGTCAGGTGACCTGTTTCTCGACGATCCCGTCTACGACGATTTTTTCGGCGCGGCATCGGAACTCGGCCAGCCCGTGTTCATCCACCCCCAACTGCCTTCGAGCGATGTCCGTGATGCCTCCTACCGCGGCTTCGACCCCATGACGGAACTCGTCCTGGCCACTTTCGGCTGGGGATGGCACATGGACACCGCAACAGCAGCATTGCGGCTGATCCTCCGGGGTACCTTCGACCGCCACCCCGACCTTCAGGTCGTGCTCGGCCATTGGGGAGAGGGGCTGCTGTTCTGGCTGGACCGGGCCGACAGCATCTCCCGGATCGCCGGCCTGCAGCGCTCCGTGTCCGACTGCATCCGATCGAATTTCCACATCACGGCCTCCGGCATGCTCAATCCGGCACACCTGCAGCATGCTCTGTCGGTGACCTCGGTCGACCGTTTGCTCTTCGCCACCGATTACCCGTTCCAACGGCCGACCAGAGAGGAGATTCGTTCGTTCCTGGGGCACTTCTCTTCCGAGACGGAACGTGAGCAGTTCTCTTCCGGCAACGCGGCATCTTTGTTCGGTATTGACTCGCAGGCTGGTTGAGGGCCTTCTTCTGGTGCGTCCGGCGAGGTCAGGTGCGAACGAATCCGGCCGGGTCGGCCAAGTAACGGTCGAGGTCCGGGTCTTCGTGGAGTGGGTAGAACTTGTCGTGAATTTGCCATGCCGGGCCGAGTTCGGTGCGAAGGCGGCCGAGCGCTTGGCATACCGCCTCGTTGAAGTCGTGGCACTCCGCTTCACGCCACGGCCCCGGGTCCGGGGGGTAGTCCCGGTTCAACGACGTATCGTAGCGAGCTATCAGCCTGCTCAGATTCTCGCGGAGGCCGTGGCTGATCGGAAGTCGGTCCAGATCAACCGGCTGCCCCCATACCTCCCAGTCCTCCGGGTCCGCCCACAGGACTGCGCCTGACCCTGCGTCGAAGAAGAACCTGGCGGTGGGCATGGCGTCGACCTCTCGGTGGGCGTATCGGTTCAAGTATCCACCATGCACCCCTGCCCGGAAGGCGGCTGCTCGGCGAACGAGTTGCGGTAGGCGCGCGGGCTGGTCGACAGGCGGGACGCGAAGTGCTGGCGCATCGTGATCTCGCTGCCGAAACCGGACCGGCGGGCGACCTCGGGCATGGGCAGGTCGGTACGTTCGAGGAGTTTCTGGGCCTTTGCTATGCGGTGGTCGACGAGCCAGCGCAGCGGGGTGGTTCCGGTGGCCGCCGTGAAGTGCCGGGCGAAGGAGCGCGGCGACATCCCGACACGGGCGGCGAGTGCGGACACGGTGAGCGGCTCGTCGAGATGCGCCAGGGCGTAGGCGCGTACTTCGGCCAGCGTGTCCGCGTCGCGGTCGGTGTGCCGGGTCGGGTGTTCGATGAACTGGGCCTGGGTGCCGGTCCTGAACGGTGCGGTGACCATGGACCGGGCGACCGTCGCGGCCACCTCCGCGCCGTGCATGGCGCGCACCAGGTGCAGACACAGGTCGATGCCGGCGGCAGTGCCGGCAGAGGTCCACAGATTGCCGTCCTCGACGAACAGGGCGTTCGGCTCGACCCGCACCCGGGGGTGCCGGGCCCGCAGCTCATCGGCCAGTGCCCAGTGGGTCAGCGCCCGGCGGTCGTCCAGCAGGCCCGCCTGGGCGAGCGTGAACGCTCCGCCGCACAGCGCGGCGATGGTGGTGCCCCTGGCGTGAGCGCGGCGCAGTGCGGCGAGGAGCGGTTCGGGTGCCGGGGTGACATGGTCGTCCAGGCCCGGTACCAGGATCAGTTCGGCGCGGGGCAGCCAGGCGAGGGTGCGGTCCGGTGCGAGCGCGAGCCCGCCCCGCATGGGCACCGGTTCGGGGCCGACGGCCACCCGGCGCAGCTCGAACGCGGGGACCCCGCGGTCGGTGCGGTCCGCGCCCCACACCTCGGTGATCACCGAGACGTCGAAGGCCCGGATACCGGGGAAGGCGAGCAGGGCGATGCGGTGGGCCGGGGCCGGTCGGGTCATCCTGGCAGTAAACCATCGATCGCTGTCTTTCTTCCTTCTGTGAACGGGCCCGGCCCGGCGGCAGGATCATGGGCATGGAGATCACACAGAACGCTGCGCTGGTAGTGGTGGACGTGCAGAAGGGCTTCGACGAGTCGGAGTTCTGGGGCCCGCGCAACAACCCGGCCGCCGACGAGAACATCGCTTCCCTGATCGCGGCATGGCAGGACACGGACCGGCCGGTCGTCTTCGTACGGCACGACTCCGAGAAGCCCGGCTCGCCCCTGCGGCCCGGGTACGGGGGCAACGACTTCAAGGAGTACGTCCAGGAACGGCGCGGCAAGGGCGGCGGGCCGGAGCTGCTCGTGACCAAGTCCGTGAACTCGGCGTTCTACGGCACCCCCGACCTGGACGGCTGGTTCAAGACGGCGGGCATCACCCAGGTCGTACTGACCGGAATCCAGACCAACATGTGCGTGGAGACC
The DNA here is from genome assembly GCF_013030945.1 of Streptomyces morookaense. Lineage (GTDB taxonomy): Bacteria > Actinomycetota > Actinomycetes > Streptomycetales > Streptomycetaceae > Streptomyces > Streptomyces morookaensis. Next base: position 37,129 of record NZ_JABBXF010000077.1, on the reverse strand, counting down.
ACCGCCCGCATGGGCGGCAACCTCGGCTACGACGTGCTGGTCGCCCTCGACGCCACCCACACCTTCGACTTGACCGGCCCGAACGGCTGGCGCCTGACGGCGGACGAGCTGGCCCGGGCGAGTGCCGTCTCGCTGCACGGCGGGGGCTTCGCCCGGGTGGTGACAACCGGCGAGCTGGTGGCCGCCGTCCGCCCCTGACGTACCGGATCAGGGGACACTCCGGCTTCGCCCTCCTGCGCAAGCGAGTCCTTCGTGCCCGACACTCTGCACCGTGCGACTCGCAGCGTCTCGTGGTTCAGTGCTCGCCGAAGAAGATCTCGTGGACCTCGCGGACGGCGTAGTGGACGAGCACGTAGCCGGCTGCGGGATCGGCCCACCACCAGCCGAGCGTGCTGTTGAGGACCAGGCCCAGCAGGACAGCCGCGGCGAGCAGGCCATCGATGAGGGTGACGCGGCCCTCGGTCCTGAGGACGGGGTTGTCCAGGGCGGCGCCGGTGCGGGCCTTGCCGTAGGCGAGGGCGAACATCACGGCGGCGGTGACGGCGGTCCAGGCGATGCCGAGCGGGGAGTGGCGCGGGTGGAAGCCGCTGGCCAGGACGATCGTGGACTGTGCGAGCAGGTAGAGGCCGAGCAGCGCGAATCCGATCCCGATCAGCTTCAGCGCCCGCTTCCGGCGCTGTTCGCCGGTGCCGGACAGCTCCCAGATCACCACGGTGGAGGCGCCGATCTCGATCAGGGAGTCCAGGCCGAAGCCGGCCAGCGCGACCGAGCGGGCGGTGATCGCAGCGATCGCGAGGATCACGATGCCGATCACGTTCCAGCCCAGGGTCACGTACTCAAGGGCGAAACCCCGGCGGAGCAGGGCCTGGCGGGAGGTCTCTTTCACGTCGTCCACCGCGCGGATCCTCCCACTCGTACCTTCGGCGATCCTCGCAAGCCTGTGGCAGCGGACGCCGACGCCATAGGAGGCTAGCCGAGCAGCGCTGCCGTGCACTCCTCGGCGAGGGCCTCGGCGTGGGCGGGGAGGGGATCGCCGGCCCGGAGGTGGCGGCGGACCAGGGAGAGGGGCAGGTCGACCACGGCGAGCGCGACCCGCTCGGTGGCTTGCCGGCCTTCGGCGCCCAGGGCGGTGGCCAGGGAGCCGAGGGCGGCGCGTACGCGCTGGTTGCCGCGGTCCGCGCGCCGGAGGTGTTCCTCGGACCAGTCTGTGCGCCCGAACTCCTCGGCGCCGTAGAGGAGAAGAGCCGCCTCCTCCGGGTGGGCGCGGCTCCACGTGACGACATGGCGTGCCGCGGAGCCCGTACGTACGGCTGCTGCGCCTCCTCGTACACAGGCGTGAGCGCGTCCGTCCGTGACATCCAGGTCTGGCCCTGGCCCCTCACGTCGTAGTCGAGGCCGGCGCGAAGGCGAGCACCGCATGGTGGCCGCCGAACCCGCAGGAAATGCTCAAGGCGGTGCGGATTGCCTGCCGCCGCGGCGCGGTGTGCACCACGTCGACGGGGGCCATGGCGGGCTCCGGCCGGACGAAGTTGGCCGTGGGCGGCACGAGTTGGTGCTCCACACTCAGCACGGTCAGCGCGGCCTCGACCGCGCCGGCCGCCCCCATGGTGTGCCCGAGGACGCCCTTGGCCGAGGTGACCGAGGGAGGAGAAGTGCCGAACACCCGGTGCAGCACGGCGGCTTCGGTGCGGTCGTTGAGGACCGTCCCCGTTCCGTGTGCGTTGACGTGGTCGACGCTGTGCACGTCGGCGCAGGCGTCGCGCAGCGCCAGCCGGACGGCCCGGTGCAGCCCGCGGCCCTCGGGATCGGGGGTCACGAGGTGATGGGCGTCGGCCGACGAACCATGGCCGGTCAGGCGCGCGTGGACGGGAGCGTGACGCGCCGCCGCGTCCTTCTCCCGCTCCAGCACCAGCACGCCCGCCCCTTCGGCCAGGACCAGGCCGTCCCGGTCGCGGTCGAACGGGCGGCACGCGGCCGCCGGCTCGCCCGAGCGGCGCGAAAGCGCGCCCAGCGTGCCGAAGGCTGCGGCACACAGCGGGGTGACCATGGCGTCCGCCCCGCCGGCGACCGCGATGTCGCAGGCATCCTCGTTCAGCAGCATGGCCGCGGTGATGAGCGCGGTGGCGCCCGACGCGCACGCGGTGGCGGTGTGGAGGGCCGGGCCGTGCGCCCGCAGGGCGATGGCCAGTTGGCCGGCCGCCATGTTCGGCAGGAAGGCGGGCAGGGTGAACGGCGAGACCGCCCGGTGGCCCTCGTGCAGCAGCTTGTGGTGCTGCGCCTCCAGGGTCCCGGCCCCGCCGGCCGCGGAGCCCAGGACCACGGAGACCCGGGCGGCGTCCCATCCGGCCGGGTCCAACTGCGCGTCGGCGACCGCCTCGTGGGCGGCGGCGAGGGCGAACTGGGTGAACCGGTCGTGCCGCCAGGGACGTGGTCCGGGCACGTGCCGATGCGGGTCGAAGCCGGGCACCCGGCAGGCGAAATCCACCGGGAGACCGGCCAGTTCGGGGTCGCGGGCCGCGGTGGACCGGCCCGCGCACACCCCTTCCCAGGTCCGCCGGGTGCCGATGCCGGCCGGGGTGACCAGGCCGATGCCGGTGACGGCGAGCGCCCCGTCGCCGCCGTGCCGCCCGGTCACGGCAAGGCCCCGGGCCCCGCGGACCCCTGACCGGCGGCGGCCAGGTGCGCCTGCACGGCGTCCGCGAGTTGCCGCAGGCTCTGCCCCGCCGCGGAGTCGTCGGGCTCCAGCGGGACGCCCCAGCGGTCCTGGAGGGTGATGAGGAGCTCGGTCACCGCGAGGGAGTCCAGGCCGAGCTCGTCGAGGGTGACCTCGGGCCGGATCTCTTCGGGGCCGACCTCGAACTTGCCGGTGAGCACGGTCACCAGGTGGTCGTACACGGTGTGCATTGCAGGGTTCCTCCTATGCCGGTCCATGCCGGTGTATGCCGGTCTATGCCGGTGAAGACGGCCGCGGTGCGGGGGAGCCGCGCCGGGCGGGGGCCTGACTGCGGGGCTCGGCCGCCGGCCACGTCAGGGCGACCGACCCCCAGGTCAGCCCGCCGCCGAACGCGGTGAGCAGGGTGCGCGCCCCGGGCCGGACGGCGTGGCGCGCCGCGGCGTGGGCCAGGGCGAGGGGGAGCGAGGCGGCGGCCGTGTTGCCGACCTCGCCGATGTTGCCGTGACGGTGCCGAGGGGCGATGCCGACGCGGTCGGCGACGGCGTCGAGGATGCGCTGGTTGGCCTGGTGGCCGATGAACGCCTCGACGCTGCCCGGAGGCCAGCCGGCCCGGTCGAGCACGGCCAGCGACGACTCCGTCATGCGGCGCACGGCGTGCCCGTAGACCTCGCGGCCCCGCATGCGGAAGTAGCGCGACTCCCGGGACAGCCGGGGCGTGGTGCCGGGCAGCCGGGAACCGCCCGCCGCAATGGCGATGAGATCGCACCCCGCACCGTCCGCCCCCAGATCGACGGCGGCGACGGCCCCCGGCTCCGCCCGCTCCCCGCCGCGCAGCAGCACCGCGCCCGCGCCGTCGCCGAAGAGCACGGCCGTGTCGCGGTCCGTGGGGTCGATGACGGCCGAGTACGTCTCGGCACCGACGACCAGGGGACGGGCGCAGAGCCCGGCCGTCACCATGGCACCGGCGATCGCGACGCCGTAGACGAACCCCGAGCACACCGCCGCCAGGTCGAAGGCCGGCACCGGGCCCAGCCCCAGCCGGTGGGCCACCTCCGGGGCGGTGCCCGGGCAGGGCCGGTCCGGGGTGGTGGTCGCGAGCAGGAGCAGATCCGCGCGGCCGGCATCCGCCGAGTCGAGCGCGGCCCGCCCCGCCGCCACCGCGAGGTCCCCCGTGCTCGTGCCGGCCCCGGCCCGGTGGCGGCGGGAGATGCCGGTCCGGGTACGGATCCAGGCGTCGGTGGTGTCGAGCCCGCCCAGCCGCGTCACATCGGTGTTGGTCAGCACGTGCGGCGGGAGACAGGTGCCGATGCCGCAGAGCACTGCAGTACGAAGGTCCTGGTGCATCCGGGATGTTCCTTGCCTCGTGGGGTGCGCCGCGGCCGGTCATGGGGCACCGGCGGGAACGGCGGCGGTGCGGGGCGCGACGCGGATGGAGGAGGCCCCGGTCCACGTCAGCAGGGCGCTGCCCCAGGTCACGCCCGCGCCGAAGACGGTGAGCAGGATCCGCCCGCCGGGCGGCAGCAGACCGCGCGCGGCCGCAGTGGCCAGGGCGTACGGAGCGCTGGCGGCCCCGATGTTGCCGACCTCGTCCCCGACGATGACGAGCCGCTCCGGCGGGATGCCGATGCGGTCGCCGAGGCCGCGCAGCAGGACGGGGTTGGGCTGGTGGGCGATGAAGACGTCGATGTCGTCCAGCCGCAGCCGGTTGCGGGTCAGGCACTCGGCCACGAGCCGGGGGAAGATCCCGGCGATGAAGTCGCGTACGGCGCGGCCGTCCATGTGGATGCGGTGCTTGCGCCCGTCGACGGTGTCGGCGCCGGCCGGCATGCGGCTGCCGCCGGCCGGGATGAGGACGTGGTGGGCGAGCGTGCCGTCCGAGCCGAGAGCGAAGTCCGCGAACCCCCCGCCGTCCGGCACCGGCCCCAGGACCGCCGCAGCCGCCCCGTCGGCGAAGAGCACCGCCGTCCCGCGGTCGTGGGGGTCGAGGAACTTCGAGTACGCCTCGACCCCCACGACCACGGCGTACCGTGCGCATCGGTCGGTACGCAGCCAGTCGTGGGCGACCCGGGCCGCGAACAGCCAGCCCGAACAGGCCGCCCCGACGTCCAGCGCGACGGCGTTGCGGGCACCGGCGAGCGCCTGGACCCGGCAGGCGGTGGACGGGCCCAGCTCGTCGGGCGTGGAGGTCGCCGCGATCAGCAGGCCGATCCGGTCGGAGTCGAGATCGGCCGCCGCGACGGCCGCACGGACCGCGGCCGCGGCCAAGTCGGAGGCGGCCTGGCCGGGTTCGGCGACGTGCCGGGTGCGCACCCCGGTGCGCCGGAGGATCCACTCCGGGGTGACACCGAGGACCGCGGCGATGTCGTCGTTGGTCCGGCGGCCGCGGGGAAGGTACGTACCCGTCCCCAGCACGCCGACGGGCGGTGCAGAGCGGTGCATGCCATTCATGTCAGGGAAGTCCTCCGGTGTGCCAGGCGAGGGAGTCGGCGAGGGCACGGGCATAGTCGGCCGCGCCGAGCGGGACCGGACGCCCGGTGCCGGGGGAGCCCATGACCGCTTCCAGCAGGCGCAGCCGCGGCAGCAGCAGATCGCACAGCTCGTCCATCGCATGCGGCAGGGCGCGCACGGTACCCGGACCCAGGACCTGAGTGGCGAGCAGCCCGCCGGACAGCCGGCGCGCCTCCGCGACCCCGTACAGCGCCGCCAACGGACGCAGAGCCGCCGCGAGTTCGGGATCGCGCACGTCGCCGACCGTGCGGACCAGCTGCTCCGCGGCCAGACGGCTCGCGTGCGCCTCGCCGAGCTCGTACGCCGTGGACAGCAGCGGGTTCCACAACTCCAGGCCGCCCAGCCCGCGTTCCTCTCCCCGGCGCAAGGACCGGCGCAGTCCGCTCGCCAGGCGCGCCTCGTGGGCCCGGGCGGCCGTCGGCCACCAGGTGAGGCTGCGCGGCGGGATGCGCGAGGGCGGGGGAGTTCCCGTCTCGGCGGGATCGGGCCGGCCGGCCAGGGAACGTCCGGTGTCCAGGAGGATCAGCCGGTTGTCGCCGCCTGCGCTGTCGAAGGCGTGGGCGAACCCCTGGTACGCGGCGAGCCGGTTGAGGTCCAGGTATCCGGCGAGCCCGCAGCGGTGCTGGCACTCGGCGGCCAGCCGGGCGGTGGTGCTCGCCGCATGGGCCTTGTACACCGCGAGGACCGGGTCGACCGCCGTCCAGGGGGAGAAGGCCCTCCCGGCGGAACGCGCCGCGCCGGGCGCCCGCTGCCACGCGTCCAGCGCCGCGTTGCCCACGCACGTCAGGGCGAAGGACTCCGCCAACGCCCCCAGGACGGCGTGCTGTTGGGTCCGGTAGACCAGCACGGGCGAGCCCGGCGCCAGCAGCCCGTGGCTGCGGCGATGGGTGGAGTGACGCAGCGTCAGGACCGCGCACTGCCGGGCCATCGCGGCCAGGGCCGAGGGCAGGGTCGCCCACAGCGCCTGTCCCACCCCCAGCGTGCGGTGCAGCCGCGCGTCGGGGCCGGGGAGGACATCGTGGAAGGTGCCGTGCTCGTCGATGCGGGCGGTGTCGCGCAGCCAGTTCCGGTAGGGCAGGCGTACGCCGTCGAACTGGACGAGGGCGTAGTCCAGCGGCAGGGCGCCCAGGTCCACGGGCGCGGAGATCCGCACCCCGGGCAGCAGCCCCTGCTCGTCACAGAGGTTGACCAGGAAGGAGAACACCCCGCAGTCCTGCTGCGCGGTCTGCAGACGCGCGCACACCACCGCGGTCTGCGGCTCCCCGGGGGCGCCGACGCCGGAGAACTTCGCCGCCCCCGCGTCGGGAGTGGTGAGGACGAACTCCCGCCGCGCCGCGTCGAACCGGGCCGTGGTGCGCAGCGCCAGATGGCTTCCCGCGTCCCCGGTCTCCGTCACCAGGAAGACGCCCTTGGCATAGCCGCTCTCCAACGCGTCCAGCTGCGCCCGGAGTTCCGCGGGGTCGCCCGCCAGGGAGAGCACGGAGCCCATGCAGAGCACATAGTGGGAGAGAGCGGCCAGGTACAGGGGCGGGTCGGCGGCGGCCGTGCAGGTGCTCATGAGGGCGAGCAGGTACGGGTCGGCGAGCAGGTCCCGGGCCGGCGGCAGGGCCTTGGCCAGCCGGCGCAGGGCATGGTGGGTCCGCCGCCCGTGGCCCGCGTGGGCCGCCTCCGGCGCGGCGCCGGCGAGGAGCGCGGCCGTCAGGCGTTCGCGTGCTTCGGCCGGGTGCGGTCCGCCGACGATGCGGGCGAGTTCGGCCTCTGCCCCGATGCGGGGGATCATCGCGGGACCTCCGCGGGGGAGGCGGCCCGGAGGCGCAGGCGCCCGGGGTGCCGCCAGGGGAAGCCGGGCTCCGCCAGCGGGGCATGGGCCATGGGCGCGGCGGCGGGGAGCGTACTGCGGGCGCTGCGGGTCAGGGCCTGTCCGGTGCCGGCCTCCAGCAGCAGCGTGACCGGCGACGTCCACGCCTGGCGCAGCACCTCGGGCACCCGCGCGGGACGGACGAGGCAGTCGGCGAGCCCGCGGTGGACGTCGTCCTCCTTGCCGTACGCGCGGCCGAGGACGGCGGAGTGCACGGGAAAGCGCGCGGGTGCCGCGGGGACACGGCGGATCGACGCGGCGAAGCAGTGCGCCTCGTCGGTGAGCGAGGGGTGGTGGGAGAGGAAGGGCAGCCGCAGCCGGGTGGCCGTCACACCCCGCCGCCGGGCGAGGCGCTCCAGGGCCGCCACGGCGGGCGAGGCCCCGCTGACCACCGTCTCGCCGGGGTCGTTCACACAGGCCAGGGCCAGCCCCCGGGTGCACGCGGCGCGCATGAGGACGAGCGTCTGTTCCTCACCCGTCTGCAACAGGAGCATGCTCCCGTCGCACCGGGCCAGGGAGCGGGCGAGCAGACAGGCGATGCGGGCGCCTCCGGCGACGTCGAACACCCCGGCCGCCGTGAGGGCGGCGATCTCGCCGAAGCTCACCCCCAGGGCCCGCTCGGGCTCCAGACCGACGGCGCCGAGGGCCCGGCTGACGGCCAGCGAGGAGCAGAACAGGGCCAGTTGCGGCGTCCCCGGCGCGGCCGCGGCCAGCTCGCGGCCGCTCGGCGGCGAACTCCCCAGCAGCCAGGGACCCAGCGGCCTGATGCCGAATTCGGCGGCGACACCGTCGGCCTGCCGGAGCACACCGGCGAGGGCGTCGCGTACGGGCCGGTGCGTCCGGGCGGCCCGCAGCAGGGCACTGAGCGAGAAATCCCCCTGCCCGGGGAAGAGATGGACAATGCTCACGGCACAGACTCCTTTCACCGGCCCGCCGAGCCCGGAAAGGCTTTTCCTTGCTCAATTCAACGATGTCGGACGCGCCGGGAGTTGTGCGACCGGCAGCGGAAGTGTTGAACGGAGTGAAAGCCGTCGTGCGCGTGCCGGTAAGCGCCGGTATCGTCCGGCCCGTTCTGCCGCGGCCCGTGCGAGAACCTGTGCGGCGGCCGGGATCCGGCGATAAGGAGTCAGCAGACGGCGCAGCCGGAATGCGGCGGTGTCGGCTGTACCGGAACGCAAGTACCGGTAATGCTCCAGAAAGGAGTGCCACGAGATACAGGCCTCTTCCACATGCCCGTTGCGGAGCAGGATTTCCGCCCGCTGCGCATGGCTGAGCGCCAGTCCCCGCCGGTCCGTCGCGGGACGCAGGGCCAGGGACCGGGTCAGCGCCTCGCACGCGGCGGAGAAATCCCCCAGGAAGCCCAGGACCCTGGCGCGCTGGAAGTCCAGTGCGGCAGGCGGGTACGTGGTGAACGGCCCGTGCTCGTGGCCCTGTTCCGCGGCCGATTCCAGGCAGCGCTCCGCATGGCCGAGGGAGCGCAGGGCCTGGCGCCGGAGGCCGCAGGCGGCCTGGGCCGCGGCGAGTTGGGAGAAGAGATACGCCCCCGGCCCGCCGCCGTCCGCCCGCTGCCCCGCCTCCGCCGCGGCCTCGGCGGCGTGCAGGGCGGCCTGGTGATGTCCGAGCGCCAGCCCCTGCGCACTGAGCCCGCGCAGGCCGATCGCCCAGGCCAGCCGGTCGCCGGACTCGGCGGCGAGCCGCTGGGAGGTGACGAAACATCGTTGCGCGAGCCCGTGCACCCTGGCGTCCTCGTACATCCTGGCCAGCAGGAACGTCAGCCGGGAGGCCTCCACCAGGAGCGCCCTGCGCGCGTGTTCCGTCCGTGCGGAACGGAGCCAGTGGGTGACGTCCTGGGTGAGGTAGGCCGCGAGGGAGGAGCGGGCGCTGCGGCCGCCGTGGGCGTCGAGCGATGCGGCGTAGAAGCGCTCGGCATACTGCAGTATGCGGGTCTCCGCCTCGGCGGGAGAACCGCCGTGCCGGGGCCCGGTATTCCGGGGCACCGGGATGTCCAGGCGGGCGGTGCGGAGCAGTGCCTCGCGGTAGGGCTGCTGCTGTGCCGTGATCGTGCGGGCGGGGTCGGTCTCGGTGCCGGCGAGGGCCACGAGTTCGGCCTCGGGGGAACGTTTCGCCCGCGGTCCGGACGCCGCGGTGAACCCGGCGGCATCCGGGGAGACGGTGCGCTGCAGGCGCCGCGTGAGCACCTCCGCCACCAGCTCCGGCACCGGCGCCCTGGGCCGGGTGCCGCTGAGCCAGTGCGCCACGGACGTACGGTCGTAGCCCAGACTCAGACCCACCTCGGCAGCAGCCGCGTTGACGGCACGGGCGAGCGCGCCCTGCGTCCACCGGGCCTCCGCCAGCAGGGCACGGAGCCTTCTGTTGGGACGCTGACCGGGGCGGCCGTGGGTGCGGTGGGGCGAGGACATCCCGTTCTCCTGCTGTGCCGATGACCGGGAATTATGATGTCGGCACCATTCCGCGGTACGTGGATGCCGGGGGATGTCCGGATAATTCCCCGGGCGATGTCCGCACGAACCGGAAAACGGGCCGCAGGGAAATGCGCCGGTGCACAACCGGGCAGGATCGCCGTCCTGGTCCGCCTCAAAGGGTGACGGTCCCTCACGCTAGGGTGCGGGCGTGAGCATTCATGTGGTAATCGGATACGGGCCCGCCGGTGCGGCCACCGCGCGGCTGCTGGCCGGGCAAGGGCACTCCGTGCGCGTCGTCACCAGGTCCGGCCGCCGTCCCGAGCCCGGCATCGAGCACGTCGCGGCGGACGCCGCCGACTCCGCGCGACTGACCGGGATCGCCCGGGGCGCGGTCGCGATCCACGGCTGCGCCGCGCCGCCCTACCACCGCTGGGCGGCGCAATGGCCGCAACTGGCCGCGTCGATGGGCGCGGCGGCCGAGGCGACCGGGGCCGTCCTGGTCGTGCTGGGCAACCTCTACGGCTACGGCCCGGTGGACCGTCCCATGACCGAGGACCTGCCGCTCGCGGCGACCGGCCCCAAGGGGCGGGCGCGGGCCGCCGTATGGGAGCAGGTGCGCACGCTGCACGAGGAGGGCCGCATCAGGGCGGTCGAGGTGCGTGCGTCGGACTTCTTCGGGCCCGGTGTCACCGACGGGGGCCACCTGGCCTCGCGGGTCGTGCCCCGCCTGCTGCGGGGCAGGTCCGTCTCGGTGCTCGGCGACCCGGATGCGCCGCACAGCTGGACGTATCTGCCCGACGTGGCCGCGGCCCTGGTCGAGGCCGCCGGGGCGGAGCAGGCCTGGGGGCGGGCCTGGCATGTGCCGACGGCTCCCGCGCAGTCGGCCCGGCAGATGGTCGGCCGGCTGGCCGCCGAGGCGGGAACGGGCCCGGTCGCGGTGCGGAGGACGCCGCCGGCGGTGCTGGGCGCGGCGTCGCTCTTCTCGCCCCTCATCCGTGAACTGCGCGAGATCCGCTACCAGTTCGACCGGCCGTTCGTGGTGGACTCCTCCGCCTACGAGTCCGCGTTCGCGGTGCACGCCACCCCGCTCGATGAGCAGATCCGGGCCACGGTGGCGTGGTGGCGCGAGCACGGCGTCCCGTAAGGGGCGCTGGGGGGTGCCCCCAGCGCCCCTTACGGGCGCAAGGCCTCAGGAACGGCGCTGCTTCAGGTGGCCCGCGGCGGCCAGCGCCGCGACCACGATCGCCGTGCCGGCGAGCTGCTTGAGTCCGTCCCCGCTGCAGGCCATGACGGCGAAGACGCCGATGATGGCGGCGAACGCCAGCCAGGTGAGATACGGGAAGCCCCACATCCGCACCGACAGCAGCCCGGGCGCCTCGCGCTCCAGGCGGCGGCGCATGCGCAGCTGCGTGAGGCAGACGATCGACCAGACGACCAGGACCGCGCAGCCGGCGATGTTCAGCAGCCAGGCGAAGACGGTCGTCGGCCAGATGATCCCGGCGACCACGGCCGCGAAGCCGAACACGCAGGACGCCAGCACCGCGGCCATCGGCACGCCCCGGCTGACCTTGGCCAGGAAGCGCGGGCCCTGGCCCCGGCTGACCAGCGAGTAGGCCATGCGCGAGGAGCCGTAGATGTTGGCGTTCATCGCGGAGAGCAGGGCCACGAGCACCACGACCTGCATGATCGTGCCGGCGGCGGGGATGCCGAGGGTGTCGAGCACGGTGACGTAGGGACCATTGGCGGCGACACGCGGGTCGTTCCACGGCACGAGCGTGACGACGACGGCCATCGAGCCGATGTAGAAGACGGCGATGCGCCAGACGGCGGTGCGCACCGCGCGCGCCACGTTGCGGCTGGGGTTGTCGGACTCCGCCGCCGCGATGGTGACGGTCTCCAGGCCGGCGAACCCGGAGACGGTGGTGAGCAGTCCGGCCGCGAGCCCGGCGGCTCCGGCGGGGAAGAAACCGCCGTGGCCGGTGAGGTTGCCGGTGCCGGGGGAGCTGCCGAAGACCCCGAGGATGCCGAGCAGGCCCAGGACGAGGAAGGCGACAATCGCGGTGATCTTGACGGCGGAGAACCAGAACTCGAACTCGCCGAAGTTCTTGACCGCGGTCAGGTTGCTGGCGCAGAAGAACACCATGAAGACCGCCACCCAGCCGTAGGCGGGGACGAACGGCACCCAGTTGTGCATGATGGCGCCCGCCGCGGTGGCCTCGGCGGCCACGCCGGCGCACAGCATCAGCCAGTACATCCAGCCGGAGGTGGTCCCGGCCCAGGTGCCGAGCTCCTCCTCGGCGTGGACGGAGAACGATCCGGTCGAGGGGCGGGCCGCGGACATCTCGCCGAGCATCCGCATGATCAGCATGACGAGCGCGCCGGTGCCCGCGAAGAGCAGGACGATGGCCGGTCCCGCGGCGGCGATGCCGACGCCCGAGCCCACGAAGAGCCCCGCGCCGATGACCCCGCCGAGCGCGATCATCGAGAGATGGCGCTGCTTGAGGCCGTGCGACAGCACGGGCGTGGCAGGCTCCGTCGTGGGCGGGGAGTCCTCGGGGGACCGGGTGATCGTCCGACTCATGGTCGCACCTGTTCATTACGTGAGACGTACAGTGAGCTCCTCGAGTCTGCGGGGACAGGCTGCGCGTATGACGTGAACGCCCACTATTCGAACGTTTCCCTAACATTCGGTGAGGGCCTGGGTGCACAGCGGAAGGTCCCGGGCCGTGGATGGCACGCGGCTGCGGGATGCTCCGACCCGGCAGGGGATCGCCTTCGGTCCCGGGCCGGGCACCCCGCAGGCCGCCCGCCGGCGTTACGGACGGCTCGCCGGCCGCACCACCGCGGAAGAAGCGGTAGAAGCAGAAGAAGCGGAAGAAGGAGAGGAGCAGGCCCGGGCCACCGCCCGGCGCAGCGCCGCGTCGACCGCCGGCAGGGCGGCGGCGATGTCCGTGCAGACGACGGACTCCACCGCGGCCACCGTGTGCAGCCCCTGGACGAGGAAGGTGTAGTCCCGCCCCCGCTCCAGCAGCAGCACGATGGGTTTGTCGAAGGCGCTGGCCCAGCCCAGTTCGATATGGGTGCCGGGCGAGGCCGGGGAGCCCGGGATCGCGACCATGGCGTCGGCCTTGAGGATCTCCTCCTGGTCGAGCCGGGTGCACTCCTCGGGCCGCATCAGCTCCGCGCCCCACGCCTCGCGGCGGTGTGCGTTGTGCACGGAGAGGCCCTGTGCCTCGAAGTGCTTGATGAGGATGTCGAAGGGGGCCCGCGCCGTGGCGGGCATCTCCCCGGTGGCGGGGTCCAGGAGTTGCAGGAAGGGGCCGGCGAGAAAGATCGAGCGGATGTCGGGGGCCATGCTGATACCTCCGTGCGGCATGAGGCCGGTCAGTCAGGTCAGTCCTTGGGTCAGTCCTTGAGGAAGCACTGGATGTACGCGTCGCCGGTCGTGCCGTGCGTGTACGTCGTGGTGTCGTAGGCCGTGTACGGGTGCCGCTCGACCCGGATGCGGCGGAAGTGCGGCAGGTACTGCCAGCGCAGTTCCGGCTTGGTGCTGAAGAAGGGGATGAAGACCCCGCCGGGCCGCAGGATGCGCACCACCTCGGGCATGGTCTTCGCCCAGAGCTCCTTGTCCGTCCAGACGTCCATCTCCAGGGCCGGGTCGAAGAACATCCCGTCGATGCTCTCCGAGGGCAGTTCGAAGACGCGGGTGAAGAAGTCGCCGCGCTCGATGGCGAGATTGTCGGGCAGCTCGGGGTGCTGCTCGCGGAAGAGGTCCTCCACCTCGTCGAAGAGCTCCAGGACCGTATGGCTGCGGGTGGCCGGGTTCCCGGCGATGCGCAGCGCGGACAGGCCGAGGCCCAGGCCCACTTCGTAGAAGTCGTGACCGTACTCGCACAGCAGGTCCGCACTCGCCCACATCAGGTCGCGCTCCCAGGCCTGCATGGCCTGCTCGCCGCCGATGCTCAGGGTCACCTCGCCGTCCTGCTCGACGAGGTGGATCTCGGGTGTGGCCGGGTTCTCCATGACAGCCGTCCTTCGTCCGTCCGGTGATGGGTGGGTCCGAGGGTGGTGCCGGGGCCGTCTCAGGTGCGCGGTACGACGCCGAAGTGGCGCCGGGCCGTCGAGACGGCGAGGTCCTGCACGGCGAAGACCGTGAAGTAGTAGGCCTGTGGCGCGGTGCCGGGTGCGAAACGCACCCGGAAGGTGACGTCCCGGGGCCCGTCGGCGGAGCCGCGGACCTTCACCGTGGCGGGCTCGACCGTGGTGTCCTCGCGCAGGTAGGTCGGGACGAACAGGCCGAGCCGCACGGGCCCGGGACGCGCGGCCGTCAGCGCGGCGCGCACCTCCAGCACGCCGCCCTGCTCGGCCTCGTCGGCCGCGTACGCCCACAGCGACGGCGCGCCGGGAACGCGGAAGGTGACGTCGCCGCAGCGCATGCACACCACGCAGACGGTGTCCAGGACGTGCGGCAGCAGTCCGCGCCGGGTGAACTCCTGGGCCGGGCGGCCGCAGTGGCAGGTCACCTCGCGCACGTGCGGGTCGAGGGAGCTGCGGTCGCCGAAGTGGGCGGGGTAGTTCATGATCTCGTTCTCGGGGTTCGCCGTGATCTGCTCGGCGATGGCGTGGTCGAGGGACTGCAGGTCCCCTGCGAGAGAGGAGCGGATCTCCTCGGGCGACTGGTCGGCGAGGTGGGTGGGGCGGGCCACCCACAGGTCCGTCTTCCGCGCCAGCTTCGCCAGCCGGGGGCGCAACGCGTGGTTGTGCGGCAGCAGTTCGGAGGCGAGCAGCGCGGTGAGCCGGTGGCCCGTGGTGAGCAGCAGCGGGTCGGGGCGGTGGTCGGAGGGCGCGGGCGCGGCGGGTGTCCGGCCGGGCGCGTCCGGCATGCCGAAGCGCATGAACGCCGGGTACGGGTGCGAGCCGGCGAGACTGGCGTTGAGGGTGTCGACGGAGTCCGCGCCGGTGGTGGCGGCGTGCATCCACGCGACGTTCTCGGGCCGGTCGGAGTCGTGGACGGACACGGCGGAGACCACCGTGCGGGCGGGCCCGTCGAGGGCGTTGAGCAGCAGCTGGTACTTGGGGTCGTAGAGCGCGAGGTCGGCGAGCGGGCCGCTGTTGCAGGCGCTGAGCACCACCTCCACGGCCTCCACCCGGTTCAGGGGGACCAGCTTGTCCTCGGGCTTGTAGCACGGCAGCCCGTAGGCGCAGCGGGGGCCGAGCAGCCCGGGTGCGGCGGGGGCGGCCGGGTTGAGGCCGCAGACGGTGAACTCGCCGAGGTTGACGCTGTCGTCCTTGCCGTGCCCCTGGAAGACCACCCGGCGCCAGCGGGTGCCGAGGATCTCGGCCTGGATGTCGGTGCGTTCGAAGTCCCGGTCGTCGTACACCCGCACCCCGGTCGGGTGCGGCGGCCGGTCCGTGTCGGTGAACAGGCCCAGTGCGTCGACACCGGGGGCCGGACGCGCGTACTGCTTGGCCGCGTTCCAGGCGAGGGAGGCGTCGTCCCGTCCGCTGAGCAGAGTCAGGGCACGTTCCGTGCCGCGGTACGTGGCCAGCAGCAGGTCCCGGACCGGGGCGAGGGTGATCCGGTCGTAGCAGCCGACGACCAGGAGCGAGCCGGTATGCCGCGCGGCGAATCCGGCGGCATCGGCCAGTTCCTGCTCCCCGCACCACCGGAGGGCGAGCGGGCGGCACAACTCCGCGATGCCGTCGAGCAGTTCGTCGGCACCCAGCACGACACCGAGGTCCAGGGGAGCCGGGAAGCACCTGTCCGCGTAGAGGCCCGCGGCCAGTTCCGCGCTCCGCGCCAGGTCGGCGCGGCCCTCGACCGGTACGGGCACGGGTGTGCGGCCGGGGTCCCCCAGGAACTCCTTCACGGCAGCGGCGAACCGTTCGCGGGTGACCGGACGGAACGGGCCGTGCTCATGCTGTTGTTCGGGGATGGGACGGTTCATGGGTGGTCTTCCTCGTGTGCGTGCGCCGGCCTGACAGGGGGAGAGGAGAAGGGAAAGGGACAGGGCGGAGGGCGGGCCGCGTTCACACCGCACACTCCGCCGGGACGCCGGCCCGTCGCCCCAGCAGCCCGCGGCAGGCGAAGGCGAGAGCGGCCCCGGCCAGCGCCACGCCGGCCGCCACCGCGAACACGCCGTGCGGGCCCACCGGTTCGATCAGCAGCCCGCCGGCCTGCTGGCCCACCGCGTCGCCCACGACGGTCGCCAGCGACGCCCAGGTGAACGCCTCGGTCAGCAGCCGGCTGTCCGCGACGGTGCTGACCAGTGTCATCTCGCTGGCCGACACCAGGGCGATGGGCGCACTGCCCACAGCCAGGGCCACCCCCAGCGTCGGCTGGGACGTGGCCAGGAGCGGCAGGGCCGTGCCCACGGCGAAGGCCAGGACCAGACGCGGAAAGCGCCGGTGCGGCGCGACCTCGGACTGCGACCGCCCCAGCCACAGGGCCCCGACCGCACTGCCCACACCCCAACAGGCGTACACCACACCGGTGCTGCCGCGGCTGCCGTGCGCGTCGACGAAGGCCGGAATGGCCAGGGTCATCAGGCCGATGGGCACCGCGCACACCGCCATGATGGCCATGAGGGCGAGCATGGCCGGTGAGCCGAGCGGTCCCAGAAGACTGCGCGGGGACGGCTCGTCGGCCGTCTCCCCGGTCCCCTCCGGCAGCCTGGTGGAGGCGATTCCCAGTGCGCCCGCGCCGCCGATCGCGGCCACCGTCGTCAGGGCGATCCCGGCGGAGCCCGAGAGCATCAGACCCGCCAGCATCAGCGGCGCGCCGATCACCAGCACCTCGGTGAGCAACGCCTCCCACAGGTAGGCGATTTCCCGCTCGTCCTCCTTGAGCGGCAGGCGGGCCCACAGCGAACGCATGCAGGCATTGGCCGGCGGCAGAGCAGCCCCGGCGACCAGGGCCGTCACCGGCTGCGCCCAGTCGCCGGGCCGGGTGGCCCACACCAGCGCGGTGAGCGCCGAGGGGTAGACCAGGCCGGTGACGACGAGCACGGGACGCCGGCCCCTGCGGTCCACGCGCCGGGCGACGAGCGGGCTGCCCAGCGCCATGCCCACGGTGTAGAGCGCGGCGACGAAGCCGGCCTGGGCGTAACTGCCGCCCTGCTCACGGACGACCAGCACCATGGCCAGGGACATCAGGTACACCGGAAGCCGGGCGACCACGCTCCACCAGGCGGGCCCCGCCACCCGGCGGCGCGTGAGCAGGTCGAGGAAACGGCTGGGCAGGCCCTTGGTCACTGCGTCGGTTCTCCGTTCGTGGCGGCGCCGGTCCGCTGTGCCGCGGCGGGGACGACGTCGATCGTGAAGGCGTCGAGGACGCTGCGCATGCACTGTTCCACCTCGCCGATCGATGTGCCGGTCACATGGACGTACCCGGACGCGTTGTGCGAGGCGCGGCGTGCGGCGACCGCGTCGCCGACGGCCACCTTGAGCACGGCGTCGACGACTCCGGGGATGCGCAGCAGCTCCTCCCTGGGCGTGATGCGGCGGACGGTGCCCGACCCCGGAAGGGGCAGCAGCAGGTCGCCCGCGCAGCGGCGTTCACCGTACCGGAGGGAAGGACGGCGGCCGCGGTAGACGTCCAGGGTGGCGCCGAACACATCGAATCCGTAGGCGTGTCCGTGGTTCGCGGTGATCTCGCAGCCCGCGAGCCGCACGCCGATCTCCCCGGCGTGGAGGCGGCCGTCGACCAGGAAGAACTCCATGTGGAGATAGCCGTGGTCGAGACGCATGCCGGTGGCGACGGTCTGCAGGAGGGCGCGCAGGTCCACGGGCGGCGCCTCGTCGGTGCCGACGCTGATGTTGGCGTTCATCGCACCGTCGACGATGTCCAGCGGCCGGCACGGCATGGCGCTCGGCCAGGCGTCGAGCACCTCGCCGTCGTGGACGAGCCCGCACACCTCCCACTCCGTCCCGCCGAGGTGTTCCTCCACCATCCAGTCACGCGACCCGAAGTCGATGCCGCTGAGGGAGGAGGGGCCGGTGAGACGGAAGGTGTCGACGCAGGCGAAGGAGTCCACGGGCTTGAGCACCAGCGGCCACCCGTGCACCGCGGCGAACCGCTCCACGTCCGCCGCCGCGCCGACCCGTGCGTACGAGGCGGTGCGCAGGCCCAGTTCGCGGAACAGGTCCTTCATGGCGGCCTTGTCCCGTGCCCAGGTGACCTGTTGCTCGGTCAGGTGCGGGAGGCCGGCCAGGGCGGCGAAGCGCTGGGCGACGGCCTGCCGTGGCTCCGAAGGGTTGCAGAAGCGGCTGGGCGGCACGGGCAGGGCGGCCTCCGCCCACGCCGTGTAGCGGCGGGCCTCCTCCTCCAGCGGCACGCCCTCGCGCACCCAGAACGCCGGCAGGTGCGCGGTGTGCCGCAGATGGTCGTCGGACAGGTCGCGGCGGAGCTCCGCGAACCGCAGCAGCACCAGTCGGCCGGCAAGGGCGCGGGCCGCATAGCGGGTGAAGGTGGAGGCGCGGTCGTCCACCATCAGCAGCGCCGGCCCGTCCTCGCTCATACCGCCTCCAGGGCCTGGCGGACGGCCTTGACCGCGAGAACCTGTTCCTGCTCGGGCAGTTCGGGCGACAGCGGCACGCACAGCGTCCGGTCCAGCAGGTCGCGGGTACGGGCGAAGCCGTCGCGGCTGAGGGCGAGGGGCAGGCCGGCCGGAGCGAGGCTCCAGGGAAAGCCGTCGGCATACAGCGAACGCCGCCCGGCGAGCACCGGATGTGCGGGCAGAAAGTACTTGTCGAGCGTCCAGTTCGCGATCCCCCGCTCGGTGAGGGTGGCCACGGCCGTGTCGCGCAGCTCCCGGCTCTCGCACCGGAACCGCAGACTGATCTTGACGTCGCCGGGGGCGCGCGGCAGCACCTCCAGCCCGGAGCGGTCGGGGAGTTCGTCCATGGCGAGGGCGTGCATGCGCTCCAGTCCGGCGAGCAGCTCGTCGAGGTGGCGGAACTGCTGGAACTGGATGGCGGCCACGCCCTCGCTGGTGACGAAGTTCTCCCCGTAGTGGGCGTCCGCGTTCCATGTCGGGTAGCGGCCGGGCACGCGGGCCGAGCCGTGGTCGTGGTAACAGCGCATCGTCGCCCAGGCGTCCGGGTCGCCGGTGACGATCAGGCCGCCCTCCCCGGAGGTGAGCACCTTGTTGTGGTGGAAGCTGAACGTGCCCGCATAGCCCGCGGTCCCGGCGTGCCGGCCGTCGGGGAAGCGGCCGCCGAGGGCCTGGGCGCAGTCCTCGACGACGTAGGGCACCCCCTCGGGGAGCGGGGCGACCGTTCCCTCCATGTGGGCCACGATCACCCGCTCGGTGTCCTGCGGCAGCAGCGTCGCGTCCAGGGAGAGCGAGTCGTCGACGTCCACGAGCACCGGGACCAGGCCGCTGGAGAGGACGGCGCCCGCGACGGCCACGAAGGTGACGGCCGGGATGTGGACGAGGGCACCGGTGCGCGGGCGGGTGGAGATCAGGGCGAGGCGCAGGGCCTCGGTGCAGTTGTGCACCGCCAGCACGTGGGCAGCGCCCAGCCGTTGGGAGACACGCCGCTCCAGCCGGGAGGCGATGCTCTCGCTCTCGGTCTGGTATCGGAAGAGCACGCCGTGGCCGACGGCCTCGCGCAGCTCGTGCATGTCCGACCAGTCGAGGTAGTTGGCGCCGTAGGGGAGGAAGCGCTGTCCGAGCCGTTTGTCGAGACTCATGGGGCATCGGGCTCCGTGATCGGGTGCACCGCATCGCCCACGGCCATCTCCTGGCCTCGGTAGTTGCGGAGCAGCAGGCCGCCTGGGGTACGGGTGAAGTACGGTCGGGCGACGGGGATCTTGCCGATTTTGGTGGTCAGGACGTACTGGGGCACCCCGAAGCCGGTGATGTGGCCCTGCAGGCCCTCCATGATCTCCCAGCCCTTCTCGACGGAGGTCATGAAGTGCGAGACGCCGGTGACGTTGTCGCAGTGGTAGAGGTAGTAGGGCCGCACCCGGATGCGCAGCAGTTCCGTCATGAGCGTGCGCATCGTGGCGACGTCGTCGTTGATCCCGCGCAGCAGCACGGTCTGGTTGCCCACCGGGATGCCGTGCCGCAGCAGCCGGTCCACGGCGGCGGCGGACTCCTCGGTGATCTCCTTGGGGTGGTTGAAGTGCGTGTTGAGCCACACCGGTTGGTAGCGGTCGAGCATCTCGCACAGCCCGTCGGTGATCCGCTGCGGCAGCAGCACCGGGAACCGGCTGCCGATGCGGATGATCTCCACGCTGGGGATGGCGCGCAGCCCCGAGACGATCTCCTCCAGCTTGCCGTCCTGGTACGACAGCGGGTCCCCGCCGGTCAGCAGTACGTCCCGGATCTCGGGGTGG
The DNA here is from genome assembly GCF_013030945.1 of Streptomyces morookaense. Classification (GTDB taxonomy): domain Bacteria; phylum Actinomycetota; class Actinomycetes; order Streptomycetales; family Streptomycetaceae; genus Streptomyces; species Streptomyces morookaensis. Next base: position 17,321 of record NZ_JABBXF010000077.1, on the reverse strand, counting down.
TCGGCGATGTAGCGCAGGTCCTCCTCGAACGAACCGCCCTCGTTGTCACGGAAGTAGGTTCCGCTCACATCGGTCGTGTGGAACTTGCGGGTGCAATGCCGGCAGTAGACGGGGCACGCCTCGGTGATGAGCATGATGACGCGGTCCGGGTACTTGTGCACGATCCGGTTGGTCTTGCGGTAGTACATGTCGCCGACCGGGTCGACCTCGGCACCGGGGAACTCCGTCAGCTCGCCGAGTGCGGGCACGGCCTGCATACGCACGGGGCAGGCGGGATCGTCGGGGTCCATCAGGGAGGCGTAGTAAGGGGTGATGCTCCAGCGGTACTTGCCGGCGGATCCGGCGATCGCCTTCTCCTCGTCGGGGCTCAGGCGGATCCACTGCCGGGCCCTGTCGACGCTGGTGATGCGTTTGCGCATGTGCCAGCGCCAGTCGTTCCACTGCTCGGCCGGGATGCGGGGCCGGAAGGAAGCGGGGTCTGCGGTCGCGTCGTGTGTGCCGGGCATGGCGGCTCCAGTGGCTTGCGATGTCGGCGAACGGTCACAGCGGGGCGAGGGAGAGCTGGCGGAGGCTGCGGGCGACGCGCTGGGCGCCCCGCAGGTCGTCCAGCGCGGGGTCCAGCGTTCTCCACGGCCCGTCGCCGGCGGGCGGTGCCCATACGGACGGGTCACCGGGGTCGGTGACCACCGGCACCGGGACCGTGCGGGTCACGCGCTCGCACAGGTCGCGCTGTACGGGCCCCAGCGGCGGCAGGAACACCAGCGGTGCGCGCCGCGCCTGGGCGAGCGCCAGGGTGCCCAACACCGGTGCGGCCAGGAAGACTTCGGCATCGGCGTGCAGGGCGTCCACGTCCACGTCGGCGGCGCGGGTGGCCCGTACGCTCCCGATGCCGTCGAGTGCGGCGCGGGCCGCTGGGAGGCGCGTGTCGCAGACCACCTCGCAGTGCCCGGTGCGGTGCACCGCGGCCCGGACCAGGGCCCGTAGCGGACCGGCTGCAAACGCCTCGGCCTCATGCTCCGCAACGTCCCACAGGGACAACAGCATCAGGGTGCCGCTGCGTTGCCGCTTCCTGGACAGCCGGGCGGGTGCGAGGGCACCGGTCGCCCGGATGCCATGGCGCTCGGGCCACGGTCCGGGCAGCCAGCCTGGCCGGTGCAGTCGGCGCAGGGCCCGTCCGGCCGGGCACGGCGGCGGGGTGATCCGGTGCGCGGAGGACAGGTGCACCACCGGCACGTCCCGCTCCAGCAGTTCCTCCGTGGCCGCCTCGTCGTCGCAGACCAGCGCGACGTCCGGCGGTTCGGACAGCCCGTGGACCGGCGTGAGTTCGTCGAGATGGGCGGCGATGCGACGGCAGGCCAGCAGTGAATCCAGCTCCTCGTCCCGGGAGACGAGCGCGATGCGGCGGCCCGCCGGGTTCAGTAGTGCCATGCCGGCACCGCCCCCAGCCGGGCGACATCGTCGCTGTACCCCGCCGCCGTGGTGGAACAGCCGCTGCACACCTCGGGGCCGCGCTCGCGGAAGAAACCGGCGTGCGCCCGGAACGCCGGGGTGTCGAGAGCGACGGCACCTCCCTCGTGCAGGGGCGCACCACCCGGTCCGCTCCCGTCCTCCCGGTGCGGCAGACAGCTGCAGGCGTACATCCGCCCGAACTTCCCGTCCACGTAGATGACATCGTCCACCACATGGCACACCGGCCGGGACGCGCGCGGTGTCAGCGAGCGGGTGAAGTACTGCTGCTGCTCCTCGGGGGTGTCGCCGTAGAACCGCTTCCCCAGGGGGACGAGCAGATGGGCGGGGTCGGCGTCGTAGACCGGGTCGCACACCCGGCGCACATCGGCGGGGTCGGGGTAGGTGATGGAGCGGTCGAGTTTGAGGGCGGACAGCTCCCACTGCTGCACCCCGGCGTCGGTGAGGACCTTCTGCAACCGAGGCATCTCGGCGTAATTGTGCGGGCCCACCACGGTGTTGACCCTGGGCAGGATGCCGAGCCCGGCGGCGGAGCGCAGTCCGCGCAGTCCGTTGTCGAACATGCCGGGGGAGCGGCGGTAGACGTCGTGGGTCGCGCCCGAGGCACCGTCCAGGCTCACGATCACCTGGGCCAGGCCGGCCTCGGCAAGCGGCTGCGCCATCTTCGGCAGCAGCATTCCGTTGGTGATGAGGGACATCCGCATGCCGGCGGCCGAGCCCGCGCGCACCAGGTCCACGACGTCCCGGTGCATCAGCGGCTCACCGCCGGTGAACCGGACGTACCCCACGCCGGCGGCCAGGGCCCGGGGGAGGAGCTCGGCGAAGTCCTGGGGGGAGAACCGGTAGGTGTCGCGCGAGAGCGCGAACTCGCACATGAAACAGTCGGCGTTGCAGGCTTCCAGGATCCTGATGAAGAGATAGCGGTGGCGTTCGCGACGTCCGGACATGGAAACGGAACCTTTCGGGCCGTTCACGGGCGGTGGGGGGCGACGGTTCAGGCGGGCAGGATCTCCAGCAGCGCATCGGCCACCTGGGCCGCGCCGCCGGTGCCCACGGCGGTGGTGAGGGCGCCCCAGTCGGTGACCGCGGCGGAGCGTTGCAGCGCGTCGAGGATGCGGTCGCGCAGGGTGGCGGCGGTCCGCCCGCCGTCCGATGCCGCCGCGCCGATCCCGTCGTAGATCAGTGCCAGGGCGTGGTCCTCGCCCTTGGCCCGCAGCGTGAGCGCCTCGCCCTCGCTGAAGACGTCGTCCGGCCAGGTGGCGCGGACGTCGGCGCCGGCGGCCTGGGCATGGAAGCGGCCGTTGAAGATCTGGCTGAGGTTCTGCGGCGGCAGGCAGACCGTGGGGACCTGCAATCTGCCGGCCTCCAGCAGGGTGGTGAGCCCGGGGGAGGTGAGCAGGACGTCGCAGTGGGCCAGTTCGGACAGGAAGGCACTGGGGGAGAGGGCGCCGGTCGTCAACTCCAAGGATGCGGGCGCATGGTGGGTGAGCCGGTCGGTCAGGGCGGCCGGGAGGTTGCCTGCCAGGTGTGCTCGTGCGACCCCGTGGGCGGCGAGGGCTGCGAGCGCGGCGGGGACGACGACGCGCGGGTAGCTCGTCCAGTCCGCGAGGTAGGGGGAGCGCAGACCCCCGAGGCTGACCAGGGCCGTACGGTACGGCCGTGCGGCAGCGGACCTGCCCGGGGGGACGGGCGGGGGAGTGTCGATGACCGCCTCCACCCAGCGCAGGGTGGGGACGGAGGCCAGGACGTCACGGCACTCGGGCGGAAGGTCGAGGCACTGCTGGGCGCAGTAGACGGTGGCGTTCAGCGGCAATGCGTCGCGGTCCCCCTCGGACCACATGAACGGGAGGCTGTCCACGAAGACGGTGGGGACGCCGGCGTTTTCGAGTGCCGTGGCGACGGGGCCGTCCAGGACCACCAGTGCGGCCTGAACGTGCTGGGTGCGGGTTATCTCCTGTACGCCGGCCCGGAGTTCGGGGACGGTGTCGGGCAGGTCGTGCCATGGGCCGACGGGCTGATCGGCCAGCAGGGGGCGCCCGAGGCCGGACGCCAGGCCGATGAATCGCAGGGGGGTTCGGGAGCGGTTGCGCAGTGCGGACAGGACGGCGTTCAGCTTCCCTGAGCTGCCCCAGCCGAACTCCGCACCGGAGACGGCGATGGTGGTGGGTTCGGGGTGCATCGCATCCTTTCCCGGCTCGCTCGGAGCTGAGCCGCGGTTGGCGGGCGCACGGGGACGGACGCGAAGCCACAGGGCGAACGCGCCGAAAAGTTCGGTGTGATACGCAACGGTCACCTATCTTGCCGATCAGCACAAGAGCGGTAGGTTCATGTTTCAGCCATCAACAAGAAGTGTGGTGAAGCTACTTATCCCCGTAGTTGCAAAGACCCTGGACAGCCGGGGATCGGTACCGGCGCACACCCCGGGCGCGCAGCGCGGTGGGAGACCACCGGCTGGCTCACGGCTTCAACCGGCTGCCGGATTCGGTGAAGTACCTCAGAACCGTCAGCACTGCCACCAACTGGACCAGCACATAGGCGATCTGCGCGGAGAAGCTCCTCATCTGGTAGACCGACAGCAGCAGTCCGAGGCGGTTGGGCCAGAAGCGCCGCTCGGAGCGGAAGGTGTCCGCATCCATGGCGAGACCGGTGAAGGTCAGCACCAGAAGCATCACGAAGATCCCGAAGATGGCGGTGCCGACCTCCTGGTCGGTGATGAGGTTGCCCACGCTGCCGAGCCCGATCAGCAGGGCGTAGGCGATCACGAGACTCAAGGCACGCGACGGGCCGCGGCGGCCCGGAAGCAGACGCCAGAGCGCACCCAGCACCAGGCCCGCGCCCGCCCAGGTGAGCTCCCAGGACACGAACGTCCACACGACCTCGGGTGCCCCGAAGTAGTACTGCCCCGTGCGCATCCACTGATGCTCCGGTGAATAGGTCAGCCACACGAAGAGCAGGCTGCCGGGAACGCCGAAAGCGGCCGCCAGCAGTGCGGCACGGCGGGAGTTGTCCCACCACTTGGCATGAGGCCCCCAGCTGAGCGCCACGTCCACGACCGTGATGCTGCCGGGCAGTGACGGCCGCACGGCACCGGCCGCCCCGGCCGCCGGCCGCCAGCGGTGCAGCCCGCTCAGCTCCTTCTCCAGCGCGTGCCGGCTGAGCCCGCCCTCGCCATGCCCCTGCTCCAGGCCCCGCAGCAGACCCACCAGTTCCCGGTAGCGGCGTGCGCGGGCGATGAGGTCGTGACGGGCCGTCTCGGTGATCGTTTCGCCCAGTGCCGGAGCGCCCTCGTACCCCTCGAAGTGCTGAGTCAGGACCGAGCGCCGCTGCCCGACCGCCAACAGGCCGTACAACGCGACGATGTCCAGCGCCAGCCAGAGACTGGCCAGCACCTGGCTGCCCGCGTACGAGCCCTGCCGCCAGGCCACCACGATGGCGAAGAACACGGCCAGCAGAAGGCAGTCCAGCCGGCCGGGGCTCGCGCACGGCACATCCCGCCCCAGCTCCCTGGCCCGCAGCAGCGCCACGATCCCCACACCCGTCAGCACCCAGGCCAGTGAGGAGTAGCACCACGTCGGGACCTGAGCGGAGAAACTCACCAGATCCTGGCCCAGGGAGACCAGATACTGCGGTCGGTACCCGGCGGCGCTGCGGTCCGTCAGCCAGCTGATCCGCTGCCAGTGGCGCTCGTCGGCCCAGGTGGCCCATCCCGTGAACAGCAAGGCGACCACGGCCGTCCATGCCCCGATCCGGCTCGGCCGCCAGGGGGCCGCCGACAAACGCAGCAGCCCGCCGGCGCGGGCGAGCGACCGGGCCCAGAGCAGCAGGCCGGTCAGCCACAGCCACAGCAAGGCCGCGCTCATCAGCGTCAGCACGGCGATGTCGGCGGCGGAGAGGTTCTTGAGGGGGGTGAAGGACGGAGGCAGTCCGAACAGGGACGGCACCGTGGCCGCCAGCCCGCCTGCCACCGCCACCAGCGAGCACATCACCAGGACCGACCTCGGTGGTCGGGCGGATGCCACAAGGCCCCAGCCCACCAGGAAGCCGATCAGGGTCTGCCAGCGGGCTGCATCGCCGAGCCAGTGCTGGGTACCCCCCGCCTCGGTGGCGACATAGAGAACCGCCCGGTACAGCAGCAGGATCGAGATGCCCATGGTGGCCTTCAGCAGCCCCCACTGCAGAAGCGAGGTACTGCTGTTCTTCTCCTGCTCGGTGATCCCGTCACCGGCGGGCTGGCGACGGGCCCGGAGCGCGGCGAGCACGATCACGGCCGAGGTCCCCAGCCACCATGTGGTCTCCCCTGCGGCGCTGGCCACCAGCCACGGTGCCGTGAATTTGCCGATCTTCGCCGTCCAGGCGCGCTGCCAGGGCGGTGCCACCTGCACCGTCACCATGTGGCCGGCCCCGGTGAGCGGGCCGAGCCCGGTCCACACCAGACGCCCGTTGCCGGCGGTCGAAGGCCTCGGGGACACCCCGGACGCGTCCAGGCCGTCCAGATCGATCTCGACGTGGTCCCAGTGGGAGCTCATCAGCGCCGGCGACGGCGCGAGGGCCATGGTCCACTTCCCCGTCCGCACGTCGATCGTCCACGGACCGACCGCGGACGTCCCCGGCTGCTTGAACCAGAAGAGCGTGTCGTAGCGGACGGCGACCCAGGACGCCTCCTCGGTCACCCGCGGACTGTGCGGACGCCACTCGTCGCGGCGCAGACCGGGCTGCGGGCCGCGCAGAAGACACCCCATCGCGTGCCGGTAGGCGTCCGAATCCTCCTTCAGCAGAAGGTCGTTGGCGTACGGCCACGCAGCGGGAACCCGGATGTTCATGGTCCCCGAGGCCTCGACGACGGCATGGCCGTGGTTGATGATGCGGAGTTCGGCCTGCGTCCGGGCCGAGGCGAGCTGCTCGGCGCGGCAACTGCCCGCGGTTGCGGAGTCCGCCCGGGCGGGGCAGGCCCCCCACCACACCACCAGCCCTGCCAGCAGCAGGGCGGCGCACTGCCTCCACCAGTGCGCCGTATCCCGGGCGTCCTGCCGCATCGGGCCCAGGATCCCTACGCTGCTCCGCTCCGGGCCTTCTTCCTGTTTCCGGGACACCCGCTGGCGAGGTTGCACTGCAGGATCACCTGGTACGCGTGGCCGGCGGCCTTCTCGTCGCCGTTCTTCACGAACCGCCACTGCGAGGGCCGCGTGTGCTCGGTCGTCGCCGCCTTCTCCACGCTGACCTGGAGGGTGCGGGCGGAGATGTCGTGGGTCTCGACCAGGATCTCGTCGGAGGCGACGGGGAAGTGGTCGTGCAGCAGACACAGGCCGAAGCGGTCGAGGTTGCCGTGTTTCTCCAGCACGGCCACGAGATCCCGTACGAACCGCTCGTCCTCCGGGCCCAGGCCCGCGGCCTCCTCGAACCGGGGAAGGGCCTTGCGGGCAGGGCTGGTCTGCTTTCCCATGATGCGCTCCCAGAAAATCGCGTGAGTGGCACGTGAGTGGCAGTGGAAGCGTAAATGCGGGCATATGCTTCCCGCATTTCGAGCAAGCCGCACGGGGTGCCGAGGCCATTGACGGTGGTCACGGACAACTTTATTTTTTGACGAATGCGAGGGGGCCCGAGGGCCCGACGACAAACCGCCGGCCCGGTGCGACAGGGGTGTTGGGAGAACTGGGACGGAGCGGCCAACGGTTCCTACCTGCCGCTCGGCTGGATCTCGATCACCGACGCCCGTATCCGCGACCACGGATAGACCGTCCTCGACGCTGTATTCCCCGTCATCTGCTCCGACGGCACCGGCCTGGTGAACTGTCGGCCTCGCAGGCCAACCGGATGCCTGTCGGCTTCGGTCTGACCATGGCGCCCGAGACGGCCTACGTCACCGGCGGCAGCGTTACCTATGGCTCGATCTGGGGCGCTTGCCTGCCCATCGTCAAGAAATACGCGGACAACGACCGCCTGTGGGGCTGAACATGCAGTACTACGACAGGATCAAGTACTACGGGACACCTCCGCCTGCGCGGAGCGGACCAGCGGGCGGCCGCGTACCAGGGCGAGGGCTGCGTGAGCTCCGCGCAGGCGGAGCTGAACGCGAGCCGTACCGCGGGAACGGTGCCCGGCCGCCTCTGCCCACGCTTTGCAATGTCCGTCCCCGCCTGCTGGGACAGCTCCGCCCCCAGGCCGATCGCCGTGTCCCGGGCCCCCGGCATGACGACGTCCACCATGCCCATGGACGCCTTGATCATCCCCGACGCAACAAGGTGCAGCCGGTCCAACGTAAACCCCTCCCAGCCGGCACGCGATCTGTTCTATCTCAGACAGGACCGGGACTTCGGGAGGGGGCACACGATCAGACCTCAGGTGCGATGATGTTCAGGTCCCAGCGCAGTCCGTTGCGCACCGTCCCCGGCTCAAGGCGTGTGACCGGAGCCGTCGTTGCGACGCTGACTGGCCGCAGCCTCAGCAGAGTTACGGTCACGGTTCGCTTCCGGCCAGAACTGCAGCAGCCACCGCTCGACTCCGTAGGCGACGCCGACCTCCCGGGTCACCCGTGCCACCTCGTTCCGGTTGCCTGATGAGACGCGAACCCGCCACCGGCCTGCACTGCCCAATTTGATCGTTTCGTCCGCGCGCTCCATACTCCAGATCCCGAGTTCTCCACTCACGGTCTCAATCTGGCTTTCGGCCGTCTCATCCCAGCTCTGTCGACTGTCGGGATCCGGCTCCGCATTCCAGACCTGAACCACGGCGGAGGCCGTGTGGGTATGGCCGGCGCTACCGAAGTCCAAGCGCATGGGATATGGCTTCAGGAACGTACCGGATTCAGCACCATCCGGGTATGGGGATGGAATCAGAGTGTCATGTGATTCCTGAACGCTGAATTGACAGTAGGTCACACGAACATCGAAGTCTTGCTCACTCAGCAAGGTGGCCATGGCACTCCTTCAACAAGGCCGCAGTTCCATCCCAACACCCCATTGGACAAGTGTGGGTGCCGCCCACGAGCGACACCCACATCTTCTACACGACAGCGCCCGGCGCCGTCACAACAACAGCAGTGTCATGAACGCTTTGCCATCAGCCCTGCGTCCACACCGCGCCAGTCTGTCCACCGTTGTCCCATTGCTGCACGCGTGCACCGTTCTCGGCGCTTGAGTTTTCCACTTCCAGCACCTTTCCGCTGTTCACGTTACGGATGATGCGATTGCCCGCGTTGCCCTGCATCTGCCACTTCTGTGTCGCTATGCCTACGCAGTCGTATTGCTGTGCAGGAGCCCCGTTGTCCGTGCGCGAGTTGACGATTTCGAGGCACTTGCCACTGTTCGCGTTCACGATGTTCACATACTGGCCGTCATCGGTGGGCTGCACCAACCAGTCCGCCCCAGGCTGTCCGTTGCAGTCCCACTGCTGCGCCCGAGCGCCGTTGTCCTCGCTGGAGTTCTCGATCTCCAGGCACTTCTTGCTGCTGTTGATCAGCAGGCCGCCATGCTCCACGGCCTCGCCGGTGACGCTGATGGTGAAGCCGTCATCAAGACCCTCGATGATGCGATTGCTCATGTAAAAGGCCTTGAGTATGGTGCCGGCGTCCCGGTTCTGTGTTGCGGGCACCGGTAGGACCGAGAAGTTGCCCTTGGGGGCGTGAGGGTCGTACTCGGACTGCGCCGCGCCCTCATAGGTGGACGCCATGGGAAATTCGTCGCACTCCTTGGCGCCATCCTCTGCGTAGCCGTCGCCCCAGTATTTCTTGCAGTTTTGGACCGCCAGGATTCGATTCCGCTCGTACTGAGAGGTCTCAGTAAGGAGGCGATGCAGCGGCGAGCCAGGGACCTGGCCCGGGATCTTTTTACCTTCCGGAGTGGGCGGCAGGGTGTGGTTCGGGTCATTGAACGCCTTCTCGACATGGAGCGCAACACCCCGCTCCGGAGCGCCATCAGCCTTGCTGTACTTCAAGGGCGTCACCACACTGAACGCTGCCGAGCCGCGGTTGTCCGGGTTTCCCTGCCCGGTCGAGTTCCGAAGATACTTTGCCGCATCCCACCGAGGAGCCATCATGAACGGACTGCCCGACGTGCCATTTCCCTGCCAGCCAGGAGGAACATGAGACGTCAGGACCGGCTGGTAGGCGGCGAAGACCGCGTCCGCTTTGCCGGAGCCCGTCCCCTGGCCGGGAGCCACCCGCGCGGTGTGCTCAAAGTGTGCCGTGGGCCGTCTAGTTGACAGCTCATCCCAGGTCAGAGTGAGCGGCAGTGGGCCACCACTCTGCACCTGCGCCTTCGCCGGCGACATCATCGGGAACTTCGGCTCGATGGTGTAGGTGAGACCCGCCGTCCCAGTCTTTCCGTCCTTACGGAAATTGGTGATGTCGTAGTCGAAGTACATCGTGCGGTCCGACTCTTTCGGCACCGTTCCGCGTATGAACAACGTGAGCGTGCTCATACCGACGGGCGTCCCGTTCTGAATCCATACCTGGTCCGCCTGGAGCGAAGTGCAGACCGCGAAGCGTGACTTGATGTACATGACGTCGCTAGGGCCCATGTGATCCTGGCACTCTTTCAAAGTCATGCTGCGCGCCGGTTCCGGATACGACACCCCAGCGGCCAGGGCTGGCTGCTGAGGGTCGCCTGCTCGTGGCGTGACAGCAGGCCTTGAGGTCTTCGGCGCCCACGAAGCGGCCGGCCCCACAGTCTCCAAGGGAACCTGGGCCTGGTCATCCTCTTGGGCCAGGCCGGCCGATCGGTGAGCTGTAAGACGGCTTCGCAACTGGGCGAGCGTCGGCGCGGGCGGGTTACCACGCACAAAGTAGGTCTCGACCGACTGCTCGACCGCCGCATGAGCGACGGTCGGCATGACCAGCGGAACAAGCCCTGCGGTGGCCGCAGCCGCGAGCAAGGCAATAATCCGACTTCGGATCTTGGCCCTCGGACGCACGAGAGATCCCCCCTCCAGTGATCACCGGTAGGCACTGCACCTACCAGCGGCACATCACAGTCGAAAAGGAGTGCGAACGCCTGCAAGATCGTCTTGCGTGTCTGAAAAGTGCGTACAATCGGCGCACAAGCGCCCTTTGAGCCTGTGCAAGGCCACCCCTACCGTGCATCCCACGGGTGACTCCGAAAGCGGCAGGACAGACCCCCGAGCCCGCCCTGAACCGCACAGAGTCACCAAATCCGCGATTACGACTGGCCGTGGATGACGTGCTCCTCCGGGTTTCGTGGAGCCGCCAGGCCGGCGACGTGGCGATCGAAGACATCGAGGCCGAAGTCGAGCGCGTAGCGGTCCACTGCCCGATCGGCAGTTCGGCGGGGCCGCGAGCGTGGGCGAGGTGGTGGATGGTATTGCGGGCCAGGCCCAGCTCCCGGGCAACGCTACGGAGCTCCTTTCCTCGGGCTACGAGACCATGGGCGGCCGCGTGCTGCCGACTGCCTGGAACGCTGAAGCGCCGAGCGTCGCCCGAAAGATCGACTAATCGCTCTGAATCCGATCCCATAGGGTGGTTGCTCCCATTGAGAACTCAAGCTACCCAATCGCCCCACTGCCTTCCTCGGGCTGGGACAAACAATGGCCGAAAACGATAGCTGGAGAGGTGCTGCCGCCTGAGCGGCGGCGCCATGAGCCCGGAGACGCTGATCCCCGAACATCTCATGCAGACGCGACGGCGTGGAGCTATCCAAGAGGGTGGCTGTCGGCCCGCGTTCGAGTCTGTGAAGAGGGCGCTGCACCATGAAATGGTGCCCGATTCTTTGTTGCTTCCCATGCTCACCACCGCAACCTGCACCGTCGCTTTGGCAGGTGCCGTCGTCCCTGAGGTGAGGCGATGGCTTTCCGGGGGCTCCCCTGTGGGGCCTGGGTGTGGCCACGGTGTGGCCGGAAGGACCGGGAAGACCTGGGAAAGGCAAGGAAGGTCAGCCTGGGTGAACCTCCTCTGACCTGCGTAAACGGGAGACTGTCGGAGTAGACCGGGAAAGGCCGGGAAGAGCGGCGGCAAGTTGTCGTCCAACGGCAGCATGTACGGATGCTCGGGCGACTCCTACGAAGCCGGAACGGTCGCGGGCTTCACCGCGCAGACGGACTGCCTGAACGCCGGACTGGTCGTCCAGGGCACCACCATCCGCGTCCCCTACGACCGGCAGGTCCCCGGACTTCCCGCCCAACCGGGAGCCGGCGGCGGATACATGCCCCCGGAAACCGTGGCAAAGGCATGGAACACCTACTCAGGCGCACTGAAAGGGCTGATGACCTGGTCCGCCAACTGGGACGGTTCACAGGGGTGGACGTTCGGCGACAATGCGAGGGCATTGCAAGGCCGCTGAATTCGGCCTGCGGGCGTGTCCGTGGACAACCCCATCCCTGATCCGTAGCGTGACGCGCAACGCAATTGACTGTTCGAGTGGCACGATTGCGTCGCGACACACGAACGGAATGTCCATGATTCCCACGGAGGCCTCCGGCATCTCCGATCCCCCCGGCCGGCAATTCCCTTGCCACACCCTTTCCCTCGCCCGCGGCGAACAGGACGTGCTGCGGGACGCCCGACGCCTGCGCCACCACGTTTTCCGGGAACGGACCGAGGAAGCCGCGGACGCGGGCCGGCCCGTCGCCGAAGCCGACTTCGACCTGAGCGGGCCGGCGGTGCCCCTCGACGAACCCGGCAGAGGGCATCTCAGGTCAGGCGGCAACTGCCCTGCCCCGGGCGGCATCCGCCGACAGGCGCCGGTCCGCGGAGCGCTCCCGCTCGGCGCCGGGGTGTGCGGCCCGCCCGGCTGGAGCCCGCGCTTCGGCACGGCAGCCGTCTGTCCACCCCACTCGCTGCGCCGCGCCGCCCCCGCCCGCTTGCAGCAACTCCCCGACCTCGCCCGGGACTTCTGACCTCCGGGAGTCCGGCCGGGCACGCACGACAGGAGACGGAGCCACCATGGAACGCATCGACAGGGCGCTTGCCGTCGTGGGCGTCGGCTGCCGGCTCCCCGGCGGTATCACGGACCTGGACGGCCTGTGGGCCGCCCTGCGCGAAGGCCGGGACATGGTCGGCGAGGTACCGCCGGACCGGTTCGACAAGGCCCGCTTCGTCGACCCCGGCGCCGTCCGCCCGGGCCGGAGCCACACCGCGGCCGGCGGCTTCCTCGACGACGTGGCCGGCTTCGACGCCGCCTACTTCGGCATCGCCCCGGAGGAAGCCGTGCACATGGACCCCCAGCAGCGCCTGCTCCTCGAAATGGCCGTCGAGGCCCTGGACGACGCCGGAATCCCCGCCGAGTCGCTGGCCGGCTCGGACACCTGCGTCTTCGTCGGGGTCTCCGACCCGGACTACGGCCGCTTCCAGGCCGCGCTGGGCAACCACACCAGCCCGTACACCATGACGGGCGCCTCCCTCTCCATCGCCGCCAACCGCCTCTCGTACTGCTTCGACCTGCGCGGCCCGAGCATGTCCGTCGACACCGCCTGCTCCTCCGCGCTGGTCGCCCTCGACCGCGCCTGCCGCACCCTGATGGACGGCACCAGCTGCACCGCTCTCGTCGGCGGGGTCAACGTGCTCGTCAGCCCCTTCTCGTTCACGGGCTTCTCGCACGCGGGGATGCTCTCGCGGCGCGGCCGGTGCGCGGCCTTCTCCGCCGAGGCCGACGGGTTCGTCCGGGCCGAGGGCGGGGGAGTGGTCGTCCTCAAACGGCTCGCCGACGCCCTGGCCGACGGTGACCGCATCCACGCGGTGATCGCCGGCACCGGCACCAACTGCGACGGCCGCACCCGGGGCATGGCCCTGCCCAGCAGCGAGAGCCAGGAGGCACTGCTGCGCTCCGTCTACCGGCAGGCGGGGGTGGCACCCGACGACCTGGTCTACTTCGAGGCGCACGGCATCGGCACCACCGTCGGCGACCCGGCGGAAGCCGGCGCGATCGGCCGGGCGCTGGGACAGCGCCGCACGACCGGCCCGCTGCCCGTCGGCTCCGTCACATCGAACCTCGGCCACCTGGAACCGGCCTCCGGCATGGCCGGCCTGCTCAAGGCGATGCTGGTACTGCGGCACGGCCTGGCCCCCGCCACGCTGCACGCCCGGCCGCTCAACCCGGACATCGACTTCGCCGGCCTCGGCCTGGCGCCCACCGTCGCCCCCGTGGGACTGCCGCGCCGGGCGCGGGCGGCCGTGGGCGTCAACTCCTTCGGCTTCGGCGGGGCCAACGCCCACGTCGTCCTGACCGCACCCCCGCGCCTGCCCGTCCAGCAGGAACACGGCCCGGGCACCGTACCGGTGGTGGTCTCCGCCCGGTCGCCCGAGGCGCTGCAGCAACTGGCCTCACGGGTCGCCGTACGGCTGCGCCGCACGACGGACGCGGAGTTCTACGACCTCGCCCACACCACCACCCTGCGCCGCAGCGCCCACCCCTACCGCGCCGCCGTCCTCGCCAGCGGCCCGCAGCAGGCCGCGGACCGGCTGGACCGGCTCTTCACGGACGCCCCCTCCGACACGGTCGGCGTCCGCAAGGCCGGACGGGACACGGTGGCCTACGTCTTCTCCGGCAACGGCTCCCAATGGCCCGGCATGGCCGCCGACCTGATGCACGCCGACCCCGTCTTCGCCGCGGCCGTCGAGGAGGCCGACAGCGCCCTCGCCCCGCACCTGGGCTGGTCGGTGGCCAAGGAGCTGACCCACCCCGTCGCACCCCGCTGGGAGCGCACCGAAGTCGCCCAACCCGTCCTGTTCGCCGTGCAGATGGGCCTCGTCGCGGTGCTGGCCGCCAACGGGCTGCGCCCGGCGGCCGTCGTCGGACACGGCGTCGGAGAGGCCGCCGCCGCCCTCGTCGCCGGGGCACTGACTCTGGACCAGGCCGCACAGCTGGTGGCCGAACGCAGCCGCGCCCAGGGCACCACCGTGGGCACCGGGCGGATGGCCGCCGTCGGACTGCCCGAACCGGAGGCCCGGCAGGTGCTGGCCCGCTACGGAACCGCCCTGGAGATCGCAGGGGTCAACAGCGACAGGGACGTCACCGTGGCAGGCGGCCACGACGCGCTGGCCGCCCTCGGCATCCAACTCAAGGCCCGCGGAATCTTCTTCCGCGACCTCGGCCTCGACTACGCCTTCCACAGCCGCGCCATGGACCCCATCGCCGTCCGGCTGTGCACGGCCCTGACCGGACTCGCCCCCGCCGCCGCCCGGATCCCCTTCGTCTCCACCGTCACCGGCACCCCGTTGCCCGGAGAGGAGCTGACGGCCCGCTACTGGTGGCACAACGTCCGCGGCCCCGTCCGCTTCGCCGACGCCATGTCCCACGTCCTGGCCGACGCGGCCGACATCGTCGTCGAGATCGGCCCCCACCCGGTGCTGCGCCCCTGCCTGCGGCGCACGGACGCCCTCTGCATCCCCACCCTGCACCGCGAGGGCGACGGCCCGCGCGAGACGGCCGCCGCCGTCGCCTCCCTCGTCGCGGCGGGCGCCGCCGTGGACTGGCGCATGCACTTCCCCCGCCCCGGCCGAGTGGCGGACCTGCCCGGCTATCCCTGGCAGCGCGAGCGGTACTGGCACGGCACACCGCAGGACTTCGTCCTCCACACCAGCGGGACCGGGCTCCTGGAGCACCCGCTGCTGGGCGAACGCCTCCCGGCGCCGCACCCGTTGTGGCAAGGTGCCGTCGAGCCCCAACTGGTGCCCTGGCTCGGTGACCACAGGATCGCCGGGGCCGTGCTCATGCCCGCCGCCGCGTACGTCGAGATGGCCCTGTCCGCCGGACGCCGGGCACTGGACCGGCCGGTCGAGGTACGCCATCTGGAGATCACCGGACCGCTGCAGGTCGGCTGGCCCGACCCCGGCGGCGTCACGCTCCAGACCGCCGTCACCCCCGAGGACGGCACACTGACCCTCAGCAGCAGCGACGGCCGCGGCACCGCCTGCCACACCGTCGTCCGCGCCCAGGTCCGTACTCTGACCGGGACGGCACCCGCGCCGCTCGACCCCGGCGCGATCCGTGCCCGCTGCCCCCGCACCGTCGACGGACCCGACCACTACCGGACCTGCCACCGCGACGGCCTCGACGTCGGGCCGGCGTTCCGGCTGCTGCGCGAACTGCACGTCGGGACGGACGAGTTGCTGGCCTCCTACGCCTACGAGGAGCCGGGCGACCCGTACACGGTGCACCCCGTGGTACTGGACGGCCCGCTCCAGGCCGCCGTCGCCCTCGACGAACAGCAGTCGGGCGGTGGGCAGTTCCACCTGCCGTCGGCGTTCGGCGCCGTACGGGTCTGGCGCACCCCCTCACCCGCCGGCATCGTGCATCTGCGCCGGCGCAGCCGCACCGGGACCGAGTTCTGCTGGGACGTCACCTACGCCGACACGGACGGCACCGTCACGGTCGAGATCGAGGGCTGCCGCACCCGGCGCACCTTCACCACCGATCACGTCCCGCCGGCGGTCCGGCACACGGTCCTGCGCGCCGCCCCCCTCCCCGCGGTCCCGGCCGCCCCCTCCCCGCTGCCCCCGCCGCCGGGCCTGATGGCGGCCGTCGCGGACCGGGCCGCCGCCTTGCGGGCGGCCCTGGACGCCACCGGGTACGCCAAGTTCACGACCGCCGTCGAGGAGACCGGTGCTCACTGCTGGCGCGCAGCCCTGGACGGGCTGCTCGCCGTCGCCGGCCCCGGCGCGCCGTTCCGCCTCCCCGACCTCGTGACCCGCGGGCTCCGGCCGCAGCACCGGCGGCTGGTCCGGCTGATGCTCCCCCTCCTCGCCCGGCACGGCCTCGCCGAACCCGCCCGCGACGGCTACTGGCGGCTGACGGACACCGCACCACGGCACACGGCCCTGCTGCGCAGCCTGGTAGAGGACCATCCGGCCTTCCACTCCGAGACCGTCCTCCTCAACCGGCAGCTGCGCCGGCTCCCCGAGGCGCTCCGCGGCACCGACGAACCGCTCGACGGCACCGCGTACGAACAACTCCGGGCCACCGCCCCCGCCCACCGCTTCACCCACGGCGTCGCCCGGGCCCTGGTGGGCGAGATCGTCCGGCACTGGCCCGGGGACCGTCCCCTGCGCGTCCTGGAGGTGAGTGCCGGAACGCACGCCCTCACCGCGACTCTGCTGCCCCTGTTGCCCGCGGACCGCACCCGTTATGTCTGCACCACCAGTGGTTCGGGCCTCAGCGGTTCGAGCCGTGCCGAACAGCGCTTCGCCGCCTACGATTTCGTCCACCACCGCGTTCTCGACCTGGATGCCGATCCCGTCGACCAGGGCTTCCACGGCGGAGAGTTCGACCTGGTCGTCGCCGACGACGCCCTGCACACCGCAACCGACCTGACCGCGGCCCTGCGCCGCCTCCGCACCGTGCTCGCCCCCGGCGGCCTGCTGCTCGCCACGGAACCGCACCACGTGCAGCGGCTCGGCCTGTTGGACGGCAGCACCGACGCCTTCTGGCAGCGCAGCGACCGTGCACTGCGCCCGCAGCACCGGCTGCTGCCCTGGGACCGGTGGATGCGGCTGCTGGGGGAGTGCGGCTTCACCGATGCTGTGCGCACGGGCACCGAGGAGCGGTCCGTCCTCCTCGCCGCCGCCGACCGGCCGCCGGTGTGCGAGCCCGCCCTGCCGGAGCCGGTTGCCGGCATGGCGTGGGTCGTCGCCGTGGAGGGTCCCGCCGAGGTGCCGACGGGCCGAGCAGTCTCCGACCTGCTGGGCGGCACCGGGACGGTCACGGCAACGGACGACCCTTCCAACTGGATCGCGCAACTGCCCACGGAGGCAGGGGAACTGGGCATCGCCTTCCTGCTCGCCGAGCCGGACGGTACGGAGAGCGTCGTCGCCCGCACGACCGCTTGCGCGGCCGCCCTGCGGGCCCTGGCCGAGGCCTGCGCCGGACTGCCCGACGGGGTGCGCCCGCAGGTGTGGCTGGTCACCCGGC
>NZ_JABBXF010000076.1 GCF_013030945.1 Streptomyces morookaense | reverse complement strand
GGCACGGCCGGTTCGGGGTGGGCGGGGACCGGCTCCGGGACGGCGGCCGGGGCCGCTTCCGTCACGGGCCCGGCCTGCGCCGGCGTGTCCTGCTCCGGCTCGGGCGCGTCGGCCGCGGGCGCCGTGGGCCCGGGCGCCGACTCGGGGTGCTGGGCAACAGCCGCCGGGGTCACCGCTGTTGCTTCGGGGCCGGTCTGCGGCACGTCATCCTGCGACGGCTCGGCAACGGCGTCCGGGGCCGCCGTCGGCTCGGTCTGCGCGGGGGCCGGCTGCTGTGCGGCCGGGGCCGGTTCGGGCAGCTCGGGCTCGGTCTGCGCGGCAGCGGCCGGCTCCGGCTCGGCAGCGGCCTGCTCGGGCGCGTCCGCCGGGGTCGCCGACGGGGCCTCCGGTGCGGCGGGGGCGTGAACGGCCGGCTCCGGCACGGCAGACGGGGCCTCCGCCGGCACGGCCGCCTCGGCGGCCGCCGGCACGACGGGCTCGTCCTGCACCGGAACGGCCTGCACCGGGACCGTCACGTCCGCCGCGGGAACGGGCTCCTCCTGCGCGGCAGGCTGAGGGGCCGTCGGCTCCACGGGGGCGGCCTGGACGGGCTCCTGCTGCATCTCCTGCGCCGGAGCGGGCGAGGCCGGTACGGGCTCCGGGGACACGGAGGGGGCCTCCTGCACCGGGGCGGGCTCCTGCGTGGCCACGGCCGCGATCGGCTCCGGCGCGGCCGGCTGACCTGCCGTCTGCTCGACGGGCTCGGTCTGCGCGGGAGCGGTGTTCTGGGCCGGGGCGCTCTCCGCCACGACGGGCTGCTGCACGGGCTGCACTGCTTGCGGAGCGGCTTCCGCCTCCGCCTGCGGCGCGGACTCGCCCGCCGCAGGGGCGACCTGATCCGGCGCCACCACCGGGGTGGCGGCCTGCTGCGCGGGCTCCTCGTGCGCCGGAGCGGCCACGGGCTCCGGCGCCGCAGGCGCGGCCGGCTGTGCCGGCTCCTCCTGGACCGGCGCGGTGTGCTCGGGCACGACCACGGCCGGGGCCTGCGGTGCGGGCTCCTCCACAACGGGCGCGGCCGGTTCCGGGGCGGCGGCAACCGGCGCCGCGGCAACCGTCTCGGGCGCCTGCTGCACCGGCGCAGCCTGCACGGGAACAGCCGCCTCGGCCGGCGGCTGCACCGGCTCGGCACCGCCGGCGGGCGTCCCTGCACCGGCCACTATCGAGTCGGCGGCGCCCCCGGCCGGGGTGACGCCACCGGTGTTCTGCGACGGGACGAAGGCCACAACCGGCTCCGCGGCAGGCGCAGTCGGGACCGCGTCGGCCTGGGGCACGGCCGGGCCGGCCGGCGGCTGCGGCGCGGCCGGGCCGCGGTCCGCGAGGGAGCGGACGACGCCACCGCTCGACGGGTCCGGCACGGGCGGGCCCATGTGCAGCGGACGGCGGGCCGCCGAGGAAGCGGTGGGAGCGGCCGGGGCCGCGGGGGGCTGGGTGCGGACGCCGGTGAAGTCGACGGAACCGGTGTCCCGGCCACCCGACTCGTGCGTGCCGCCGCCCTGGAGGGTCGGCTGTTCCATCCAGGCGCCCTGGGCGCCCGGCATCAGCAGCAGGTCGTCCTCGTCGGCGGTGTCCGCCTGGTCGAGGAAGGTGTACGGAGCCGGGCTTCCGGTGTCGGCAGGAGCCGGCGCATCCGCGGGGAGCGGGTGCCCGGGCAGTGCGCCTGCGTTCTCCGGCTGTCCCTCGCCCGGGAACCGGCCGGTGTCGGTCATGCGTACCCCTCGCCCATCGGTAGTGCTCCTTCCAACCGCTGACGCCCATACACACAACGAGCGTCCATGCCTCGCGGCACGTGCGTGCCACCGCTGCCACCCTGCCCTGTGCCCGCCAAAAGGGGGACGCGTTCGGTGCATTGATGACTGTGGTGTGCGACACCGGGCGGCCGCACAACGGTCCGCCAGCCTACCCCGGTCGGGTGTACGTCCGCGATCTCACCCGTGCGGGCGATGGCCGCTGAGCAGGAAGGTTACGGCCCGTTCGCGCTCGGTCCAGGCGCTTGTGTCCAACTCCACTGCCTGCAGCAGGGTGCACTCCACCGCATAGCCGCCCTCGGCGAGGACACGGCCGACGGCCTCGGCCTCGTCCCGGGTGACCGCGTGGCTGACGATCCGTTCGGGGCGGCGGGCCGCGCACGCCGCGACGACCGGTGCGCCGCCGCCGGCGACGCGCACGACGTCGGGTTCGGGGAGGTCCTCCAGCACCTGGGGCGCGGTGCCGCAGACGACCTGGAGCTGCACGCCGTGGCGGCGCGCGGCGGCGGCGGTGCGGGCGCAGGCCTCGGGGTCGCGGTCGACGGCGATGACGGCGGCGCCGAACCGGCCGGCCTCGACGGCGGCCGCGCCGCTGCCGGAGCCGATGTCCCAGACGAGGTCGCCCACGCGGGGCCCCAGCCGGGCGAGTTGGGCGGCCCGCAGTTCGGTGGACTCGCCCTCGCCGAGCGGGGTCCCGTAGGCGTCGGCGGGCAGCGCCCAGCCGCGGAGGGCCGGCGGGTAGCCGGGGTCGCGTCCGGCGATCCAGCCGCCGCCCGTGGCGCCGGTGCCGGAGCCGCCGATGACGATGACGACGTTCGGGTCGCGCCAGGTGTGGTCGGCGGCCCGGTCGGAGGTGAGGACGGTGACGCGCTCGTGCTCGGTGCCCAGTTCCTCGCAGATGACGAAGGTGCGGTGGACGGGCCCGAGGAGCAGGGCGAGTTCGGCGGGGCCGGCGCCGGGCGAGGTGAGGACGGCGACCTTGGGGTGGGCGCGGCAGACGTTGACGGCGCGGCGCAGGTCGCGGGCGTGGGCGACGACGACCTGGGCGTCGTCCCAGGGCATGCCGGCCCGGGCGAAGGCGGCGGCGACGGCGGAGACGGCGGGCACCACCTCGACCTCGAGGCCGTGTTCGGGGGCGCGCAGGGTGCGGACGACGCCGAAGAAGCCGGGGTCGCCGTCGGCGAGCACCACGGCGGAGCCGCGGTGCTGGGCGATGCGGCGGGCGGCGAGGTCGATGCTGCCCAGGCGGATGCGCTCGGCGCCGGCCGGGATCCCGGGCAGGGCCAGGTGGTGTGCCGCGCCGGCGACCAGGGTGGCGGCGCCCATGGCGGAGCGGGCCGCGTCCGTCAGCGGTGAGCCGTCCCACCCGATCACCGTGACCCGGTCGGCCATCGTCGTCTGTCTCCTGGGCTTGTCTCGGGTCGGGCGCTTCGGTCGGCCGCACGGCGGTGCAGGCAGGGTGAGAGTACCCCGGGCTGGTCCGGACCAGGGCGGGGCGGGGGCCCGGCGGGGTCAGCGCCAGTCGGGGAGGGCGGCGGCGTAGTCGGAGTAGTCGTAGCCGCCGTTGTGCTGTTCCCGCACCTCGTCAAGGTCCTCGGGGAGCAGGCTCCAGACGATGAGGTCGGTGCGGATGTCCGTCCAGCCGCCGTCCTCGGTGCGACTGCGCGCTATCCAGGCGTTGCGCAGGACGCCTTCGCTGATGCAGCCGATCTTCTGCGCGACCTGCTGGGCGGCGGTGTTGTCGGCGGCGGTGCGCAGTTCGAGGCGTTCGAACTTCTGGTCGTGGAACAGCCACTCGGCGGCGGCGAGCACGGATTCGCATGCGTAGCCCTCGCCGCGGGCCCAGGGCGCGGTGACATAGGAGATCTCGGCGCACAGCGTGTGCCAGTCGGTGTTGTGCAGGTACACGGAGCCGACGAGGCGGGAGGTGAGGAACTCGGTGACCGCAAAGACGATTCCGCTCCCGGAGGTGCGTTCCCCGGGTGCGCGGCGCAGGGCCCAGTCGCGGGCGTGGGCGGTGGTGTAGGGGTGCGGGGCGGTGGTCCAGGCGGTGATGAGCTCGTCGTTCATCATCTCCGCGAGGGCGGGCACGTCCCCGGCCTCGAACGGGCGCAGCACCAGCCGGTCCGTACTGATGGAGATGTCCGGAAAGGTGGAAGTCATGCGCTGCTCCAACGCCGAGGGCAAGGGTGCTCGGGTTCGCTCGGGTGCACCAGCATGCAGCATCGGCATGTGAGTGCGCCAAGCGCGTGGGCCCCGCGCACGCCGGGGCGCGCGCGGGGCCTGCGACCGTACGGACGGCCGAGATTACAAGGTGTCAGCTCTTGACGGGGCCGAAGGCGGGGATGACGGCGCCGTTGCTGAACTTCTCCTGGATGAACTTCTTCACCTCGTCGGAGTTGAGGAGCTTGGCCAGCTTCTGGATCCGGGGGTCGGACTCGTTGCCCTTCTTGACGGCGAGGAAGTTGGCATACGGGTTGTTCTCGGCCTTCTCCAGGGCCAGGGAGTCCTTTGCCGGGTTGAGCTTGGCGGAGATGGCGAAGTTGCCGTTGATCACGGCGGCGTCCACGTCGCCCAGGCGGGCCGGGATCTGGGAGGCCTCCAGCTCGGTGAACTTCACGCCCTTGTCGTCCTCGACGTCGGAGAGCTTCGCCTCGGCGCCGACGCCGTCCTTGAGCTTGATGATGCCGTTGTCGGCGAGCAGCTTGAGCGCGCGGCCCTCGTTGGTGGCGTCGTTGGGGACGGCGATGGTGGAGCCGGAGCCGAGGTCGGCGACCTTCTTGCCCTTCTTGGAGTAGAGGCCGAGGGGCTCGATCTCGACGTTGACGACGGGCACGATGTCCGTCTTGTTCTTCTTGTTGAAGTCGTCGAGGTAGGGCTTGTGCTGGAAGAAGTTCGCGTCGACCTCACCGCTCTGGGTGGCGGTGTTGGGCAGCACGTAGTCGTTGAACTCCTTCACCTCCAGCTTCAGGCCCTCCTTCGCCGCGAGGTGGTCGCGGACGAAGTTGAGGATGTCGGCGTGGGGGGTGGGGCTGGCGGCGACGACGAGCTTGGCCGCCGGGTCGGCGTCCTTGCCCTTCTTCGTCGAGGCGGAGGTGGTGTCGGAGGGGGCGCTGCAGGCGCTCAGACCGAGGGTGAGCGCGGCGGCGGCCGCGACGGCGGCGGTGAGCTTGACGGTGGTACGCACGAAGAGTGCCTCTTTCCTGGATCACGAGGTGATGCCGCCCGGCAAAGGGTCCGGGCTCGTGGGGTTCCGCGGGGCCGCCGGCCCCGGGGGGTCAGGGGGTTTCCGCCGCCTCGGCCGGCTCGGCCAGTACGGGGACGGGCTGTGCGGCGACGGGGGCGGTGGCGGCCCGGCGGCGCAGGCGTCGCAGGCCCACGGGTGCGGCCTGACGGCCGCCGCGCCGGGAGAGGCTGCGGACGACGAGGTCGCCGGCGAGCTGGACGAGCGTCACGATGACGATGAGCAGCACGATGGTGGTGTTCATCAGGCCGGTCTCGTGGCGCATGTAGCCGTAGGTGATGGCGAGGTTGCCGAGTCCGCCGCCGCCGACCGCGCCGGCCATGGCCGAGTAGCCGATGAGGGCGATGACGGTGGTGGTCAGCCCGGCGACGAGGGAGGGCAGGGCCTGCGGGAGCAGCACCTTGAGGACGACGGTCCAGGTGCTGCCGCCCATCGACTGGACGGCCTCGACGAGGCCGTGGTCGACCTCGCGGACGGCGGTCTCCACGAGCCGTGCGAAGAACGGGATGGCGCCGATGGTCAGGGCGACCACGGCCGCGCTGGGGCCGATGGAGGTGCCGATCAGCAGGCGGCTGAAGGGGATCAGCCAGACCAGGAGGATGATGAAGGGCAGCGAGCGGCCGAGGTTGACGACCGCGCCGAGGACCTTGTTCACCACGACGTTCTGCAGCAGCGCCCCGCGGTCGGTGAGGACCAGCAGGATGCCGAGCGGGAGTCCGCCGACGACGGCGTAGACGGTGGACCACCACACCATGAAGAGGGTGTCCAGACAGGCGTCGCGCAGCAGGGGCTGCATCTCGGTCCAGGTCACTTGGCACTCTCCTTCAGGGCAGCGGCGGCGGGCGCCGGCGTGCTGACGTCCGCGACGTCCACCTGCAGGCCCTGCTCGCGCAGGAAGCCGATGGGGACGACGTTCTCCTCGAAGCGGCCGGGGAGTTCGATGCGCATCCGGCCGATCTGCCTGCCGCCGACGGTGTCCATGGCGGCGCCCAGGATCGAGATGTCGACGTTGTAGGTGCGCGACAGCTGGGAGATGACCGGCTGGGTCGCGGCCTCGCCGTGGAAGGTGACGTCCACGACGGTGCGGTCGGGGCCGGAGGGCTCGCCGCCGACGGGGAAGAGTTCGGCCGCGAGCTCGGAGCCGGGGGTGGCCAGCAGCTCGGCGACGGTGCCGGACTCGACGACGCGGCCGCCCTTCATCAGGGCCGCGGAGTCGCAGATCGTCTTGACGACGTCCATCTC
This sequence comes from Streptomyces morookaense, assembly GCF_013030945.1. Lineage (GTDB taxonomy): Bacteria > Actinomycetota > Actinomycetes > Streptomycetales > Streptomycetaceae > Streptomyces > Streptomyces morookaensis. The sequence continues at coordinate 4,841 of NZ_JABBXF010000076.1, read as the reverse complement.
GTGCGTGATGAGCAGGACGGTCAGCCCGAGCTGCCGGTTGAGGTCGCGCAGCAGCTGGAGGATGGAGCGGGTGGTCTCCGGGTCCAGCGCGGAGGTGGACTCGTCGGAGAGCAGCACCTTGGGGTCGCCGGCCAGGGCGCGGGCGATGCCGACGCGCTGCTTCTGGCCGCCGGAGAGCTGGCCGGGGTAGGCCTTGGCCTTGTCGGCGAGGCCGACCAGGTCGAGCAGTTCGAGGGCCTTGCGGCTGCGCTCCTTGCCGGAGACGCCGAGGATCTCCAGCGGCAGCTCGATGTTGGCCTGCACGGTGCGCGAGGACAGCAGGTTGAAGTGCTGGAAGACCATGCCGATGCGGCTGCGTGCCCTGCGCAGTTCGACTCCGGCGCGCGGGCCGCGCCCGGCGAGCGCGGTGAGGTCCTGGCCCGCCACGGTGACCGTGCCGGAGCTGGGGCGTTCCAGCAGGTTGACGCAGCGGATGAGGGTCGACTTGCCGGCGCCGCTCTGGCCGACGACGCCGTACACCTCGCCCTCACGGACGTGCAGATCGACGCCGTCGAGGGCGGTGACCTCGCGGCCTCGTGAGCGGTAGACCTTGGTCAGGCCCGTAGTGGTGATCACAGAGTTTCCGTCACTGTCGAGTGCGCGGCGGCGGTGACGCCGGCGCACGGGCATGCATTGCGGAATGCGGCTTCAGGGGGGATCGTCCCCGGAGGCGCTGAAGCGCTGCTGGGGGATTCCTGGTGACGCGGGGCCGAGCAGTCCGGGCGGCGGAAAATGCCGACTCCGGGCTCAGGGGGGTCTCGCTTCGGGGCGCGAGGCAAAGGGGGCCCTCAGCAGTCACACATTCGACACATGCAACGAGCACCGGGCGTCATCATCGCCTCGGTCGCAAGGGTGCGGCTGCTCGTCGTGGTCATGCGAGCCAGTAAAACAGAAGTGCGTGCGAATCAGCCACGCCTGTCCGAATACCGGACAGGCGTGATCACACAGTGGACCTCGCAGGCCCGCGCGCGGGGGCGCGCGGGCGGGCCACTACAGTCGTCCCATGCCTGTCATGCCCCATCCGTCCGTCCGCGCCGCCCGGGAGCCGCGGTGATCGACGCGCTGACGCTCGCCGTCGGTCTGACCGCCCTCGTGCTGGCCGCCTGGTGCGGCTTCGCCTTCTCGCGCGACCAGGCCACCAAGGACTGGCACTTCATCGGCATGGCCGTGGTCACCCTGCTCGCCGTGATCCAGCTCGCCGTCGGCGTGGTGCGGCTGGTGGGCGGCGACAAGCCGCACCAGGGCACCACGATCTTCGTCGCGTACCTGCTGGGCTCGGCCGCCGCGATCCCGGCCGCGGCCTTCATGTCGCTGGCCGAGCGGACCCGCTGGGGCTCGGCCACGGTGGCGGCGGGCGCCGTGATCCTCGCCGTGCTGGAAGTACGGCTCTACGACATCTGGGGAGGCTGACGATGACCGAGCCCACCACCGCGTCCACCGCCGCCAAGGGCGGCTTCGACCTCGGCCAGGGCCCGGGCCGGCTGCTGGTCTGGCTGTACGGGGTGTTCACCGTCGCCGCGGCGTCCCGCTCGGTCGTCCAGATGATCCTGGACTTCGGCCGCGCACCGCTGGCCTACGTCCTGTCGGCGGCCGCCGCCGTGGTGTACGCCTTCATCACGTACTCCCTGGTGCGCGGCGGGAACACGGCCCGCAGGGCGGCGCTGGTGTGCTGCGCCGCCGAGCTGGCCGGGGTGCTGCTGGTCGGCACCTGGACCGTCGTCGAGCCGTCCGCCTTCCCCGACGCCACCGTGTGGTCGGACTTCGGGATGGGCTACCTCTTCATCCCGGTGATCCTGCCGGTGACGGCGATGATGTGGCTGCGTCGCGCCGGACAGCGGCCCGCCCCGTAAGGGGCGCCCCCGGCTAGGCGCTCGTCACGAAAGCGGGCGCCGCATCCTTCTCCAAGGTGATCAGGGTCAGCGTGCGCGTGACCCGTTCGGTGCCGACGGGCGCGTAGCCGCAGCGGCGGTACAGGCGCAGGCCGCCCTCGCCGCGGCGGCCGGTGGCCAGCCGGTAGCGCTTGGCCGAGCACTCCTCCGCCAGCCGCTCCTCGATCGCCGCCAGCAGCCGGCCGCCCAGGCCGTGCCGCCGCATCCGCGGGTGCACGATGAGCCCCGTGATGACCGCCGTGCCGTCGGCGCCGACGGTGCCGCGCACCGAGCCGACGACCTCCGCGCCGAGCCGGGCCACCAGGACGCGGCTCCCGGCCAGTTCGGCGCGCAGGGCGTCGAGGCTCTGGGTCAGCGGCTCGATGGACCAGTCGCCGTGGAGCTCGGCCTCGTCCTGGTAGCAGAGGTACTGCAGTTTGAGGATCTGCTCGGCATCGCTGTCGCCCGCAGCCGAGATGGTCACGCTCATGCCCATGCGCACGCCTCCCGTAATCGGTCCGCCCTGGCAGGAGCCGCCCAGATGCACGCCGCTCCGTGGCGCCGGTTGTCTAACGCTCCTCTCCCCCGCGTCCAGGAGCCGCAATCTCCGCCATGAGCATTCTGCGCAGGCATCCCAGGCAACGGGAACGTACGGGCCCCAAAGATCCTTGTGAGATACCCAACTCCCCTGCGATTTCTCGGTATGTCGGATCGCGGGAGGAGAGCAGGGCCGAGAGCAGCCCGGGGCAGCGGCCGGGCAGGCGGCGGACGGCGGCCCGCACCTGCCGCCCGGTCTCGGCGGTCAGCACGGCCTGTTCCACCCCCGACTCCAGCCGCCCGCCGGACGGTTCGGCGGCGACCGGGTCGTAGGGCACCTCGCGCCGGGCCCGACGGCGCCAGGCGCGGGTCTCGGCCCGGACCGCCGCCCGTATCCGCAGCGCGGTGTCGGCCGTCCGGGACAGCGCCCCGGCGCCGCTCAGCAGCCTGAGCCAGACGGCCTGTTCGAGATCGGCCGCCTCCATGCCCGCCGCGTGGGCCTCGGCCGCGCATTCGGCGGCCAGCAGGGGGCGCAGCCGGGTGAGGAGATCGTTCGACGTCATGCGGGACGGGACATCCGGCCCCGCCCGGGCGGTTTCCGGAACGGTGGGTAATCACTCGTCCGAGTGGTTACCCACCGCCATAGCGAGACCAAAGGTGACCAGAGGTCACTTCTTGAGGAAGTCCGCCCGGGCGAACGCCGCCGTGTCGCAGTTGTCCGAGAAGATGCCGTCGATGCCCGTGGCGTAGTACGCCTTGAAGGCCCCGAAGGCGTCGCCGTAGGCGTTCGGGTCGCTGCCGCGCCGGAAGTCCGCGGGCAGGAAGGTGTTCTCGTTGCGCATGGTGTACGGGTGCAGGATGAGCCCGGCGGCGTGCGCGTCGCGGACGAGTGTGGTGGGCTCGCCGAGCTTGCCGTTCGCATCCCGGGGGATGATCTGCTGCACCCACGGCCCGATGCCCTCGGCGAAACCGGCGATCCACTTCAGGCCCTGCGGCGTGATGAGGTCGGCGACGGTGCGCGGGTCCTTCGCCTCGACGAAGTCCCACGGCCGGGTCGTGAGGTCGTCCAGGAGGAAGATCTTCGGGGCGTGGACGCCCAGCTTCGTGAGCCGCTGCAGGCTGCTCGGCTCGAAGGACTCCAGGAACTGCGGCGAGTCGGCGCGGTGCCGGCCGTACCGGCGCAGCAGCTTCGCCAGCGGCTCCTCGAGGCCCAGGCCCAGCTTGCGGAAGTAGGTGGCGTGCTTGGTCTCCGAGTGCAGCCAGACGCGCCGGCCCCGCTTGCGGCCCTGCTCGTCGGCCCACTTGAGGACCTCTTCGAAGGTGGGCACGTCCCAGCGGCCGTCGTAGAGGGTGTTGTGCTGCCGGTTGCCCGGGATGCGCTCCTTGGCGCGCAGCCGCTTGAGCTCGGCGAGGGTGAAGTCCTCGGTGAACCAGCCGGTGTGGGACTCGCCGTCGACGACCTTGGTGGTCTTGCGGGACGCGAACTCCGCGTGGTCGGCGACATCGGTGGTCTGCGTGATGTCGTTCTCGTGACGGCAGACCAGATGCCCGTCCCTGGTGGGGACGAGGTCCTGCTCGATGACGTCGGCGCCGTTGTCGAGTGCGAACTGGTAGGAGCCGAAGGTGTGCTCCGGCCGGTATCCGCAGGCCCCGCGGTGCCCGATGACCGTCGGCACCGGCAGGTCCCGGTACGAACCGCCCTTGCCGTGGCCGCCCGCACTCCGCTGCTGCGCCGCTGCCGCCGGACCCGCCCCGCTGCCCAGGACCACCGCTCCCGCGCCGAGGGCCGCCGCGGCCCCCAGCAACGAACGCCTGCCCGGACGCTGCTCCTGCTGCATGTACGCTCCTGCTCCTTGTTCTTCCGGCGCCGTACTGTCCGGCACCTGTCAGACGGGGTGATCGTAAAGTCGTTCGACCGCTGCCCAGAAGGACATGACCGAAACAGAGGGCCAACTCACGTCAACTTTCTGTTTCGTGTCGCCGAAACCCGGTGTGCACAGCACCCGTACCCGCGAGTATCGTCAGCGGCTGCGCTGACATGACCACCACGACCGGAGGACCCGTTGTCCCGCATTGTGCTCAAGGCGATTCTCGGATTGCTCATGCGCGTCCTGTACCGACCGAAGGTCGAGGGGGCGGAGCACATCCCCGGGACCGGCCCGGTGATCCTCGCCGGAAACCACACGACGTTCATCGACTCGCTGTTCGTGTCCCTGATCGTCAAGCGCCAGGTCTACTTCATCGGCAAGAACGAGTACGTCACGGGCAAGGGCTTCAAGGGCCGGCTGATGGCGTGGTTCTTCAGCTCCTCGGGCATGGTCCCGGTCGACCGCGACGGCGGCAACGGCGGTGTGGCCGCGCTGATGACCGGCCGCCGGATCCTCGACGAGGGCAAGG
>NZ_JABBXF010000075.1 GCF_013030945.1 Streptomyces morookaense | reverse complement strand
CCGCGCTGATGACCGGCCGCCGGATCCTCGACGAGGGCAAGGTCTTCGGCATCTACCCGGAGGGCACCCGCTCCCCCGACGGCCGGCTCTACCGCGGCCGCACCGGCATCGCGCGGCTGACGCTGATGACGGGCGCGCCGGTGGTGCCGTTCGCGATGATCGGCACGGAGAAGGTGCAGCCGAGCGGCAAGGGCATCCCGCGCATCGCCAAGGTGACGGTCCGCTTCGGCGACCCGCTGGACTTCTCGCGCTACGAGGGCATGGACCGCGACCGCTACGTGCTGCGCGCCGTCACCGACGAGGTGATGAGCGAGGTCATGCGGCTGTCGGGCCAGGAGTACGTGGACATGTACGCCACCAAGGCCAAGGCGGCCTGAAGGCCGCACAGTTCGAGGCGACGCGGTACCGCGCCCCGTGAGGGGCGCCGGGGACACCGCTGGGGGTCCCCCCAGCGGTAGCTGGGGGAGGAACTGCGCGACCGGCCACGGCCGGCCCGCGGCCGTCGAACCGCACGGGCCGCGGAGCACTCAGCCGAAGCAGTGCGGCTGGAAGTCCGGGTCCGCCGGACCTCCCTTGCGGCCGAGCGCGTTGAGCACCCACTGCGCCACGACCGGGTCCTTGGTGGCCTGGTCGTGCATGAACGGGTCGAGCGGGCACTTGTCCTGGAGCACCACGTTCGTCAGGTGCTCGGACGGGCCCGTCAGCAGGGCGCTGGTGTAGGGGATGACGACCTCGTCGTGGCGGGTCGTGATGACCGTGTAGTCCGGACCGGCCGGCGTCTCGTCGCCCGCGTTGAGCTTCTTCATGAAGTCCGAGTCCCAGCGCTGGTCCAGGCAGGACGGACAGAAGGTGTAACCGGCGGGGATCGCCAGCGGGTTCTTGGTCCCGTGGTTGGACGGGACGATGCCGACGAGGTCGTTCACCTTGTCCGCGCCGCCGAGGAACTTCACGTAGTAGCGCGGCATCATGCCGCCCTGGCTGTGGCCGACGATGTCGACCTTCGCAGCGCCCGTCGCACCGCGCACGGCCTCGACGAAGTCCCGCAGTTCGGCGGCGGCCTGGGGTATCGGGTCGGTCTCCATGTGCCCGTAGTTGAAGGCGAAGACGCAGTAGCCCGCCTCCTTGAGCTTGGGCGAGAGAGCCGCCCAGTTCTCGGCCATCAGCTTGAACGTGCCGTTGACCAGCACGACCGGCTCCGGGTGGGCCGAATCCGGCTTGCAGGACCAGTCGTTGGCGCCCTTCGGCGGGATGTCGAGCGGCGAGGCGGAGGCCGGTGACGCGGCGAGGCCCGTGAGACTCAGCGCGGCGGCGGCCGCGGCGGCGATCAGGAACCGTGCTGTGGTGCGCAGGCGCGTGTGACGCATGGGGGGGCTTCCTTTGACACAGGGGCGTCCCGGAACGGGCGCCTTGTCCGAACCGCGTTCGACAATGTCGACCGGTGGACGAGATGTTCTCCGTTGCGTCAGGACCGCGTCAAGGGAGTTACCGGCCGGTAAACATCACATGGCCCGGGACTTGAAGCCCCGGGCCATGTGATGCTGGGATGGCTCATCCGAGCGCGCCGGCCCGGCCGCCCGCTCAGCCGCCCGCGCCCTCCGCGAGCCGCTGGCCGCGCAGCAGGAACCAGGCCGCGAGCGCGGTGCCGATCAGTACGAACGCGCCCACGCCCGAGGCGATCCGCAGCCCCTCGACGAAGGCGTCCTGCGCCGAGGAGAGCAGGGCCGCCCCCGTGTCGGCGGGCAGCAGGGCCGCGGCCTCCACGGCGCCGCCGAGCGACTCGTGCGCCCCCGAGGCGGCGTCCGCGGGGACACCCACGGGGATCGGGAAGCCGCGGTAGACGCCGGTGACGATCGAGCCGAGGAGGGCGATGCCGAGCGCCGCACCGAGCTCGTACGCCGTCTCCGAGACGGCCGCGGCCGAGCCCGCCTGCTCCTTGGGCACGCTGGAGAGGATCACATCGGCGGTGACGGTGAACGAGAAGCCCGCGCCCACGCCCACCACCAGCAGGACGGCGCCCAGCAGCGGGTAGGGGGTGGTCGTCTGCAGCCAGGCGAGCACCGCCAGCGCGACGCCGATCGCGCCGAGCCCGCCCGAGACGACCGACCGCACCGAGAAGCGCCGGGCGGCCTGCCCGGCCAGCAGGCCGGCCGTCACCGCGCCCACGGCCGCGGGCAGTTCCGCGAGCCCCGCCTCCAACGGGCTGCGGTCCTGCACCAGTTGGAGGAACTGGGAGAGGAAGAAGACCAGCCCGGACAGGCCCAGGATCGTCAGCAGATCCGCCAGCACCGCACCGGAGAAGCCGCGGTGGTGGAACAGCCGCATGTCCAGCAGCGGCGCGGGCAGCTTCAGCTGGCGCCGTACGAACCACACCAGGGCGACCACGCCGACGACGGCCGCCACCGCGACGGGCAGCCCGAAGCCGATCGTCGCGCCCTCCTTGATCGCGTAGACCACCGCGATGATGCCGACCATCGACAGGGCCACGCTGAGCAGGTCCCACGGACCGGGCGAGGGGTCGCGCGACTCGGGCAGCAGCTTGAAGCCGACCAGCACGAGCACGGCCATCACCGGCAGGTTGATCAGGAAGACCGAGCCCCACCAGAAGTTCTCCAGCAGGAAGCCGCCGACGACCGGTCCCACGGCCGCGCCCGCCGAGGCCATCGCACCCCAGATGCCGATGGCCAGGCTGCGCTCCTTGGGGTCGTGGAAGAGGTTGCGGATGAGCGCCATGGTGGACGGCATCAGCGTCGCGCCCGCCACGCCCAGCAGGGCGCGGGCCACGATCATCATCTCGGGGCTGGTCGCATAGGCGTTGAGCACCGAGACGGCACCGAAGGCCACGGCACCGACGAGCAGCAGCCGCTTGCGGCCGATGCGGTCGCCGAGGCTGCCCATGGAGACCAGCAGACCGGCGATGACGAAGGAGTAGACGTCGCCGATCCACAGCAGCTGGGTGCCGGAGGGCTTGAGGTCCTCGCTGAGGAAGGGCGTCGCCAGGCCGAGCACGGTCGCGTCGACGGCGACGAGCAGGACGGCCAGGACGAGCACGGCCAGCGCGAGCCAGCGACCGGGGCGCGGGGCGTCCGCCGCGTCCGGCGCACCGGACGGCGGGGAGACGATCTCATGGCTCACGGTTCCATCCTCCGTCGCAGGGCGCCGCCGAGCAGCAGCTCGGAGACCATGTGGCTGATGTCCCGGGCGGCAACCCTGCCGTCCTGGACGGCCCAGGCGCCGGACGCCACGAGGCCGTAGAGGGCCTCGGTGAGCCAGGCCGGGGAGAGGTCGAGGCGGAAGGCGCCCTCCTCCTGACCGCGCCGGAACAGCCCGGTGATCCGGGCGTCGAGGCGGTTCCAGCCCTCGTTCATACCGCCCTCGTAGAGCTGGTTCTCGCCGTAGAGGAAGGCGATGATCCCGGCGACGGGCTCGATGCACGCGACCATCCGGCGCACGGCGTCCGCCGCGTCGCCCTCCTCCGGCCGGGCCTCGTCCAGGGCCCGGCCGAGCCGCTCGATGCCGTGGTTCTCCAGCGCGCGGACGAGGGCGTCCCGGCCGGAGAAGTGCCGGTGCAGGGTGGCCCGGCCGATGCCGGCGGTCTTGGCGATCTCGTCCATGGAAGCGGTCGGCTTGCGCGTGAGCAGGCCGGCGGCCGCTCTCAGTACCTGGTCTCGATCCACACTCATGAGACGACGATAACCCGAATGAGACACTGGCGTCTCATTCGGGTTATCGATGTCTCATCTTTAGTGTTGCTTGGCGGCCGCCCACTCCCGCTGCACGGCCAGATCCGCCTTGACCTCCTGCAGCTGGACGACCACGGCCGAGGGAGCCGTGCCGCCGCGGCCGTTGCGGGAGGCGAGCGCGCCCGGCACGGTCAGGACCGAGCGGACCTCGGGCGTCAGATGCGGCGAGATGGCGGCGAACTGCTGGTCCGTGAGCTCGTCCAGCTCGATGCCCTGCGCCTCGCACTCCTTGACGCACGCGCCCGCGACCTCGTGCGCCACCCGGAACGGCACGCCCTGCTTGACCAGCCACTCCGCGATGTCGGTGGCCAGCGAGAAGCCGGCCGGGGCCAGCTCCTCCATGCGCGCGCGGTTGACGGTGAGGGTCGCCATCATCCCGGTGAAGGCCGGGAGCAGGACCTCCAGCTGGTCGCAGGAGTCGAAGACCGGCTCCTTGTCCTCCTGCAGGTCGCGGTTGTACGCGAGCGGGAGGGCCTTGAGGGTGGCGAGCAGCCCGGCCAGATTGCCGATCAGCCGGCCGGACTTGCCGCGCGCCAGCTCGGCGATGTCCGGATTCTTCTTCTGCGGCATGATCGAGGAGCCGGTGGAGAAGGCGTCGTGGAGCGTCACGAAGGAGAACTCCTTCGTGTTCCAGATGATCACCTCCTCCGCGAGCCGGGACAGGTCGATGCCGATCATCGCCGTGATGAAGGCGAACTCGGCGGCGAAGTCCCGGGAGGCCGTGCCGTCGATGGAGTTGCCCGAACTGCCGCGCTCGAAGCCGAGGTCGGCGGCGACGGCCTCCGGGTCCAGCCCGAGGGAGGACCCGGCCAGGGCGCCCGAGCCGTACGGGGAGACGGCCGTGCGCTCGTCCCACTGCCGCAGCCGCTCCGCGTCCCGCCCGAGGGCGTGGACATGGGCGAGGACGTGGTGCGCGAAGAGCACGGGCTGGGCGTGCTGCAGGTGCGTCCGGCCCGGCATGGCCACGTCGGGATGGGTTTCCGCCAGCCCGACCAGCGCCTCCTGGAGGTCGGCGATCAGCCCGCCGATGATCCGCGCGTGGTCGCGCAGGTACATCCGGAAGAGCGTGGCCACCTGGTCGTTCCGGGACCGCCCGGCGCGCAGCTTGCCGCCGAGCTCCGGGCCGAGCCGCTCCAGCAGACCGCGCTCGAGGGCGGTGTGCACGTCCTCGTCGGCGACGGTGCCCATGAACGTCCCCGCGGCGACGTCGGCCTCCAGCTGCCCGAGGCCTTCGATCATCCGCTGGAGCTCGTCGGCGCTCAGCAGCCCTGCCTTGTGCAGGACGCGGGCGTGGGCGCGGGAGCCGGCGATGTCGTACGGGGCGAGCCGCCAGTCGAAGTGGACGGAGGCGGAGAGTTTGGCGAGGGCCTCGGCGGGCCCGTCGGCGAACCGCCCGCCCCAGAGCCGTACGTCATTGGTGGTCACTGGGCCAGGTCCCGCTTCGCGGCGATCTTCGAGGAGAGCCCGAAGATCTCGATGAAGCCCTTCGACATCGACTGGTCGAAGGTGTCGCCGGTGTCGTAGGTGGCGAGGTTGAAGTCGTAGAGCGACTGCGCGGACTTCCGGCCCGTGACCACGGCCCGGCCGCCGTGCAGCGTCATCCGGATGTCACCGGAGACGTGCTCGTTGGCCTCGGCGATGAAGCCGTCCAGGGCCCGCTTGAGCGGGGAGAACCACAGGCCGTCGTAGACGAGCTCGGTCCACCGCTGCTCGACCTGCCGCTTGAACCGGGCGAGCTCCCGCTCGACGGTGACCGCCTCCAGCTCCTGGTGCGCGGTGATCAGCGCGATGGCGCCCGGCGCCTCGTACACCTCACGGGACTTGATGCCGACCAGCCGGTCCTCGACCATGTCCAGCCGGCCGACGCCCTGGGCCCCGGCCCGCTCGTTGAGCTGCTGGATGGCCTGGAGCACGGTGACGGGCTTGCCGTCGATCGCGACCGGGACACCCTGCTCGAAAGTGATGACCACCTCGTCGGCCTCCCGGGGGGTGGCCGGGTTCGCCGTGTAGTCGTAGACGTCCTCGATCGGGGCGTTCCAGATGTCCTCGAGGAAGCCGGTCTCGACGGCCCGGCCGAAGACGTTCTGGTCGATCGAGTACGGCGACTTCTTGGTCGTCGCGATCGGCAGGCCCTTGGCCTCGCAGAAGGCGATGGCCTTGTCCCGCGTCATCGCGTAGTCCCGGACCGGGGCGATGCACTTCAACTGCGGGGCGAGCGAGGAGATACCGGCCTCGAACCGCACCTGGTCGTTGCCCTTGCCGGTGCACCCGTGGGCGACGACGCTCGCACCGTGCTTCTCGGCGGCGGCCACCAGGTGCTTGACGATCGTGGGCCGCGACAGGGCCGAGACCAGCGGGTACTTGTCCATGTACAGCGCATTGGCCTTGATCGCGGGGAGGCAGTACTCCTCGGCGAACTCGTCCTTGGCATCCGCGACCTCGGCCTCGACCGCACCACAGGCGAGCGCACGCTTGCGGATGACGTCCAGGTCCTCGCCGCCCTGGCCGACGTCCACGGCGACGGCGATGACCTCGGCGCCCGTCTCCTCGGCGATCCAGCCGATGGCGACGGAGGTGTCAAGGCCGCCGGAATAGGCGAGTACGACGCGCTCGGTCACGGGGTTCTCCTTACGGTGCGATGCGCTGCGCTCTCATGCGCTGGTAGGCATAACTATGCAGTGCGCCGTATGTTTCGTCAATAGCTCGGGGGAGTGAATCGGTCGGGTGTGGGTGTCGGCCGGGCGTTCTACGATGCGACTATCGACGAGTCCGAGCAGGGGAGGTTGCCATGACCGTGCAGGACGACTTCCTGCGGGAGACCATCGAGCGCGCCGCGGCAGTGTTCGAGGGCTTCAAGATCGAGGCTGTGGGGGACCGGATCGTCATGACGCCGCAGAGCGACATTCAGGGGTGGACGGTCCGCCGCATCCTCAATGCCATCGAGGACAGCGGTATCGACGAGGACCGATTCCTGGCCGACGTCTTGATCCGATTCCCGGGTGAGGCGCCACGCTGCCCTGACGTCGCAATCATGGAAGAGGGGGCAGAGAAGCCCTACTCACACGAGGCCTTGTTGGCTGCCGTCGAAGTTGTCTCCACGAAGCAGGATGCCAACGACTACGAGATCAAGGTGCGGCAGTACGCCCGCTTCGGCGTCCCGGCCTACCTCATCGTCGACCCGTTCGAAGGCGTATGCCACCTGCTCAGCCTCCCTGAGGGTGACGAGTACACCAGCTGCCGAAAGTTTACGTACGGCGCGACAGTGACTCTCAACCTGGCGGACGGCAGCAAGGTTGAGATCCCGACAGACAAGTTCAAGCGCTGGAACTGAACAGCCGGACCGGCCTGGCCCACATAGCCGCCGAAGCCGCCCGGTCCGGACGCGCGCTCCCGTCGGACATCGCCACGGCCGAGGACTGGGTCGCCCTCGACCCCGCCGTGCGCCGGCTGTGGGCCCTCCCCGACACCGAAGGCGAGTCGTCGCCGGCCATAGCCCTCTGCAACCCCAACGGCCACATACGCCAGGCCGCCCTCGCCGCCCCCGGCGCCGCCGCCCTCCTCCCCCTCGTCACCATCCGTTGCGCGGACTGGGTGGCCCCGGTACGCGAGCAGGCGCGGGAGCTGCTCCGCAGCGCACTGCCCGACACGCGCCCCGAAATACTGGCCGCGGTCACCGCCGTCGCCCTGCGCACCGCGCACCGGCAGCACGGCGGCTTCGCCCACGAGCTCGTGGTGGCGGCGGCACGGGAACCCGGCGCCGTCGACGCCCTGTTGACCTGCAAGGACAGGTCCGCCCGGCGCCTCGGGCACCGGATCGCCGTCGAACAGGGGCGGTTCTCCCCCGCCCGTCTCGCGGAGATCGCCGCCGCCGACAGCGACATCGTCGTCCAGGACCTCTGCGCGAACGCGGCGCTCGCCGCCACGCCGCAGGACGACCAGTTCTTCGAGCCGCTCCTCGGCTCCCGCCAGTCCCGCGTCCGCGCGGCGGGCGTGACCGCGCTCAACCGCACCGGCGACACTGGGCGGGCCACCGCCTTCCTCGCCGACCGCTCCGGTCTCGTACGCGCCTGCGCGCGCTGGGTGCTGCGGCAGCACGGCATCGACCCGGTGCCGTACTACCGCACCGCGTGCGCCTCCCCCGGCGCCGTCGCCGGACTCGGCTAGTGCGGCACGCGCGCGGACGCCGCGCTGCTGTGGCCGCTGCTCGCGCACCCGCAGCCGGGGGTACGGGCCCGGGCCGTCGCCGCGCTGCGCGCGCTGGGCGCGGACGAGGTGGAGCGGCTGATGCCGTTGCTGGACGACCCGTCGGGAGCGGTGGTCCGCGAGGTCGCCGTCACCCTCGCGCCCTCCGCCGACCGGCTCCCCGAGGCGTGGCTGCGGGATCGGCTGGCGGCCGACCGCCCCGACCACGTACGGAAGGCGTCCTTCCGCCTGCTGTCCGCGCACCGCTCCATGGCCCGGCTCCGCTGCTTCCTCGACCTGCTGGACGACCGGGACCCCACCCTGCGCGCCGCCGCCCGCGCCTCCCTCGCCCGCTGGGCCCCGTCCGATGCCGCCTCCGCGTACCGGGCACTCCCGGACGAGGACCGCGCCCGGCTGGACACCCTGCTCGACCGCGCCGCGGCGACCGTCGGCGAGCGCCGGGTGACCGTGCTGCGCTGGTACCTGCAGGCATCCCGCTGACCCCGGATTTGGATCACGGGGCGGAACAGGATATTTTCTTTCTGCACGCCCCACCGGGAACAACCCGGAGGGAACGGGCACCGGGACGTGGCGCAGCTTGGTAGCGCACTTGACTGGGGGTCAAGGGGTCGTGGGTTCAAATCCCGCCGTCCCGACAGGCGAGCAGGACGCAAGTCCAGCTCAGAGGCCCTGTCTCCATCACTGGAGGCAGGGCCTCTGTCGTTCTGCCCAGCCCTCCTGCGGCTTACGGCGCGCAAGTTCACGCAAGTAGCTGGCGGTGGCGAAGCAGCCACATGCAAGATCGTGCGCAGCAACCATCGACCTCGGCGGAAGAGGGCATCATGGCGCTGCACAAGCTGGGCAAGGACCCGGAGTCACCGGTCAACAACTCGCCGACGGTGTACTACGACGACGAGACGGGCAACTACGTGCTCCAGGGCTGGAAGGTCCTGGACGAAAAGCGCCTGTCGCAGATGGACGTCCCGGCGCACGAGACGGTGATCGAGTTTCCCCGGCGCATGATGCAGTTCTTTCCGGAGGTCAGTCGTGGCACGACCGAGCTTTGAGGAGCTGCTCAGGCGGGCCGAGGAATCCGCGGTCCACCTGGAGATGCGGGATGGGTACATGCTGTCCGACCCAGCCTTCATCGACTGGAAGGCCGGTATGGCAATTGCTCCTCGTGAGCGCTGGCCGCAGTGGTTCGAGTGGGTAGGGGATGCCCGAAAGAGGGGAGTCTCCGTCCGTCGAGCCCGGATTGTCTCCGAGCCGGTGAGTGAGTACGTGCGCTTCGAGTACGAGATCACCAAGGGCCTGAACATCGCGGCCTGCGAACAGGTGCGCTGGCTCCCTCGTCGGCGGGCAACGGATCTTGCCCTCCCGGGCAACGACTTCTGGCTGTTCGACGGGAAGATCGTCCTCATCAATCACTTCAACGGGGAAGGTGAACTCGCCCCCGACGATGAGGAGATCCGGACCGAGCCCGAGGTCGTGAGCCTGTGCGCCAAGGCGTTCGAAACGGTGTGGGAGCGGGCGATCCCGCACGAGGAGTACGAGCCTGCCTGAGCCCTTCGTGACCTCATCCTCCTCCAGTGTTCAGCAAGCAAAACAGGCCCTGGGCCAACGCTTTCGCGAGATCCGCAAGGATGCCGGGATCACCGCGCGGGAGTTGGCTCACAGGGCCGGCTGGCATGAGTCCAAGTGCTCACGACTTGAACATGGACGCACCCCTCCGTCCGACGCGGACATCAGGGCCTGGACATACCACTGCGGGGCCCTTGATCAGACCGAGGATCTGATTGCCACAGCCCGTGGCATCCAGGGCATGTACGTGGAGTGGCGTCGCATCGAGCGAGCCGGCCTCAAGCGTGCCCAGGAGTCAGTGGTTCCGCTCTTCGAGCGGACACGAGTCTTCCGGGCGTACTCGTCCTGGCTTGTCCCCGGGCCCCTCCAGACGGAGGGCTATACAAGGGCTCTTCTTCGAGCAACCGCCCGGAGGAGAGGTCTTGTTGATGACGTCGAGCAAGCCCTCACCGTTCGTATGGAGCGCTCAAGGATTCTCCACCAAGGCAGCCATCGGTTCGCCTTCCTCATCGAGGAGTCGGCGTTGAGGAAGCGCATCGGCGGCATTGAAGTGATGGCCGGTCAGCTTGCCCACCTCATCACCGTCGCGACATTGCCCAGCATGAGCCTTGGAGTCATCCCGGATCACGCAGACCGGTCCGCCATCCCACCCGTTGAGGACTTTTGGATCTTTGATGACGCCCAGGTAAATGTCGAACTGGTCTCTGCGTACTTGAACGTCACGCAACCTCACGAGGTGAGCCTCTACGCCCGGACCTTCGGGCTACTGCAGGGGCTCGCTGTCTACGGAGCGACGGCACGGGGAGTCATCACCTCCGCGATCAACGCTCTGGGGTGAGGGCACGCAAGTCCGTACACGCTCATTGAGTCCCGAGGCTGCCGATCCCTACCGTGCCGGGCATGTCATCCACCAGGACAAAGAGCAAGGTCAAGGCTGCCGCAGCCCCTGCCGAGGCGATCCACGAAGGGAGTCCGGCATGAGTGAGGCAATCAGGTTGGGCTCCCTCATGGTCGACACCCGCACCGAGCGCCTGGGTGTGGTGATGGCCAAGGAGGGTGGTGTCTGCCAGCTTCGCCCACCTCGCGGTGGTCGTGAGTGGGACGTACCGCCGAAGGCCCTCAGGCCGGCTACTGCGGAGGACAGAAGGCAAGCAACCACAGGGCAGTCCACCTGAGCGTCAGGGCGGTCTGCGCGGGCGAGCGTCCGGCAGACAAACGGAGGGGCGCCGGACCCCGGCGCCCCCGCCCCCTCACCGCTCCTTCTGCGCCAGCCTCAGCAGATGATCCGCCAGCGCCTGCCCCCCACCCGGATCCCGGCTGATCAGCAGGAGCGTGTCGTCGCCCGCGATCGTGCCGATGATCTCGTGGACGCCCGCCTGGTCGATGGCCGAGGCGAAGAACTGGGCCGCGCCCGGGGGGGTGCGCAGGACGACCAGGTTCGCGGAGGCCTCGGCCGAGATGAGGAGTTCGGCGGCGAGGCGGCCCATGCGGGCCTCCGTGGCGGATTCGCCGAGGGGGGCGCGGGGGGTGCGGTCGCCGCCCTCGGAGGGGACCGCGTAGATCAGTTCGCCGCCGGTGTTGCGGATCTTGACCGCGCCCAGCTCGTCGAGGTCGCGCGAGAGCGTGGCCTGGGTGACGGAGAGGCCGTCGTCGGCGAGCAGCTTGGCCAGCTGGCTCTGCGAGCGCACCGGCTGCCGGCCGAGGATGTCGACGATCCGGCGGTGGCGCGCGGTGCGGGTCTGCGGCACGGCCGGTCCGCCGCCGCCGTGGAACGGCTCGGTCTCCTGCGCCTCGGGCATCTTTACGTCAGTCTCCGGATCATCTCGTTCCTCGTGCGGCGTCCAGGACACCGGGCAGGGCCCGGAGGAACGTCTCCACGTCATCCTCGGTGATGATCAGCGGAGGTGCGAGGCGCACCACGTCGGGTGCGACCGCGTTCACCAGGAGGCCGGCTTCCTGTGCAGCCTGCTGCACCGTCGGTGCGAGGGGCTCGGACAGGACAATACCCAGCAGCAGGCCCGCACCGCGGACATGGTCGACGAGCGGGTGCCGGAGCGCAGCGATCCCGTCACGCAGCAGGGCGCCCGTGTGCTTGACACGGTCCGGGATCCCGTCGGCCTCCAGCGTGTCGAGGACGGCCAGGGCGGCCGCGCAGGCGACCGGGTTCCCGCCGAACGTCGAGCCGTGCTGACCGGCCGTCAGCAGGTCGGCCGCGGTGCCGAAGGCGACGGTGGCGCCGATGGGGAGTCCGCCGCCCAGTCCCTTGGCAAGAGTGATCACATCCGGTTCGATCCCGTGCGCAAGGTGGTCGAACCAGTATCCGGTACGGCCGATACCTGTCTGGATCTCGTCCAGGACGAGCAGGGTCCCCGTGGCCCGGGTGATCTCGCGGGCGGCCGCCAGATAGCCGGGCGGCGGGACGACGACGCCGTTCTCGCCCTGGACCGGTTCCAGGATCACCATCGCCGTCTCCGTCGTGACCGCCGCGCGCAGCGCCTCCGCGTCCCCGTACGGGACATGGGTGACGTCCCCGGGCAGCGGCAGGAACGGCTCCTGCTTCGCGGGCTGGCCGGTCAGGGCGAGGGCGCCCATGGTGCGGCCGTGGAAGCCCCCGGCCGCCGCGACCATATGCGTCCGGCCCGTCCTCCGCCCGATCTTGAACGCCGCCTCGACCGCCTCCGCACCGGAGTTGGAGAAGTAGACGCGGCCGGGACGGTCCGCGAGGGCGAGCAGCCGCTCGGCGAGGGCGACGGTGGGCTCGGCGGTGAAGAGGTTGGAGACATGGCCGAGGGTCGCGATCTGGGCGGACACCGCCTGCACGACCGCGGGGTGCGCATGGCCGAGGGCGTTGACGGCGATGCCGCCCACGAAGTCCAGGTAGCGCTTGCCGTCGGCGTCCCACACCGCCGGGCCCTCGCCGCGCACGAGGGGGATGCGCGGGGTGCCGTAGTTGCCCATCAGGGCGCCCTGCCAGCGCCGGGTGAGCTCGTCGTTGGTCACGCCTGCCCCTCCTCCGTGTCCGGCACGACCATCGTGCCGATGCCTTCGTCCGTGAAGATCTCCAGCAGGATCGAGTGCTGGACGCGGCCGTCGATCACCCGGGCGGTGGTGACGCCGTTGCGGACCGCGTACAGGCACCCCTGCATCTTGGGCACCATGCCGCTGGCCAGCTGCGGCAGCAGCGCCTCCAGTTCGCTCGCGGTGAGCTTGCTGATGACCTCGTCGCTGTGCGGCCAGTCCTCGTACAGGCCCTCCACGTCCGTGAGGACCATCAGCGTCTCCGCCCCCAGCGCGGCGGCCAGGGCGGCCGCGGCCGTGTCGGCGTTGACGTTGTAGACGTGACCGTCGTCGCCGCTGCGGGCGACGGAGGAGACGACGGGGATCCGGCCGTCGTCCAGCAGCGTCTCGATGGCGCCGGTGTCGATATGGGTGATCTCGCCGACCCGGCCGATGTCGATGCGTTCGCCGTTCAGCTCCGCGAAGTGCTTGACGGCGGTCATGGTCCCGGCGTCCTCGCCGGTGAGGCCGACGGCCAGCGGGCCGTGCTGGTTGAGCAGCCCGACCAGTTCGCGCTGGACCTGTCCGGCGAGCACCATGCGCACGACGTCCATGGCCTCGGGCGTGGTCACCCGCAGCCCGGCCTTGAACTCGGACTCCAGGCCCATCCGTTCGAGGGCGGCGCTGATCTGCGGGCCGCCGCCGTGCACGACGACCGGGCGCAGCCCGGCGTGCCGCAGGAAGACGACGTCCTTCGCGAAGGCGGCCTTGAGTTCGTCGTCGACCATGGCGTTGCCGCCGAACTTGATGACGACGGTCTTGCCGTGATGGCGCGTCAGCCAGGGCAGCGCCTCGACGAGGATCTGCGCCTTGGGCAGGGCGGTGTGTTTCCGGGCCGGGGTGCTCATGAGGAGTACGCGCTGTTCTCGTGGACGTAGTCGGCGGTGAGGTCGTTGGCCCAGATCACGGCGGACTCCGTGCCCTCGGCGAGGTCGGCGGTGATACGGACCTCCCGGTAGCGCATGTCCACCAGGTCGCGGTCCTCGCCGACCGAGCCGTTCTTGCAGACCCATACACCGTTGATGGCGACGTTCAGCCTGTCCGGGTCGAAGGCGGCCGAGGTGGTGCCGATGGCGGAGAGCACCCGGCCCCAGTTGGGGTCCTCGCCGTGGATGGCGCACTTGAGGAGGTTGTTGCGGGCGATGGACCGGCCCACCTCGACGGCGTCGTCCTCGGTGGCCGCGCCGACGACCTCGATGCGGATGTCCTTGCTGGCGCCTTCCGCGTCCCCGATGAGCTGGCGGGCCAGGTCGTCGCAGACGGTCCGTACCGCCTCGGCGAAGGCCGCCGGGTCCGGGGCGATGCCCGAGGCGCCCGAGGAGAGCAGCAGCACGGTGTCGTTGGTGGACATGCAGCCGTCGGAGTCGACCCGGTCGAAGGTGGTGCGGGTGGCGGTGCGCAGCGCCTCGTCCAGGCCGGCGGCGTCGACGTCGGCGTCGGTGGTCAGGACGACGAGCATGGTGGCCAGGCCGGGGGCCAGCATGCCGGCGCCCTTGGCCATGCCGCCCACCACCCATCCCCCGCCCTCGGCGACGGCGGTCTTGTGGACGGTGTCGGTGGTCTTGATGGCGATGGCCGCCTTCTCGCCGCCGTGCGGGGACAGTGCGACGGCGGCCTTCTCGATACCCGGCAGCAGCTTGTCCATCGGCAGCCGGACGCCGATCAGGCCGGTGGAGGCGATTGCGATCTCGCCGGCGCTGTGGCCGAGCACCTCGGCGGTCTTCTCCGCGGTGGCGTGGGTGTCCTGGAAGCCGGCCGGGCCGGTGCAGGCGTTGGCACCGCCGGAGTTGAGGACGACGGCGGAGACCTCGCCGCCCTTGAGGACCTGCTGGGACCACAGGACGGGCGCGGCCTTGACACGGTTGGCGGTGAAGACACCGGCGGCGGCCCGGCGGGGGCCCTCGTTCACCACCAGGGCCAGGTCGGGGCTTCCGCTCTCCTTGATCCCGGCGGCGATGCCCGCTGCCGTGAATCCCTGTGCTGCGGTGACGCTCACTGCATCTCCTTGTCGGCTTCCTGGGGGGACGGGTCCCGGTGGACGGCGCGCCGGGGGCGGGCCGGGGTCTCGCAGGGCGCCAGCCGCGCGAGGACGGTGGCGACGATCTTGCGCACGCTCATGGCGCCACCCCCGTGGCCGGCAGACCGAGGTCCTCGGGGAGGCCGAGGGCGAGGTTCATGCTCTGCACGGCGCCGCCCGCGGTGCCCTTGGTGAGGTTGTCGATCGCGCTCACGACGACGATGCGGGACGCGTCCTCGTCGAGGACGGCCTGCACCAGGGCGGTGTTGGAGCCGAGGACGGCACCGGTGGCCGGCCACTGGCCGGCCGGGAGCAGCCGGACGAACGGCTCGCCCTCGAAGGCCTTCTCGTACGCCGCGCGCACGGCCTCGGCGGTCACACCCGGGCGGGCCTTGGCACTGCAGGTGGCGAGGATGCCGCGGGGCATGGGCGCCAGGGTGGGGGTGAAGGAGACGCCGACCCGCTCCCCCGCGACGGCGGAGAGGTTCTGGATCATCTCGGGGGTGTGCCGGTGGCCGCCGCCGACGCCGTACGGGCTCATCGAGCCCATGACCTCGCTGCCGAGCAGGTGCGGCTTGGCCGCCTTGCCCGCACCGGAGGTGCCGGAGGCGGCGACGACCACGGCCTCGGGCTCGGCGAGCCCGGCCGCGTACGCGGGGAAGAGGGCGAGCGAGACGGCGGTCGGGTAGCAGCCGGGCACGGCGATCCGGCGGGCGCCGCGCAACGCCTCGCGCGCACCGGGGAGTTCGGGCAGGCCGTAGGGCCAGGTGCCGGCGTGCGGGGAGCCGTAGAAGCGTTCCCACTGCGCCGCGTCGGCGAGCCGGAAGTCCGCGCCGCAGTCGACGACCAGCGTCTCGTCGCCGAGTTCCGCGGCGACGGCGGCGGACTGCCCGTGGGGCAGGGCGAGGAAGACGACGTCGTGCCCGGCGAGGACATCGGCGGTGGTGGGTTCGAGCACCCGGTCCGCCAGCGGCGACAGGTGCGGCTGCAGGGCACCGAGGGACTGGCCGGCGTTGGAGTTCCCGGTCAGGGCGCCGATGCGGACGCCGGGGTGCGCGAGGAGCAGGCGCAGCACTTCGCCGCCTGCATATCCGCTCGCTCCGGCCACTGCCGCGCGTATCGCCATGGGTCCGTCCCTCCACTCGGTTGGCATGACTATACGGACGGCTGCACTTTTATGCAATACCCGGAATAGATGTGCGGATACGGCGACGTCGATGACCGAACCCTACAAATCCCGGAAGCCCGTCTCCGTGGATCACGGCATTCGCCGTGCGCATCTGCGCTGGCAGAGTCGTTGGCGAGTTGTTCGACCACAACAAAGGGGGTTATGCATGAACGGCATGGAGGACGTGGTGGTCACCGGTCTCGGGGCCACGACGCCGCTCGGCGGGGACGTCGCCTCGACCTGGGCCGGGATGCTGGCCGGGGAATCGGGCATCCGCGCGATCGAGGAGGAGTGGGCGCAGCAGCTGCCCGTCCGGATCGCGGGCCGGCTGAAGACCGAACCGGCCGAGGTGCTGGACCGGGTGCAGGCCCGCCGCATGGACCGCTGCGAGCAGATCGCGCTCGTCGCCGCGCGTGAGGCGTGGGCGGACGCGGGGCGTCCGGAGGTGGATCCGGAGCGGCTGGCCGTGGTGATCGGCACCGGCACCGGGGGAGCCCTGACGCTGCTCGGCCAGGACGACGTCCTGGAGGCCTCGGGGGTGCGGAAGGTCTCCCCGCACACCGTTCCCATGCTGATGGCGAACGGTCCCGCGGCCTGGGTCAGCATCGAGCTCGGGGCGCGCGGCGGTGCCCACACG
This sequence comes from Streptomyces morookaense, assembly GCF_013030945.1. Taxonomy (GTDB): domain Bacteria; phylum Actinomycetota; class Actinomycetes; order Streptomycetales; family Streptomycetaceae; genus Streptomyces; species Streptomyces morookaensis. The sequence continues at coordinate 34,157 of NZ_JABBXF010000075.1, read as the reverse complement.
CCGGTGAGCGCGTGCGCGTCCGGGGCCGAGGCGATCGCCATGGGCCTGGACCTGATCCGTCTCGGGCGGGCGGACGTGGTGGTGGCGGGCGGCACCGAGGCCTGCATCCACCCGCTGCCGCTGGCCGGCTTCGCCCAGGCCAAGGCGCACTCGACGCGCAACGGTGAACCGGGGCGGGCCTCGCGGCCGTTCGACGTGGACCGGGACGGTTTCGTCATCGGCGAGGGCGCCGTGGTCGTCGTCCTGGAACGGGCCGGGTTCGCCGCGGCACGCGCCGCGCGGGCGCACGCCGGGCTGGCCGGGGCCGGGGTGACGTCGGACGCGTTCCACATCACCGCCGCGCACGCCGAGGGGCAGGTACGGGCGATGCGGGGCGCGTTGGAGAGCGCGGGGGTCTCCCCGCGCGATGTCGGGGTGGTGCATGCGCATGCGACGTCCACGCCGCAGGGGGACCTGGTGGAGGCCGAGTCGGTGGCGGAGGCGGTCGGGCTGCACCCGGCCGTGACCGCGACGAAGTCGATGACGGGCCACCTGTTCGGGGCGGCGGGGGCCGTGGGGGCGCTGGCGGCGATTCTGGCGGTGCGGGACGGGGTGGTGCCGGCGGTGCGGAATCTTGATGTGCTGGATCCTGAAGTGAAGCTGGACGTGGTGGCCGGAGGGCCGCGACCGGGGCGGTACGAGGCTGCGTTGGCCAACGCGTTCGGGTTCGGCGGGCACAATGCGTCGCTGGTGTTCACGCGGGTGGGGTGACAGGGCGCTCCGCGGGAAGTGCAGTGCGTCGACTGCGGGCGCGTCGTGGCCGATCGCGCAGTTCCCCGCGCCCCTTTGGGGCGCGATCACGCACCGCGCTGAAGTTGCCCGGCTGAAGGGCGGGACCGGGGCATCACACCCATAACCGCACCACCCGCCCCCGGCCGCAGCCGCACCGCGCCCGTCAGCGCCCCCACCGACACCACCGCCAGCAGGCAGAACGCCACCGCGTACGCGGACCCCGGCCGTAGCCACTCGCCCGCCCGGAGGGCCACCGTGGCCGCCGCCACGCCCAGCCCGGCGGCGGCCTGCTGGGCCGTGGACTGGAGGGTGTTCGCGTGGCCCATCCGCTCCTGCGGGACGTCCGCGAAGGCGATGACCTGGTAGCACGTCAGCCCCAGCGAGCGCGCGGCGCCGCTCACCACCGCGAGAGCGGCGATCAGCGCGACCGGTGTCCCGGCGGTCAGGAACCCGCAGAGAACCGTCGTCGCGACGACGCCCACCGTGGCCGTCACCAACAGCGGCCGGAAGCCGAACCGTTGGAGCAGCCTGGTCGTCGCCGGCTTGATGCCGATGTTGCCGACGAAGACGAACAGCACCACCGTGCCCGACTTCACCGCGCTCCAGCCGAAGGCCTCCTGGAAGAGCAGCGGCAGCACGAAGGGGACCGCCGCCACAGTGATCCAGAACAGGGAGCCGCCGGACACCGACGCGCGGAAGGCCGGGATCCGCAGGGTGCGCAGGTCGACGAGCGGGTGCTCGGTGCGCAGCAAGTGCCGTGCCGCAGCGGCCAGCAGCGCCACGGACAGCACGCCGAAGACGGCCACGGGCGTCCACCGCGCGTGCCGGTCCGACAGCAGATGTGCCGTCCAGGTCAGCGCACCGAGCCCCGTGGACGTCAGCAGGACACCGGCCCGGTCCAGCCGCGGCGGAGCCGTACGGCCCGGCCCGTCGTCGATCAGGCGCCACGCGACGGCGAACGCCACCGCGCCGAGCGGGATGTTGACGAGGAACATCCAGGGCCAGCTCGCATACGTGGTGATCAGTCCGCCCAGCAGCGGTGCGATCACCGGTGCCACCAGGCCGGGCCAGACGACGTACGAGATGAGCCGGGGTATGTCCGGCTTGTCCACTTCCGACACCACCATCAGCCGGCCCACCGGCACCATCATCGCTCCCCCGGCGCCCTGTACGACCCGCATGGCCACGAGCCATCCGAGGCTCGTGCTCAGCACGCAGCCCAGCGAGGCCGCGGTGAAGAGGGCGATGGCCGTGAGGAAGACGCGCCGGGGTCCGAAGCGGGCGGCCAGCCAGCCGCTGAGCGGTATCAGGACCGCCAGCGTGACCAGATAGGCCGTCACCACCAGGCCGATCGCCGTCGGCGCGACGCCCAGTGCGGCACCCATCCGGGGTGCGGCGGTCGAGACGATCGTGCCGTCGAGGTTCTCCATGAAGAAGCAGCCTGCGACCAGGAGCGCAGTGTTGCGGTGTTTGCTGTCGATCACCCGTTCATGGTGTGCGGCACCGACCCTTGACCACAAGTTCCGAATCGGAACAGTAGAGTTGCATCCCATGCAACTCCCCGACATGAACCTCCTCCCCGCCCTCCACGCCCTGCTCCGCGAGGGCAGCGTCACCGGTGCCGCCGCCGAGATGAACGTCTCCGCCTCCGCCATGAGCCGCACCCTGGGGCGGCTGCGCCGGGTGGTCGGGGATCCGCTGCTGGTGCCCGCGGGGCGCGGACTGACGCTCACGCCGCGGGCGCTGGAGCTGCGGCCGCAGGTCGAGGCGGCGCTGCTCGGGGCGCTGGCCGCGCTGCGGCCGCCGCAGCCCGTCGACATCGCCACCGTGGAGCGGGAGTTCACGCTGCGGACCAGCGAGGGGCTCGCCGTCGTCCTCGGCCCCGCTCTCACCGAGCGCATCGCGCAGGAGGCGCCCGGCATCCGGCTGCGGATCCTGCCCGAGGGCGACGAGGATCTCGCGGATCTGCGCGACCGCATCGACCTGGACATCAGCGCCCTGCCCGCTCTCCCCCACGACGTGCGCAGCAGCCCGCTCTCCCGGCACCGTCACGTCGCGGTCTCCCGCGCCGGCGCCGCGCATGCGGACGAGCCGCTGACCGCCGAGCGCTTCGCCGCGATCCCGCACATCACCGTCTCCCGGCGCGGCAGGGCCCACAGCATCGTCGACGAGCGGCTGGCCGAACTCGGCCTGACCCGCCGGGTCCTGGTCACCGCGCCGTCCTTCGTCACGGCCTGCTTCCTCGTGCTGCAGTCCGACGCCCTGGCCCTGCTGCCGGAGGCGGTGGCCGCCCGGGCGGCCGGGGTGATGCCGCTGCAGGTGCGGGAGATCCCGCTGCCCCTGCCGCCGGTCGACACCGGCATGGCCTGGCACGTGCGCCTCGACGCCGACCCCGCCCACCGGTGGCTGCGGGCCGCGGTGGCCCGGATCTCGGCACAGGAGGATCAGAGCCTCAACTGAGCGCGGAGCGCAGCCGGTTCACCCCCTCCTCCAGCTCCGCCGTGCCGGCCACGCCCGCGAAGCTCAGGCGGACGTGCGGGGCGGGCGGCTCGGCGGAGAAGTACGGGCGGCCGGGGGCGACGGCGACGCCGGCCCGCAGGGCGGCCGCGGCCAGGGCGTGTTCGTCCGTGCCGTCGGGGAGGCGCGCCCAGAGGTGGAAGCCGCCGGGCGGCACGAAGTCGACGGCGGTCTCCGGGAGTTCCCGGCGCAGGGCGGCGAGCAGCGCGTCACGGCGGGTGCGCAGTGCGGCGGCGACGGTGCGCCGGTGGCGGGGCCAGGCGGAGGAGCCGACGAGTTCGAGGGCGGCCTCCTGGAGCGGGCGGGGCACGAAGAAGCTGTCGACGACCTGGATCGCCCGCAGCCGGTCGAGCACGGGGCCGCGCGCGGCGAGGGCGCCCACGCGCAGGCTGGGCGAGGTGAACTTGGTGAGCGAGCAGACGTGGACGACGATGCCGTCGGGGTCGTCGGCGGCGAGGGCGGGCGGCAGCGGCGGGGCGTCCTCGTGGGCCAGGCGGCGCGCGAAGTCGTCCTCGACGACGAAGGCCCCGGCCTCGCGGGCCGCCCGCAGGACCTCCTGCCGCCGCTCGGGGGCCAGCACGGCGCCGGTCGGGTTGGCGAAGAGCGGCTGGCAGACGAACACCCGGGCGCCGCTGGCCCGGAAGGCCCGTTCCAGCAGGTCGGTGCGTACGCCCCGGTCGTCCGCGGGCACGGGCACGGGGCGCAGCCCGGAGGCGCGGGCGGCGGCGAGCATGCCGGGGTAGGTGGGGGATTCGACGAGCACGGGGGCGCCGGGCGGGGCGAGGGCGCGGAGTGCGGTGGTGAGGGCGCTCTGGCCGCCCGCGGTGATCAGGACGTCGGAGGGGGCGAGGGTGCCGGAGGGGCCGGCGATCTCGCGGGCGAACCAGGCCCGCAGGTCGGCGACGCCCTCGACGGGCGGGCGACCCCACACTCCGGGCCGGCGCCCGGCCCGGCCGAGGGCGGCGGCGAGGGCGCTCTCGGGCTGCAGGACGGGGTGGAGGTAGCCGCTGTGCAACTCGATGACGCCGGGCGGGGGTTCGGCGAGGGTGTCGAGCACGCCGGACGCGTCCACGGAACGGGGGACCGCCTCCTCGCCGGTCTCCGCGCTGAGTGCGATCTGCTGCCAGGAGGTGTCGCCGCTCCGGGCGGGCCGGCCGGCCCGTTCCGCGCGGAAGGCGCCGGCGCCGGGGCGGGTGACCACCAGGCCCTCGGCGGCGAGGGCGGCCAGGGCGCGGGTGACGGTCACGGGGCTGACCCGGAAGCGTTCGACGAGGACCCGGCTGGACGGCAGCTTCTCACCCGGCGAGTAGCGGTCGAGCTCGCCTCGGAGAGTCCCGGCCAGTTCTGCCACGCTGTTACGCTCGTGCATGACAGTACAAGATAGCGCTATCCGCCGCAGCGCGATAGCGGTGAACGGAGGAACGCTGCTGGCCGCGCTCGGCGTGGTGGCGTTCTCGCTGACCTTCCCGGCGACCGCCTGGGCCCTGGAGGGACTCGGGCCCTGGTCGGTGACCACGTGCCGGATGACCCTGGCGGGACTGGCGGCGCTCGGCGCCCTGCTGGCGCTGCGCGTGCGGCTGCCCCCGCGCCGCCACTGGGCCGGGCTGAGCATCGTGGCGGGCGGTGTCGTCGTCGGCTTCCCGCTGCTGACCACGCTGGCCCTGCAGACCTCGACGACCTCGCACGCCGCGGTGGTGGTGGGTCTGCTGCCGCTCACCACGGCGGCGTACGCGGCGGCGCGGACCCGTACCCGGCATGCGTGGACGTTCTGGGCGGCGGCGCTGGCCGGTGCGGCCGTGGTCGTCGCCTTCGCCCTGCTGCAGAGCGGCGGGGCGCCCTCCCGTGGCGACCTGCTGCTCTTCGCCGCGCTGGCCGTGTGCGCCGCGGGTTACGCCGAAGGGGGCCGGCTCGCCCGTGAGATGCCGGGGTGGCAGGTCGTCGGCTGGGCGCTGGTGCTGTGCCTGCCCGTGGCCGTCGTCGGGGCGGCCGCGGCGCTGTCCGCCGAGCCGGCGCGGCTGACCTGGCACACGGTCTCCGGGCTGGTGTGGCTGGCGCTGGGCTCCCAGCTGCTGGGCATGGTCGTCTGGTACCGCGGCATGGCCGCGATCGGGGTGGCCCGGGCGAGCCAGCTGCAGCTCGCGCAGCCGCTGCTCACGCTGGTCTGGTCGGTGGCCCTGCTGGGCGAGCGGCTGTCCCCCGCGGCGCCGGCCGCCGCGGTGGGCGTGCTCGTCTGCATCGCGGTGACGCAGCGCTCACCGTAGACTTGGCAGCATTCCCACAGTGCACGTGTCCAACCTCATCGGAAGGGGCACCGTCGATGCATGCGAGCAAGGGCGACCGGCTGGTGGTGCACGGCAGGGTGGTCGGGCAGCAGGACCACGTCGTGGAGATCGTGGAGGTGCTCGGGCCGCAGGGCAACCCGCCGTACCGGGTCAGGGCGGAGAACGGGCACGAGACGATCATGTCCCCCGGCCCCGACTCCGTCGTGGATCACCGCAAGGCCTCGGACCGGAGCTGACAGACCCCTCGGCTCACCGTGGCGGGCGTGCGCGGTGCGGGTAGTGGTCCCGCACCACGCGCGCCATCGCCCCGATGGGGTCGGAGACGACCTGCTTGGCCGAGAAGTACACGTTCCCCTGCACCTCCGGGTGGGCCGCGTCCAGCGTGAGGTGCCGGGAGAGCTCGGCCGGGTCCTGCCAGGGCGCGGGCTGTGCGGGGTCGCCGGCCCGGTAGAGGGCCTCGCCGACGTAGAGGCGCACGCCGGTGCCGCGGACGGTCTCCGCCCACCAGGGCACGAGCTTCGCGTAGTCGGCGGCGCGGTTGCCGATCTCCCAGTAGACCTGCGGGACGATGTAGTCGATCCACCCCTTGCGGACCCAGGACCGGGTGTCCGCGTGCAGGTCGTCGTAGGTCTGCACGCCGGCCCGGGTGTCCGAACCCCGGGGATCCGTCGTGCGGTTGCGCCACACGGCGAACGGGCTGATGCCGAACTGCACATGCCGTTTGCGGCGCTTGATGCGCTCGCCGGTCTCCCGGACGAGCCGGTCGATGTTGTCGCGCCGCCAGGCCGCCCGGTCGGGGAAGCCGGCGCCGTAGCGCTCGTAGGCCGCGGTGTCGTCGAAGTCCCGGCCGGAGACGGGGTAGGGGTAGAAGTAGTCGTCGAAGTGCACCCCGTCGAGGTCGTAGCGCCAGACGGCGTCCAGCATCGCGTCCTGGACGAAGCGGCGGACCTCGGGCAGGCCGGGGTTGTAGTAGAGCTTGCCGCCGTAGGGCAGCACCCAGTCCGGGTGCACCCGCGCGGGGTGCGTGGGCACCAGCCGGCCCGGGTCGGTGTGGTTGGCCACGCGGTACGGGTTGAACCAACCGTGCAGCTCCAGGCGGCGCTTGTGGGCCTCGCGCACGGCGAAGGCCAGGGGATCCCAGCCCGGTGACCGCCCCTGATGACCCGTCAGATACTCCGACCAGGGCTCGTAGCGGGACGGCCAGAAGGCGTCGGCGGTCGGACGGAGCTGCAGGATCACGGCGTTGAGCCGGCGGGCCACCGCGGTGTCGAAGAGGGCGAGCAGCTCGGCCCGCTGGAGGTCCGGGCCGAGGCCGGGCCGGGAGGGCCAGTCGATGTTGGCGACGGTCGCCGTCCACATGCCGCGGAACTCCCGCTTCCGCCGGGCCTGCCCCTGGGGTTCCAGGGCCCCGGCCTCGCCGGCCGCCAGCAGGGCCGTCACGGCTCCGGCGGCTGCCACGGTGAAGCCTCTTCGGCTGATTCGCCCCATATGCACGCCTCCTTGAATGCACCCTGTCAGAACAGTCACACCGTCGGCATCAGCATGCCCACCCGGGAGCCCTCCGCACCGCCCGCTTGCGGAGGTAACGTCGTGAGCAGAGTCCAGACGACTGCAGTGCAGGATCAGCGAAGACCGAAAGGCACGATGTGAGCGACATCGAACGCGTGGGAGTGGTGGGCTGCGGCCAGATGGGCGCCGGTATCGCGGAGGTGTGCGCCCGCGCCGGCCTGGAGGTCAAGGTCGCCGAGACCACCGGCGAGGCCCTGGAGCTGGGCCGCACCCGGCTGACCAACTCCCTCGGCAAGGCCGCCGAGCGCGGCAAGATCACCGAGGCGGAGCGGGACGCCGCCCTGGAGCGGCTGAGCTTCACCACGGACCTGGGCGAGTTCGCCGACCGCGACCTGGTCATCGAGGCCGTCGTGGAGAACGAGCAGGTGAAGACGGAGATCTTCCAGGTCCTCGACCAGGTGGTGACCCGGCCCGACGCGATCCTGGCCTCCAACACCTCCTCCATCCCGCTGGTCAAGCTGGCCGTGGCGACCTCCCGCCCCGACCAGGTCATCGGCATCCACTTCTTCAACCCGGCCCCGGTGCAGCAGCTCGTCGAGCTGATCCCGGCACTGACCACCTCCGAGGAGACGATCAAGCGCGCCGACACCCTGGTCGGCCAGGTCCTCGGCAAGCACGGCATCCGCGCCCAGGACCGCTCGGGCTTCGTCGTCAACGCCCTGCTCATCCCCTATCTGCTGTCCGCGATCCGGATGTTCGAGTCGGGCATCGCCAGCCGCGAGGACATCGACAACGGCATGGAGCTCGGCTGCGCCCACCCCATGGGCCCGCTCAAGCTCTCCGACCTGATCGGCCTGGACACCGTCGCCTCGGTCGCCGACAGCATGTACGCCGAGTACAAGGAGCCGCTGTACGCCGCTCCCCCGCTGCTGCAGCGCATGGTCGACGCGGGCCGGCTGGGCCGCAAGACCGGTTCGGGCTTCTACACCTACTGAGTTGCCGTCCGGGCCGGCGCGCGCCCCCTTCACACGGGGTGTGCGCCGCTGACCCGCGAACACCCTCCGCACACGCTCCCGCCCCGCCCTCCGACGCGGTTGACTCGCCTCAGCAGGCAAGCAGCAGATTCACCTTCCGGAAGGGGTACGGACCGTGACCATCCATCCCGAGCACACGGCCGCGAAGGCGGCTGAGCTCGCGGAGCTCCGGCGCAGCTTAGATGTGGGTGTCGTCCGCATCGACGGCCGGCTCGCTCTCCTGACCCAGCGCAGCGAACAGGCGGAGCACGAACTGGAGGAGATGGCCGAGCGGCTGCGGGCCCTGGAGCACGGCCGGTGGCCCCTGCCGTCGCTGGCCGCGCTCACCGGCCTGGCCGGCCTGGCGGTCGCCGTGTGGCAGGCGTCCGGCCGATGAGCGCGGAGTGTGCGTGATTCATCCTGCGGCCCCCGTGGTCCCCGTTGTCCCCGTTACCGGCCCGCTCAGCCGAGCCGGATGTGGTGCAGCAGGAGGAGGGCCGCCGCCATGTTGGCCGCGGGCACCTCGCCCCGGGCGATGAGGTCGGGCACCAGCTTCAGCGGCACCCATTCGCGGCGGTCCGACTCGAAGGCGTCCTCCGGGTCACCGATGTACTCCGCCTCGTCCGCCCAGTAGATGTGATGACGGGCGTCGGTGAGCCCGTTGGACGGCTCGACGGACATCAGGTGTCGCAGGGGCCCCGGCCGCCACCCCGTCTCCTCCTCCATCTCCCGGGCCGCGGCGCTCGCGATGTCCTCGCCGTCGTCGACGACGCCGGCCGGCAGCTCCCATCCCCAGTTGTCCGTGATGAAGCGGTGCCGCCACAGCAACAGCACCTCATTGGCCTCGTTGACCACCGTGGCCACGGCAACGGGCCGCAGCCGGATGAGGAAGTGGTCGAGGTGGCGGCCGTCGGGGAGTTCGACGTCCGCGAGATTGACCCGGAACCATCGGTTCTCGTAGACGGTCAGCTCCCTGAGATTTTTCCAGCGCACGTGTCTGCCACCTTCCGCCGAGGTGGCCACCTCCCGGGGGGCTGTCCTCACCAGGGTCACAAGGGCACGCGCAACGCCCCGTCGATCATCTCGGCGGCCTCGGCCGTGGCCGCGCACCCGCTTTCGATCAGGTGCTCGCGCACCGCCCGGAGCCGGTCCCGTAAGCGCTGCGACTCCATGCCTCTCGCCTGCTCGGTCATCTCCCGTGCGGTGGCCACCGCCTTGTCCGCGTCTCCCTGACGCAGCTCGATATGCGTGAGCATGGCGAGCCGGTGGACACGGCCCCGGTCGTGCGCGGGGGTGTCGACGGCCCGGTCCGCGTGCTCACGGGCGGGTCCGAGGTCGCCGAGGCTCAACAGGGCCTCCGCCACCTGCACGTTCACCAGTCCCGGCTGCACATAGCCGGTCTCGGCGGGCTCCTGGCCACGGTGGATGCGCTCGGCGGCGGACTCGGCGCGCCGGATGCAGGCCAGCGCCCCGGCCCCGTCCCCCAGCCGGGCATAGGACTTGGCCTGCATGGCGTAGAGGTCGGCGGCGAGCGCCGGGGTGAGCTGCGGGCCCGCGGCCCGCAGCGCCGACTCGGCGAAGGCGACCGCCTGCCGGTACTCCCCCATGAAGAGCGACTGGTTGACGAGGAGCGCTATCACATACGCCCCCAGTCCCCGGTCCCCGCTGGCCTTGGCGAGCCGCAGCGCCTGGTGGAAGTAGCGCTGGGCGAGTCCGTGCGCGTCGGAGTCGTAGGCGCAGATGCCGGCGACGGCGACCAGGCCGCCGGTGGCACGGTGCAACTGGCGTCCCGTCTCGTCGGAGTAGCTGCCGCGCAGCAGGGGCGCGGCCTCGGCGTTGAGGAAGCCGACGACCCTGCCGCGGGTCGCCACTCCCCCGGCCTTGCGGTACATCTGCTCGTAGTGCGTGCGGGCGGCGCGCAGCATCTCGATGTCGTCCATGGAGACCCGGGTCAGCCCGCGCCGGGAGACGTCGGCGTCCTCGGGCGGGTTCTCCCACTCCCAGACCGGGATGACGGCGGGGGTGCCCGTGACGGCGGGGGCCCGCACGACGTGTTCCCGCTGCTGTTCGTCGGAGCGCCACAGGGCGGTGGCGCGCTCGACGAAGCCGGACAGCGGGGTGCCGGGCACCCGGGGGCTGCCGGGGGTGCCGAGGCCGATGTCGTCGAGGGTCAGCGCGCGGTGCAGCCGCTCGCCGAGGACCTCGCAGATCAGGTCCGGCACCTGGCCGCGCGGCCGCTGGCCCTTCAACCATCGGGCGACGGCGGTGTGTTCGTAACGCAACGCCAGTCCCCGGGCCCGGCCCGCCGCATTGATGTGGGCGGCCAGACCGGCGTGGGAGATCCCCGCCTCGTCGAGGACGGCGTCGAGCAGTGTGTTGGGCTCCATCCTGCCCTCCGGTGCGCTCGGTGGGATCAGCGTAGTGGGGATCCGTTCGCACGGGGTGTGAACGGGCCATCGCCGTAGGGACGTTCAGGACCGGCCACAGGGCAGGGCGAGGGGGCCGGGCAGCAGGGGGCGGTCGTTGCGGATGGCGAGCAGGGCGAAGTCGTCGGAGAGCAGGCCTCGGGTGTGGCGCAGCAGGGCGGCCCGGACGCGCTCGACGATCGCCGCGGGCGCCGGCGGGGCGCTGCGGACCGCATCGGCCAGGGCCCCGGCGAGCGGGAAGAGGCGGCCGGCCCGGTCGCGGGCGTCCTCGGCGCCGTCCGTGTGCAGCACCAGGGCCTCGCCGGGGGCGAGCGGCGGCAGGGGCACCAGGGGAAGCTCGGCGGGAAGCGGGAACAGCCCCAGCGGGGGCAGGGGTTCGCCGGGCTCCAGGGCGACGACCCGTGAGGTGCCGTCCGCGGTGCGGGTGAGGTGGTGCGGCCAGGGGTGGCCGCAGTTGAGGGCGGCGACATGGCCCTCCTCGCGCACCTCCAGCAGCAGGACGGTGGCGAAGTCCTCCGGCTCCGGCCGGCCGGGCGGCCCGGTGCGCGCCTTCTCGCCCAGGTGCCGCTGCAGCGCGCGCTCCAGGCGGCGCAGCACGTCGGGGAGTTCGGCCTCGTCGTGCGCGGCGTCGCGGAAGGAGCCGAGCAGGGCGGCCACGGTGGCGATGGCGGGGATGCCGTGTCCGCGCACGTCGCCCATGACGAGGCGCACGCCGTGCGGGGTGGCGAGCACCTCGTAGAGGTCCCCGCCGATCAGGGCTCCCTCGCTGGCCGACAGGTGGACGCCGGCCAGGGTGATGCCCTCGATCCGGGGCGGCAGCGGGCGCAGCACGGCCAGTTGGGCGGTGGCCGCGACCTCCCGGATCCGCTCCAGCTCGCCGAGCAGCCGCAGCCGGCGGCCGCTGGTGAGATAGCTGGCGGCGACGACGGCGAGGATCGCGCAGCACGTGCCGAGCCGGGCGGCGGCGCCGGTGCGGGCGACCGGTCCCACCGGCAGCAGGGCGAGCAGCGCGCAGAGTCCTCCGAGCAGGACGCACCGGCGGCGGCCGGTACCGGCACAGGCGATGGCGGGTGCGGCTGCGAGCAGCTGCATGAACTCGGTACCGAGGGGATTCACGCACTCCCAGGCCAGCACTCCGGACACCCAGAGCCCGGGCAGGATCAGGACGAAAATCCGCCGGCACCGCAGAAGAGCCCGGGTACGGATCATTCCGTCGGTCCCCCTAGCGCAACGACGGGCTGATTCTCGCCGACGTATTCCGACCTGGGGAAGGTGATGTCGCCCCGGTTCCACCCTATTGAGTGATATTCGGCAGGCGTTGCCTGACAAGAATGCGATATAGCGAAGGGCGCCCCGGAAAACCGGGGCGCCCTTCGGGCAATGGAGCGTGTCAGCCGCGCAGGACCGCGCCCGTCCGCTCGACGGCCGACTGCACCGCGGCCTCGCGGGCGGCCGTGGCCTCGTCGGCGGTCAGCGTGCGGTCGGCGGCACGGAAGCGCAGCGCGTAGGCCAGCGACTTCTTGCCCTCGCCCAGCTGCTCGCCGGTGAAGACGTCGAACAGCCGCAGCGACTCCAGGAGTTCGCCCGCGCCGTCCTTCAGCGCCGCCTCGACGTCGGCCGCGGGGACCGAGGCGTCCACGACGAGCGCGACGTCCTGCGTGGCCACCGGGAACGCCGACACGTGCGGGGCCTCGACCGGACCGGTGCCCGCCCGCTCCAGGAGGTCGAGGTCGATCTCCATGGCGCAGGTGCGCTCCGGCAGGCCGAACGCCTTGGTGACGCGCGGGTGCAGCTCACCGGCGTTGCCGACGAGCGTCTCCGTGCCGTCCACCACGGCGAACAGCGCGGCGCAGCGGCCCGGGTGGAACGGCGCCGTCTGGTCCTGGCGGACGGTCAGCTCGACGCCGGCCTCACGGGCGACCGTGCGGCCCGCCTCGACGGCGTCCGCCCAGCCGGCCGGGCGGCCCTTGCCCCACCAGCCGGCCTGCTCGCGGGCACCGGCCAGGACGACAGCCGCACGGCGCGGCTGCCGGGGCAGCGCGGCGTCGAGCGAGGCGATCTCCTCGTCGGTCGGACGGCGGTCGATCGGCAGGCGGGCCGGGGTGACCTCCTTGCCGGTGGGCAGGAAGACCAGGCCCGTCTCGAAGAGCGCCAGGTCGTGCTCACCACGGCCGTCGTTGCGGCGCAGGGCGGCGAACAGCCCCGGCAGCATGGTCGTGCGCAGCGCGGGCTCGGCGTCCGAGAGCGGGTTGGCCACACGCACCGTGCTGCGGCGCGGGTCGTCCGCCTCCAGGCCCAGGTGCTCCAGCGCCTCGTCCCCGAAGAAGGGGTAGTTGAGCACCTCGGTGTACCCGGCACCGGCCAGCGCCCGGCCGACCCGGCGGTGCAGGCGCTGACGGTTCGTCAGACCGCGCCCGGCGGGCGGCTGCGGGAGGGTGGCGGGCAGGTTCTCGTAGCCCTCGAGCCGGATGACCTCTTCGGCCAGGTCGTTCGGGTCGGTGAGGTCGGGGCGCCAGCTGGGCACCGTGACGATCAGCTCGTCCTGCCCGTAGACGTCGCAGCCGACCTGCTGGAGGCGGCGGACGACGGTCTCCCGGCCGTACGCGACACCGGCCACACGGTCCGGGTGGTCGGCACGGACGGCGATCGTGCGGGGCGCGCTGGGCGCGGTGATCTCGGTGACGCCGGCCTCGGCCGTGGCGCCGGCCAGCAGCACCAGCAGGTCGACGGTGCGCTGGGCCGCGGCGGAGGCGGCCTGCGGGTCGACGCCGCGCTCGAAGCGCTTGGACGCCTCGGAGGTCAGCTTGTGACGCCGGGCGGTACGGGCGACCGGGACCGGGTCGAAGTGCGCCGCCTCGATCACGACCTCGGACGAGCTCTGCGCCGCCCCGTGGTCGGCGATCTCGGTGTCGGCGCCGCCCATCACACCCGCGAGGCCGATGGGGCCGCGGTTGTCCGTGATGACCAGGTCCTCGGCGTCCAGGACGCGCTTGGTGCCGTCGAGCGTCGTGAGCTTCTCGCCGGGCTGCGCACGGCGCACGCCGATCGGGCCGTCCAGGCGGGAGCGGTCGTAGGCGTGCAGCGGCTGGCCGAGCTCGAGCATCACGTAGTTGGTGATGTCGACCGTCAGCGAGACCGGGCGCATGCCGGCCTTCTGCAGCCGGCGCTGCAGCCAGATCGGCGAGCGGGCCTCGGCGTCGATGCCGGTGACCGTGCGCGCCGTGAAGCGGCTGCAGCCGGCCGGGTCGGCGATCTGCACCGGGTAGCCGTGGGCGTTGGGCGCCGGCACGTCCAGCAGGGCCGGGTCGCGCAGCGGCAGGCCGTAGGCGATGGCGGCCTCGCGGGCGATGCCGCGCATCGACAGGCAGTAGCCGCGGTCGGGGGTGACCGCGATGTCGAGGACCTCGTCGACGAGCTGGAGCAGCTCGATCGCGTCGGTGCCGACCTCGTGCTCCGGGGTGAGCACGATGATGCCGTGCGAACCGTCGTCGCCCAGGCCGAGCTCGTCGCCCGAGCAGATCATGCCGCGCGAGACCTTGCCGTAGGTCTTGCGCTCGGCGATGGCGAAGTCGCCGGGCAGGACGGCGCCGGGCAGCGCCACGACGACCTTGTCGCCCACGGCGAAGTTGCGGGCGCCGCAGACGATCTCCTGCGGCTCGCCGGTGCCGTTGGCCTGCCCGACGTCGACCGTGCAGAAGCGGATCGGCTTGCGGAAGCCCTCCAGCTCCTCGATGGTCAGCACCTGGCCGACCACCAGCGGGCCGGTGAGGTCGCCGCCGAGCTGCTCGACGCGCTCGACCTCCAGGCCCGCGGCGATGAGCTTGGCCTGGACGTCCCGGCCGGACTCACCGGCCGGCAGGTCGACGTATTCCCGCAGCCAGGAAAGCGGGGCGCGCATCAGATCTCCATCCCGAACGGCCGGGTGAAGCGGACGTCACCCTCGACCATGTCTCGCATGTCCTCGACGTTGTGGCGGAACATCAGCAGTCGCTCGATGCCGAAGCCGAACGCGAAGCCGCTGTACTTCTCCGGGTCGATGCCCGCCGCGGTCAGCACCCGCGGGTTGACCATGCCGCAGCCGCCGAGCTCGATCCAGCCCTCGCTGGAGCAGGTGCGGCAGGGGCGCTCGGGGTCGCCCGCCGAGGCGCCGCGGCACACGTAGCACTGCATGTCCAGCTCGGCCGACGGCTCGGTGAACGGGAAATAGTTGGGGCGCAGCCGGGTCGTGAGGCCCTCGCCGAACAGGGCGCGCACCATGTGCTCGATGGTGCCCTTGAGGTCGGCCATGGTCAGGCCCTCGTCGACGGCGAGGAGCTCGACCTGGGTGAAGACCGGCGTGTGCGTCGCGTCGAGCTCGTCCATGCGGTAGACGCGGCCCGGGCAGATCACATAGATGGGGGGCTCGCGGTCCAGCATGGTGCGGACCTGCACGGGCGAGGTGTGCGTGCGCAGCACGACCTCGGACTCCGCCTTTTTGTCAGGTCCCTGGACGAAGAGGGTGTCCTGCATCGCGCGGGCCGGGTGGTCCTTGGCGATGTTGAGGGCGTCGAAGTTGAACCACTCCGCCTCGACCTCGGGGCCCTCGGCGACCTCGTAGCCCATGGCGACGAAGACGTCCTCGATGCGCTCCGAGAGCGTGGTGATCGGGTGGCGGGCGCCGGAGGGGATGCGGTCATGGGGCAGGGTGACGTCCACCGCCTCCTCGACCAGCACCCGGGCATCGCGCTCGGCCTCCAGCTCGGCCTGCCGGGCGGCGAGGGCCTTGTTGACGGCACCGCGGGCCATGCCCACGCGCTTGCCCGCCTCGGCCTTGGCCTGCGGGGGCAGGGCGCCGATCTCGCGGTTGGCGAGGGCGAGCGGGGAGGTCGGGCCGGTGTGCGCGACCTTGGCCTCGTGGAGGGCTTCGAGGCTCCCTGCGGCCGCGAAGGCGGCGAGCGCCTCGTCCCGCATGCGCTCGATCTCTTCCGGTTTCAGTGCCTCGACCTCGACAGGGTCGTACGACTTATTGGGTGCCGACATCTCTTCCCGTGCTTCCGATTAATGGTCCAGAGGCGGTGCCAAAGGTGCCAAAGGTCGAGTCTAAGGGGCGCATGAGGGGTGGCGGCCCGTGGGCCGGTCTCAGGTCCGGTCCAGGAAGGCCGGGGCGCCCACGGGCAAGGTGAAACGGAACAGGGCGCCGCCACGGGCGGCCCGCCCGACCGTGATCGTCCCGCCGTGGGCGTCGATGATGCCCTTGACGATGTACAGGCCCAGGCCCGTGCCGCCGCGCTTGCTGCCGCGCCAGAAACGGGTGAAGACGCGCTTCATGGACTCCTCGGGGATGCCGGGGCCCTCGTCGCTCACCGTCACGGCCGTCCCCTCCCTCCGCGCGGTCAACAGAGCCGGTGCCACTTCTATGGTCACCTTTCCCTCGCCGTGGCGCACAGCATTTTCCAGGAGGTTGCCCAGGACCTGGTCGACCTTGTCCGGATCGGCCCACAGCGCGGGCAGCGGCTGGTCGGCGACCTTGACGACGAACCGCTCGCGCGGCTGGCCCGCCCGGGTGTGCGCCTCGATGTGCCGGTGCACGGCGGCGACCATGTCGACCGGCTGGCGGTGCACCTCCAGCCGCCCCGAGTCGATCCGGGAGATGTCGAGCAGCTCGGCGATCAGCCGCGTGACCCGGTCCGCGTCGGCGTCGACCGTCTCCAGCATCAGCCGCTTCTGGTCGTCGGTGAACCGCTCCCACTTGGCCAGCAGCGTGGCCGTGAAGCCCTTGACCGAGGTCAGCGGCGAGCGCAGCTCGTGGGCGACGGTGGCGATCAGCTCGGCGTGGCTGGCCTCGGTACGGCGGCGCGCCTCGGTGCCGCGCAGCTGGACGACCACGCGCACCACGCGCCCGGTCGGCCGCTCCCGCACGTACCGGGCGGAGACCAGCACCTGGCGCCCGCCGGGCAGCAGCAGATTCCGCTCGGGCTGGCCCGCCCGGATGGCGAGGCCCCCGTACGGGTCGGTGAGGGCCCACCAGCGGCGGCCGTCCAGGTCCTCCAGCGGCAGCGCCTTCTCCAGCGGCCGGCCGAGCGCCTCGGCGGAGCCGAGGCCGGTGATCCGGGCGGCGGCGGCGTTGAAGCAGGTCACGAGGCCGCTCTCGTCGGCGACGACGAGCCCGTCCGGCAGGTCGTCGGGGTGCGGCAGGGGCCCGTCGGCGACCGCGGGCGCCGAGCGCCCGGCCACGCTCCCGGACGTCCTGACGTTCATCACCCGACACCCCTCCCGAGCCCCAGGAGCGCCACCCTACTAGCTGGAGGTCACGGAGCGGCACCCTCCGGACGCGCGCTGCGCACGGGCGGAGGCGTACAGGCACACGGCGGCGGCCGTGGCGAGGTTGAGGCTCTCGGCCTTTCCGTGGATCGGAACGCGCACCACGGCGTCGGCGAGTGCGCGGGTCTCCTCCGGCAGGCCCCAGGCCTCGTTGCCGAAGATCCAGGCGGTGGGGCCGCCCATGGCGCCCTGGTCCAGCTCGTCGTCCAGGTCCTTCTCGCCCGCGCCGTCGGCGGCCAGGATCCGGGCCCCGGCGCCCTGCAGCCCGCGCACGGCCTGCTCGACGGGGACGCCCACGGCGACCGGCAGGTGGAAGAGGGAGCCCACGGAGGCGCGGACCGACTTGGGGTTGTAGAGGTCCACCGAGGCGTCGGTCAGCACGACGGCGTCCGCGCCGGCGGCGTCCGCGCAGCGCAGCACCGTGCCGGCGTTGCCGGGGTCGCGCACATGGGCGAGGACGGCCACCAGTCGGGGGCGGCCGGCCAGGATCTCCTCGAAGGGGGTGTCCAGGAAGCGGCAGACGCCGACCAAGCCCTGCGGGGTCACCGTCTGCGAGATGTCGGCCACCGTCTCGTCGGTGGCGTGGTGCACCCGGACCCCGGCGGCCAGCGCCGCCTCGATGATCTCGGAGTGCCGCACGGCGGCCTCGACCGTGGCGAAGAGCTCGACGAGGGTGGGCTCGCCCGCGGTCCGGTGCTCGATGGCCTCGCGGACGGCCTGCGGACCCTCGGCGATGAACCGGCGCTCCTTGACCCGGAAGTTTCTCCTGGCCAGCCGCCGGGCGGCGACGACGCGGGGGGAGCGCGGGGAGATCAGCTCGGGGGTGCCCATGGGCGGCGGCTCACTTCACTGGGTGGGGCGTACGGGCGCGGGCGCGCGCCGGGTGACAGACGGCAGCGGACCCGCAGGCCGCGGGGGCCTGCGGGTCCGCTCGGAAGCCGTGGGGCGCCGGATCAGGCGGCGGCCTTCGGGGCGTTCACGTCGGCCGGCAGCGCCTTCTGGGCAGCCTCGACGAGCGCGGCGAACGCGTTGGCGTCGTTGACCGCGAGGTCGGCCAGGATCTTGCGGTCCACCTCGATGTTGGCGGCCTTCAGACCCTGGATGAGGCGGTTGTACGTCATGCCGTTCTGGCGGGCAGCGGCGTTGATGCGCTGGATCCACAGCTGACGGAAGTCGCCCTTGCGCTTCTTGCGGTCGTTGTAGTTGTAGACCAGGGAGTGGGTGACCTGCTCCTTGGCCTTGCGGTACAGGCGGGAGCGCTGACCGCGGTAGCCGCTGGCCTGCTCGAGGATCGCCCGGCGCTTCTTGTGGGCGTTGACTGCCCGCTTGACGCGTGCCACTTGTTAACTCCTTGTAGCGGGGCCGCGGTGGATTCTCACGCGACCCGGAAATCGATGGGGTCCCGGTCGGACGCGCACCCCGCGGTACGGGGTGCAGGGCGTCACTTGCCGAGAAGCTTCTTGATCTTCGCGGCGTCGCCCGGGGCCATCTCGGCGTTGCCGGTGAGGCGACGCGTCAGCTTGGACGACTTGTGCTCGAGCAGGTGGCGCTTGCCGGCGCGCTCGCGCAGGACCTTGCCGGAGCCAGTGATCTTGAAGCGCTTGCTGGCACCGGAGTGCGTCTTGTTCTTCGGCATCGCGCCGTATCTCCTCGTCGGTGGCGCTCCGGCCCGCCGGGGCGGGCACAAGGGAGCGTCAGCTGTGTTCGATTACTGTCCGGGGCAGCCGCCCCGGAGCGACCCGGGGCACAGGCCCCTGGATCACGCCTCTGCAGGCTCCTCGGCGGCATCCGCAGCGTCCGCGGGTCCGCCCTCGCGAGCGGCCTTGCGGGCGGCCTGCGCCTCGCGGGCTTCGGCCATCGCCTCGGTCTTCTTCTTGTGCGGACCGAGAACCATGATCATGTTGCGGCCGTCCTGCTTGGGGTTCGACTCGACGAAACCCAGGTCCTGGACGTCCTCCGCGAGGCGCTGCAGCAGTCGGTAGCCCAGCTCGGGCCGGGACTGCTCGCGACCACGGAACATGATCGTGATCTTGACCTTGTCGCCCTGCTTGAGGAACCGGACGACGTGACCCTTCTTGGTGTCGTAGTCGTGCGGGTCGATCTTCGGCCGGAGCTTCATCTCCTTGATGACCGTGTGCGCCTGGTTCTTGCGCGCCTCACGGGCCTTCATGGCCGACTCGTACTTGAACTTCCCGTAGTCCATGAGCTTGCAGACCGGCGGGCGTGCGTTCGCCGCCACCTCGACCAGGTCGAGGTCGTACTCCTGCGCAAGCTCCAGGGCCTTGGCAAGCGGCACGATGCCGACCTGCTCGCCACTGGGACCGACAAGTCGCACCTCGGGAACGCGAATCCGGTCGTTGATGCGGGGCTCGGCGCTGATGGATCCTCCTCGGTAGCACCACACGGCCGTCCGGCGGACAGCCGCGTCTGTTGTACGTACGGACCAACCGCGCCGGTGCACAAAAAATGCCCCGGACGGCACAGGCGGGGCTCCAGAAACCGGAACACCGCCACGGGGAGCCGCGGGGCGCATCGGGCGGCTCCATCGTCCGTACGGAACGATGGCCACCGCCTGACCGGAAACGACCTGCCGACCCGGGGTCGGCGAGGTGGGAGTTCGGAGCCTCCACTTGTGGGCCGGGCACGCACGTGTCCAGCCGGTCGAAGGACCACATTACCAGCTGTGGAGCAGAGGGCCCAACCCGTGGCGAACCGATTCGGTGACGGCACGTATCGTGTGCGGCATGAACGACGCGACCCCCGCCGGCGAGACCCCCGACTTCGACTCCCTGACCCGTGACATCGCGGAGGTGCCCGCGGTCGAGGTGATCACCACGGTGGCGGTGCACCTGATGAGCTCGGCGGCGGTCAACCTGGGCCTCGCCGAGGAGGGCGAGGCGCACAAGGACCTGGACGAGGCGCGGAAGCTGATCACCGCGCTGGCCGGTCTGGTGACGGCGAGCGCCACCGAGATCAGCAACTTCCATGCGGGGCCGCTGCGCGACGGGCTGAAGTCGTTGCAGCTGGCGTTCCGCGAGGCGTCCGTCGTGCCCGACGAGCCGGGGCAGGGGCCTGGGGAGAAGTTCACGGGGCCTGTTTACGCCTGAGTCTTTTCGTCTGCGGGCCGGATTGGGCTGGTCGCGCAGTTCCCCCCGCCCCTTCGGGGCGCCTCCCTTACGGGGCGCTCTCGGGGCGGGGGTTCTCCGGCTTGCCCGTCAGGTGGCCCGGCGGGGTTTCGTAGGTGGCCGAGGCGATCTCGTCCGCGACCAGGACCGGTGCCTGCGGCGGATGGGTGAGCCGGTGGGCGTACCCCGCCAGCACGGCGCCGACCAGGGGTGCCACCACGAACATCCACAGCTGGGAGAGCGCGCCGCCGCCCGCGAAGAGCGCGGGGCCGATGCTGCGCGCCGGGTTCACCGAGGTGCCGGTCAGCGGGATGCCGACCAGGTGGATCACCGCGAGGGCCAGGCCGATGGCCAGGCCGCCGAAGCCCACCAGGGCGATCTTGTGGGTCACCGCGAGCACGACGAAGACCAGCAGGAAGGTCAGGACGACCTCCGCGAGGAACGCGCCGCCCGTGTTGATGTGCACGGCGGAGCGGTCGCCGAAGCCGTTGCTGCCGAACGAGCCGCTGGTCTTCAGCCCCGGCACCTGTTTTGCCACGAGGAACAGGATCGCCGCGCCGACGATGCCGCCCACGATCTGGGCGATCCAGTACTCGATGGCCGTGGTGAGCGTGATGCGCCGCTCCACCAGCATGCCCAGCGTCACCGCCGGGTTGACGTGGCACCCCGAGACCGGGCCCAGCGCGTACGCCAGGGCCAGAAGGGTGAAGCCGAAGGCCAGGGAGATGCCCAGCACCCCGATGTAGTCGGCCGCCAGGACGGCGGAGCCCACGGCGAAGAAGACCAGCAGCAGGGTCCCGAGGAACTCGGACGCGATGGCGCGGGTCTTCACGGGATTCAGCTGCAGGGTGTCCAGCTTCAGGGCGACCATGGCGACCTCCTGGATCTCGCGGACCGTCCCTCATCGCATTGTCGGACGGTCCGCCCCGGGTCGCCTGTCGGAGATCAGCAGCCGATCAGCGGCTGAAGAGCGGCTCCCCCGGGACCGCCGCCTCCGGGGGCAGCAGGGCCAGGTCCAGGCCTCGCACCAGGCGGGCGCGCAGCACCTCGTCGGCCGCGAGCGCCTCGGCCACGCGCGGCACCGTCGCGGCGGGCGCCGTGCCCGGGGCCAGGGCGAGGGCGAGGGTGCCGTCGGCCTCGGCGGACGGGGCCAGATGGGCGCGCAGCACGCCGGGCTCGGCGGCCAGCACGGCGCGGAGCGCCTCCGCGACGGCCGGGTCGGCCAGGGGGTCGGTGCTCTGCCGGCCCTCGGCGAGGGCGAGCAGGGCCTGGCCGGTCAGCGGGTACGTGACCGGGCCGGCGAGGTCGAGGACGACCGTGTCCGCCTTCTCGTGCGCGGCGGCCTGCAGGGCCTGGTGCAGGGGCACGGCCACGGGGCGGGCGTCGGCCCGCCAGCGGGCCAGCGTCTCGAGGGAGGTGAAGGCGGGGAGGGCCTTGCGGCCGTCCGGGGCCTGCAGGGTGGGGACGGCCATGTCGCTGGTCTTCTCGCGCTTGAGCCCGTCGGGTCCGGTCTCCACCTCGCCGAGCACGGCGACGACGGGGACGAGGAGGCGGGCGCCGCGGAGGGCGGCGAGCACGCGGGGCTCGCCGGTGGCGGGGTCGGCCGCCCACGCGGCCAGGGCCTCCGCGAGAGCGGGGTCGGCGGAGCCGTCGTCTTCGGCGAAACCGGGGTCAGGGATGTTCTTGAGGGCCACGGGGCCAGCGTATCGGGGCGCCTTCCTCGGTTCGTCGGTGCGGGTCATCTGTGGTTGCCCGCGCAGTTCCCCGCGCCCCTGACGGGGCGCGGAACCGCGGTCACCGTCGTCGCAGTGCGAACGCGACGCCCAGCAGCAACATCCCGGCCACGCCGGCGAGGACCGCCGCCGTGCGGGGGCCGTTGTCGCCGGAACCGCTCGGACGGGGCAGGGGTCCCGCCCCGAAGTACCGTGCCCCGTACGTTCGGGGCACCACATCCTCGCGGCCCGGCCGTGACGCATCCGCGACGGCCGCCGCCGCGTCCACCAGACCCGCCCCCACCCCGTCGTTGCGGCCCCCTGCCGGTGCGTCCTGGGCCGTAGCCGCCAGCAGGCGACGTACCTGCACCGGGCTCAGCCCGGGGTGCGCGGCGCGGATCAGTGCGACGCAGCCCGAGACGAAGGCGGACGCCGCGCTCGTGCCCCAGCCCTCGTAGTAGCGGCGGTCGGGGTCGGCGATCACCACGTCGACGCCGGGCGCGCTCACGGCGGCGTACCACCGGCTGGTGGAGAACGCCGCGCGGTTGCCGTAGCGGTCGACGGCGGTGACGGCGATGACGCCGGGGTAGGCGGCCGGGTAGGAGACGTGATCGCCGTGCTCCCCGCCGTTGCCGGCCGAGGCGACGACGACGGCGCCCTTGGCGAGCGCGTACTGGACCGCCGCGTCCTCCCCCGCTTCGGGGTGGGCTGTGTCGCTGTCGTCCCCGAGGGACAGGTTGATCACGTCGGCGCCGTGGTCGGCGGCCCAGCGGATGCCGGCCGCGAGGGCGCCGCCGCGCGAGCTGCGGGCCTTCGGCCGGGCGGGGTCGTTGTCCTCCAGGATCACCCGCACCGGCAGGATCCGGGCCTCGGGCGCGACGCCCACGACGCCGTCGCCGTCCTCCTGGCCGTGCCCGCGCCCGGCGATGATGCCGGCCATGGCGGTGCCGTGCCGCGCCCAGGCGCGGTCCCCGGGCGCGGCGCCGAAGCCGATGAAGTCCTTGCCGGGCAGCACCCGGCCGCGCAGGTCGGGGTGACCCTCGTCGACTCCGGTGTCGAGGACCGCGACGGTGATGCCGGCACCCTTGGTCGTCCGCCAGGCGTCCTGGACGTGCAGGGCGTCCAGCGCCCACTCCTGGTCCCGTATCGCATCGGCGCCGGCCGGCCCGGCGGACAGTGCGACGAGCGCGGCCGCGGTGGCGACGGCGGTAAGGGCGCGGGTCCTCACGGGGTCTCCCCGTCCGGAGTGCGGGCCGCCTCGCGGTAGCCGCGCTCCAGTTGTGCGGCCAGCGCCGTCGCGTCGTTGCCGAGTCCCGCCTGGGCGGCGACCGTGGTGGCACCGCGGGCGACGGCCTCGGGTGCGGGCTGCGGCGGCACGCCGGTGCGGCCGTCCGCGAAGCCCGTGACCGCGTAGACCACGGCCGGGACATCCGTGAGGACGGTGATGCGCCAGCTGGCGCGCTGCGCGTCGCCGAAGTGCTCGGCGACGGTGCCCGCGGGGGCGTAGGGGCGGGGCATCAGGTCGGTGCGCTCGTCGAGGTGTTCGTCGGAGAAGCGGTGGTCGAGGGCGCGCATGCCCGCCCGGCCGGTGTCCGTGATCAGCAGGCCGACCGTGGTGACGCGGGTGGAGGTGGCGTCGGCGTACGTGGCGCGCAGCAGGCGCCGGCAGCCGGCCGGGGCAAGGGCCCGGGCCAGCAGCGGGTCGAAGGCGCCGGTGCAGTCGCCGTCGGGGGCGACACCGAGGCGGGTCCAGTCGCGGGCGGCGCCGCCGGGTCCCGCCGCGTCGCTGTGGACGGCAGGGGGGAAGAGCCGGTCGACGGGCACCTCCTGCCAGCGGGTGGCGCCGCGCGCGTAGGAGGCCTCGGTCGCGGACGGTGCGTCGGGCCCGTCCACGAGCCAACTCCCGGCCAGCGCCCCGGCGATGAGCCCGGTGCCGAGCACCGCGCAGACGGCCGCCGCGACGGTGCGTCCGGTGATGTGCCGAGGCGGGCGGGCGGGATACGGCGGGATGCTCCCCCTGCTACCTCCCCCGGCTACCGCTGGGGGTGCCCCCATCGGTGCCGCCGGGCAGGGTGGGGCGTCCGCTTCGGTGCTCACCCTGTGTGCTCCCCCTCGCGAGCCGGCTCGCCGTATCGCCCGATCGCCTTTCGGGGCAGGCTGGTTCGTAACACGACATCTCGCCCCACGGCTCGGCGGCCGGGCGGCGGCGCCACTCTACGGGGCCTCCGGCGGCCCCGGCCATTCGCCCTCGCCCGGCCCCTGTTCAGCGGTGATCGGCTCTGGCAAGCTGCGCCCATGCCGTCAGCGACAGCACCTCGCGTCACCGGCTCCCCCTCCGACCGGACCCGCTACGACCGGGCCACCGGCGGTCTGACCGCGCCGCTGGCCGTGGTCGACCTCCGGGCCTTCGACGCCAACGCCGCCGACCTGGTGCGCCGGGCGCGGGGCAAGCCGGTGCGGGTGGCGAGCAAGTCGGTGCGCTGCCGGGCGCTGCTGGAACGGGTGCTGGCCCGCGACGGGTTCTCGGGGGTGCTGGCCTTCACGCTCGCCGAGGCGTTGTGGCTGGCGCGTTCGGGCGTCGAGGACGTGCTGCTGGCCTACCCGTCCACCGACCGGGCGGGGTTCGCCGAGCTGACCTCGGACGCGAAGCTGGCGCGCGCGGTGACGGTGATGATCGACGATCCGGCCCAGCTCGCCCTGGTCGAGTCCGCCCGCGCGGGACGCGAAGTGGTGCGCGTCTGCCTGGAGTTGGACACCTCGCTGCGGCTGCTCGGCGGCCGGGTGCGGCTGGGGGCGCTGCGCTCCCCGGTGTACGCCCCGGAGCGCCTGGCGGAACTGGCGCGCTCCGTCGGGCGCCGGCCGGGCGTGCGGCTGGTGGGGCTGATGGCGTACGAAGCCCATGTGGCCGGCGTGGGCGACGCCCCGGCCGGGCACCCCGTACGGGCCCGGGCGGTGCGGCTGATGCAGGCCGCCGCCCGCCGGGAGCTCGCGGTGCGCAGGGCGGAGGCCGTGGCGGCGGTACGGGCGGTGGCGGACCTGGAGTTCGTCAACGGCGGCGGCACGGGCAGTGTGCAGCACACGGCGGCCGAGGCGGCGGTGACGGAAGTCGCCGCGGGGTCGGGGCTGTTCGTGCCGCGCCTCTTCGACGACTTCACCTCCTTCCGCGGCCGCCCGGCGGCCCTGTTCGCGCTGCCGGTGGTGCGCAGGCCGGGCGTGGGCGTGGTGACCGTGCTCGGCGGCGGCTACCCCGCCTCCGGCGCACCGGGCCGCGACCGGCTGCCGGTTCCGCACCTGCCGGCGGGGCTGCGGCTCGCGCCGCGGGAGGGGGCGGGGGAGGTGCAGACGCCGCTGCTCGGCCAGGCGGCCGATGATCTGCTGATCGGCGACAAGGTGTGGTTCCGGCATGCGAAGGCGGGCGAACTGTGCGAGCGATTCGCCGTGTTGCACCTGGTCGACGGGGACCGGGTCACGGAGACGGTGCCCACGTACCGGGGCGAGGGGTACGCGTTCCTGTGACCCCGCACCACGGCGCCCTGTAAGGGGCGCGGGGAACTGCGCGAGCAACCACGACGCTCCCGCAGCCGAGGTACTCGGGGCTACGCCCCGGACCTCTGGGGTGGTGCCTCGGCTGCGGGCCGGTGGGGGCTGGTCGCGCAGTTCCCCGCACCCCTTCGGGGCGCCTCAGAACGCCCTGTCCACCTGGTCCGGCACCACAGTGCCGTCCGCCCGCCGCACCGGCCCGTGCGAACCGTCCGGCGCGGTGTACGCGCTCGTCGCGCACGGGTACGCGCCCGACTTCCGCGGCATCGGGTCGATGAACATCGGGTTCGCCACCCAGCGCCCGTCCTCGTCGTCGTACGCCCGGCACATCAGCTCGGCCTTGTTCCGGTTGATCGCGACGTGCGCGCCCGTCGCGTCGCCGACGAACGTCACGTCCGTGTCCGCGTCGCCCGCGCCGAGCGCGATGCGGTGCGCGGCGTCCTGCCGTTCCCACGCCTTCGCGCCCTTGATCTTGAAGATCTCCTGGTTGATCAGGCACCGCTTGCCGTCCATGTACGGCAGCGCCTCGCCCATCCCGTCCGGGACGTCACCGCAGCCGCGGATGCCGGTGGTCAGGCGGCCCTTCTGCACGATGCTGCGGATGCCGATCGTGTGCTTGCGGTCGATGCCCACGCCGCCCGACCACGCCTCGGCGATCGGCTCGGAGGAGGCCGAGACGATATAGACGTCGAATCCGGCCTTCTTGAGCGTGCGGATCAGGTCCTTCTGCTGGTCGTAGTAGCGCACGTACCCGGCCAGCTTGTGCGTGCCGACCGTCTGCGTGCTGCCGACGGGCGCGGCCAACTGCTCGGCACGGGCCTTGCGGGCGAAGGAGGTCAGGGCGGCCGGGGTGTGCCCGGCGAAGAGCTGCGGGATCCAGGCGTACACCGGCACGGTGCGCCGGTGGTTCCAGTCACCGGCGAAGGCGGCGGCGCCGCCCATGGTCTGCGACTTCTCGCGGATCTCGAAGATCTCGTCGGCGCAGGCGGTGTTGCGGGAGGTGGGCAGCGGACGGCCGGCCGGCACGGCGGTGCCGCAGGCCCGGGTGAGGGCCTCGTCGGCGGCCGGGGTCAGCCACTTGCTGGTGTCCTTCCAGGACTTCGGCCGCAGGATCTTGTCGTGCTGCAGCGCCCAGGCGAGCGTGGCGTCGGTGATGTCGTTCTTGACGACGGTGTTGTCCCAGTCGAAGGCGGCGACGGGACGGGGACCGCCCTTGCCCGAGCACGTGCCGCGCTCGTCGATCATCTTCTGCAGCTTCGCGCGGTTGTCGCCGGACCAGGCGAGGTTCTTGTCCAGCTGCGGGCACGCGGCCCGTGTGCCGTGGGCGGTCGCGGCTCCGGCGGGCAGCGGGGCGGCGAGGGTCGCGGCGGCAGCGAGGCCGACGACTATGGCGGTCTTCTTGCGCATCAGAACTCTTCGGTGCAGGAAACGGAAAACGGGCAGGGCGGAGCAGGACGACGAAACCGACCGGACGGCCGGTTCCGTTGCCCGATCATGGACCCTACAGCGGGGTCACATAGGCGCCCGCGATGCCTCCGTCCACGAGGAACTCGGCGGCGTTGACGAACGACGAGTCGTCGCTGGCGAGGAAGGCCACGGCGGCCGCGATCTCCTCCGGCTCGGCGAACCGGCCCACCGGCACGTGCACGAGCCGGCGCGCCGCCCGCTCCGGGTCCTTGGCGAACAGCTCCTTGAGCAGCGGGGTGTTGACCGGCCCGGGACACAGCGCGTTGACGCGGATGCCCTCGCGGGCGAACTGCACACCCAGTTCGCGGGACATGGCCAGCACGCCGCCCTTGGAGGCGGTGTAACTGATCTGCGAGGTGGCGGCGCCCATGACGGCCACGAAGGAGGCGGTGTTGATGATGGAGCCCCGGCCCTGCCGCTGCATATACGGCAGGGCGGCCTTGCAGCACAGGTAGACGGAGGTCAGGTTGACCTCCTGGACGCGCCTCCAGGCGTCGAGGCCGGTGGTGAGGATGGAGTCGTCGTCGGGCGGGGAGATCCCGGCGTTGTTGAAGGCGACGTCGACCGAACCGTAGGTGTCGAAGGCCGTCCTGAACAGCGCCTCGACCTCCTCCGGGCTGGTGACGTCGACCTTGACGAACAGGCCGCCGACCTCGTCGGCGGCGGCCTTGCCCGCCGTCTCGTCGATGTCGGCGCAGACGACGTGCGCACCCTCGGAGGCGAGCCGCCGCGCGGTGGCCAGTCCGATGCCGCTGCCGGCTCCGGTCACGACGGCCGTGCGGCCCACGAGGCGTCGGCAGACGGGGGTCTGGTCGGTCACTTGCTCTCCTCCGTATCGATGAAGACGTTCTTGGTCTCGGTGAAGGCGGACAACGCGTCGGGGCCCAGCTCGCGGCCCAGGCCGGAGCGCTTGAAGCCGCCGAAGGGCGTCCAGTAGCGCACGCTGCTGTGGGAGTTGACGGAGAGGTTGCCCGCCGCGACGGCCCGCGAGACGCGCAGGGCGCGGGCGACGTCCCGCGTCCACAGCGAGCCCGACAGCCCGTAGTCGGTGGCGTTGGCGAGCCGCACCGCCTCCTCCTCGTCCTCGAAGGGGATGACGACGGCCACCGGCCCGAAGATCTCCTCGACCGCGGCACGGTCCCCGGGGCGGCCCTCCAGCACGGTCGCCGGGTACCAATAGCCCTTGCCCGCCGGGGCGTTGCCGCGGATGGCGGCGGGCGCGGTCTCGGGGACGTACGAGCGGACGCGTTCGCGGTGCGCGGCGGAGACGAGCGGGCCCATCTGCGTGCCGGGGTCGGCGGGGTCGCCGGTGACCCAGGACAGCACTGCGGGCTCCAGCAGTTCGAGGAAGCGGTCGTACACGGAGCGCTGGACGAGGATGCGGCTGCGGGCGCAGCAGTCCTGGCCGGTGTTGTCGAGGAACGAGCCGGGGGCGGCGGCCGCGGCGCGCTCGATGTCGGCGTCGGCGAAGACGATGTTCGGGTTCTTGCCGCCGAGTTCGAGGGTGACGCGTTTGACGTCCTGCGCGCACGTGGCCATGATCTGCCGCCCGACGGCGGTGGAGCCGGTGAAGACGACCTTGGCGACGCCGGGGTGCCCGACCAGGGCGTTGCCGGTGACCGGCCCGGCCCCGGGCAGGACTTGGAGGAGTCCTTCGGGCAGCCCGGCCTCCAGGGCGAGTTCCGCCAGCCGCAGGGCGGTCAGCGGGGTGGTCTCGGCAGGCTTGACGAGCACCGCGTTGCCGGCGGCCAGCGCGGGGGCGAAGCCCCACGCGGCAATGGGCATGGGGAAGTTCCAGGGGGCGATGACGGCGACGACGCCCAGCGGCTCGTGGAAGGTGACGTCCAGCCCGCCGGCCACCGGGATCTGGGCGCCGAGGAGGCGTTCCGCTCCCCCGGCCGCGTAGTCCAGCAGGTCGCGGACGTTGCCCGCCTCCCAGCGGGCGTTGCCGATCGGGTGGCCCGCCTCGCGGACCTCCAGGAGGGCGAGTTCCTCCAGGTGTTCGTCGACGGCCGCGGCGAAACGGCGCAGCGTGCGGGCGCGGTCGCCGGGGGCGAGGGCGGCCCAGCGGCGCTGGGCGTCGATGGCGCGGCGGACGGCGGCGTCCACTTCCTCGGGAGTCGTGGCCCGTACGGTGGCGACCAGCTCCTCGGTGGCGGGATTGACTACGTCGTGCTCGTGCAACAGATCTCCTTGCTCAGCGGGCTTGGCGAAGTGCGGTGCGTGACCGCGCCCCGAAGGGGCGCGGGGAACTGCGCGACCAGCCACGACGAGCCCGCAGTTCGCTCCGGCGGCCAGGCTCGGCCTGCCTGGCAGCGAACCCGTCCTGCGCCGGTCACATCACAGCCGCTCGAAGCAGCGGAAGCGCTCCCAGTCCGTGACGGCGGTGTCGTACGCCTCCTGCTCGACGCGGGCCATGTGCCGGTAGTGCTCGACCACGTCGTCGCCGAAGGCGGCGCGGGCTATCGGGCTGGCCTCCCACAGCTCGGCCGCCTCGCGCAGGGTGGCCGGAACGTGTTCGGCGTCGCCCGCGTAGGCGTTGCCCGTGCACACGTCGGGCAGTTCGAGTTCGTGCTCGATGCCGTACAGCCCGGCCGCGACCATGCCGGCGACGGCGAGGTAGGGGTTCACGTCGCCGCCCGGCAGCCGGTTCTCGAAGCGGTGGGAGTGTCCCCGGCCGACGACGCGCAGGGAGCAGGTGCGGTTGTCGGGGCCCCAGGCCACGGCGGTGGGGGCGAAGGAGCCGGGGCGGAAGCGCTTGTAGGAGTTGATGTTGGGGGCGTAGAGCAGGGTGAAGTCCCGCAGGGCGGCGAGCTGTCCGGCGAGGAAGTGCTGCATGACGCGGGACATGCCGTAGGGGCCGCCGTCGTCGGCCAGGACGGGGTGCCCGGCCTCGTCGCGCAGCGAGAGGTGGATGTGGCAGGAATTGCCCTCGCGCTCGTCGTACTTGGCCATGAAGGTGAGCGCCATGCCCTCCTGGGCCGCGATCTCCTTGGCGCCGGTCTTGTAGACGGCGTGCTGGTCGCAGGTGGTGAGCGCGTCGGCGTAGCGGAAGGCGATCTCGTGCTGGCCGAGGTTGCACTCGCCCTTGGCCGACTCGACGGTCATGCCGGCCGCGCCCATCTCGTTGCGGATGCGGCGCAGCAGGGGCTCGACGCGGCCGGTGCCGAGGACGGAGTAGTCGCAGTTGTACTGGTTGGCGGGGGTCATGCCGCGGTAGCCGCGGTTCCAGGCCTGCTCGTAGGAGTCCCGGAAGACCATGAACTCCAGCTCCGTGCCCGCGTACGCGGTCCAGCCGCGCTCGGCCAGCCGGTCGAGCTGGCGGCGCAGGATCTGCCGCGGGGAGGCGAGGACGGGCGAGCCGTCGTGCCAGGCGAGGTCGGCGGTGAGCAGGGCGGTGCCGGGGTTCCAGGGGGTGCGGCGGAGGGTGCCGAGGTCCCCGTGCAGGGCGAAGTCGCCGTAGCCGCGCTCCCAGGAGGACATCGCGTACCCGTCGACGGTGTTCATGTCGGTGTCGACGGCGAGGAGGTAGTTGCAGCCCTCCGTGCCGTGGTCGAGGGCGTCGTCGAGGAAGAACCGGGCGGCGAACCGCTTTCCCTGGAGCCGTCCCTGCATGTCCGTGAAGGCGAGGACGACGGTGTCGATCTCCCCGGTGTCGACGAGCCTGCGCAGTTCGTCGACGGCGAGCGGGGGTGTGCGGTCTGCCACGGTGGTGCCTCCTGTCGGGCCTTCGTCGGTGCGACCGGAGGTCTTAAGGTAGGCCCGTAGACCATTGGTTGGGAAGGGGTCCGATGAACGAGGATGCGGATACGGCGGAGCGGCTGGCGCCCGTGCTGCGGCCGGTCCGTGCGGGCAACGGCTTCGAGGAGGCCCTGGAGCAGATACTCCAGATCGTGCGCCTGGGCCTGGTGGCGCACGGCGAACGGCTGCCCGCGGAGCGGGAGTTGGCGGACCGGCTGCAGATCAGCCGGGTGACGCTGCGCGAGGTGCTGAAGGTGCTCCACGACCAGGGGCTGGTGGAGAGCCGGCGCGGCCGCTACGGCGGCACGTTCGTGCTGGCCCGGCCCGCGGCCTCCGGCGAGGCCGAACTGCGGCGCCGGATCGCGGCGGTGGACGTCGAGGACACGCTGCGCTTCCGCGAGGTGCTGGAGACGGGCGCGGCCGCACTGTGCGCGGCGCACGGGCTGACCGGGGAACAGGCGCAGCGCCTGGAGGCCGCCCTGGCCGCCACGCATGACGCGCCGCTGGCCGACTACCGCCGCATGGACACGCGCCTGCACCTGACCCTGGCCGAATTGTCGGGCTCCCCCTCGCTGGCCGCGCAGTACGCTGCCGTGCGCGCCACGGTCAACGACCTGCTGGACTGCATTCCCCTGCTGGTACGGAACCTGGAGCACTCGCAGCGGCAGCACACCGCGCTCGTGGCGGCGGTGCTGGACGGGGACCCGGACCGGGCGCGCGCGGTGATGCGGGAGCACTGCTGCGGCACGGCGGCGCTGCTGCGGGGATTCCTGACGTGACGGGCGGGAAGTCCGTCCGCGTTACTCCGGTTTAACGCAGGGGGGTTGTGTTTCCCGGCCCGACCCGGCAAAGGTATGGCGCAAAACCATTGCCCGAAGGAGCGGCTCATGGCCGATCGCACGGCGCCCGCCTGTTCACCCTCCCCCGCGGACTCCTACCTGGAGAAACGCACACTGCGCCGGGGCAGCGCAGGCCCCCTGCTGCTCACCGGCCTCGGCGTGGCCTACGTCGTCTCCGGCGACTACTCCGGCTGGAACTTCGGCCTGGCACACGGGGGTTTCGGCGGACTCGCCGCGGCCGCGGCCCTGATGGGCGTGATGTACACCTGCATGGTCTTCGCCCTGGCCGAACTGGCCGCCATCCTGCCCACGGCGGGCGGCGGTTACGGCTTCGCCCGGCGCGCGCTCGGCCCGTGGGGCGGCTTCCTCACGGGGACGGCGATCCTCATCGAGTACGTCCTGGCACCGGCCGCCATCTCCATCTTCATCGGCGACTATGTCGCGTCGCTGCACCTGTTCGGACTCACCTCCGGCTGGCCGGTCTATCTGGCGTGCTTCGCCGTCTTCATAGGCATCCACCTGTGGGGCGTGGGCGAGGCACTCCGCTTCTCCTTCGTGGTGACCGGCATCGCGGTCGCCGCGCTGCTGGTGTTCGCCGCCGGGGCGTTCACGCACTTCGACGCCGGGCGCCTGAACGACATCCCCGTCGACCACTCCGCCCTCGGGGCCTCCTCCTGGCTGCCGTTCGGAGTGCTGGGCATCTGGGCGGCGTTCCCGTTCGGCATGTGGTTCTTCCTCGGGGTCGAGGGGGTGCCGCTGGCCGCGGAGGAGACGAAGGACCCGGCGCGCACGCTCCCGAAGGCGATGGCGACGTCCATGGGCATCCTGCTGCTCCTCGCCCTGCTCACGTTCGTCGCCGCAGGCGGGGCGGGCGGGGCGGACGCGATCAAGGACGCGGGCAACCCGCTGGTGACGGCACTGCAACCGGACGGGCACGCCACGGCCCTGAGCAGGATCGTCAACTACGCCGGTCTGGCAGGCCTGGTGGCCTCCTTCTTCTCCCTCATCTACGCCGGCTCGCGCCAGCTGTTCGCCCTCTCCCGGGCCGGCTACCTCCCCCGCTTCCTCTCCCTCACCAGCCGCCGCAAGGCCCCCTGGCTCGGACTGCTGGTACCGGGCACCCTGGGCTTCGCCCTCGCCGCGGCGACGGGGGACGGGGCACGCATGCTCAACGTCGCGGTCTTCGGCGCCACCATCTCGTACGCGCTGATGTCGCTCTCCCACATCGTGCTGCGCCGCCGGGAACCGGGACTGGCGCGCCCGTACCGCACACCGGGCGGCACGGCGACGTCCACCGTGGCGTTCGTACTGGCCTGTTCGGCGCTGGTGGCCACCTTCCTCGTGGACGTGACGGCGGCCTTCATCGCACTGGGCGTCTACGCGGTCGCGGCGGCCTACTTCGGGTTCTACAGCCGCCACCGGCTGGTGGCGAACGCACCGGAGGAGGAGTTCGCCGCGCTGGCGGCGGCGGAGGCGGAACTCGAATGACCCGCGCAATCGAAAGGACCGTACGGAACATGCCCGTTCAGCCCCTCATCGGCGTCACCACCTACCTGTGCCGGGCCCGCTGGGGCGTCGCGTGGGACCTCCCGGCGGCGCTGCTGCCGGACGCGTACCCGCAGTACGTCCGGCGCGGGGGCGGCCTGGTGGCGATGCTCCCGCCGGACGACCCGGCGGCGGCGGGCGCACTGGTGCGCCGCCTGGACGGTCTCGTCCTGGCGGGTGGCGAGGACTTGGACCCGGCCCTGTACGGGGAGCGCCCGCACGCGCGTACGGGCACGCCGGTGCCGGAGCGGGACCGCTGGGAACTGGCCCTGCTGGAGACCGCGTTGGAGCAGGGCGTGCCGGTGCTGGGAATCTGCCGCGGCATGCAGCTGATGAACGTCCACGCGGGCGGCACGCTGTGCCAGCACCTGCCGGACGAGGTGGGGCACGAGGGGCACAACCCGGTGGTGGGGGCGTTCAGGGAGCATGCGGTGACGGCGGTGCCGGGGACGCGGACGGCGTCCCTGCTGGGGGCGACGGTGAATGTCGCCACGCACCACCACCAGGGGGTGGCCCGCCTTGGCGAGGGGCTCGTTGCCAGCGCGTTTGCGGAGGACGGGACGGTGGAGGCGGTGGAGTTGCCCGGTTCCGCTTTTGCGGTGGGGGTGCAGTGGCACCCGGAGGTGGGGGACGAGTACGGGCTGGTGCGGGGGGTGGTGGAGGCGGCTGGGGGGTGAGGCGCGGGTGACGCCCCAGGTCGTTCGGTAACCTGCCGGGGATCACTCGTGCGGGGGAGGAACAGGCGTTGCCGTTGACAGAGCTGGCAGGCGAGATCGCCGCGGTCCATGTGGAGCGGGGTCGCCCTGCCGCGCTGGTCGGCGAGTTCCGGAGGGCGCCGGTCCTGGTGCCGTTGGACGGGGCGGGCGGTCTGTGGTCGGCGGAGCTGGGGGGCATCCGCTGGATCTGCGCGTTTACGGACGAGGCTGCGCTGGCGCGGTTCGCGGTCGCACAGGGTACGACGGAGGAGGAGGCGGCGTGGGAGTACCGCACCGTGCTCGGCGCCCGGCTGCTGGACGTGGTGGTCCCGGCGGTGGCCGGCCCAGCTGGGGTGGCACTGGACGTGGGCAGTGAACGCCCCATGCTGTTCCCGCCGGTGAAGGGCATCGTCCCGGACGAGGCGGCGGTGGATGGCGAGGACGAGGCGCGCCATGAGTGACGGCCTCAAGGCGAACAAGGCCGCCATGGACGCCATCGCCGGCGGCATCAACGGCGCCATCGGTGAACTCAAGGGCGTCGGTACCCCGGGCGCGGCCTCGGTCGGCCGCGGTTTCTCCGAGCTCTCCCTCTCCGGGATGGAGACCGGGCACGAGGGACTGACCTCGTCGTTCAAGGAGTTCTGCGACCGCTGGGAGTGGGGTGTACGGGCACTT
>NZ_JABBXF010000074.1 GCF_013030945.1 Streptomyces morookaense | reverse complement strand
CTCCGGGCGCTTCCCTTCGGTGTTTCCGACTCTATCAGATCCTTTTCCGTGCCGTTTCCGGCCCGTTTTCGTTTCCGAATCCCCTGTCGGCGGGGTGTTCACTACTTTAGCGGATTTCCCGTCCCGCTCATAATCGAGCCGATCCGATCCATATTTCGGCACAGCGAAACAGGACCCCGATCCGGGGAGCTCCTCGTGAGTAGTGATTGTGCCGCTCATCGGACGCGCACGACGGCGCAGCCCGCCTCAAGCGGCTCGGGCTACATTAGGCCCTCGCCGCCGCGGAGTCAAGCACCGCTCAAGCGCGGCTGCTGCCCCGGTTGCGCGGCACATGGGCCCGGTAGGGGCTGACCGTCCGGTCGCCGTCGGCCCAGAAGCGCCAGGGGTGTGTCGCGCCCTCGCCGCCGACCCCGGTGCGGGGGCCGTTGCGGATACGGGAACGGGCGACGGGGTGGCCGGCGAGGATGCCGAGCGGGGCTTCCGGGCCCGCGCAGACGTCGGTGCCGTTGAGGGAGCGGTCGACGTCGAGTGCCGTGGCGAGGCGGGCCGGGCCCTGGGCGAGTTCGCGGTCGGCCCGGGCCTTGGGGCGGCGCCTGCGGGCGAGGTCGGCGCCCCGGATCACCTCGCCCGCGCGCAGCAGGACGCCGCTCGCGGTGCCCTCGGGGCCGCAGACGAGGTTGAGGCTGAACCACATGCCGTAGATGAAGTAGACATACGCATGGCCCGGGGGTCCGAACATCGACGCGTTCCGCTCGGTACGACCGCGGTAGGCGTGCGACCCCGGATCGGCCTCCCCCGCGTAGGCCTCGACCTCAGTGATCCGGAGTTCGATCGGCCCCTCGGGGGTCGTACGGACCAGGGTGCGGCCGAGGAGTTCCGGGGCGACCTCCAGGACGGGGCGGTCGAAGAAGCCCCGGTCCAGCGGGGTGCGGTCAGGCGCGGACGTCATGCCGCTCGAGCGTAGTGGACCCCGGTGGCCGGGCGGGGCACACCAGCCCCCGCCCGGTCCTCCCCCGGGGCCGTCACGACAGGAGGACGGTCAGGGGCGCCTCCCGGTCCGCCCAGAAGTCCACCGCGTCGGCCAGGACCGATTCCGCCGTGCGCGCGGCGCCGGGGGCGGCCGCGGCGAAGGCGTCCCAGTCCTCGGCGATCAGCAGGTAGCCGCGGAACTTGCCGGTCTCGCGCCACCAGGACAGGTCCATCAGGCAGTCGGCGAGGGCGTCCCAGTTGCGGCCGAACCACTCGGGGAGGTCGAGCTCGGCCGCGCACCGTTCGAGGAAGGACGTCTTGTCCTGGACTCCTTCGAGGCGCAGACGGGCCACCCGCCAGTCGGCCTCGGCGGCGGCCGCGGCGATGTGGGCGGGGGAATCGGCGGGCGGGAGCCGGTAGACGCCCGGCCTGGTGGGGCCGTTGAGGAGTGCGGGGAGCCCTGGAGCGGGCAGGGGGCCGGTCATTGCACCACCGCCTCGAAGGTCTTGTAGTGGTCGTCGGTGTAGTAGCGCTCGTCGTGACTGCCCGTGATGATGCGGCGGGCACCGCGGTTGCCGGCGCCCGGGGTGGGGACCGTGTACTCGTGGTAGTAGCCGCGGGTCTGCTTGGGCAGCCGGTTCTCGTAGTTGCCGAAGACGATGCCGTCCCGGTCGTACGGGAAGGGTCCGCCCTTCCTGATGAGTTCGAGGGTACGGCGTGCCTCGGGAGGCAGCTTGTCCTCGGTGACGGTCTTCATGCCCTTGGCCCACGACGGCGTACCGCCGGACGGCTGCTGAGGGGCCGTCGAGTGGGAGTGGGACGTGGACGGGGACTTGTCGGTCTTGTGTCCGCTGTGGGAGGAGCAGGCGGGCAGGAGCAGCAGCACGGCTCCGGCGAGGAGCGCGGTCAGTGCGCGCATGACACTTCTATACACACTTCGATGCACACCTCGTATGGTCGCAGCCGTTGCTGACATGCCCTCGTTAGGCTGGCGCTTTCATCTTTCCCGCGCGTACAGGAGGTGTCCTGCGTGTCAGGCGTATCCGAGCAGAAGCGGCGGCCGCTGCCCCACGATTTCCATCCGGCGGTGCCGTCGTTCACGGTGGTCAGCGATGACGTGAGCCCGGGGGCGGTGCTCAGGAGCGATCAGGTCTTCAGCGGGGGCAACATCTCGCCGCACCTGCGCTGGGAGGGCTTCCCGGAGGGCACGAAGAGCTTTGCGGTGACGTGCTTCGACCCGGACGCGCCGACCGGGAGCGGTTTCTGGCACTGGGTGCTCTTCGACATCCCGGCGGACGTGACCGAGCTGCCGGCGGGCGCCGGGAGCGGGGAGATGAAGGGTCTGCCGGCGGGCGCGGTGCACGTGCGGAACGACTACGGGACGCGGGACTTCGGCGGTGCCGCGCCGCCGCCCGGGGACGGTTCGCACCGCTACGTCTTCACGGTGTACGCGGTCGACAAGGAGAAGCTGGGACCGGACGAGACCGCCTCGCCCGCGGTCGTGGGCTTCAACCTGCGGTTCCATGCGCTGGCCCGGGCGCAGCTGATCGGCGAGTACGAGAACCCCGCGGCCGGCTGACGGGTCTTCGCAGGCTGCGGCGACCGGAAAATCCGTTGCGCCCCGCTGGCCCCGGATCGCACAGTGGTGCATGGCTGACGGCTTCTTTCAGGGCCGTCGGGCAGTGGACACCGCAGTGCGGGGGCGGCAGGGCGCGCGTATACCGTGCGCCGGCCGTCTGCCGGAGGCCGGTCCTCCGTGGCCGGGTGGCCGCGTCTGCTGCTGTGCGCTCCGGGCCCGCGTTTCGCACGGGGGAAGGGCCCGGAGCGTTCCCCCGTTTCCCCATGCGCCGCCGCGTCTTCACGCCATGGCCAGCTGACGATCAACTTCCCTTTCCCGTAACGAAATTGCGTTGTTCCCGTCCCACTGCCCCGGCAGAGTTGAGCCATCTTTGCCGCGGGGGCGAAGAGCGGTCCGGGAGGTGGACGGGATGCGGGAGACGCTGGTGCTCAATGCGGGTTTCGAGCCGTTGGCGACGGTGTCGCTGCGACGTGCGGTGGTGCTCGTCCTGCAGGACAAGGCCGTTGTGGAGCGGGCACATCCCGGGCTGCGGGTGCGGGCTTCGGCGGTGGAGATGCCGGTGCCCCAAGTGATCAGGCTCTGCCGGTACGTGCGGGTGCCGTTCCGACAACGGGCGCCGTGGTCGCGGCGCGGGGTGCTGGTGCGTGACCGGCACCGGTGCGCGTACTGCGGGCAGCGTGCGACCACGGTC
This sequence comes from Streptomyces morookaense, assembly GCF_013030945.1. GTDB lineage: Bacteria > Actinomycetota > Actinomycetes > Streptomycetales > Streptomycetaceae > Streptomyces > Streptomyces morookaensis. Next base: position 4,528 of record NZ_JABBXF010000074.1, on the reverse strand, counting down.
GACCATGTGGTGCCGCGGGCGCACGGGGGCCAGGACACCTGGCTGAATACGGTCGCCGCCTGTGCGGCGGACAACCACCGCAAGGCGGACCGCACTCCGGAGCAGGCGGGGATGCGGCTGCTCAGCCGTCCGTTCGAGCCGACGCCCGCCGATTCGCTGCTGCTCGCGCTCGGCCTGGACGAACGGGATTGGTTGACCGCGGTGGCCTAGTGCCTCGGGGCGCTGCGCTTACCTCAGCAGCATCTGGACGATCGCCACCACGCCCACCGCGACGATGACTCCGCGCAGTGCGGTGGGCGGGAGGCGGCGGCCGATTCTGGCGCCGAGCTGGCCGCCGAGTGTGGAGCCGGCGGCGATGAGCAGGACGGCCCTCCAGTCGAAGGAGGCTACGAAGAGGAAGAACAGCGCGGCCACGCCGTTGACGACGAGGGCGAGGACGTTCTTGAGCGCGTTGATGCGCTGCAGTTGGTCGCTGAGCAGCAGGCCCATGAGCGAGAGGTACATGACGCCCTGGGCGGCGCCGAAGTAGCCGCCGTAGGCGCTGGCCAGCAGGAGGCCTATCAGCAGGACGGGTCCGCCGTGGGCGGGTGCCTCGGTGCCGTTGCGCTCGTGGCGGCGGGCGAGGGCGCGAGCGAGGCGGGGCTGCAGGACGACGAGCACGAGGGCGAGGCCGATGAGGGCCGGCACGATGGTGTCGAAGGCCTTGGACGGCAGGGCGAGCAGCAGGACGGCTCCGGCGAGGCCGCCGACGAGGGCGGTGCCGCCGAAGAGGGCGATGCGGCGGCCCTGGCCGCGCAGTTCGCGGCGGTAGCCGACGACGCCGCTGATGTTGCCGGTGACGAGGCCGAGGGTGTTGGAGACGTTGGCGGTCACCGGCGGCAGCCCGGTGGCGAGGAGCACCGGGAAGGTGAGGAGGGTGCCCGAGCCGACGATGACGTTGATGGTGCCCGCGCCGATGCCGGCGGCGAAGACCGCGAGTGCTTCCCAGATGGACAAGGCCATCTCCTTCTGATCAGTGTGCCGCCTCCCCGCCATGAGAGGTCGGGGGGCCGCACTGATCATGGATCACGGGGGAAGGAGGGGGAAGCGCTGCGCTGTTCAGTCGATCGGCGGCTCTTCGCGGCGCGGGGTCTCCTTGGTCATCTTCGGGCCGCCCATGGGGCCGAGGTTGCCGACGGCTCCGCTGAGGCCCTTGAGGGCGTCGCCGATCTCGCTGGGCACGATCCAGAGCTTGTTGGCGTCGCCTTCGGCGATCTTCGGCAGCATCTGGAGGTACTGGTAGGAGAGCAGCTTCTCGTCGGGGTCACCCGCGTGGATGGACTCGAAGACGGTGCGGATGGCCTGGGCCTCGCCCTCGGCGCGGAGTGCGGCGGCGCGGGCCTCGCCCTCGGCGCGCAGGATGGCGGACTGCTTCTCGCCCTCCGCGGTGAGGATCTGGGACTGGCGGATGCCCTCGGCGGTGAGGATGGCGGCGCGCTTGTCCCGGTCGGCGCGCATCTGCTTCTCCATCGAGTCCTGGATGGATGTGGGCGGTTCGATGGCCTTGAGCTCGACGCGGTTGACGCGGATGCCCCACTTGCCGGTGGCCTCGTCGAGGACGCCGCGCAGAGCCGCGTTGATCTCCTCGCGGGAGGTGAGGGTGCGCTCCAGGTCCATGCCGCCGATGATGTTGCGCAGGGTGGTGACGGTGAGCTGCTCGATGGCCTGGATGAAGCTGGAGACCTCGTAGGTGGCGGCCCGGGCGTCGGTGACCTGGTAGTAGATGACGGTGTCGATGTTGACGACCAGGTTGTCCTGGGTGATGACCGGCTGCGGCGGGAACGGGACGACCTGCTCGCGGAGGTCGATCCGGTTGCGGATGGAGTCGATGAAGGGGACGACGATGTTCAGGCCGGCGTTGAGGGTGCGCGTGTAGCGGCCGAAGCGCTCGACGATGGCGGCGCTGGCCTGCGGGATGACCTGGACCGTCTTCATGAGGGCGATGAAGACGAGCACCACCAGGATGATCAGGACGATGATGATCGGTTCCATCGAGGCTCCCCACGCCTTGGTCGTTGATCGCGGTCTTTGATCGTGATGTGGAGTCTTTCAGATCGCGTGCCCGTGTGCAGGCGTTGGGCCCACATCCCGGTCACATCACCACGGCTGTCGCGCCGTCGATCTCGATGACGTCCACCTGCTGGCCCACGTCGTAGCTCCGGTCGGTGTCGAAGGAGCGGGCCGACCAGATCTCGCCCGCGAGCTTGATGCGCCCTCCGGAGCCGTCGACCCTTTCCAGCACGGTCGCCTGACGGCCTTTCAGGGCCTCGACGCCGGTCGCCAGCTCGGGCCGCCGGTCGCGGTGCCGGTTGGCGATGGGGCGGACGACGGCGATGAGGGCGACGGAGACGACGGCGAAGACCACGAACTGGATCACGGTGCCGCCGCCCAGCTTGGAGGTGACGGCGGCGGCGACGGCCCCGGCGGCCAGCATGCCGAACTCGGGCAGCGCGGTCACGATCAGCGGAATGCCCAGTCCGACGGCGGCCACGAGCCACCACACCCATGTGTCCACGTGGTCATGGTAGGCGTGCGGCCCGCGCCCGGGACAGAGCGCGGGCCGGTGACCCGGCGGACCGGGGTCAGGAGAGCGGCAGGCCCCGGGCGGTCCAGCGGTCGCCGTTGCGCTCGACGACCAGGGGGAGGCCGAAGCAGTGCGAGAGGTTGCGCGAGGTGAGCTCGAGCTCGATGGGGCCGGCGGCGAGCACCTTGCCCTGACGGATCATCAGGACATGGGTGAAGCCGGGGGCGATCTCCTCGACGTGGTGGGTGACCATGAGCATCGAGGGCGCGAGGGGGTCGCGGGCGAGCCGGCCGAGGCGGCGGACCAGGTCCTCGCGGCCGCCGAGGTCGAGGCCCGCGGCGGGCTCGTCGAGCATCAGCAGCTCGGGGTCGGTCATCATCGCGCGGGCGATCAGGGTGCGCTTGCGCTCGCCCTCGGAGAGGGTGCCGAACTTCCGGTCCAGGTGGTCCGTCATGCCGAGCACGTCGAGGAAGGCGCGGGCGCGCCGCTCGTCGACCTCCTCGTAGTCCTCCTGCCAGGTGGCGGTCATGCCGTAGGCGGCGGTGAGGACGGTCTGCAGCACGGTCTGGCTGCGCGGCAGCTTGTCGGCGAGGGCGATTCCGGCCACGCCGATGCGCGGGCGCAGCTCGAAGACGTCGACGGCGCCGAGCTTCTCGCCGAGGATCGTCGCGGTGCCCTTGGTCGGGAAGAGGTAGCTGGAGGCGACATTGAGGAGGGTGGTCTTGCCGGCTCCGTTGGGGCCGAGGATGACCCAGCGCTCGCCCTCCTTGACCGACCAGGAGACCTGGTCCACCAGAGCCCGGCCCTCGCGGACCACGGATACGTCCACCAGTTCCAGCACTTCGCTCATGAGCGCGTTGTCTCCCATTGCAGTCTCGGTCGCCGCCTGCGCCTGCGGACGCAGTCTCCAGGGAAAACCTACGCCACCGGTCGAGGGTGCCAGTCCTTAGGCTGGGGCCATGCTCGTCGAACATCGCTCAGGGCGGCTCGCCGCATGGGGAAATGCCCTTCTTGCCGGGTTTGTCGCGCCGGATGACGCGGCGCACCACATCACCGCGGACGACGCCGTCCACCGTGTCGCCGGACTGCCCGGGGAATCCGGCCCGGTCGGCCTGACCCTCGCACTCGGACGGCTGCGGGCGCTCGGCGCCACCGGGCTGCGGCTGGCGCTGCCGGTACCGGGACACCCGCTGGGGCTCAGCGGGCCGCCGGAGTTCAATGCGCGCGCGATGGAGGCCGAGGAGGCGGTCGTCGTCTCGGGCGTGGCGCTCGGGCTCGTGCCGGAGGTCGCCGAGGCGGGTCCGGCGGGTGATGTGCACGTGGAGGTCGTCTGGCACTGCCTGCCCGTACGGGAGGCGCCGCCCGCGGACGTGCCCTCGCTCGGGGAGGCCGAGCGCGAGCTGGCCGAGGCGCTGCGCGAGGCGACGGAGGTGCTCACCCGGCTCGACGTCGCGGGCTCGGGACCGGTGGCCCAGGCCGCCCTGGAGGCCTACCGGGCGCGTGCGGAGGCGGGCCGCGAGGTGCTCGCCCCGGGCTATCCGCCGCGTGCGGTACGGGTGCTGGAGCTGGCGCAGCGGGTGGGCGCGCTGGTGTCCATCGCGTACGAGCCCGGCGACCGCGAGGGCCGGGAGCACGGCGGCGCGGTGAGCGCCTCGGAGATCGCGGCGCGGGCCGCGGCGCTGCGGCCGGTGGAGCGCACGGCGCGGCGGGCGCAGGTGGCCGCGTACAACGCGCCCGTGGAGGAGCGGGAGCGCGGGAGGCACTGACCCGCCCCCGGCAGCGGGAAGGCCCCGCGGAACGCGTGTCCGCGGGGCCTCGCCCTGTGCCGGCGGAATGCCGTGGAGGGGGTCAGTCCTCGTCGTGGTGACCCTCGTCGTGGTGACCCTCGTGACCCTCGTGGTGGTGGCCCTCGTGGTGGTGGACGTGGATGTGACGCACCTCGTGGTGCTCCTCCTCCACCGAGGC
>NZ_JABBXF010000073.1 GCF_013030945.1 Streptomyces morookaense | reverse complement strand
GGTGGACGTGGATGTGACGCACCTCGTGGTGCTCCTCCTCCACCGAGGCGTTGACGCAGGTGTTGCCGAAGGTCGGGTTGAGGAGCCCGACGATGTCGATGCTGTTGCCGCACAGGTTGATCGGGAGCTGGATCGGGACCTGGATGACGTTGCCCGAGATGACACCGGGCGAGCCCTTCGCGACCCCGATGGCGCCCGCACCGTCGGGCCCGCCGCCGGTGGCGAGGGCGTTGCCGACGGAAGCGGTGACGGCGGCTCCTGCTGCGGCCAGAACGAGGGCAGCCTTCGTGGCTCTGTTCATAAGGTGTCTTCCTTTGTGCTGAGACCTGTCGACCCCAGCCATGGGGGCCGTGCACTGATGAACGCCACTGCGCCGCCGACGGCACGGCCGTCGGCGGTGTTTGCCCTCGTTCGGACGATTGACTCCCCCGAAAATCCGCCGGTCGGCCCCGCCCGGGAGGAACGGGGACGACCGGCGGACGAGTCGGGCTGCGAAGCCCTTACTCGTTGACGCAGAGGTTGCCGTGCGCCGGGTTCAGCAGGCCGACCACATTGACCGTGTTGCCGCAGACGTTCACCGGGACCTCGACGGGGACCTGGAGGACGTTGCCCGAGACGACGCCGGGGTTGTCCTTCGACTCGGCGCCGGCGCCGACGTGCCCCTGCCCATGGGCGGAGGCGATACCGGCACCCATGAGGGCGAGGCCGCCGGCAGCGATGGTGACAGCAGCGGCCTTCTTCATGTTCTTCACTCTTCCTGAGACCTTCCTGGAGCTTTCGCCACGGCCAGCCGCCGCGGTTACGCCATGGAAAACGGGCCGCTGCCGGACGAGTTGCGCCCCCGGGCGGGTTATCACACGACCGCATGAACCTCCGATCAGAACGTGACGTTCCGCTACGACCCCCGTCAGGCGCCCAGCCCCTGGCGGACGGCCCAGAGGGCCGCCTGGGTGCGGTCGGCGAGGTCGAGTTTCATGAGGATGTTGGAGACGTGCGTCTTGACGGTCTTCTCCGACAGCACCAGGGCCCGGGCGATCTCCCGGTTGGACCGGCCGTCCGCGATCAGGGCCAGCACCTCGCGCTCCCGTTCGGTGAGCGCGTTGCCTCTCCCCTGCCCGTTGCCGCCCTCGTCCTGCGACAGCAGCGCCCCGGCCACCTCGGGCTGCAGCAGGACGTGCCCGGCGTGCACGGACCGGATGGCGCCGGCGAGCGCATCGGGGTCCACGTCCTTGTAGACGTAGCCCGCCGCACCGGCCCGCAGGGCGGGGACCACGGTGCGCTGCTCGGTGAAACTGGTGACGACCAGCACCCGGGCCGGGTGCTCCAGCTCCCGCAGCCTGCGCAGCGCCTCGATGCCGTCCATCCCCGGCATCTTCACGTCCATGAGGACGACGTCGGGGCACAGCTCCTCGGCGCGGGCCACGCCCTCGGCGCCGTCCGCCGCCTCCCCGACCACTTCGATGTCGTCCTGCACCTCCAGGAACGTCCGCAGTCCCCGGCGGACCACCTGGTGATCGTCCACCAGCAGCACCTTGATCACGCGGTCCTCAGCCACCGGGCACCTCCATTTCGATCGTGGTGCCCTTGCCGGGCTCCGAGACGACTCTCAGCCTGCCGCCGACCCCGTTGGCCCGGTCCCGCATGGAGACCAGGCCCAGGTGCCGTCCGGCCCGGCGGACGGCGGACGGATCGAACCCCTGGCCGTCGTCGGCCACCCGCAGGGCCGCGCCCTGGCCGCAGCGGGCGAGCGTGACATCGACGGCACCGGCGCCGGAGTGGCGCAGCGCATTGTGCAGGGCCTCCTGGGCCACCCGCAGCAGCGCCTCCTCCTGGGCGGCCGGCAGAGCCCGTACACCGCGGGAGGCGAAGGTGACGCGGGCCGTGTGAGCCCGGTCGAGGACCTTGACCTGGGTGCGCAGGGTGGCGACAAGCCCGTCCTCGTCCAGTCCTGCGGGGCGCAATTCCACGACGGCTGCGCGCAGTTCGTCGGCCGCCTCGGCGGCGAGCCGGGCGACCTCGTGCAGCTCCTCCTTGGCGCGGGCCGGGTCGCGGTCGACGAGGGCGGTGGCGGCCTGGGCGGTCAGCCGCAGGGAGAAGAGCTTCTGGGAGACGGCGTCGTGCAGCTCGTGCGCGAGGCGGGACCGCTCCCCCGCGATGGTCAGCTCGCGGCTGCGCTCGTAGAGGCGGGCGTTGGTGAGGGCTATGGCGGCGTGCTGGGCGAGGACGCGCAGCAGTTCCTCGTCCTCGGCGGTGAAGCCGCAGCCGCCGGCCGGCTTGGGGCAACGCTTGTTCGCCAGGAAGAGCGCGCCCAGGATCTCGTCGCCGTCGGCGACGGGCATGCCGAGGAAGTCGGACATGTCGGGGTGGGCCGCGGGCCAGCCCTCGAAGCGGGGGTCGAGGCGGACGTCCGCCAGCCGCTGCGGGGTGGCCTCCTGGAGCATGGCGGCGAGAATGCCGTGCTGGCGGGGCAGCGGGCCGATGGCCTTCCACTGCTCGTCGCTGACGCCGTCGACGACGAACTGGGCGAAGCCGCCGTGGTCGTCGGGGACGCCGAGCGCCGCGTACTCGGCGTCGAGGAGTTCGCGGGCCGAGGCGACGATCGTGTGCAGGACGTCGCGCACCTCCAGATGCCGGCTCATGGCGAGGAGGGCGCTGCTCACGGCGGTCAGTCCGGAGCGTGGGCCAGTGGTCATGGCCTCACCGTACCCACGGGTCACGTGCGGGGGATCGGACCGGCGGCCGCAGCCGGCCGGGACCCGGGGCCTAGGCCGAAAGGCCCGCGCGGGCCAGACTCTGGCCATGACGTCACCGATGCAGTGGACACCCATCCATGGCGAGCCCTACCGGCCGGTGCCCTACCGGCCCGAGCGGATGCCCGTCGCCGAGTCGCTCGTCCGGGCCGCGGAGCTGCGGGAGCGGATGGACCGGCGCAGGACCGTGCGACGGTTCTCCGCCGATCCCGTGCCCGAGCAGGCCGTGCGGGACGCGATCGCGTGCGCGGCCACGGCGCCGTCCGGGGCGCACCAGCAGCCGTGGACGTTCGTGCTGGTGAAGGACCCGGCGGTGCGGCGGCGGATCCGGGCCGCGGCCGAGGAGGAGGAACGCATCTCCTACGAGGGGCGGCTGGGCGAGGAGTGGCTGGCGGCGCTGCGGCCGCTGGGCACGGACGAGGTCAAGCCGCATCTGACGGACGCCCCGGCACTGATCGTCGTCTTCCAGCAGCGCTACTGGCTGGGCCCGGACGGGGAGCGGCGCAAGCACTACTACGTGGACGAGTCGGTCGGCATCGCGGTCGGGATGCTGCTCTCGGCGCTGCACCTGTCGGGGCTGGCGGCACTGGTGCACACGCCGAGCCCGATGCGGTTCCTGTCGGAGGTGCTGGGGCGGCCGGTGAACGAGAAGGCCTTCGCGGTGATCCCCGTCGGCTATCCGGCGGCGGACTGCGAGGTGCCGGACCTGGTGCGCAAGAACCTGGACCAGGTGCTGGTGGAGGTCTGAGCCCCCTTTCCACGGAATGCACCGCGGCGCTCACACCGGGTGAACCCCCAGGGGTCCCGGTGTGAGCCCGCTCATGGGACGCACATCACTTACGAAGCGGCCTAGTGGACGCATAAGTCCGTCGTAAGCGGCGGCCCACACAGGGACCGGACAGGTTCGCCGGGTCGCGGGCGGACCCCTCCGCAACGAAGCGGGATAGTACGTCACACCTTTGCCACAGCATTTTGCGAGCGCTAAGAATTTCCCCCGTCGCACGGCGCCGTCGAAAGACACGGCGCTGTTTTTTCAGCCCGAAAACGGCCCCTGCGGCTCACGCGATCGGAAGAGGTTCAGCTCGTATGCGCTCCCCCATCTCTGGCTATACCCGCCTGACCAAGGTCCACAAGTTCTCCGCCGCCGGCATCGCCGGCGCGGGCGCCGCCGCCCTGGCCTTCGCCCTCGTGCCGACCGCCGGCGCCAAGGGCGACGCGCAGTCGATCGGCGTCAAGGAGGTGGCCTGGAACACCTCGGCCTTCGGCGAGACCCAGCAGAGCGAGCTGACCAAGCAGTCGGACGCCGCCGCCGCGCAGGCCAAGACCGCCGCCGAGGCCAAGAAGAAGGCCGACGACGAGGCGAAGGCCAAGGCGGACAAGGAGCGCGCCGAGCAGCAGGCCGCGAGCCGTTCCGAGGAGCGCAAGCCGGTCGAGGCCGCGCCCGCCGCCCCGGCCCCCAAGGTCTACGCCAACAACCTGGACGGCTGGATCCGCCAGTCCCTGGACATCATGGCCGCCAAGGGCATTCCGGGCACCTACAACGGCATCTACCGCAACATCATGCGGGAGTCGACGGGCAACCCCAACGCCATCAACAACTGGGACTCCAACGCCGCCGCCGGCATACCCTCCAAGGGCCTGCTGCAGGTGATCGACCCGACCTTCAAGGCGTACCACGTCGACGGCACGTCCTGGAACATCTACGACCCGGTCGCCAACATCACCGCCGCCTGCAATTACGCGGCCAAGGTCTACGGCTCGATGGACAACGTGAACTCGGCCTACTGATCCTTTCTTCGGCACGTTCTTCTGCACGGCCGTACAACGCCTGAGGGCGGTGTTCCCGAATTCCGGGAACACCGCCCTCAGGCGTTATACGTGAGCAATCGTCACTTGCGCATGACTTCCGGCTCGTGACGGCGCAGCAGGCGCGCGACCGCGATTCCGCAGATCACGCCGAGCGCGAGGAGCACGACCACGTCGATGCCCCACTGCGCGGCGCTGTGCGTCCACAGCGGGTCGAGGTTGTCGTGGTTGCTCTTGTCCATCGGCGCCATGATGTGCGACAGGTCCAGCGTCGCGGCGGCGGCGCCGATGGCCCAGCGGGAGGGCATCAGCCAGGCGACCTGCTCGACGCCCGGGGAGTCGTAGATCTTGAACATGATGCCGGTGAACACCACCTGGACGATGGCGAACATGACCAGCAGCGGCATCGTCTTCTCGGCGGTCTTCACCAGCGAGGAGATCACGAGGCCGATCATCATCGACGTGAAGCCGAGGGCGATGATCACCAGGCACAGCTCGACGGCCGGGAGGTTCTTGAGGATCACGCCCTCCTTCGGCATCTTGCGGATCGAGAAGCCGATGGCGGAGATGATGACGCCCTGCAGGGCGGTGATCAGTCCGAGGACGATGACCTTGGACATCAGGTACGCGGAGCGGGAGAGGCCGACGGCCCGTTCCCGTTCGTAGATCACCCGTTCCTTGATCAGTTCTCGGACGGAGTTGGCGGCGCCCGAGAAGCACATGCCGACCGCGAGGATCAGCATGATCGTGCCGGCGTCCTGGTTGAAGTGCCGCGGGTCCGGGGCGCCGAGGCCGTAGTCGGACGGGATCACACAGCTGACGCCGCCGAGCACCGCGGGCAGCACGAGCATCAGGCCCATGAAGCCGCGGTCGGAGGCGATGACCGAGGCGTAGCGGCGCATCAGCGTCCACAGCTGCGAGCCCCAGCTCTGGGCCTTCGGCGGGCTCTGCGGCTGGACGTGCACGGACTGCGGGGCGACGGCGTCGATGTCGGCCGCGTACATCTGGTAGTGCTGCGAGCCCTTCCAGCGGCCCGCCCAGTCGTAGTCGCGGTAGTTCTCGAAGGCCGAGAAGACGTCGGCCCAGGTCTCGTAGCCGAAGAAGTTGAGCGCCTCCTCCGGCGGGCCGAAGTAGGCGACGGAGCCACCGGGCGCCATGACGAGCAGCTTGTCGCAGAGCGCCAGCTCGGCCACGGAGTGCGTGACCACGAGGACGGTGCGGCCGTCGTCGGCCAGGCCGCGCAGCAGCTGCATGACGTCGCGGTCCATGCCCGGGTCGAGGCCGGAGGTGGGCTCGTCCAGGAAGATCAGCGACGGCTTGGTCAGCAGCTCCAGGGCGACCGAGACGCGCTTGCGCTGGCCGCCGGAGAGGGCGGTGACCTTCTTGTCCTTGTGGATGTCGAGCTTGAGCTCGCGCAGCACCTCGTCGATGCGGGCCTCGCGCTCGGCGGGCGCGGTGTCGCCGGGGAAGCGGAGCTTGGCCGCGTAGCGCAGTGCCTTCCGGACGGTGAGCTCCTTGTGCAGGATGTCGTCCTGCGGGACCAGACCGATGCGCTGGCGCAGCTCGGCGAACTGCTTGTAGAGGTTCCGGTTGTCGTAGAGGACGTCGCCCTGGTTGGCGGGGCGGTAGCCCGTGAGCGCCTTGAGCAGGGTGGACTTGCCGGAGCCGGACGGGCCGATGACGGCGATCAGCGACTTCTCGGGGACGCCGAAGGAGACGTCCTTGAGGATCTGCTTGCCGCCGTCGACCGTGACGGTCAGGTGGCGCGCGGAGAAGGAGACGTCGCCGGTGTCGACGAACTCTTCCAGCCGGTCGCCGACGAGGCGGAAGGTGGAGTGACCGACACCGACGGTGTCGTGGGGGCCGATGATCTGCCGGCTGACCGGCTGACCGTTGACGTAGGTGCCGTTGTGGCTGCCGAGGTCGACGATCTCGAAGCGGCCGTCGCTGGTGGCCCGGAACTCCGCGTGGTGGCGGGAGACCTGGAGGTCGGAGACGACCAGCTCGTTGTCCAGGGCACGGCCGATGCGCATGACGCGGCCGACCGCCATCTGGTGGAAGCTGGTCGGGCTGCGGTCGCCGTGGACGGGCGCCGCGCCCGCGGCACCGCCGCCGGTCGGCTGCTGCGGCTGCGCGGCCGGGGCCGCCTGCTGCTGCGGGACGTAGGCCTGCTGCTGGTGCTGCTGGGCCTGCGGCTGCTGCCAGGCGGCCTGCTGCTGGTGCTGCGGCTGCTGTGCCTGGTGCTGCTGGGCGGCCCAGTCGTGTCCCGGCTGCTGCACCGGCGTCTGGTACGCCTGGTGCTGCTGCGGCGCGGCCATGGCCGTCTGTGCGTTGTAGAGGTCCGCGGCCGGGGCCGCGGCCGCTGCCGCGCTCAGGTGCAGCACGGGGCCGTCGGTGGCGTTGCCGAGGTGCACGGCGGAGCCGGGGCCGATCTCCATGTGATGGATGCGCTGACCCTGCACATAGGTGCCGTTGGTGCTGCCCTGGTCCTCGATGACCCAACTGTGGCCGCCCCAGCGCACGGTGGCGTGCCGCCACGACACCCGGGCGTCCTCCAGCACCATGTCACCCTGCGGATCACGACCCAGGGTGTACGACCTGGACGGATCGAGCGTCCAGGTCTGTCCATTCAATTCCAGTACGAGTTCCGGCACTCCATGCCCCACTACTTGTCCCCCGATGAGCCCCCTGCACGGGGAGTCTAGGGATGGCGAACATCGGGAGGAACTATTTCAGGCACAGTCCCCCGACCGAAAGTCGGGGACTGAAGCAGCCGTGTAACAGGCACTGTTGACCGATCCGAAAGTCGCCCGGAGAGTGGTAACAGCCCATGGATGCGTACGGATCACCAGCATCCGGGCAACTGGTATGGACCGGGGGGCGCAATGACCATCACCAGTGGCAGGCGCACAGCTTTCGCCGCAGATCTGCTCCTTACTTCCATAGCGGCCGTGAGCTGGGCTTTTCTCGCCATGGCGGGAATTGCGGCACTCGGTCTGCATCTGCTCGGGGCGGATGCCGCGGGACGGCTGGGGCCGATGACGGCCGCCGTGGTCGTGCTGGCGGTCGGCGGCTCGGTGACTCCCTCGGGCTCGGTCGAGGCTTTCGGGCTGGCCGGTGCCGGGGCGCACACCACCATCGATTTCGCGCCACTGGGTGTGAGCCTGGTGGGGGCGCTGCTGCTCGGCGGCATCTTCGCCCGTTCCCTGCGCCCCGCCGGAGCCGCCCTGCGCGGCGCCGAACTGGCCGCGCGGGCGGGCGCGGTGGCCCTGCTGTTCGTCCTGCTGCTGGGCGGGCTCGCGTGGGCCGGGTCGTCCACGGTCACCTTCGACGGCAGCAGCACGGGGCCGGGTTCCGGGGGAGGCAGCGGGGGGCTGCAGATCCCCGGGCTGGGGAGCCTCGGGGACATCGGCGGCGGGCTGGCCGACCGCATCTCCGGGCTCGCCAAGGCGAAGGCGTCCGTCGGCTTCTCGGTGCGCACCGGTCCCTCGCTGCTCGGCGGAGCGGTGTGGGTGCTGGCCGTCCTGGTGATCGCCGTGCTGGTCTCCCGCCGGGCCCGGCTGCCGGTGGCCTGGTCCGCGCTGCACCGCAGCGTCCGCCCCGCCGCCTCGGCGGTGTGCGCGGTCCTGGTGCTGGCGGTCGTGGCGGGCCTGGCGGCGGCGGTGGCCGCGGCCGCCGGGGACGGCCGTCCCCGGCGGGTGCTGGGGGCTGCGCTGCTGGGTGCGCCGAACGGTGTGTGGATCGGGGTGCCGCTGGGCCTGCTCGTGCCCTGGCGCGGCACGGCGAGCGGCTCGCTGCTGCAGGTGCTCCCCGACCCGCTGGACAAACTGCTGAAGGGGCAGGCCGACTCGGCGGTGTCGGTGAGCCGGCTCGCGGACCTGGAGCCGCTGGTGTGGCTGCTGAGCGTGGGAAGCGTGCTGCTGATGCTGACGGCCGGGGTGCTCACGGCCGTCCGCACCCCGCGCGACGGTGCGCGGACCGGCGCCTTCGTGGGCCGGTGCGCCCTCTCGCTCGGGGCGGCCACCGCCGTGGCGCTGCCGCTGCTGGTGCTGGCGACCCGGCTGAAGGCGGACGCCAGTCTGTCGGTGCTGGGCATCGACGCGGCCGGGGCCGGCCTGGAGCTGGCCGGAAGTGTGCCGTCGGCGCTGCTGCTGGGGGCGCTCTGGGGGTGCGCCGCGGGGGCGGCCGGGGCACTGCTGGCCTGCGCGACGGGCACGGCGGGCCGCCGCGCCGTACGGACCCGTGGTGCGCGGACGTACCCCGATCCGGTCTCTCTGCCGGGGCCGTACACACCGTCCTCGTCGTACCGGCCGTCGAGCGGTGACACGAATCCGTACCTGCGCGCACCGGGAGAGGACCCGTCCGACATCCCGACCCGCACGGCACAGCCGATACCGCCACCCCGCAGGCCGCGCCGCCCACCGGGCGAAACGCCGCCGCCGGGCCCTGCGCCCCGTAAACCGGGCGCCCCGTAAGCCAGGCGCCTCGAAGGGGCGCTGGGGGCACCCCCCAGCGCCCCTGACGGGGCGCAAAAGCTCAGGCGCCCCGAAGAACGGCCGACCCCCGCGAAGCGGCACCGGCTGCGCAGGCCCCCTCCGGCGCCGGATACGGTAGAACCACCATGAGCGCATCAGAGAACGTCGTCCCCGCCGCCGACGACGACCCCACCCTGCTCGTCAAGATATTCGGCAAGGACCGCCCCGGCATCACCGCCGGCCTCTTCGACACCCTCGCCGCCTTCTCCGTGGACGTCGTCGACATCGAGCAGGTCGTGACCCGGGGCCGGATCACCCTGTGCGCCCTGGTGACCGCGCCGAAGGGGGACGGGGCGACGGAGGGCGAACTCCGTTCCACCGTGCACAGTTGGGCGGACTCGATGCGCCTGCAGACCGAGATCATCTCGGGCCGGGGCGACAACCGGCCGCGCGGCGTGGGCCGTTCCCACGTCACCGTGCTCGGGCACCCGCTCACCGCCGAGTCGACGGCCTCCATCGCGGCCTGCATCACCGGCACCGGCGGCAACATCGACCGTATCTTCCGGCTCGCCAAGTACCCCGTGACGGCCGTGGAGTTCGCCGTCTCCGGCACCGAGACGGAGACCCTGCGCACCGCCCTGGCCCTGGAGGCCGCCAAGCTGGGCGTGGACGTGGCGGTCGTCGCGGCCGGGCTGCAGCGGCGCGCGCAGCGGCTGGTGGTGATGGACGTCGACTCCACGCTCATCCAGGACGAGGTCATCGAGCTGTTCGCCGCGCACGCGGGCTGCGAGGCCGAGGTCGCGGAGGTCACCGCGCGGGCGATGCGCGGCGAGCTGGACTTCGAGGAGTCGCTGCACGCCCGGGTGGCGCTGCTGGCCGGGCTCGACGAGTCGGTCGTGGACAAGGTGCGCGCCGAGGTGCGGCTCACCCCCGGCGCCCGGACGCTGATCCGCACGCTGAAGAAGCTCGGCTTCCAGGTGGGCGTGGTCTCGGGCGGCTTCACCCAGGTCACCGACGACCTGCGGGAGCGGCTGGGGCTGGACTTCGCGTCCGCCAACACCCTGGAGATAGTGGACGGGAAGCTGACCGGCCGGGTCACCGGGGAGATCGTGGACCGGGCCGGGAAGGCACGGCTGTTGCGCCGGTTCGCGGCGGAGGCCGGGGTGCCGCTCGCGCAGACCGTGGCCGTCGGCGACGGTGCGAACGACCTGGACATGCTCAACGCGGCAGGCCTGGGCGTGGCGTTCAACGCCAAGCCCGTGGTGCGGGAGGCTGCGCACACCGCGGTGAACGTGCCCTTCCTGGACACGGTGCTCTATCTGCTCGGCGTCACCCGTGAAGAGGTCGAGGCGGCCAACACCCACGAGTGAGGCCGCATTCGCCGGTCGTGGCCGGCGCGGCTACTTGGGGTGCGGCGCCCAGAAGGAGACCAGGCGGGCGCCGCTGTGCTCCACGGACTTCCAGGAGCCGGTGACCGCGAGCACCGCGATGGCGGACGTGGGGAAGCCCGAACGGCTCATCCGGGCCAGGGCGTCGCCCTCCGCGCTGCCGGCCAGGGCATCGGCCACCGCGTGCATGCCGGGGTTGTGCCCGACGATCAGCACGTCCTTGGCCTCGTCGGAAATCTCGTTGATCAGGGCGATGAGCTCGCCCGCCGAGGCCTCGTAGATGCGCTCCTCGTAGACCGTGCGGGGGCGCCGGTCCAGCTCGTGGGCGGCGAGCTTCCAGGTCTCGCGGGTGCGGGCGGCGGTGGAGCAGAGGGCCAGGTCGAGGGGGATGCCGGAGCCGGCGAGCCAGCGGCCGGCGGCCGGGGCGTCCTTGCGGCCGCGCTCCGCGAGGGGGCGGTCGTGGTCGTCGACATCGGGCCAGTCGGCCTTGGCATGCCGGAGAAGGACGATCCTGCGGGTCGGTTCGGCGCTCATGACGTCCAGCTTCGCACGAAACGGGCGGCGAGGCGCGGGGTGTTGGGAGGCTTGCCCCCACAGGGTGGCGGAGCGCCGCGCCGGGGCTCACGGCGCACGGTGTATGACCGCATGCTGCACCAACTGGACAACGTGGACGAGCGAGCCGCCGCCCGGCCGGCCGGCCCCCTCCGCGGTGTCCGCCGAGGCGCTCGGGGCGAGCAGGGAGAACAGCGCCAGGAAGGCGACCGCGGGCAGCACCAGGGCCCACCACGGCAGTCTGTCCTGCTTGGTGCCGGGGGTGTGCGCCTGCCGTCCGGCGGCCATGGGATCGCCTCCGCGTGTCCGGTGCACCGCCGTGTTGCGGTGTACTACGAACCTACGGAGAGCGGCCTCCGTCTCCCATCCGGTAACCCACCCACTCGACCCTGGGGCTGCCCCCACCATCCCCTAGGGGATCAGGGCGTCCGAGTCGGGGTCGCGGGCCGAAGGCCGGGGCTCAGGGAGAGGCGATCGTGGCGATGACGGCGATGACCACCGTGATGCCGAGCATCACGCCGAGGATGGTCAGCAGGGCCTTCTGGCCGTTCTGGGGATTGGGCTCGAGCACGGGCATGCGCACAGTGTCCCATCCCCGCGCGCGGGATCCTCACCCGGGCAGGTGACTCACCCAGGCCTGGCGTATCTCCAGCCAGCAGCGCTGCGCGAGGGAGACGTGCCGGGCGGGCTCCACGGTGACGGTGGCGGTGTCCATGCCGGGGTCCCACCAGCGGGCGCACTGGACGTGCAGCTGGACGCGGTCGGGGGTGGCGTTGGCGTTGAAGCAGTCGGCGACGGCGCGGGAGCCGTCGACGCGTGCGCTGCACTCCGCCTCCAGCGGCTGACCCGCCCGTGCGATACGGCGCGGCGCGGCGGGCACGGCGGCGGCGTCGGCGGAACCGGCCACGGCCGAGACCGCCAGCAGAACCGCCGCCGTCCGGCGCAACGGGGATGCCATGTCGCACCTCCTCGCCACGGTGCCCGTCGGAACCTCCGGTCCCCACCAGTGTGCGGGCGATGGGCGCAGTTCTCGACTCGAACGGCTCTCGACTCGAACAGACACGGCAACGGCACGGCAACGGCCGCGGGGCCGTACACCGGAACGGTGGACGGCCCCGCGGCCGTACAGACTCCCCGGAGGGGGGTCAGGCGCCCATCATGTGCACGCCGCCGTCGACGTGCACGATCTCGCCCGTCGTGCGCGGGAAGAAGTCGGACAGCATGCCGACCACGCCGCGGCCCGCCGGCTCCGGGTCGGCCAGGTCCCAGCCGATCGGGGCGCGGTGGTTCCACACGTCCGCGAGCTCCTCGAAGCCCGGGATGGACTTGGCGGCCATCGACTTGATCGGACCGGCCGAGACCAGGTTGCAGCGGATGCCCTTGGGACCCAGGTCACGGGCCAGGTAGCGGTTGGTGGACTCGAGGGCCGCCTTGGCGACGCCCATCCAGTCGTACTTCGGCCAGGCGATCTGCGCGTCGAAGGTCAGGCCCACGATCGAGGCGCCCTCGCCCATCAGCGGCAGCAGGGCCATGGCCAGCGACTTGTAGGAGTACGCCGAGACCTGGACGGCCGTGGAGACGTCCTCCCAGCTGCCCTCGAGGAAGTTGAAGGCGCCCTGCGGGCCGAAGGCGATCGAGTGCACGATGCCGTCGAGGCGGGCGTCCTCGCCCAGGTGCTCGCGGACCTTGTCCGCCAGCCCGTCGAGGTGCTCCTGGTTGGTGACGTCCAGCTCGATCACCGGGGCCTCCTTGGGGAGGCGCTTGGCGATGCGCTCGACCAGGGAGAGCCGGCCGAAGCCGGTCAGGATGACCTCGGCGCCCTCGTTCTGGGCCACCTTGGCGGCCTGGAAGGCGATCGAGGCCTCGGTGAGGACACCCGTGACGAGGATGCGCTTGCCTGCGAGGATTCCACTCATGTCGATCAGTGACCCATGCCCAATCCGCCGTCGACGGGAACGACGGCTCCGGTGATGTATGCGGCGTCCTCGGAGGCGAGGAAGCGGACCGAGGCGGCGATCTCCTCGGGCTGCGCGTAGCGCGCGAGCGGCACCTTGCTCGTGATGGCCTCCCGCTGCTCGTCGCTGAGCACACGGGTCATGTCCGTGTCGACGAAACCGGGGGCGACCACGTTGACGGTGATGTTGCGGGAGCCCAGCTCACGTGCGAGCGAGCGGGCGAAGCCGACCAGGCCGGCCTTGGAGGCGGCGTAGTTGGCCTGGCCCGCGGAGCCCATCAGGCCCACCACGGACGAGATCAGCACCACGCGTCCCTTGCGGGCCCGCAGCATGCCCTTCGACGCACGCTTGACGACCCGGAAGGTGCCGGTCAGGTTGGTCTCCAGCACCGAGGTGAAGTCCTCCTCGGACATCCGCAGCAGCAGCTGGTCGCGGGTGACGCCGGCGTTGGCCACCAGCACCTCGACCGCGCCCTGCTTCTCCTCGATCTCCTTGTAGGCCTGCTCGACCTGCTCGGGGTCGGTGATGTCGCACTTCACGGCGAGGCAGCCCAGCTCCGTCAGGGCGGCCGGGGGCTCTCCCGAGCGGTACGTGAAGGCCACCTTGTCGCCCGCCTCGGCGAAGGCGCGGGCGATGGCGAGGCCGATGCCCCGGTTTCCTCCGGTGACGAGAACCGAGCGGCTCAAGGGATCACCCTTCCGTTTCGTTCGATCGGTAGTGCTGGATACAACGAATACAACGAAACGTATCGGGTGAGATCGCCGGAGAGACAATCGAGCAGCGACAGGGGCGCGCGGGGGATGCTGTCGGATCTCTACAGAAGTCGTTGTGTACGGTGCCGGGAGGCCGGAACGGGGAAACGGGGGGAGAGCCGAACGTGTTGCCGTCACAGTCGCCGTCACAGTCGCCATCACAGCCGTCGTCGCCACGGCCGGCAGGGGCACTCACCGAGCAGGTTGCCGCAGTCCACGCCGGGCAGGGACATCCGGCTGCCATGATCGGGGAGTTCCGGCGCACAGCCGTTCTCGTCCCGCTGGACGAGGCGGGCGGGCTGTGGTCCGTGGAGTTCGGCGGCATCCGCTGGATCTGCGCGTTCACGGACGAGACCGCCCTGGCACGCTTTGCCGCCGCACACGGCGCGACTGCCGCGAGCACGCCCGCGGACCGGGAGTACCGCTCCGTCCTCGGGGCGCGCCTGCTCGACGTCGTCGTACCGGCGGTCGGCGGCCCCGCCGGCGTGGCCCTGGACGTCGCCGGCGAACGCCCGATGCTGTTCCCGCCCGTGACGGGCATCGTCCCCGGGCATGCGGCGGTGGACGGCGTGGACGACCCGGAGGGCGCGCAGTGAGCGGGGACCTGGAAGCACACAAGGAAGCCCTCGACGGCATCACGCGCGGTATCAACGCGGCGATCGGCGAGCTGAAGTCCATCGGCACGGCGGGCGAGGCGGCAGTGGGGCGTGGATTCTCCGAACTCTCCCTGTCCGGCGTGGAATCCGGCCACGAGGGTCTGACCTCCGCCCTCGACGACTTCTGCGACCGCTGGGAGTGGGGCATCCGGGCTCTGCTGCAGGACGCGAACGAGTTCGCCGAGCGCGTGCACCTGTCGGCGGGTTACTACCACGAGGTCGACTCGTACCTCTCCGGCACGATGAAGGTCGTCGCCAACGCCGGTATGGGCAACCCCCACCTGAGCGAGGACCAGGTGGAGAACATGTCCTGGGGCCAGGTCGCCTCGGACAACGCCTTCACACAGGCCCGCGACGCCGATTTCGGCACCGATTCCTTCCGGCAGCAGGCGCAGAACGCCGGGCACGTCTGGTCGCGTACGGCCGACGACCTCATGGACAGCGCCGAGACGGGCGGCGCGACGCCCATGGGCATGGCGTTCCGCACGGCGAGGAAGCTGAACGGCGGCGGGGAACAGGACTGATGGGCGTTTTCGACGGCATCGAGCACGGTGTCGACAAGGCGGGCGACTGGCTCGAGGACACGTGGAACCGGGGCGAGAAGAAGGCCGGTGAGGCCGTCGAGTGGACCACCGACCACGCGGCCGAGGCCCTCGACAAAGCGGGCGCGCACTCCATGGCGCGCAAGGTCGAGAACCTCGGCGACCACGTGGCCTCCGGTCTGGGAGCGACGGTCGGCGAGCAGGAGCTCGGCCATACCGAGGACCCCAAGCAGCTCGTCCACGGCGACGTGGCGAAGATCAACGCCACGGCGAAGCACCTGCGTTCGTTCCACACGTCCCTGGACTCCGTCCACGGAGGCCTGCAGAAGATCCGTGCCACGGGGTGGAAGGGCGAGGGCTCCGAGGCGTTCACGGCGAAGTTCGTCGAGCACCCGCAGCAGTGGGCACACGCGGCCGACGCCTGCGAGACGGCGGCAGGGGCGCTGGAGGCGTACGCGCACACGGTCGAGTGGGCGCAGCGGCAGGCCGAGGAGGCGATTCGCCTCCACAAGAAGGGCCGCGAAGCGAACAAGAAGGCCGTTGACGACTACAACGCCAAGGCCGATGCGTACAACGCGAAGATCGATGCGCACCAGGATCCCGGCCCCCGCCCGTCGGACCCGGGCGAGCCGGGCAAAGCCGATATGGCGGAGGCTCGACGCCTCCTGACCGAGGCGCGCAAGCAGCGCAATACGGCGGGCGCGGAGGCGCAGGCGAAGATCCATGCCGCTGTCGGGCAGGCGCCTCGGAAGCCGGCTTTCACCCAGCGCATGAAGGCCGATGCGCTGGACCTGAAGGACGGCGGCGCCATCGAGTACATGCACCTCGCCGGCGGCGTCGTGCGCTCCGGCACGGACATGGTGAAATTCGCCCGCAGCCTCAACCCCACCGACCCCTACAACATCACCCACCCCGCGGAGTACCTGGGCACCGTCTCCAACACGGCCGCGGGCATCCTCTCGTTGGCCTCCCATCCGGAACGCCTGCCCGCCACGCTCGTCGGGGACGGCTGGGGCAAGGACTCCTCGGAGGCCGGTGGCCGACTGCTCGGCAACGTGGCGCTGGCCGTCCTCAGCGGCGGCGGCAGCGCGGGCGCGTCGGCGGGCGAACGGGTCGCGATCAACGCGGCGAGGCACGGGGGCGAGGAAGCGGCGGAGGCCGGTGCCCGGAAGGCCGCGCAGAACGCGGCGCGCGAGGGCGCGGAGAGCGGCGCGGCGCGCGGGCATGTGTCGGACGGCCCGCACGGCGCGCGCGACGCCGGTCGCGAAGAGAGCGTCAAGTGCACCGACAACACCGACCCGGTGGACCTCGCCACGGGCCGGATGTTCCTGCCGCAGACGGACGTCACGCTTCCGGGCACGCTTCCCCTGCGATTCCACCGCAGGGTCCAGTCCGGCTACCGGGCAGGCGTGTGGTTCGGCCCGAGTTGGTCGAGCACGGCGGACCAGCGGCTGGAGACCGACTCCGAGGGCGTCGTCTTCGTGCGCGAGGACGGGATGCTGTTGTCCTACCCGCACCCGGCGCCGGGCGTGCCCGTGCTGCCGGCGGAAGGCCCCCGCTGGCCGCTCACCCGGGAGGCGGACGGCAGCTCCGCCATCACCGACCCCTTGCGGGGTCTGACGTGGCACTTCATGCCGTACGACGACGAACTCGCGCTCCTGGAACAGATCTCGGACCGCAACGGCCACTGGATCTCCTTCGAGTACGCGGCGGACGGCACGCCTCTGGCCATCGCCCACGAGGCGGGCTACCGGATCCGCATCACGACGGACCAAGGCCGCATCACCGCGCTGCACCTGGTGGGCGGTGAGCCCGGTGGCAGCGAGCACGGCGGCGGCGATGCCGAACTGATCCGCTACGAGTACACCGACGGCAACCTCACCGGAGTCGTCAACTCCTCGGGCGAGCCCCTGCGCTTCGGCTACGACGATCACGACCGCGTCACATCCTGGACCGACCGCAACGGCAGCCGTTACGACTACACGTACGACGACCGCGACCGCTGCGTGTACGAGTCCGGCGTCGACGGCCACATGCGCTGCAGCATCGACTACGCCGAGCCGGACCCGGCAACGGGCTTGCGGGTCACCACCGTCACGGACTCGTCCGGCCACGCCACGCGTCACGTCTTCAACAGCTCGCTGCAACTCGTCGGTCAGACCGACCCGTTGGGCGCTGTCACCCGCCTGCGCTGGGACCGTCACGACCGGCTGCTGTCCCGCACCGACGCGCTGGGGCGCACGACGGAGTACCGCTACGACACCGACGGGCGGATGACGGCCGTCATCCGCCCGGACGGCCGCGAGGCGCAGGCGTCGCACAACGCG
Organism: Streptomyces morookaense; assembly: GCF_013030945.1. GTDB lineage: Bacteria > Actinomycetota > Actinomycetes > Streptomycetales > Streptomycetaceae > Streptomyces > Streptomyces morookaensis. The sequence goes on along the minus strand of NZ_JABBXF010000073.1, from coordinate 41,586 downwards.
CTCGGCCTGCCGGAGACGGTGACGTATCCGGACGGAACGGTCTGGCGGCAGACGTACGACGAGGCGGGCCGCCGCACGACGGTGACGGACCCGGCGGGGTCCGTCACCCACTACACGTACGACGACCGCGGCCACCCGGCTGCTGTCACCGACGCGCTGGGCAACACGACGCGGCTGCGGTGCAACGCGGCGGGGCTGGTCGTCGAGTTGACCGACCCGCTGGGCGGGGTGACCGCCTACCGCCGGGATCCGTGGGGCCGCGTGACGGCCGTCGTCGACCCGCTGGGCGCGACGACCCGCCTGAAGTGGTCGGTGGAGGGCCGGCTGCTGCGCCGTATCGCCCCTGACGGCGCGGAGGAGTCGTGGACGTACGACGGTGAGGGCAACTGCACGCGGTACGTCGACGCGATGGGCGGCGTCACGACGTACGAGTACACCCACTTCGACCTGCTCAGCGCCCGGACGGGCCCCGACGGCGTGCGCCACGAGTTCACGCACGACACCCGACTCCGGCTCACGCAGGTCACCAACCCGCAAGGGCTGACCTGGTCGTACGTGTACGACCCGGCGGGACACCTCGCCTCCGAGACGGACTTCGACGGCCGCACGCTGACGTACGGGCATGACGCGGCGGGCCAACTCACGGCCCGTACGAACGGGCTGGGTCAGACGACGACGTACGAGCACGATGTGCTCGGCCGCGTGGTGGCGAAGAACGCCGACGGCGCGGTGACGAGGTACGTGCACGACGCGGCGGGCCGCCTCTTGGAAGCGACAGGCCCGGACGCGACCCTGACTTACCACCGCGACCGCCTGGGCCGCATCAAGTCGGAGACGACCAACGGCCGTACGCTCACGTTCACTTATGACGAGCTGGGCCGGCGCGCTCGACGTATCACGCCGAGCGGCGCAGTGAGCAAGTGGACGTATGACGCGGCAGGCCGCGCCACGTCCCTGACGGCGTCGGGCCACACCTTCGACATCGAACACGACGCGGCGGGCCGCGAGGTCGCTCGCCACTTCGGCGCGAACGTCACGCTCACGCACTCGTGGGACGCGGCGGGCCGCGTGACGACGCAATCGCTGACGACGGGGCTTCACCGCGCGTACACGTACCGCCGCGACGGCTACCTGACGTCCGAGAACGACCGCGCGTACGAACTCGACGCGGTCGGGCGGGTGACATCGGTCGACGAGCCGGGTTGGCAGGAACGCTATACATACGACACGGCGGGCAACCAGACGGAGGCGAGCTGGCCGGCCGCACACCCGGGCGCGGAGGCGCAGGGTACGCGCGCGTACTCGGGCACGCTGATCAAGCGCGCGGGAACGGTGCGCTACGAACACGACGCGCAGGGCCGGGTGGTCCTGCGCCAGAAGGTCCGCCTGTCACGCAGGCCGGACACGTGGCGCTACGAGTGGGACGCGGAGGACCGCCTCCGCACGGTGACCACACCGGACGGTACGCGCTGGCGTTACCTGTACGACCCGCTGGGCCGCCGAATAGCCAAGCAGCGCCTGACGGCCGACGGTACCGAGGTCGCAGAACAGGTGGACTTCACCTGGGACGGCTCGACGCTGACGGAACAGACAACGACATCGGCTGCGTTGCCGAACCCGGTCACCCTGACGTGGGACCACGACGGCCTGCGCCCGGTCTCCCAGACGGAACGCATATCGGCAGCGGATGCCCCGCAGGAGGAAATCGACAGCCGCTTCTTCGCGATCGTCACGGACCTGGTGGGCGCGCCGACGGAGTTGGTGGACGAGACGGGCACGATCGCCTGGCGCACCCGCACCACCCTCTGGGGCACGACGACTTGGGCCCGCGAGAGCACGGCATACACACCCTTGCGCTTCCCGGGCCAATACTTCGACCCGGAGACGGGACTCCACTACAACTTCCACCGCCACTACGACCCGGAGACGGGGCGGTATACGTCGCCGGATCCACTGGGGCTGGCGGCGGCGCCGAATCCGGTGGGGTATGTGCATAATCCGCACACTTGGGCGGATCCGCTGGGGCTTTTCTCATACGAAGAAACCGTAAGTCTATACAAAGCGCCAAGCCGAGGAACCGGGCAGTACCATCACGATAACGGATACCTGGAGCGGGACTTCCCGGGCGGCCCTCACGATCCATACATGGACGGCAAGGCTTACTTCGCTAAGGAGCGAGAACTCGCAGAGACCTATGCAAAGCATTACGGCGAAGGGGTAATCGAAGTCAAGATGCCCGCCAGCGAGTACGTGAAGCATTTCCAGAGATTCGAGTATCCGTACGAAGGGGGTCCCCTTACAGAAGTACCCATCCCCAACACTCACGTCGAAATGCTCAACCAGTACCCAAGAGAGTGGCATCGATGATCGACGAAACCACTTGGACAGAGGCCAAAGAGGCCTTCCCCATCGGATCCAGCGTCCAGGGCGAAGTATTGACGAACAGAAGTTTCGGATTTTTCGTCAAGCTTCCTGGAAATCCAGATGCAGTAGCCGTGGTTGACGCAATCTCATACATTCCACACGGCGTGCCAGTCGACGCCGCACTATGGCCAAAACCCGGACAGAAGATCAGCGCGGAAGTAGTTGACCACGCAGAGCATAACCGCCAGATCAAATTGCGGGTGGGTCCGGATTCAACGCCACCTCACGACGAGGACTGAAACCATCAAGAAGGCTCTTTCCAATAATCCGAGTCTTGAATAGGTGACCAGGTGGCGTAGGCGCCATCATCCTCGCATACGACTGCGCCGGAGCGATGGGTCGGGACATAGCCGTCGACTTCAAGCGCCGCTGACTCCAAGACGCACACAAGCCACATCCCATTGATCGACTAGCGCGGAAGAGGTTACCAGTGATCAGGGTTGGAGTCATCGGGCACATCAAATCTGGAGACGAGCAGAGTAAGTATGCGAAAATTCAGGAGCTTGCAGATGATCCTCCCAGTTACCTGATTCTCACCGCGGCGGACCGAGGCTTTCAGTTCGATGGCGGGGATTGGTGGGTCGAGGACGAGGCCTCATTGAGGCAGTTTTTCGCCGAAGCTCGCTGGGATGTCGAGTGGCAGTCGACGGATGAAGACCAGCCAGGCAATTGACGACTAATGGCACAGCGCAGCCCCTGCCGGACGTCGTCCTGAGGAAGCCGACACCTCAAATGACTGATCACGCGGCGCGATCCCAAGCTGTTCGAAGAGCCCCTCGGCGCCTTCCGCGTCCACGAATCGCCGTCAGGTTTCTTCACGCCAGTTGCCCACTATGGCGACAGCGACCACCCAAAGAATGTGGACCAATGCTCGATAGTGCAAGCATTTTGAAAGCCCTACGATCGTTTGGGCCCATCGAGTGGTTCAAGATATCCGTTGGAAGGCATCCGCTGGAAGGGTACTTCCAGGCACCGTTTGTCGTCTGGCGTTTCCACCAGCCTCCGCAAGGACTGCGGCAGGTATTTGAAGCAGCCGTCTCAGGCACGAACATATCCGTCAAGTGGACCCTCGATATCTCCCGGAAAAATTGGCTACTCACGCCCTCCCGCTTGCTCGTTGGAACAGCAGAGACGGGAAGCCCGGGGTTCTCAGACGTAGCAGCATCCGTCGCCCTCTCCGATCAACCGTTTTGTATCGCCGCGAACGCCGACCTCGAAGACATCGTCAGCGTCCTGGAAGAGAAGGCACCCGACCAATAAGCCTTTTTCACCCCACCCTTGGAGAGCGATAGAGCTGCCCGCCGCAGACAGGGGACGGCAACTGACATGGCGGATCTACTGACAATTGATGAGCTGCCGGACGGCTTCAACTATCCACCCGAGTTCATTCGAGTGGTTGAACTCGGCCTAACGTCTCTGGAACCGTGGTGGATCATTAACGTGGATCTGCTGCGATCCCTTAACCGCGCTCTCGCGACGGCTTACCCAGAACGACATCTGGCCCTCTTTGCCAAACGCGAGAACAGAGACGACGTCGCATGCTGGGACCTGGCCGCAGGTGACGTCGCAGTTGTACATGTGGGAGCAAGTCCAGGCTGCGAGCAACGCGGGGCGAGGTTCCCGAACTTCAACGCATGGCTACGGCAGGCCATCGAGGACCTCATCGAGCATGGCGGCTAAATACACATCGTGTTGCCCTGGGTCAGTTACCTGCATATGGAGAGCCGGCATGTCGAGCGAAGAGCTTCGAGGGAAAATCCAACTCAGAAAGGAGGAGAGGCAAGCAGCAGCTCTCCTCGGGAAGTTCACTGGAGTTCAAGTCCTTGGATTTCTGAATCACAAGCAGGTTCCCAACTGGGTAAACCGGTCCCTGGACAATTTTAAGCAGATGAGCTCAGCCCCCGACTCACGCATTGACGACAGCGCAGATGAACAGGCCATTGAGTCGTGGTACCAAGGTTTCCTCGACTCCGCAGGAATTTCCGGTAGGTTTTTTTGCAGCACTGACATGACATATTTCCCGTGGGTTGAGTGCACCGCCGCTGGAAAGGGGTGGGTGCACTCCATCCGCAAGACTCTCGGAAGCGACATCAACTTCCTCTCAGGGAACAAGATGTCCTTGACGGTCTTTTTCGAAGAAGAATACGAGTACATTGGTTTTCGCCGCACTCAATGGACGCACAACAGTCGCCTTACTGGAGCTTGAGCCAACATGCTCCGACAGCCCCCATTGGGGTTGTCAGTGAACATCGAAGTCATTCGAACCGTCGACCCGGAAAATCGCCGGGTTCAGTTCACTTCCCCCGCCGGAAGCGCTTCGGGGATGTGGTGCGATGAACTGGAGCCGCAGCCCGGGAATTACGATGTTGAATTCGAGATTGTCGGCGAGGTGCAGCGATGGGATCACGCACAGCCCTCACGCGGACGAATTGAAGACGCAGGAGATCGGCCGGGGGTCTCTATCACGGGAATGGTGGAGCGAGTCGACGAGGACTTCACCGTCGCTCTGAGGGTCCAATCCGACATCCTCTTGATCGAAACACCTGAACACGCTCCCCCAGTAGCGCCCGGAACGTACCTATGCTTCACCGTTTCTTGCTTGGAACTGTACCCATACCAGCTGTGACCGGCACTGGAATCATCCGGCAATCGAACGTGAGGAGAGGAACGACCTCGCATGCCGGAGACCCCGCCGCAGGATTCCAGAACACGCAGGCAGTCGACGAGTTTCACGCGTGACCCCGGCCGCACGGGGCATACCAGCGGGAGTGGTGATCAGGCTTTGCGGCGGCGTACGACGATTACCGAAACAGTAATAGCCAAGGCGGCCACGGCAGCGATGCCCACCACGAGCAGGTTTCGCTGCGACAACAGGCCGTTGTCATGTGATCGGCCTGCAGCGGATCGCTCCTGCGTCGCGCTGCCCCCAGCGTGGGGGTTACTGGCGTCGCGAGTCAGCGCAGCGGCGTCCGGCAACGGGCTCACGTCCGGCGGGCCCGGGTCGCCCGGGTTCTGGAGGGCGATCCGGGGGCGGACTACGCCGTAGCCGAGGGTGTCGCTGCGCTTTTCGCCGCTCTTGGGGCCGCCGGCCGTGTTGATGAGGACGCGGAGGACCTGGTTGCCGGTCCAGTTCGGGTGGGCGGACCAGATGAGGGCGGCGGAGGCGGCGGCGATGGCGCTGGCGCCGCTGGTGCCCTTGACGATGCAGACATCAGATGTCCCGTCAGCGCAGGGGGCCACCATTTCCGTGCCGGGAGCGGCAAGATCGACCTCCGGCCCGCTCTGCGACCATGACGCGGCTTTGATCTCTCGATCGACCGCGGCCACGCCCACGACGCCGGGGTAGGCAGCCGGGTATTCCACAAGATTGCCCTTGTCCCCTGTGTTACCGACAGAGGCGAAAAGGAGCTTGCCCTTACCCAGAGCGTATTTAACGGCTTCCGCCACGGCAGGGTTGTAAGTCGGGCTCCCAAGGGACATGTTGATGATCTTCGCGTCCGAGTCGGCAGCGTAGCGGATGGAAGAAGCAAGCGCGGAATCTGTCTTGAAGATGTCGGAGCCCAGGGCGCGCACTGGAAGGATCCTCGCACCGGGTGCCAGACCGAGCGTCCCCGCACCCTTACCCGTACCCGCGACGAACAAGGCCATCTGCGAGCCGTGGCCGCTGGTATCGGTGTGTGCATTGCCTGGCAGACCCGAAAAATCCTTACCGTCAAGGACTTGACCTCGCAGGTCGGGCAGATCAGCGTCGACGCCAGAATCGATCACTGCAACAGTGACTCCGGACCCCGTGCTTGTCTTCCACATCTCTTCCGCGTGCATCGCGTCGAGGTACCACTCCTTGGAGCGAATCGTGTCGGCCTGAGCTTGTGCACCAACTACGCCGACAAACAGCAGAGCCGTTCCCGCGACGAGCCAACTCCTGGTGCGCCTCATGGTGATGCTAAGCATGCGAGTCCTCATGGTGGCCCGTATTCAGGATCAATCGATGACCGGTGGAACCGAGCGCCGGTCACCGCTCGCCCACGTCTCTTCGTCTTCGACCAGGTAGTCAGGGCGTCGGCCTGTCCGCTCTTGCTGCTGTTTAGACCGCCGGTCTCCTACCAAGCCCGTCCCGCCCGGAGTGAAGGCGCGGTTGTCGCCCTGGGCACGTTGCTGTTGCGGGCGACCGCCCACGATCCCGCCGGGCTCGCTCGCCAAACGCCTGCCCCCACCATTGGCAGCCCGGTTGCCCGCACTTCCTGATGCTGGAACCCCACCTGGTACGTGCGGCACGGTGCCACGAGCCTGGCCTTGTCCTGCTCCCAGCACCGGTTCAGTGCCGATGACCGTGCCTCTCGGCAGCGCTCCGCCCGGTTGCCCAGCCCCCCGAGGAGACGGACGGCCTCCGATGATGCCGTCGGCAGAGCCACCGGGAATACGGCTGATCGGTGCGCTGGGCAATGGCTGGCTTGGAGAAACACGTCCCAATGCACCACCCGGTTCAGCAGTTGCTTTGCCCAGTGGCCCCGCCGCACCTTGGCCCGGTCGGACAGTTTCTGTCCCGCGGGCCCCTACGGGCAGGGCAACTATGGGGGGCAATGGCGTCGGCCTGGGGGCAACGCCGCCAGGCAGTGGCGCCAGCACGGCATCAGGAACGCCCGTTGGGGCGTGGGGCAAGCTCGCTACGCTGTCGATACGACTAGAGCTCGGCTGATCAGGCATGCTGACGGCTGGCAGGGTCGCCCCGGCCTCGTATCCCATATGAGCTGGCGATGCATACCCTTGGCGCGCGGCAGGCGTGTGCCCTCCTGTACTGGACAAGTCCCGGGTACCCACGGCCGAAGCCGCTGTCACCGTGCCCGAGCCTGTCGGAGCCGTGGCCGCCTCACCCCCACCCGATGGGAGGCGTTGGACGTCGAAATTCCTCGACCATTCCCCCGGCATCGGCGGAAACGTAACCCCCGGCAACGACTGGATCTGGTGCGTCGACCACGCATACGACCCCGCCAGTTGCCGCATCAGCCGGGCCGCCTCCGCGCGGTCTGCGTCCAGGCGTTGCTGGGCCTGGTAGGCCTGCTGCTGGGTGGGGCCACCGCGGTTCAGGCAGCCGGTCTGGTCGGACTGCGTCGGCACAGCGACACGACTGCCGGGCTCAGCCGGATTGCTGGTGAGGAAGGCGTCGAGCGTGGCGCGGGACTCGGTCGAAACGGCCGGCATCGCGGAGTGGACATGGCTCAGCGTGTCCGCCGCATGCCCCATCCATTCACCCGACCCCCGGCTGAAGGCGCCCAGCCGCATGGTCGCGTTGCCCAGATCCGCCATCCACGTACGGAAGGCCTCGCCGCCTTCCCCCTCCCACGTCAGGCTGAGGGCCTCGGTCTGCAGAAGCGTGCCGAATTCCTCGATGACGGCGGCCGCCGTCTTCAGCTTCTCCGCCACCTCGGCGGCCCTCGCCGGCTGCGCGTGTTCCACCATGGCGCGCAGCTCTTCGTGAGACTTCGACTCGAAGTCGGACACAACCGTGAGGCCGCTCACCGGCTGGTTGACGAGCGGGGTGGTCATCAGATGCTTCCTTCACTGCTGCGGTCCGAACCGTGTGCCTCTTGGGGCTCGTGAGCCGCCCCCCGCGGTTCGACGACCCGCTGCGGATGCGGATCCAGTGCCGGGTTGTAGAGCTCCTGCGTGCGGCGCTGGATGGCCAGCAGGCGGTCACGCAGACCGGCGTCGACGTTCTCGTAGCCAACTCCCGCGCCGAGAACCGCCGTTCCCAGGGCCTCGATCTGGTCGGCGAGGAGCTGGGAGAGAGTCCTCAGCCGTTCGTGAACCGCGTCGTACGCGCCGTAGAGAGCAGTCACCTCGGCGAAGTTCTGTCCCATGTGCCCGGTTCCCGGAGCGGCCTCGGCGATGCGCCCGGGGGCACCTTCCGAGTCCAGGTAGTTGGTCAGAATGGCGTCGACACGACGCTTGAACGCCTTCAGCACCTCCGCTTCCGCATGCAACTGCCCGCCCACGGCTCTGCCCCCACCCCTCGTTTCACCCTGCTTTGTCTTGGCCAAGATTACTCAGCGTGCCCCACTGCGCGTGAGCCGTCCTGAGCGAGCAGCAGGAGCTGCTCCTCAAGGCCGCGCAGCTGTTGCGCGGCCTGCGCAAGGCTCCGGCAGTAGGCGAACGCGCTGAGGAGTCCGTTGCCGGGGTCGCCGTGCTCGGCCAAGTACAGGGCCTCGTCCACGGCCTTCGCTGCATCGCAGCGGCGTGCGTCGCCTTCCGGGAGCTGCTTGGCAGCGGCTCTGACTGCGCGAGCCGTCTTGCCGATGAAGCTGCGGAGTTTGCCGGTTGAGGAGCTGACCTGCTGAGGCGGCGGCGGGACGCGTCCCGCTTCCAGGATCACGCTGATGACGTCGACGATCTCGGGCTCCCCCTCCTTGCGTCGATGCAGAGGAGAGCGGAGCCCTCCGTCGGTCATGCCGGTGTACGGCCATACGGGCATGGAACAGCTCCTGGGGATGGGCGGTGCTCGGCGGACGCCTTCGCAGTTCAACCACCGTCTTGCAGCGGCGACTTCCTCCGCAAGCTCAATAGAAAGCTCGACAGAAATTGGCATATGACAAACACTGGCAGAGCTTGCCAGGAGAAGCACAAGGGGTGGAAGACTGCCGACATGCGAGCCCCGATCACCAACAAGGGCTCGCCGAGGGCCAACAGAGATACGCCGATGGTGTACACACACGCATCAGTGGGGAACAAAACTTCGAGGAGGGGTCAGTGGCAGCACGACGCGGTCCGACGTTCCGGCGGCGGGAGTTGGGCAAGGAACTCCGGCGCCTGCGGGAGAAAAAGGGTTACAGCGTCAAACAAGCCGCCGCTTCCATCGAAAGCTCCGAGTCGAAGCTCAACCGTGTCGAAACGGGTCACAACCAGCTGCCCCGGGTTCGTGACCTGGAGGATCTGCTCGAACTGTACGGGGTCACCGACAAGATCGACCGTGAACTTCTGCTGACACTCCACCGCGAGTCGCTCAGTCACGACTGGCACAGGCCCTACCGGAACGTGATGCCCTCGGGAACGACGATGTATGTCGGTTTGGAATCCGACGCCCGCACCATGCGCGCCTGGCACTCACAGGTGGTTTTCGGTCTCTTGCAGACCGAGGAATACGCCCGAGCATTGTTCATGACCGCCAAGCCGGTAGAGGAGAGGACGACTGAGTTCGTCGACGAATCCGTCGCGCTCCGCATGGAACGCAAGGGCATCCTCGAAGGGGACGACCCCATCGAGCTGCGCGTCATCATGTGCGAGGCTGCGCTGCGCCGCCTGATCGGCAGCCCGAAGGTCATGCGTAACCAGTACGCAGAGATCGAGCGGCTTGCAGCACTCGACCATGTGACCGTTCAGATCCTGCCCCTGAACCTCGCGGCCTTCAGGGCCAACGCCAACTTCGTACTCCTCGACTTCGACGACTGCCTCGACTCTGTGGTCATGGAAGACGGTCCACATGTCATGACCGTGTCCGACAAGCCCCGTGAGGTGGCGAAGTGCGCCCGCCGGTTCGACGCAATGCGCGACGGCGCTCTACGCCCAGCCAAAACTCCCGAGTTTCTACACCGACTGGCAAGAGAGATGGAATGACAGCCAACAAGCACCCGGAGTCCTGGTTCAAATCCTCGCACAGCGGCGACAACAACGGAGGTGGTTGCATCTCGGTCGCAGCCCTGCCCGGTCACGTCGGTATACGTGACTCCAAGAACACGGCCCGCCCCCCGTTCGCGGTGCCCATAACCTCCTGGGCCGCGTTCATCACCGAGGTGAAGGCCGGCCGGCTGGACTGACAGCCCCCAACCCCAGCCCCCGCCCCCACCCCGCCAAACGCCCCCAACGAGAACCCCCTCCGCCCACCGTGCCCCATGATTGACTTCCCCGTGGCGGTCATCACTCCTCGGATACGAGGAAGCACACGGCAGAACACGGCAGAAGGGGAGGCCACTCGTGGCCCACGAAGTGGATCAATCGTTTCTTGCACTGCCGCTGCGGGCGCTCGCCGACGCGGCGTTGGCCCGTGCCCGGGCGCTGGGCGCCGAACACGCGGATTTCCGCCTCGAACGGGTGCGCAGCGCCTCGTGGCGGCTGCGCGACGCCCGCCCGTCCGGGTCGGCGGACACCACCGAGCTGGGCTACGCGGTCCGCGTGGTGCACGGCGGGACGTGGGGCTTCGCCTCGGGCGTCGACCTGACGATGGACGCCGCCGCGCGCGTGGCCTCGCAGGCCGTCGCGATGGCGAAGCTCTCCGCCAAGGTGATCGCGGCCGCCGGCTCCGACGAGAGGGTCGAGCTCGCGGACGAGCCCGTGCACGCCGAGCGCACCTGGGTGTCCGCCTACGACATCAACCCCTTCGACGTGCCCGACGCCGACAAGACCGCCCTCCTCACCGACTGGAGCGAACGCCTGCTGCAGGCTGAGGGCGTGGCGCACGTCGACGTCTCGCTGATGACCGTGCAGGAGAACAAGTTCTATGCGGACTCCGCGGGCACCACGACCACCCAGCAACGGGTGCGCGTGTACCCGCAGCTGACGGCCGTCGCCGTCGACGAGGGCACCGGCGTCTTCGACTCGATGCGCACGCTCGCGCCGCCCGCCGGGCGCGGCTGGGAGTATCTGACGGGCACCGGCTGGGACTGGGACGCCGAGCTGGCGGAGATCCCCGGCCTCCTGGCGGAGAAGATGCGCGCGCCGAGCGTGCAGGCGGGTGCGTACGACCTCGTGGTCGATCCCTCCAACCTCTGGCTGACGATCCACGAGTCGATCGGCCACGCCACCGAGCTGGACCGGGCGCTGGGCTACGAGGCCGCGTACGCGGGCACGTCCTTCGCCACCCCCGATCTGCTGGGCACCCTGAAGTACGGCTCGGAGATCATGAACGTCACCGGTGACCGCACGGCCGAGCACGGCCTGGCGACCGTGGGCTACGACGACGAGGGCGTGGCGGCCCAGTCCTGGGACCTGGTCCGCGACGGCGTGCTCGTCGGCTACCAACTGGACCGGCGCATGGCCCGGTTGACGGGCCGGGACCGCTCCAACGGCTGCGCCTTCGCGGACTCCCCCGACCATGTGCCGGTGCAGCGGATGGCGAACGTCTCCCTGCAGCCGGCCCCGGACGGGCCGTCCACCGAGGAGCTCATCTCGGGTGTGGAGCGCGGCATTTACGTGGTCGGCGACCGCTCGTGGTCAATTGATATGCAACGGTACAATTTCCAGTTCACGGGCCAACGCTTCTATCGCATCGAGAACGGCCGGCTGGCCGGGCAGTTGCGCGACGTCGCCTATCAGGCGACCACGACGGACTTCTGGGGCTCGATGAAGGCCGTGGGCGGCCCGCAGACGTATGTGCTGGGCGGGGCGTTCAACTGCGGCAAGGCGCAGCCGGGGCAGATCGCGGCCGTTTCGCACGGGTGCCCCTCCGCGCTCTTCGAAGGGGTCAACATTCTGAACACGACGCAGGAGGCGGGACGATGAGCTCTCGTACCACCAAGCCCCACGAGATCGTCGAGCGCGCCCTGGAGCTGTCGCGTGCCGACGGGTGTGTGGTGATCGCGGGCGAGCGGTCCACCGCCAATCTGCGCTGGGCCGGCAATGCGCTCACCACCAACGGCGTCACCCGGGGGCGCAGCGTCACCGTCGTCGCGACGGTGGACGGGGCCGAGGGGACGGCGTCCGGGGTCGTGTCGCGCTCGGCCGTCACGGCCGACGACCTGGAGCCGCTGGTGCGGGCCGCCGAGGCCGCGGCCCGGGAGGCCGGGCCCGCCGAGGACGCGCAGCCGCTGGTGACGGGAGTGCCGCACTCCCCCGGGTTCGAGGGCGCCCCCGCCGAGACGTCGCCCGCGGTCTTCGACGCGTTCGCCCCCGCGCTGGGCGAGGCCTTCGCGCGGGCCCGTGCCGCGGGCCGGGAGCTGTACGGGTTCGCGCAGCACGAGGTGCTGTCGAGCTATCTGGGGACCTCCGCCGGGCTGCGGCTGCGGCACGACCAGCCCACCGGCACGCTGGAGATGAACGCCAAGTCCCCGGACCGCACGCGGTCCGCCTGGGCGGGGCGGGCCACCCGGGACTTCACCGACGTGGATCCGGGGGCGCTGGACGCGGAGCTGGCCGAGCGGCTCGGCTGGGCGGAGCGGCGGATCGAGCTGCCGGCCGGGCGGTACGAGACGCTGCTGCCGCCGACCGCGGTGGCGGATCTGCTGATCTACCAGCAGTGGTCGGCCACGGCGCGGGACGCGGCGGAGGGCCGGACGGTCTTCTCCCGGACGGGCGGCGGCACCCGGCTGGGCGAGAAGCTCTCGCAGCTGCCGCTGACGCTGCGCAGCGACCCGCACGCGCCGGGCCTGGAGTGCGCGCCGTTCGTGCTGGCGGGCAGCTCCGGCGACGACGCGTCGGTCTTCGACAACGGCCTGCCGCTCACGGCCACGGAGTGGATCCGCGAGGGCGTGCTGGAGCACCTGCTCACCACGCGGCACACGGCGGGGCTGACGGGCCTGCCGGTCGCCCCGTTCACGGACAATCTGATCCTGGAGGGCGGCGGCACCCGGTCGCTCGCGGAGATGGTGGCCGCGAGCGGGCACGACGGGCCCGCCCTGCTGCTGACGTGCCTGTGGTACATCCGCGAGGTGGACCCGGCGTCGCTGCTGCTGACCGGGCTGACCCGGGACGGCGTCTACCTGGTGGAGAAGGGCGAGGTCGTCGGCGAGGTCAACAACTTCCGCTTCAACGAGTCCCCGGTGGACCTGCTCTCCCGGGCCACCGAGGCGGGGCGCACCGAGCGCACCCTGCCGCGGGAGTGGAACGAGTACTTCACCCGCACGGCGATGCCCGCCCTGCGCATCCCGGACTTCAACATGAGTTCCGTGAGCCAGGGGGTCTGACCGGTCAGACCGGTCAGACCAAGCGGGCGGAACGGGGACGGCATGGGCGCGGAGCGGGCCGAATAGACTGGTCGCGTCCATGTTGTCCGTCTCTCTTCCGTCAGGAACGCCATGACACGCCTCGGCGAATCCGTCGCCCGCGCCAGCGAGCTCCTCGCGCAGGATCTCTCCTCCGACTCGACCGTGCAGCAGTTGCTCACCGAGACCAAGGCGCGTCGCTATCTGGACCTGTCGGACCTGTCGGCGAAGGAGCAGGCGGAGCTGATCGCCTCGCGCACGGTCGAGGTGCTGCCGGGCGTCGCCAAGCTGGCCGAGCGGATCGAGGCGCGGGCCGCCGAGGGCAAGGGCCTGCACATCAAGCTGGGCATCGACCCGACGGCCACGGACGTGCACCTGGGGCACGCCGTGCCGCTGATCATCCTGAGCCGGTTCCAGCGGCTGGGCCACGACGTCACGCTGATCATCGGCGACTTCACCGCCAAGATCGGCGACCCGTCGGGCCGCACGGCCGAGCGCCCGCCGCTGACCGACGAGGACATCGCGCAGAACCTGGCCACCTACCGCGAGCAGGTGCGCCCGTTCTTCGACTTCGAGAAGGTCAGCTTCCGGCAGAACAGCGAGTGGCTGGCGCCGTACACCTTCCCGGAGCTGCTGGGGCTGCTGTCCCAGGTGCCGGTCTCGCAGCTGCTGCAGCGCGAGGACTTCCGCAACCGTCTCGCCGCCGGCTCCGGTCTGACCATGACGGAGCTGCTCTACCCCATCGCGCAGGGCCTGGACTCCGTGGCCCTGGAGTGCGACGTCGAGCTCGGCGGCGCGGACCAGCTGCTCAACCTGCAGATGGGCCGCAAGCTGATGGAGGTCCACCGGCAGAAGCCGCAGCTCGTGGTCACCATGCCGCTGATCGAGGGCACGGACGGCACGGGCGCGAAGATGTCCAAGTCCAAGGGCAACTACGTCGGCCTGTCGGCCCCCGCCGACGATGTCTTCGGCAAGATCATGTCGGTTCCGGACCGGCTGATGGAGCCCTACCTCAAGGCGTGGACGGAGTGGACGGACGCGGAGATCGCGCTCGCCGTCTCCCGCATCGAGGACCGTTCGCTGCACCCGATGGACCTGAAGAAGGTGCTGGCGGGCGAGGTCGTGGCCGCGCTGTACGGCGTGGACGCGGCGATGACGGCGCGGGCCGGGTTCATCGCCCAGTTCTCCAGGAAGAGCTTCACGGACGTCGAGACGCCGGTGGTGGAGCTCTCCGAGCACGGTGCGGAGCCGGCCACGGCCGTGCTGAGCAAGGTGCTGGGCTTCCAGCCGAGTGCCTCCGCGGCGCGGCGGGTGGCCAAGCAGAACGGGCTGCGGCTCGTCATCGAGTCGGATGGCGGGCAGGAGGCCGTGGTTCTGCCGGAGGCGGAGGCCATTCGGCCGTTGGGCGAGGTGGTCGCGGAGGCCGTGGCCAAGGCCGGTGGTACCCCGCGGGTGTACCTCAAGGCCGGGCGCAAGCTGGCCGAGCTTCGCTGAGCCGTACGGCGGCTGCGGGCCGTCGGTGGTTGCTCGCGCCCACGCGGCGGAGCCGCATATCGATACAGCCCCGCGCCCCTTTCGGGGCGCGGGGTACGGCGCTCGGCGCAGCCTCGCGTACGCCGTTTGTGCACGTCGGGCGCCTCTCCGCGGACCACGCCGAGGGTGCCCCGGTCTCGTGCGGGGGCAAGGCCCGGCGTAACGTGGAATACGTCCCGGGGTACGGGGTTTCGGCTCGGCTGTCGGGTGGTGGAATGTGATGCGGAAGCACGACGGTACGGAGACCTTCCGGATCACGGGAGCCCGGCAGGGGCTGACCGAGGACGTGCGGGGGCGGCAGCGCCGGTACGTCATCTCGATGGGCATCCGCACGATCTCCGTGGTGCTGACCGTGGTGCTGTGGAACGTCGAGCGCTACGTGGCGATCGGCACGCTGGTCCTGGGTGCGCTGCTGCCGTACGTGGCCGTGGTGATCGCCAACGCGGGCCGGGAGAACGCCCCTTCGCTGCCGGGGACCCTCATTCCGCGGCCGATGCGGACGATGCTGACAGAGGGTCACGGACCGCAGGGTCCGGGGATGGCGGAATCCGTCCCGGAAGGCGGGCCGGCCGAATCCGGCGATCAGCGCCGTGACCACGGCTGATGCTCCGCATCCGGCCAACGGGGGCGTCGGCAATCCGACAAGCTCAAGAAAACCTCAGATCAATCATGTGGTTCGGTGCCGCGCGCCGGGCCCCCCGTGACATACTTCGTAGGCGCTCCGCATCCCCCGTCGGAGCGACAGACCGACGCCGGGCGGCTCCCCCCGTGGCTGCCCGGCGTCGCCGTGTCTGCATGCGGCTCCCGTAGGGTTCGGGTGTGAACTCCCCCGAAAATGCCGTGATCTGTTCCGCGAAGGGCTGCCGTGCGGCGGCCGTGTGGGTACTCGCCTGGAACAACCCGAAGTTGCACACGCCCGACCGCCGCAAGACATGGCTCGCGTGCGACGAGCACCGCGAGCACCTCTCCAACTTCCTTGCCCTGCGCGGGTTTTTGAAGGACGTGGTGGCCCTGGAGGAGTGGGAGGAGCGGGGCGCCCCGTAAGGGGCGCAGTCGCTAACCGCCGATCGCGGACATCGGGCGTGCCGGCTGCAGGAATTCGGGATCGTCGATCCCGGCCCCCGCCTTCTTCCCCCACATCGCCGAGCGCCACCGGCGGGCCAGTTCCTCGTCGGACGCCCCGCCCCGCAGGGCGGCGCGCAGGTCCGTCTCCTCCGTCGCGAACAGGCAGGTGCGCACCTGCCCGTCCGCCGTGAGGCGGGTGCGGTCGCAGGTGCGGCAGAAGGGGCGGGTGACGGAGGCGATGACGCCCACCCGGGCCGGGCCGCCGTCGACGAGCCAGCGTTCGGCGGGGGCCGAGCCCCGTTCCGCCGCTCCCTCGGGGGTGAGGGTGAAGCGCGTGCGCAGGCTCGCCAGGATCTGCTCGGCGGTGATCATGCCGTCCCGGCGCCAGCCGTGCTGCGCGTCCAGCGGCATCTGCTCGATGAAGCGCAGCTCGTAGTCGTTGGCCACGGCCCAGGCCAGCAGGTCGGGCGCCTCGTCCGCGTTGTGCCCGGGCATCAGCACGGCATTGACCTTGACGGGCGTGAGGCCGGCCGCCCGGGCCGCGGCCAGGCCGTCGAGGACGTCCTGGTGGCGGCGGCGCCGGGTGAGTGCCTCGAAGACCTCGGGGCGCAGGGTGTCCAGGGAGACGTTGACGCGGTCCAGGCCGGCGTCCCGCAGTGCCTGTGCCGTGCGGGCCAGGCCGATGCCGTTGGTGGTCAGCGAGAGGCGCGGGCGCGGCTCCAGGGCCGCGCAGCGCTCGACGAGGGAGACGAGGCCGGGCCGCAGCAGCGGCTCACCGCCCGTGAAGCGGACCTCGGTGACGCCGAGCAGGGTGACCGCGATCCGGACGAGGCGGACTATCTCGTCGTCCGTCAGCAACTCGGGTTTGGCCAGCCACTGCAGGCCTTCCTCGGGCATGCAGTAGGTGCAGCGGAGGTTGCAGCGGTCGGTGAGGGAGACGCGGAGGTCCGTGGCGGCCCGGCCGTAGGTGTCGATGAGCACGGTGGGGCCCCCTCATGGAACTGGAACGCTCGTTCGTTCACTCGTTTCGCAGCGTACGCGATGCCCGGGGGGCCGACGAAGCGCCGGGCCCCCGGGCATCGTGATCAGTGGGCCCCGTATCCGGTGAGTGCGCGGACCTCCAGCTCCGCGTACTTCCTGGCCACCGCCTCCTCGGCGGACAGCACCGAGCCGAGCCAGCCGAGGACGAAGCCGAGCGGGATGGAGACCAGCCCGGGGTTGGCCAGCGGGAAGAGGTCGAAGCTCATGCCGGGGAAGAGCGCCTTGGGGTTGCCTGAGACCACCGGCGAGAGGATCACCAGGGTGACGGACGAGACCAGGCCGCCGTAGATCGACCACAGTGCGCCGCGGGTCGTGAAGCGCTTCCAGAAGAGGCTGTAGAGGATCGTCGGGAGATTGGCCGAGGCGGCCACGGCGAAGGCGAGGGCCACCAGGGCGGCCGCGTTGAGGCGGTGGGCGAAGATGCCCAGCACGATGGAGACGGCGCCGATGACGACGGCCGCGATCTTTGCGGTGAGGACCTCCTCCTTCTCGGTCGTGCTGCCCTTCCTGATCACATTGGCCCACAGGTCGTGGGCGAAGGAGGCGGAGGAGGCGAGGGTGAGGCCCGCGACCACGGCGAGGATCGTCGCGAAGGCCACGGCCGAGATCACCGCGAGGAGCACGGCCCCGCCCGTGGAGCCCGCCCCGCCGCCGACCTCCTGGGCGAGCAGCGGGGCCGCCGTGTTGCCGGACTCGTTGGACGCGATGATCGCCTTGGGGCCGACCAGGGCCGCGGCGCCGAAGCCCAGCGCGATGGTCATCAGGTAGAAGGCGCCGATGATGCCGATGGCCCAGTTGACGGACGTCCGGGCGGCCTTGGCGGTCGGCACGGTGTAGAAGCGGATGAGGATGTGCGGCAGACCGGCCGTGCCGAGGACGAGCGCCAGACCGAGCGAGACGAAGTTGAGCTTGGAGGTGCTGTCCTTGCCGTACTGCAGCCCGGGTTCCAGGAAGGCCCTGCCCTTGCCGCTCCTCTCGGCGGCGTGGCCGAGCAGGCTGGAGAGGCTCCAGCCGAAACGGTTGAGCACCAGGACGGTGATCAGCAGGGTGCCGGCGATCAGCAGCACCGCCTTGACGATCTGCACCCAGGTGGTGCCCTTCATCCCGCCGATCGTCACGTACAGCACCATCACCAGGCCGACCAGGGCGATGATCCAGCGCCGGGAGCCCTCGCCGCTCGCGCCGAGCAGCAGGGCGACGAGCGCGCCCGCGCCGACCATCTGCGCCAGCAGATAGAAGATCGAGACGACGATGGTGGAGGTGCCGGCCGCGGTACGCACCGGCCGCTGCTGCAGGCGGTGCGCGAGGACGTCCGCCATGGTGAAGCGGCCGGAGTTGCGCAGGGGTTCGGCGACCAGCAGCAGGGCGACCAGCCAGGCGACGAGGAAGCCGATGGAGTAGAGGAACCCGTCGTAGCCGAAGAGCGCGATGGCGCCCGCGATGCCCAGGAAGGACGCGGCGGACATGTAGTCGCCGGAGATGGCCAGACCGTTCTGGAAGCCGGAGAAGGAGCGGCCTCCGGCGTAGAAGTCGGTGGCGTCCTTGGTCTGCCGCCCGGCCCAGACGGTGATGCCGAGGGTGATGGCGACGAAGACCGAGAACAGGGTGATGATCAGGGTGCGGTGTTCGCCCGCGCCGCCGGCGGCCTGGAAGGTGTGTGCTGCGACGGTGTGTCCTGCGGTGGTCATTCCCCGGCCTCCAGCCGTGTCTTGAGGGCCTCGGCCCTGGGGTCGAGCTGTGCGGCGGCGTGCCGCGAGTACCACCAGGCGATCAGGAAGGTGGTGAGGAACTGGGCCAGGCCGAGGACGAGGGCGACGTTGATGTTGCCCGCGACGCGGGTGCCCATGAAGCCGCCCGCATAGTTGGACAGCAGGACGTACAGCAGGTACCAGGCGACGAAGGCCAGGGTGAGCGGGAAGGCGAACGAGCGGTGGGCCCGGCGCAGTTCACCGAACTCGGGGCTCTCCTGCACCTGGGTGAAACGCTCCGGCTGGGCGGGGATGACGGGGCGGACGGCCTCGCTCTTCGCTTCGCCCCTCTCCGATGTGGTCGATGCGGGGTCGACGGCCTCTTCTGAGTCCACTGCCTCTCCTAGACGGGTGCGTGCGGTTGGACGGCTGAGTGCGGTGGCGCGAACCCGCATCTGTGACGCAGATCACGCGCGTAGCGGAACACCGCAGTATGCGACAGAAAGCCGTTCTCCGAATGACGCAGCTCGGGCCCGAGGTGCAATACCGGGCGCCCGTGCCCTCGTTGACCTGGTGTGAGCACCGTGCCGCCGCCTCCGCCGCCGTCCCCCGGCCGACGACCGTTCGGGGTCGTCAGGTTGACGGCGCCCGTCATCACCGCGCACCCGGGGCGCCCGGCGGCCCTGCTCGCCGCGGGCCGCTGGTACGGGCCCAGGGTGCCGCTGCAGCCGCTGAGCATCGACACCCTGCGGCGGCCCGAAGTACCTTCTTGAGAGGCTTTCTTGGGGAATTCATTGCCCGGTTCCGGTGAACGGCGCTAGTTTCACTCGCCTGTGCGTTTTCCGGATGATGTGGAGACCTCATGGACCGTCTGCGTTCCAGACGTCGGCACGCCCTGCTGGCAGTGCCCGTCGGACTTGCCCTCACCGCCTCCCTCGGCCTGCTGCCGGCCGCCGCCTCGGCCGCCCCGCAGGGCCCCGGTACCGCGAAGGCCGCGGCCGCGGAGGACGGCCCGCTGCTGTCGTACGTGGTCAACACCGACCGGGCGCGGGGCACGCTCGCCCGGGTGAAGAAGGCGGTGGCCCAGGCTCGCGGCACCGTCGTGGTCGCCTACGAGCAGATAGGCGTCGTCGTCGCGCACTCCGCGAACCCGGGCTTCGGCGCGGCCCTGCGCGCGGTGCCCGGCGTGCAGTCGGCGGGCGCCACCCGCACCGCCCCGATCACGCCCGCGGCCACCACGGACGTCGGCAAGCCCGAGAAGCTCAAGCTGTCCGGTCCCGCCGCGCTGGCCGCCGCCCGCTCGGCCGAGCCCGGCCAGGAGCCGCTGGAGGGCCTGCAGTGGGACCTCCGCGCCATCAAGGCCGACCAGGCCGCGAAGGTGAACCCGGGCAGCCGGGATGTCACGGTCGGCGTCATCGACACCGGCGTGGACGACACGCACCCCGACCTCGCCCCGAACTTCTCCCGCAGCCAGTCCGCGAGCTGCGTCACCGGCAAGGCCGACACGAGCCCCGGCGCCTGGCGCCCGTTCGACCCCGCGCAGGACTACCACGGCACGCACGTCGCCGGGACGATCGCGGCCGCCCGCAACGGCACCGGCATCGCCGGCGTGGCCCCCGGGGCGAAGGTCTCGGCCATCAAGGTCTCGACCGCCAAGGGCGCTTTCTTCTACGCCGAGAGCGTCGTCTGCGCGTTCGTCTTCGCCGCCGACCACGACATAGCCGTGACGAACAACAGCTACTACGTCGACCCGTGGCTGTTCAACTGCTCCGACGACCCCGACCAGAAGGCGATAGCCGACGCCGTCGGCCGGGCGGCCTCGTACGCCCAGCGCAGGGGCACGCTCAACATCGCCGCGGCCGGCAACTCCAGCCTCGACCTGGCGGCCAAGCAGCTTCCCGACGCCTCCAGCCCCAACGACACCACGCCGAAGAACCGCACGATCGACCCGGCCACGTGCCTGGACATCCCCGCGGAACTGCCCGGCGTGGTGGCCGTCTCCGCGACCGGCGTGAAGTCGCTGAAGTCGTTCTACTCCAACTACGGCCTCGGCCGCATCGACGTGGCGGCCCCCGGCGGCGACAGCCGCCAGATCCCGGACCTGCCCGCCAAGGACGGCCGCATCCTCTCGACGCTGCCCGGCGGCGACTACGGGTATCTGCAGGGCACGTCGATGGCGAGTCCGCATGTGGCGGGTGTGGCGGCGCTGTTGAAGAGTGCGCATCCCGATGCCAGTCCGCAAGAGCTGCGGTGGCTCTTGCGGGCGCAGGCCGGTAATCCGGGGTGCCCGGTAGCCCCGGCGGACGCCGCGTGTACTGGTACGCGGCACGTCAACAGCTTCTACGGGTACGGCATCGTCGATGCGCTGGCTGCGGTGCAGGACGAGGACGACTGAGCGGTCACTTTGGCTGCGGGTTCGTTGTGGTTGATCGCGCAGTTCCCCGCGCCCCTATGGGGCGCGGGTCTGCAACAAGCCCTCCACCAGTAGGTATTGGGCCGACAGGTACGTCAGCATGATCCAGAACTGCTGTTGCGGCCGGCTCACGATGAGCGTGTCCGACAGCAGGAACAACGCCCCGCCCGCCGCCGCCCGCGGCCCGGCTCTCGTTGCGCCCAGCGCCATCGTCGTCAGCAGCAGGCTGTACAGCGTCACCGGAACGCGCAGTTCCGCATCCAACCCCGGCCACAGCAGGGCCAGCGTGCCCGCCCACGCCGTGCCGTAGGCGGCGGTCAGGCGGCGGCTCGGTCT
Source organism: Streptomyces morookaense (assembly GCF_013030945.1). Taxonomy (GTDB): domain Bacteria; phylum Actinomycetota; class Actinomycetes; order Streptomycetales; family Streptomycetaceae; genus Streptomyces; species Streptomyces morookaensis. Next base: position 20,179 of record NZ_JABBXF010000073.1, on the reverse strand, counting down.
GCCGTGCTTCGCGAACTGGGCGAGGTAGCACAGGTGTCCGGCGGCGAACGCGCCCATGCCGAGCAGGAACGGCAGGTCGCCGTCGGCCTGCAGCAGCGTGTCCCCCGCGCACCCGAACAGCAGCGCCAGCGCGAGCCGCCGGGAGCCGCCGCGTTGCAGTACGTACTCGGCGAGCAGGGGCATCAGCACCGGCTTGGTGGCCCGTTCGATGCGCTTCCGTCCGGTCAGCAGTGCACCGAGATGCACTCCTGCGGCCGCGGCGAACGCTCTCATGCGACCCGCTCCGGGACCCGGCGCCGGCGCGCCGGTTTCGCGGCCGCGGGCCCCGGCTGCCACCCCGGTCCGCGGAAGACCCGCCCGGCCCGCTCCCGCCAGCTGTGCGCGGCGCGGATGTCGCGGGCGATGGCCGCGTACTCGTGGGTGGCGACGCGCAGCGGGTTGTAGGTGTCGATGTTCTTCGTCAGCCCGTAGACCGGGCGTTCGCCCTCGGGGACGAACGAGCCGAAGAGACGGTCCCAGACGATCAGGATGCCGCCGAAGTTGCGGTCCAGGTAGCCGCCTTGCGACGCATGGTGCACGCGGTGGTGGGAGGGGGTGTTGAGGACGTACTCCAGTGGCCGGGGCAGTTGGCCGATGCGCTCGGTGTGCACCCAGAACTGGTAGACGAGATTCGTTCCCGAACAGAAGGCCACCGCCGCCGGGTGCACGCCGGCCAGGATCATCGGGACGTAGAACGGCCAGACGGTCCATGTCGTCCAGGGCTGGCGCAGCGCGGTGGTGAAGTTGAACTTGCGGCTGGAGTGGTGCACCACGTGGCAGGCCCACAGGATCCTGACGACGTGGTGGCCGCGGTGGGACCAGTAGTAGAAGAAGTCCTGGGCGAGCAGCATCAGCGGCAGCGTCCACCACAGCACGGGCACGCGCAGCGGCGTGAGTTCGTAGAGCGCGGCGTAGACCGCCACGATGGGTATCTTCCACAGCGCGTCGAAGACGAGGCTGCCCAGCCCCATGCCGATGCTGGTCGCCGCGTCCCTGGCCTCGTACCCCTCGGCGTCCTCGTCGGGGTGCAGCCGGTAGCTCACCAGCTCCAGCACGGTGAGCACGGCGAAGGCCGGTACGGACCACAACACGACATCCGGAAGGTGCGGCATGGCGGCACCATAAACGCGGCAACCGGGCCGCGGCTAGGGGTGGTTACCGTCGGGTACGGAATGACGTTACCCGGGGTTCGAAGGTCACCGGAGAGTCACCACGCCCGCACCGGTGCGTCGCGGACGAAGACGGGGCTCGTCGCGCCCGGCGGTACGGTCTCCAGCGGTTCGGCGATCTCGGTGACCGGCGGGCCCACGCGGGCGGCGATCGGGGCGAGGAGGGCGAGGTCGAAGCCGTAGACGCGGGCCGCGTTGCCGCCGAGCATGGCGGCGGTCTCCTCGGCGGGGAGGCCTGCGTAGGCCAGGCGCAGGGCCTCGCGGGAGTGGGGGTGGGTGCCCTCGTCATGCGGGTAGTCGCTGCCCCACATGATCTTGTCGATGCCGATGCGGTGGCGCAGCGGCACCTCGTGCGGGCGCATGAAGCTGGCGCCCGCCGCGCAGTTGGCGTGCCAGTACGTGCTCGGGCGGCGGCGGACCGAAGTGGCCAGACCCGCACCGAACTTGGCCTCGGAGGTGCCGGTGGCGCCGTCGCCGGGGACCAGGCGGGCGTAGTAGTGGTCGAGGGTGTCCAGGACGCCGGGGATCCAGGCCGTGCCCTGTTCGGTGAGGACGAGGCGGAGGTCCGGGTGACGGTCGAAGGCGCCGCCGAGGATCAGGTGCCACAGGGCGCGGTGGGAGAACCAGGTGGTCTCCACCATGAAGACCGCGCGGGCCGCCGGGTCGTCGCCGAGCGGTGGCGAGGCGGAACCGGCGTGGTGGTTGACGGGGACGCCGAGTTCGGCGCAGACGGCCCAGAGCGGGTCGTAGCAGGCGGAGTGGAGTTCGGGCAGGCCCGAGCCGGGCGGGGTGCCGGGCAGCAGGACGCCGCCGGTGAGCCCGGCCTCCTTGGTGCGGCGCACTTCGCGCACGGCCTCGTCGATGTCGTTCAGGAGGATCTGGGCGACGCCCGCGCGGCGGCCGGGGGCCGCGGCGCAGAAGTCGGCGAGCCAGCGGTTGTGGGCGCGCAGGCCGGCCCAGCGGAGTACGAAGTCCTCGCGGGTGGGGGCGGGGGCGACGAGGGAGGCGCTGGGGAAGAAGGGCGGGACGGTGTTGGGGAAGACGACTTCGGCGACGATGCCGTCGGCCTCCAGCTCGGCAAGCCGGAGGCCGGAGTTCCAGTTGCGTTCGGCTCCGTCGGCGAGCAGATCCTCGTACGGGTTGACGTACGCGGCCGCCCAGGCGTCGAAGGCCTCGTGGTACCGGTGCTCCAAGTAGGGCCGGTAGTCGAGGAGATCGGCACCGGCGTGGCAGTCGGCGGAGATGACGGTGTGGCGGTCAGGCATCGTCCACCCCGGTGCGCGGGAAGTCCTCGCCGGTCAGCCAGTGCCGGCCGGTCTCGCGGGAGCGGGCCCAGGACGCCTCGACGGCCTGCTGGTCGGCGGGCTGGCCCAGGTCGTCCGGGGTGGGGCCGATGCGGGCGGCGAGCGGGGCGAGGGCGCGGGTGTCGAAGCCGAACGCCTCGGCGGCGGACAGGCCCAGCATCCGGCGGGTCTCGGCGACCGGGATGTCGTGGAAGGTCGCGCGCAGCCAGCCGCGGGTGTCGGGCCAGGTGCCCTCGGGGTGGGGGAAGTCGGAGCCCCACAGGATGTTGCCGACCCCGATCTCGTAGCGCTGGGCGAGCTCGCGGCGCTTGGTGTTGGTGGCGCAGACGAAGACGTTGCGGTCGAGGTACTCGTGGGGCGGGCGGTTCAGGCCGGCGAAGGGCGAGAGCTTCTTGCCGCCGTGGGCACCGAGGTAGAGGCGGTCCATGAACCACAGCAGGTTGGGCAGCCACCAGCAGCCGGACTCGGCGATGCCGAAGCGCAGTTGCGGGTGACGCTCGAAGACGCCGGACCACAGCAGGAACCACAGCGGGCGCGCGGGCCACCAGGTCACCTCGGTGACGAAGATGCCGAGGTGGTCGCCGTACTCGTGGCGGGGCGTGGCCCCGGAGTGGGTGAGCACGGGCATCCCGGCCGCGGCGGCGGCCGCCCAGACGGGGTCGTAACTCCGGTCGTGGTAGGGCTTCCCCTCGCCCCACATCGCCGGGATCATCAGCGCGCCCAGCCCGGACTCCCCGGCCCGGTCGATCTCCTCGACGACGCGGTCGACGGGGGCGGTGATCGGCAACAGGGCCACGCCGCAGTGCCGTTCGGGGTGCGCGGAGCAGAACTCGGCGAGCCAGCGGTTGTGGGCGCGGGCGCCCGCCATGCCGAGCTCGGGGTCGTGGTCGCCGGACAGGCCGAGGCCGACACCGAAGGGCGCGGCGGTGCGGCTGTCCACGGCGTCCGCGTCGGGGAAGACGACCTCGGCCGCCACCCCGTCGCCGTCGAGCTCCTTGATCCGCTGCGCCGCGTCCCAGCCGCCGCGCAGCCCCTCCTCGTGCTCCTCGAACCACCGGGCGGCGAAGGCCTCGTTGCGCACGCCCAGGCGCGTCATCTCGGCCTGGCGCGCGGTGCGCTGCGCGAGGAAGTCGTCGAAGGCGCGGTGGAAGCGCCGTTCCAGATACGGGCGGTACTCCTCGGTGGGGAGTCCGGCGTGGCAGTCGGAGGAGATGATCAGGTACGGGTCGCCGCTCATCGCGTACTCCCTTCCGGGGGGCCGTCGAGGATCTGGTGTGCGTCGTCGTAGCGCTGGTGGATGTAGGGCAGGAGGTCTTCCGCCGCGACGCGGGCGACGACGCGGCCGTGCTGGGTGGTGGCCCGCTCCCCGAGCGTGATCCCGGCGGGGCGCAGGACGGGCAGGTCGGCGACCGGGTCGTACGCCGACTCGCGCAGCATCACCTCGCCGGTGACCTCCTCCAGCCTGCGCACCCGCTCCGTGCGGGTGCAGTGCACCAGGACGGGATCGCCGTCGAAGCCCGTGCCGTCCACGCCCGGCAGGAACTTGAAGTAGAAGTCCAGCCGCTCGCTCTCCGGCGGCAGCGGCAGGGGGCCGGAGACCGTGCCGTGCACGGCGAGGAAGTCGATGCCGTGCCGGGAGAGGCGGGCGCGGAGCGCCGCGCCCTCGCGCTCGAGCACGACCTCGCCCAGCTTCTTCGGCTCGCCGAACACCTCGCGCCCGCCGGTCAGGGCGCGCTCGTGCGTCATCGGCATCACCAGCGGGTACCAGCCGGCGCGCCCCTCGTGCCGCGCGGCGACGGCCACCGAGCCGGCGCCGAGGGGGTAGCCGCGCAGGGCGACGGTGCTGACGGAGGCCCGGACGAGCGGGCGGGCCGGCGGTGCGAGCGGGGGCGGCAGGACGGCCGCGACGGCGTCCGGGTCGGTCTCCCAGAGGGCGGTGACCCCCGTGGACCAGATGTCGGGCAGCCGGGCCGCCGCCTCGCGGGCCGCCTTGATCTCCGTGTCGGTGCGGGGGCCGTAGCGGATGCGTGGTGCCATGCCGTACCACCTCTCGGTCGGAGCCGGTCGGAGCAGCAGGGTCCGTCTGTAACAGAGTTACAGCGCGGGCGCTCCCGGGTAAACCCCTCTGCACATACGGGAGTTGGGGGGCGCATGGCGGAGAATCTCACCCGCGAGCAGGTGCTGGAGACCGCGGCCCGGCTGGTGCGGGAGCGCGGCCCGCGGGCGCTGACGATGCGCGCGCTGGCCGCCGAGCTGGGCACGGCCGTCACGTCGATCTACTGGCACGTCGGCAGGCGCGAGGCGCTCGTGGACGCCCTCGTCGAGCGGACGCTGCACGAGTTCGCCGCGATCCGGCCGGCCGGGCGGACCCCGCGGACCCGGATCGTCTCCATCGCGCGGGCGCTGCGCCGGGAGCTGCTCGCCCGGCCGCACCTGATCGCGATGGTGCACGAACGGGGGCTGTCGGAGCGGATGTTCCGGCCCGCGCAGCGGGCGCTGGTGCACGAGGTGCACGCGGCCGGATTGCGCGGGGCGCGGGCGGCGGAGGCGGTGCAGGCCGTGCAGTTCCAGGTGGTGGGGCATGTGCTGGTGGAGCGGAGCCGGGAGCGGGCGCCTGAGCAGAGGGCGCCCGATGCGGTGCCGGGTTCGGGTGGGGACCGGGCCCTTGAGCGGGCCCTGGCCCGGCAGCCGGATGCGGAGCGGGTGTTCGAGGTGGCGGTGCGGGCGCTGGTGGAGGGGTTGCTGCCCCGGTAGTCGGTCGGGTGCGGGTTTCGCTGCGGCTGGTCGCGCCCACGCGGCGGAGCCGCATATGTGACGGCCCCGCGCCCCTTCGGGGCACCCGTGGTGCACGTCCCGCTTACGGGTGGCCGGATCCCCTCCCCCCTGACGTCCGAATCTCCCGTTGTCAGTGCGGGCCCGTATCCTCTGTGACCATGCTCGAAGACCACCCCGCCGCCGCACCGCACAGCCCGTGGCCGGCCGCGTATCCGCAGGGATACGCGGTCGTCGACGTGGAGACCACGGGGCTCGCCCGCGACGACCGGATAGTGTCGGCTGCCGTCTACCAGCTGGACGCCCGGGGCGAGGTGGAGGACCAGTGGTACACGCTGGTCAACCCGCAGCGCGATCCCGGCCCGGTGTGGATCCACGGGCTCACCTCCGAAGTCCTCGCGGACGCACCGCTGTTCAAGGACATCGCCGAGCCGTTCGCCGAGCGGCTGGCAGGGCGGGTTCTCGTCGCGCACAACGCCGCCTTCGACTGGTCGATGATCTCCCGCGAGTACGCCCGCGCCCGGGCGGACGTCCCCGTGCGGCAGCGGCTGTGCACGATCGCACTCTCCAAGGAGCTGCAGCTGCCGCTGCCCAACCACAAGCTGGAGTCGCTCGCCGCGCACTACGGCGTCGTGCAGCAGCGTGCCCACCATGCGCTCGACGACGCCCGTGTGCTCGCCGAGGCGTTCCGGCCCAGCCTGCGCCTGGCGGCCGAGGCGGGGCTGCGGCTGCCGCTGCTGGCCTGCCAGCCGCTGACGGAGTGGTCGGACGGCCCGGCGGCGGGCACACGGTCGGCGACCATCGGATATCAGCCGTCCTCCTCCTACGGGTACCGGCCGCAGACCTGGCGGCCCAGCCGCAAGCGCCCGGCCTGCCCGTATCCCAACCCCGGGCGTTACGAACCGGGCGAACAGCTCATTCAGGGCATGCGGGTCGCGTTCTCCGGCGACACCTCCGTCGACCGCGAGCTCTTGGAGGACCGGGCCGTGGAGGCCGGGCTGCACGTGGCCACCAGCGTCTCCCGGCTCACCAGCCTGCTGGTCACCAACGATCCCGGCTCCCCCACGTCCAAGACGGCCAAGGCCCGCTCCTTCGGCACCCCGATCGTCGACGAGGCCGCTTTTATGCAGCTTCTGCTGCATGTGACCCCGGCGCGGAGCAAGGCGTAGCCACCGGGTACCGTCAAAAGCGTGTACCGCTTCCTGTTGTCCCGGCAGTGGGTGATCCTCACCCTCGTGGGACTCGTTCTCATCCCGGTGATGGTGCGGCTGGGGTTCTGGCAGCTGCACCGCCATGAGCACAAGGTCGCGCAGAACAACCAGATCGCCCACAGCCTCGCCGCCGACCCCGTGCCCGTGACCGGGCTCACGGCACCCGGCCGCGAGGTGGCCGGCTCGGATGTGTGGCGCCGGGTCACGGCGAGCGGTACATACGACACCAAGGACGAGGTCGTGGTCCGGCGCCGGACCGACGACAACGGCCACCAGGGCTACTTCGTCCTCACCCCGCTGCTGCTCGACGACGGCCGGGCCGTCCTCGTCAACCGCGGCTGGGTCCCGGCCGGCGACGACCCGATGCGCTACCCGGACGTCCCCGCCGCCCCCTCCGGCAAGATCACCGTCACCGGCCGGCTGAAGCAGGACGAGACGACGGCCGCCAGCGGCATCAAGGACACCGCGGGCCTGCCGCCCCGCCAGGTGATGCTGATCAACAGCGACCAGCGGTCCAAGGCCATGAACCGCGCGGTGCTGGCCGGCTACATCGAGCTCGTCGACCCGGCGCCCAAGGACGGGCCCAAGCCGGTGGCCGCCCCCGACCACAGCGACATCGGCCCGCACCTGGCGTACGCCATCCAGTGGTGGCTGTTCGCCGGAGGCGTGCCCGTCGGCTGGTTCATCCTGGTCCGCCGCGAACGCCGGGACCGCCTGGCGGCGGCCGCCGCTCCGGAGACCGCCGCCGTGGCGGGCGCCACTCCGTAGGGACGGGCGTCCCGGGGGCACGGCAGACTGACCCCCATGGATCTCGGACTCAAGGACAAGGTGTACGTGCTCACCGGCGCGAGCCGTGGGCTGGGGTTCGCCGCCGCCCGTGAACTCGCCGCCGACGGCGCCCGGCTGGTGGTCTCCGGCCGGGACGGCGATGCCGCGGCGCGGGCGGCCGCCTCGCTGGGCACGGACGCAGTCGGCGTCGCCGCCGACAACGCCGATCCCGCGGCGGCGGAGCGGCTCGTCGCCACCGCCCGCGAACGCTTCGGCCGCCTCGACGGCGTCCTCATCAGCGTCGGCGGACCGCCGCCGGGTTCGGCGGAGGGCAACGACGACGACCAGTGGCGGGCGGCCTTCGAATCGGTGTTCCTCGGTGCGGTGCGGCTGGCGCGGACGGCGGCGGAGGCGATGGGCGAGGGCGGGGTGATCGGCTTCGTGCTGTCCTCGTCGGTGTACGAGCCCGTCCCCGGCCTGACGATCTCCAACGGCCTGCGGCCCGGCCTCGCCGGGTTCGCCAAGTCCCTTGCCGCGGAGCTGGGGCCGCGCGGCATCCGCGTGGTCGGGCTGCTGCCGGCGCGGATCGAGACGGACCGGGTACGCGAACTCGACGCGCTCTCCGGGGACTCGGAGGCGGCCCGGGCCCGGCACGAGGCGCGGATTCCGCTGGGGCGGTACGGGGCGCCGGAGGAGTTCGGCAGGGTGGCCGCGTTTTTGCTGTCGCCTGCGGCGTCCTACCTCACGGGTGTGATGGTGCCGGTGGACGGCGGGGCGCGGCAGGGGATCTGACCTCGCCGGTTGCCTCGCGGCACGTTGGCGGGGGCCCCGCGGCGCGTTGCCGGTTTGCGGGTGCGGGTGCGTCGGGGTTGCTCGCGCAGTTCCTCCCCCAGCGCCCCTTAGGGGGCGTTACTCCACCCGTTCCGCCCTGTGGCGTACCGTGCGGAGTCTGATCTCCGCCGGGAAGGCCGGCAGGCCCATCGATGTGCGGGCCGGGGCCAGCACCTCCTCCTGCAGCCGGTGCAGGGCCGCGGCCGGCGTGGCGTGCGGGGTCAGGATCAACGTGATCCTGACCCCCGGCGCCGTGCGGCGGCCGGTGAGGGGCGCCCTGGCCCGGTCCACCCCGTCCAGGGCCCCCGCCTCGGCCTCCAGCACCGCCTCCAGGGCCCGCCCCCGCACCGCCACCGTCCCGCCGTCGCCGCAGTCCACGGCCACCTCGCGCGGCCGGCGCCGGTGCAGTTGTGCGAGCAGCCACCACAGCGCGAGCAGGACCAGCGCGGACAGCACGGCGATGACCGTCGGCCACCACCAGCCGTGGGCCCGCCACTTGTGGCGGGTGGCGGTGCTCAGCAGCACGCCGTGCAGGCGGCCGGCCAGGACGGCCGTGCCGAGCGCCAGCAGCATCAGGCCGGCCAGCCCGACCAGCACCCGGTTGACGGCCCTCAGCACCGCGCCCTCCCCACCCGCGCCGACAGCGCGGGCTGCCGGGCCAGGCCCAACTCCCGTACGGTGTCGGCCAGTACGCCGTCCACGTCCGCGCGTACGTCGTCCAGGTCCCGGAAGTGCGCGCGGGCCCGGGCCCGTACCCTGCGGCGGCCCACGTCGACCCGGGCCCACTGCACGCCGGAGACCGCCATCACCCGGTCGCGCAGCACCAGTTCGGCGGCCGCGCGGTCCAGTGCGGCCCGTACGTCCGGGGTGTCGCGGCGCAGGGGCAGCAGCCCGCGCAGCCCGGGCGTTACGGCCAGGGCGATCAGCCAGCAGCCCGCCAGGACGGCGGCGGCCGCGCAGCCGGTGGCCCAGGCGCCGTCGAGCGGGCGGGTGGCCAGCTCGTGCGCGAGCCGGCGGCGCCAGGACATCGCCGGGCGGGAGGCGCGGACGGCGACGACGTCGTAGAGCAGAATCCCCGAGGCCCCCAGCACGACAGCCGCGACGAGGGCGGCGGGCACCCGGCGGGCGGACCAGAAGCGCCGGGCGCGGTGGGGGTACCTCTGGGGGCACCCCCAGCGGTAGCCGGGGGAGGTAGCCGGGGGAGTCATCGCACCCGCTCCCGGCCCTCGTCCAGGTGCGGCGAACGCAGCCGCTCCACGGTGACCGCCACCTCGGGGACCTCCAGGCCGGCCAGTTCCGCGACCCGCTCGGCGATCCGGGACCGCACGGCACGGCAGCGGGCGCCGATGTCCGTCGGGTACTCCAGCTCGACGGCCACCCGGACGCGGGCCGACTTCTCGTGCACCGTCACCGAGGCGCGCGGGAACTCCCCGTCGACGGCCTCGCGGGCCGCCTGTGCGGCGATCTTCGCGACGACGACATCGGCGATACGCGTCGCACCGCGCTCGCCGGGCGGTACCGGCTGCCCGTCCCCCATGTCTACCGCCGCCGCCCGTCGCGTTCCCGGGGGCGGAACAGGTCGCCCGGCTCCAGGTCGCCGTCCAGGAACCGGCCCGCCACGAAGCCGATGGCGCCCAGGGCCGCCACCAGCAGAAAGGCCCCGAATCCGCCGAAGTACCCGGCGAATCCGAGCGCCATGCCGGCGATCAGGCCGGCCACGGCCATGCTCATCGTGCGCTCCCTACTGGATCCTGGGCTCGGCCTCTTCCTCGTCCTCGCCCTCGTCCGGCAGCTTGACGTCGGTCACGGCGATGTTGACCTCGACGACCTCCAGGCCCGTCATCCGCTCCACCGCTGCAATGACGTTTTCCCGCACGGCGCGGGCCACACCCGCGATGGCGACTCCGTAATCGACCACGATCTCCAGATCCAGCGCGGTCTGCACCTCGCCGACCTCCGCCTTCACGCCCCGGGTGACGGCCTTGCCGCCCCCGGGCACCCTGTCCCGCACCGCGCCGAAGGTGCGGGACAGTCCGCTGCCCATGGCGTGCACGCCGAGCACGTCCCGGGCGGCGAGCCCGGCGATCTTCTCGACGACGCCGTCCGCGATGGTGGTCCGGCCGCGCTCGGCTGGCTCGGTCGGTGCCTTGGCCTTGGCTTGCGGTGGTGTGTCGGCCATCTCGACCGCCTCTCGTCCGGGGACGGGGTCCACTTGCCACCCTAGGGCGTGTCCGACGTCTCTGCGCCCCGTACGGGGCGCACCCCCTACGGAGCGGGGGGCTACTCCCCCATCCCCGCCAGGTCCCTCAGGCGCCGCGCCTGAGCCGCGCGCTCGGCCACGCGCTGCTGGTCATAGGTACGACCAGCAGCGCCCCGCAGCAACGCCTTGGTCTCCACGACCGCGTCACGCGGCGCGGCCAGCAGCGCGGCCGCCAAGTCGGCTGCGGCGGCGTCGAGTTCGTCGCGCGGGACGACCAGATTGGCCAGGCCGGTCCGCTCCGCCTCCTCCGCGTGGACGAAACGGCCCGTGGCGCAGATCTCCAGCGCCCTTGCGTAGCCGACCAGTTCGACGAGCGGCTGGGTGCCGCCCAGGTCGGGGACCAGCCCCAGGCTGGTCTCGCGCATGGCGAACTGCACGTCGTCCGCGCAGACTCGCAGGTCGCAGGCGAGGGCGAGCTGGAAGCCCGCGCCGATCGCGTGGCCCTGCACAGCGGCTATGGAGACGAGGTCGGTGCGCCGCCACCAGGTGAACGCCTCCTGGTAGGAGGCGATTTCGGCGTCGAGCGCCTCGTCGCTGCCGCGCGCGAGGTCCAGGAACGACGGCTCGCCGTCGAAGCCCTCGGGCGTGAAGGCCTGCCGGTCGAGCCCCGCGGAGAAGGACTTGCCCTCACCGCGGAGCAGCACGACGCGCACGCTGCCGGGCAGCTGCCGGCCCGCCGCGGTCAGCGCCCGCCACAGGGCGGGCGACTGGGCATTGCGCTTGGCGGGACGGTCGAGCGTGACCGTGGCAACGGCACCCGTGCCGTCGACGGTGAGCCGGACGCCGTTCTGGTCGAGCAGGGTCTTGCTGACAGTCATGGGGGCCTCCGAGTGGCCGCAGTCGCATGGAAACGTACTGCACAGTAACCACCCGGCCGACAGGTCGGCCGACCGGGTGGGCTGCCCACAACTGACTGTTGCGCGGCGTCAGACCGAGGCGGCCTTCTTGCCGCGCGTCGCTCCGCCGCGGCCGCGCAGGACCACGCCGGATTCGCTGAGCATCCGGTGCACGAAGCCGTAGGAGCGACCGGTCTCTTCGGCCAGCGCCCTGATACTCGCACCAGCGTCGTACTTCTTCTTCAGGTCTGCCGCGAGCTTTTCGCGCGCGGCGCCGGTCACCCGGCTGCCCTTCTTCAGAGTCTCGGCCACCCGTGCCTCCTCAGGGGGAGATGCTCCTCTTGTCTCTCATGATCACCCCTAGGCGGCGTCCTGGCCACCCATTCGGCAAGGTCCATGGGAAGTCCGCAGGAAACGGATCCCGTGATTTCCGGCTGCGCCGGGGCCTGGAGCAGGCGATTCCGTCCGGATCCGGTCGTACGGCCGTCCGGGTGGCGCAGGGAAGAGGCAGGTCAGAGGGGGCACTGGAAGCACTCCCGGGGCGGGGGTCCGGCAGCCGGGGCGGCGCGTGCGCCGGAGCGCACCGCCACACCCCGGTACGAGCCGTCCTCACTCAGATGATGGATCACGCATCGGCCGAATGATCGGGACGGCCCCGATCACGGCCGGCGGGGCCGGGGATCAGGCCAGGGCGACCAGGTCGGCGTAGTCGGGGCCCCAGAGGTCCTCGATGCCATCCGGCAGGAGAATGATGCGTTCCGGCTGGAGGGCCTCGACGGCGCCCTCGTCGTGCGTGACCAGGACGACCGCGCCCTTGTAGGTGCGCAGGGCGCCGAGGATCTCCTCGCGGCTGGCGGGGTCGAGGTTGTTGGTGGGCTCGTCCAGCAGCAGCACGTTCGCCGAGGAGACCACCAGCGTGGCGAGGGCGAGACGGGTCTTCTCGCCGCCGGACAGGACGCCCGCGGGCTTGTCCACGTCGTCGCCGGAGAACAGGAACGAGCCCAGCACCTTGCGCACCTCGACCAGGTCGAGGTCGGGCGCGGAGGAGCGCATGTTCTCCAGGACCGTGCGGTCCGGGTCGAGCGTCTCGTGCTCCTGGGCGTAGTAGCCCAGCTTGAGGCCGTGGCCCTCGACGACCTGGCCGGTGTCGGCCTTCTCGACGCCGCCGAGCAGGCGCAGCAGGGTCGTCTTGCCGGCGCCGTTGAGGCCGAGGATGACGACGCGGGAGCCCTTGTCGATGGCCAGGTCGACGTCGGTGAAGATCTCCAGGGAGCCGTACGACTTCGACAGGCCCTCCGCCGTCAGCGGCGTCTTGCCGCAGGGCGCGGGCTCGGGGAAGCGCAGCTTGGCGACCTTGTCGGAGACCCGCTCGTCCTCCAGCCCGGCGAGCAGCTTCTCGGCGCGGCGGGCCATGTTCTGCGCGGCGACGGTCTTGGTGGCCTTGGCGCGCATCTTGTCGGCCTGCGCGTTCAGGGCGGCGGCCTTCTTCTCCGCGTTCTGCCGCTCGCGCTTGCGGCGCTTCTCGTCGGCCTCGCGCTGCTGCTGGTAGAGCTTCCAGCCCATGTTGTAGACGTCGATGACCGAGCGGTTGGCATCGAGGTAGAAGACCTTGTTGACGACGGTCTCGACGAGGTCGACGTCGTGGGAGATGACGATGAAGCCGCCGCGGTAGGTCTTGAGGTAGTCGCGCAGCCAGACGATCGAGTCGGCGTCGAGGTGGTTCGTGGGCTCGTCGAGCAGCAGGGTGTCGGCGTCGGAGAAGAGGATCCGGGCGAGCTCGACGCGGCGGCGCTGACCGCCGGAGAGGGTGTGCAGCGGCTGGCCGAGCACCCGGTCGGGCAGGCTGAGCGCGGCGGCGATGGTGGCGGCCTCGGACTCGGCGGCGTACCCGCCCTTGGTGAGGAACTCCGTCTCCAGGCGCTCGTACTTCTTCATCGCCTTCTCACGGGTGGCGCCCTTGCCGTTCGCCATCCGGTCCTCGTTCTCCCGCATCTTGCGCAGCAGGACGTCGAGGCCGCGGGCCGAGAGGATGCGGTCGCGCGCCAGCACGTCGAGGTCACCGGTGCGGGGGTCCTGCGGGAGGTAGCCGACCTCTCCGGAGCGGGTGATGGTGCCGGCCGCCGGGATGCCCTCGCCCGCGAGGCACTTGGTGAGGGTGGTCTTGCCGGCGCCGTTGCGGCCGACGAGGCCGATGCGGTCGCCCTTGGCGATGCGGAAATTGGCGGACTCGATGAGGATGCGCGCGCCGGCGCGCAGCTCGATTCCGGAGGCGGTGATCACGGGAAGGACTGCTCCTGGGCAGGACGGGCGGCGGACGAGACGGACTGCGGTCGTGCGACGCCGTCTAATGCACAGGGAGGAATGCCATGGGGAAAAGTCTAGCGGGGGCGGGCAAGTGGATTGCCGGGCCGGCGACCGGCGCTTCGCGGATACTCGGGGTGACGGAGCAGGTACGGAAGGCGGTGGGGCATGCAGTTCGACGACGATGCGGATCTGGACACCTCCCAGGTGCAGGACCGGCGGGGCGGGGTCCCCGGCGGCGGGCTCACCATCGGCGGCGGGATCGTGGGGCTGCTGGCCCTCCTGGCGGGGCTGTTCTTCGGCATCGGCCCGGAGGAGCTGGGACTGTCGTCGGGCGGTCAGTCCCCGACGGCCGCTGCTTCGGCCAGTACGGACGCGCAGGTCGCGCAGCACTGCCGCACGGGCAAGGACGCCAACACCCGCCAGGACTGCCGGATCGTCGCCGTCGTCAACAGCGCCCAGTCCTTCTGGAGCCAGGAGCTGGCGCGGCGGGGGAAGACGTACACCCCGGCGTCGACGGTGTTCTTCACGGGCCGGGTCCAGACCGCGTGCGGGGCCGCGACGTCGGCGGTCGGCCCGTTCTACTGCCCCGGCGACCGGAAGGTCTACCTGGACCTGGGCTTCTTCGACGAGCTCAAGACCAAGTTCGGCGCGAGCGGCGGCCCCTTCGCCCAGGCGTATGTCGTGGCGCACGAGTACGGGCACCACATCCAGAACCTGCAGGGCACGCTGGCCCGCAGCCAGGACGGGCAGAAGGGCGCCGGCAGCGCGTCCGTGAAGGTCGAGCTGCAGGCCGACTGCTACGCCGGTGTGTGGGCGAAGCACGCGACGACGACGCCGGAGAAGTCCACCGGCAAGCCGCTGGTCACCCAGCTGACGCAGGGTGACATCAAGGACGGGCTGTCGGCGGCGGCTGCGGTCGGGGACGACCGCATCCAGGAGCGGTTCCAGGGGCGGGTGACGCCGGAGAGCTGGACGCACGGGTCTGCTGCGCAGCGGCAGCAGTGGTTCACGACCGGGTACTCGACCGGGGACATGGGGCGGTGCGACACGTTCCGGTGACGGGACGCCCGTAAGGCCTGCGCCCGTAAGGGGCGCTGGGGGCACCTCCCAGCGTCCCTTACGGGGCGAGGCCTACGCCCCGCCCCGGTGGACCTGGAACGCCGCCCGGCGCACCGCCTTCGCAAGGGCCGGGTCCGGGTGCGCAGCAGCCAAGGCCACCAGCACCTGGACGGTGCGGGGATGCCCGACGGCCCGCACCTCCTCCAGGAGGCCCGGCACGGTGCCCTGTACCGCCGATTCCAGGTGCCGCACCAGCAGGCGGCTCTCGCCGTGGTCGGCGACGGCCGCCGCCGTGTCCACCCACAGCCAGGTGGCCTCTTCGCGGGTGAGGACCCCGGCCGCCTCCTCGGGGTCGCCGCCCTCGTGCTCGGCGATCCACAGCAGCGCGTACGGACGCAGGCACGGCTCGTCCGCCGCGGCCCGCACCGCACTCTCCGCGGGGGCGCCGACGGCGCGCAGGGCCTCGAAGGCGAGGCCCCGGACCATGGCGTCGTCACCGCGGGCGGCGTCGAGGAGTTCGGCGACCGCGCTGCGCACCGGCCGGGCGGCGAGCCAGGCACGGTACTCGGCGCGGGCGGGGCCGGGGGTGAGGTCGGCGCAGCCGCGCAGCATGGCCTCGGCGCCCAGCTCGATGTTGCCCGCGGGGCTCTGGGCGGCCACGCAGATCTGTTCGAGCTTGACCCACACCGCCCAGTTGCCGAGCGGGGTGAGCACGGCGGCGCCGTCCCGCACGACGAGCGCGCCGACCGAGGCGAGGGCCTCCAGCGCCCAGCCGAGCAGCCCGGGCAGCGGGTCGGGACCGCCGGGGGCGGGGGTGACGGGGCCGGGCTGCCGGCCGTCGTAGGGGATCTCGCACCGCTCGGCGCGGATCTCCGCGACGCGCTGCTGGAGCAGGTCGAGCAGCATCGCCTCGGCGACCGGCCCGGCCGACAGGTGCATGACGGACAGCAGTTGGGGCACCGCCTCGACGACCTCGGCGGCCACGGCGAGGTCGGTGCCGACGGGCTCGGGGTGGGCCAGGGACCAGGCGTCGAAGAGTGCGACCCAGCCGCGCAGCACGGCGCTGTCGTCGCGGTCCCAGGCGGTCAGCCGCCAGCCGGGGCGGGCGGTGCCGCCGTGCAGTTCCAGGAGTCCGGCGAGTCGGGCCCGGTCCCAGTCGGTGCGCACCTGTGCGTCCGTCAGTCCCAGGGCGGCCGCGGCCCGTCCGGCGGCGCCGGCGAGGTCTCCGGGGCCCTGCAGCGAGGCGCCGCGCAGGCATTCCTCGGCAGCCCAGCGGGCCAGCCTGACCGCGCCGGTGAGCCCGGCTCTGGCCTGCTGGGCGAGTTCCGCCCGGGCCGGGGTGCCCGCGGGCGGGCGGGGCGCCGGTCGGGAGCCTCGGTTCGCCACTGCCCGGCGGGCGGAGGCGATCGGCTGTCGGGGAACGAGTCTGAGCCGGGAGTCGCGCGGAGTACGGGACGTCACAGGAGCAGTCTTGCCGTTCACGCTCCGAAAACCCAATCGGAATCAACTATCCGGCCGCGCACGCCTGCTGACGGGAGGCTCCGGGCGCACGCGCAGGAGCTGCGCCGGGAGCTACATCAGGGGCGTCAGGAAGCGCCGCAGGGCCTCTTCGCAGCCCTGTGGGTCGGCGTTCCACGCCCCGGCGTGCCCGGCTCCGCGGACCGTGTGCAAGTGCATCAGATCGGGTCGGCGCGCGACGAGTTCGCGGGAGTGCTCCGGGGGTGCGACGGTGTCGTCGGTGCCGTGCAGGACGAGCGCCGGCACGGCGAGCCGGGTGGTGTCGGCGGCCGCGAAGAGCCCGTCGGCGGTCAGGCCCGTCCTGCCCTCGGCGGCGCGCACGGCGAGGCCGAGGAGGGCGCCGCGGGCGCGGTGCCGGGCCAGGGAGCGCAGGGCGGCCTGCCAGTCCAGGACCGGGGAGTCCAGGACGAGGCCGCTGACGCGGTCGCCCACGGCGGAGTCGAGGGCGGTGAGCAGGGCCGTCGTGGCACCGGTCGACCAGCCGTAGAGCACCGTGCGCCGGGCGCCGCTGTGCAGGGCGTGCCGGACGGCGGCGTCGAGATCCCGCCACTCGACGGCGCCGAAGTGGCCGATTCCGTGCGGTGGCCGCGGGGCCCCGGGGTCGCCGCGGCAGGAGACGGAGAGCACGGGGAACCGCAGGCGCTGCAGGAACGGCAGCACGTTCAGGGGGTGCGCGCGGGTGGTGCCGAGACCGTGTGCGGCGATCACCCAGGTGTCGCGGACGCCGGGGACGAACCAGGCGGGCAGTGGCCCGAGCTCGCCCGCCACGTCCACATCGGCGTGGTGGATGCCGAGCGCCTCCTGCGGGCCGCCGGTGTAGAGCTCCGGGGTGAGCCAGACGCGGTCGCCGGGCTCCAGGGCGCCGTGCGCGACGCTCTCCAGGTGCCGTACGACGCAGTCGTGCGGGTGGGAGATGTCGGCGACGACGGGGCCGGTCACGGCGTGCAGCCCGGGCCCGGCGAGCCCGTAGGTGCCGGGGCGGAGCGTCGCGGGGGTGCGGGTGAGGGTGACCGTGACCGCGTCGGCGGCGTGCACGGTCACGCGCTGCTCGCCGGGCAGCGGGCCCGCGGGGACCTTGAGGGCAGCGTCGCCCGCGTACCGCCCGGCCGCCACCGCGGCCGCTCCGGCACCGATCACGGTCGTGACGGCCGCGGCCGCCGCTCTGCGCAGGAGCATCGCTTCCAGTGTGGGCGGGGGCGGCCGTCACGGCCAGTGGACCGGGTGACCGCCCGAGCGGTCTCGGCCGAGGTCCTGCGGAGTGCCCGGCTCAGCCGGTCGGCTGCCCGTACCCGGCGAGCCGCCCACTGGCGGCGGCGAGCTGGCCCGCGTCCAGCAGCGTGGGCGTGCGGCCGGGGACGGAGGCGGCGGCGAGCCAGACCCTGCACATCCACTCCAGCTGGGCGGTGCGGTCGTAGGCCTGGTCGAGGGTGGCGCCGCAGGTGAGCGTGCCGTGGTTGCGCAGCAGGCAGCCGGTGCGGCCATCGAGCGCCCGTACGACGCCGCGGGCGAGTTCCTCGCTGCCGTAGAGGGCGTAGGGGGCGACGCGGGGCGGTCCGCCGAGGGCCCCGGCCATGTAGTGGACCGGGGGCAGTTCGTCGACGAGCGTGGAGACGGCCGTGGCGTGGACGGCGTGGGTGTGCACGATCGCGGCCGTGTCGGTGGCGCGGTAGACGGCGAGGTGCATGGGCAGTTCGCTGGTAGGTCTCAGCTCGCCGAGGACCTGGCGGCCGTCGAGGTCCACGCCGACGGCATCTTCGGGGCGAAGCCGGTCGTAAGGGACACCGGTGGGGGTGACGAGCACCACATTTCCCACCCGTGCAGAGACGTTTCCGGACGTGCCCACAACGAGTCCGTCAGCAACGGTGCGCCGGGCCGCGGCCACCACGGCGGCCCAGGTCTCGGGGATTCCTGCGGGAAACCGTGCCGAGCGGATGCGCTCTTCGCGGTCCGTCATCGATATCGCCCTCCGGTTGTGGCCGACATGCGTCTCTGTTCAGTTCACCTTCCGTTCACCCAGCATCCCTACGGTCGCCGCGTACTGACCATCGAGCTGATTGCCTGGGTGAATGGAACACATCACGCTTCTCATCGGGATCGTGATCGTCACGGCCTTGGTGTTCGACTTTACGAACGGTTTCCACGACACGGCCAACGCCATGGCCACCACCATCTCCACCGGGGCGCTCAAGCCCAAGGTCGCGGTGGCGATGTCGGCGGTTCTGAACCTCGTCGGCGCGTTCCTGTCCGTGGAGGTCGCCAAGACCATCTCCGGCGGCATCATCGACGAGAAGGCCGGAGTCAGGCCCGAGATCATATTCGCCGGTCTCGTCGGCGCGATCGTCTGGAACCTCCTGACCTGGCTGGCGGGTCTGCCCTCCAGCTCCTCGCACGCCCTCTTCGGCGGCCTGATCGGCGCCACGCTGGTCTCGGTCGGCTCGCACGGCGTCCACGCGGACGCCGTCGTCATGAAGGTCGTCATCCCCGCGGTCGCCGCACCGGTCGTGGCGGGCGTCGCCGCGACGGCCGCGACCCGGCTCACCTACCGCCTGACGCGCGGCCGCGACGAGCAGGAGACCGCCAAGGGCTACCGCGCCGGGCAGATCGCCTCGGCCGCGCTGGTCTCCCTCGCCCACGGCACCAACGACGCCCAGAAGACCATGGGCGTGATCACCCTCGCGCTGGTCACCGGCGGCGTCGTCGCCCCGCACTCCGACCCGCCGCTGTGGGTCATCGTCTCCGCGGGCGTGGCCATCGCACTCGGTACGTACCTGGGCGGCTGGCGCATCATCCAGACGCTCGGCAAGGGCCTCACCGACATCAAGCCCGCCCAGGGCTTCGCCGCCCAGACGGGCGCCGCCACGGTGATCCTCGCCTCCTCGCACATCGGCTTCGCGCTCTCCACCACCCAGGTCTGCTCCGGCGCGATCATGGGCGCGGGCGTCGGCCGCAAGGGCGGCGTGGTGCGCTGGTCGACCGCCGGGCGCATGGTCGCCGCCTGGTGCCTGACGCTGCCCGCCGCGGGCCTCGTCGCCGGCGGTGCCGCGTTCCTCGCGGACCAGGGCGACTGGGGCATCGCCGCCGTCGCGGTGCTGGCGCTCGCCGCCTGCGGCGCCATCTGGCTGGCCTCGCGCCGCAAGCCGGTCACCCACGACACGGTGGCCGGGACCGCCGCCGCGCCGCACGTCGGCCCCGCGGCGCCCACCGCCTCCGAGCCGGCCGGT
This sequence comes from Streptomyces morookaense, assembly GCF_013030945.1. Taxonomy (GTDB): domain Bacteria; phylum Actinomycetota; class Actinomycetes; order Streptomycetales; family Streptomycetaceae; genus Streptomyces; species Streptomyces morookaensis. The sequence goes on along the minus strand of NZ_JABBXF010000073.1, from coordinate 887 downwards.
GTCGTCACCGCCGCCCTCCAGGCCGTCGCCCCGCCGCCGGCCGGGCCGATCGCCCCGGCCGTCTCCCCGACCAGCGAGGCCGGGCGGTCCCCCGCCGCCCCGGCCGCCGCCGCGAGCTGAAGGACGTACAGACCATGCACATCGACTGGGCAGCTTTCGGCCAGGTCTTCGGCGTCAGCCTCGTGGTGACGGTGGCTCTGGTGGGCGTCTTCACGCTCGGCATCGTCGGCACGACGTCCCGCGCGACGGTGGCTGCGCGGAGCGGTGCCTATGCGTGCTACGCACTGTGTGCGGCGGCCGTGGGGTACGGCATCTACTTGATCGTGGGTTGACCACGGCGCCCCGTAAGGGGCGCTGGGGGCACCTCCCAGCTACCCGCTGGGAGGTGCCCCCAGCGCCCCTTACGGGGCGCGGGCATTTGTTTGAATTGACGCCCCTTCCCCGCGCGTGGTGGACTGCCCAACGCCAAACGGCGACAGCACAGAGGAAGCCGGTGTGAATCCGGCGCGGTCCCGCCACTGTCACCGGCGCGCGCCGGGAGCCAGGAACTCTGGTCGCCGGTCACGTCGAGCCAGGGCGCGGACCCTGAGTGAGGACACATCGCCATGCCCGGCTGTCGCCCACCCCGTCGTCCCGGATCCAGGTACCGCATCACGGCGGTCTGACCGGTGCCCGTCGAAAGCATCGGACTCGCGCTCGGCTACCTCGGTGACCTTCTGATCGGCGACCCACGACGCGGGCACCCCGTGGCCGCGTTCGGCCGTGCCGCGCACGCCGTCGAACAGCGCCTGTGGCGCGACCACCGCGGCCGCGGCACCCTGCACGCCCTGCTCTGCGCGGGCGGCGCCGCGGCCGGCGCCGGGCTGCTGGCCCGTACCGCCCGCCGC
>NZ_JABBXF010000072.1 GCF_013030945.1 Streptomyces morookaense | reverse complement strand
AGTAGGACGCCGCCGAACTAATTGTGATAGCCGCAGGCCCTGGTCATCGACCGGGGCCTGCGGCATTTTTGCGTTATGCCATCCCACATACGGCACGGCCGGCTCGCCCTCACCGTCAGCTTCTGTGTCCAGGGGGTCGTCTTCGCCCTCCTCGTCACCCGGATCCCGGCGCTCAAGGAGCAGTACGGGATGTCCGACGGGCTGTTACCCGTCTTCCTCGCTGCCGTGCCCGTCCTGGCCGGGGTGGGCAGCGTGGTCACCGAGCGCCTGGTGCGAAGAGTGCCGCCCGCGTACGTACTGCGCTGGGTGCAGCCCGTCGTCTGCCTCGCGCTGCCGGCGGTGGCCCTCGGGGACCGGTTGTGGCAAGCAGCGTGCGGGCTCGGGGTGTTCGGGCTCGCCGTAGGCGCTCTGGACGCATCGATGAACATGCTCGGGGTGAGCCTGCAGCGGGCGTACGGGCGCAGCATCATGCTGGGCTTTCACGCCGCGTACAGCCTCGGCGGGATTGTCGGGGCGTCGCTCGCATGGCTGGGGGCGCACCAGGGGCTGTCGTTGGCCCGGCTGGACGTGCCCGTCGTCGCCGTCGTCATGCCGGCGGCGTTCATCGCGAGCCGGTGGTACGTCGTCCGTACCGCCGCGGTCGCGGGCCCCGGACCGGGGCAAGGGACGTCCGCGCCCAAAGCCGCTCGCGGGCTGTTGCCCCTCTGCTTCGTCATGACCTTCGCCTATATCGGTGATTCGACGGTCTCCAACTGGAGTGCCACGTACCTGCATTCGGTGCTGCACGGTTCCGAAGAGCTTGCGACCGTGCCCTACAACGTCTATGTGGCGACCACGCTCATCGGTCGTTCGCTCGGGGATCTGACGGTGCGGCGATTCGGCGCGGTGGCCGTCGTCCGGGCCGGGGCCGTGGTTGCTGCGGGCGGTTTTGCCGTGGTGGCGGCGGCACCCGGGGCGTGGGTGGGGGTAGGCGGGTTCACCCTTTTGGGGATCGGACTGTGCGTCATCGTGCCGCAGATCTTCGCCGCCGCCGAGGACGATGCCGCCGTGGCCCGGCTCAATGTCTTCAACTATGTGGGATTTCTGCTCGGTTCACCCCTCGTGGGTGCCGTGGGCGAGGCGTGGAGTTATCGCGGGGCCATGTGTGTGCCGATGACACTCGTTCTTGCAACGTTGTTGTACGTCCGCTCGTTCGGGGTGTTGCCCGAGCGATACGGTGACGGTCATGAGCGGCCGCGCACAGCTGATGTGGGATGAGGCAGTAACGGGCTACGACTTCGGTCCCGGGCATCCGATGGATCCGGTGCGGCTGGCGTTGACCATGCGTCTGGTGGAGGCCTTCGGGCTGGACAAGGCGGTGCGGGTCGTGGCGGCTCCCCCGGCGGGGGAGTCGACGCTGCGGCTGGTGCACCGCGAGGACTACATCGAGGCCGTGCGGTCGGCCTCGGCGGATCCCGGAGCGGTGCCGCATGCCGACCCCGCGGCGTTTCTCCCTTATGGAATCGGGACCACCGATGTGCCGGCCTTTGCGGGCATGCACGAGGCCTCGGCTCTGATCGTCGGTCAGTCGGTGGCCGCGGCCGAGGCGGTGTGGAGCCGGGAAGCGGTCCATGCGGTGAATTTCGCGGGCGGGCTGCATCACGCCATGCCGGGTGCCGCATCCGGATTCTGCGTCTACAACGACGCGGCCCTGGCCGTGGCCCGGCTGCTCGAGCTGGGGGCCGAGCGGGTCGCGTACGTCGACGTGGACGTGCACCACGGCGACGGGGTGCAGGCGGCCTTCTGGGAGGACCCGCGCGTGCTGACGATCTCGTTGCACGAGCACCCCAGAACCCTTTTCCCGCAGACCGGTTGGCCCGAGGAGACGGGTGCACCGGGTGCGGAGGGCAGCGCGGTGAACGTGGCACTGCCGGCGGGGACCGGCGACGCCGGGTGGCTGCGCGCGTTCCATGCCGTGGTGCCGGAGCTGCTGGCCGCGTTCCGGCCGCAGGTGGTGGTGAGCCAGCACGGCGCCGATACGCACTTCGACGACCCGCTGGCGCATCTGGCGGTGTCGCTGGACGCGCAGCGGATGGCGGCGGAAGCGTGCCATGCGCTGGCGCATGAGCATGCCGGCGGACGCTGGGTCGCGTTGGGCGGGGGCGGGTACGCGGTGGCGGAGGTGGTGCCGCGGTCGTGGACGCATCTCGTGGGGATCGCGGCCGGGCGGCCGGTGGATCCGGAGGCGATGGTGCCGGAGGAGTGGCGGGGCGAAGTGTTCCGGAGGACGCGGGAGTTGGGGCCGTTGCGGATGACGGATGGGCTGGAGCCGGTTTGGCGGGACTTCGGGGAGGGCGGGTACGACCCTGCGGACCGGGTGGACCAGGCCGTGCTCGCCGTGCGGCGTGCGGTGTTTCCGGCGCACGGGCTGTTGCCGTAGGCCATGGGTACCGGCCTGCCCACAACCGGCGGCGGGTCCGCCCTCCGTGACCACCTGGTCTCCGCGCGGCTTGCCGGGGTCGTGGCGACCTCGCGGGAAGGGAGTCTCCGGCGCTACCGGGCCTTCGCTGCCGGGGATCCGCGGGTGCTGATCGGTCTTGAGCCTGAATATGACTGGCGCTTCGAGGACTTGTTGCGTCTGATGAGCAACAGGTGTGGGGTTTCGGCCGATCCCCAGCACACTTCCGGGCAGGATGTGATCGATCCGGAGCGGACGATCGTGGCACTCGGTGCCTTCGCCGAGCGGCTCGCCGCGGTGGCCGGGCGGCGTGGTCCGGTGCTGCTCGGGACCGGTCACCCGCACAGGCTCCTGGACTTCTACGCCGCGTTGGCCGCCGGCCTCTCGGCGGCGGGATGCGAAGTCCTCACCCCGGCGCAGGGTCGAAGTGTCGACATAACGACCCGGTTTGGGGTACGCACTTACCACCTCGAGTACGTCCGAGGAGTCGCGCTGATGCGTGAACCCGGCGCGCGGGCGTCGGGGAGTGAGCCGGGCGCGCATACGCATTCACCCCTCCCGGTTCGGATCGCTCTGGCCGCTGCGGCCGACGCCGGCGGACCCCTGCCCGACCTGGTCATCGGCGACCACGGGTGGCTCTGCGGGGCAGGTCAGCTGGGCATCGAGGCCATCGGTCCGGCCGACACGGACGACCCCGCTCCGTTCGTCGGGGAGGCCGAGGGGACGGTGTCCGTCGCCGTTCCGCTTGATGACACTGTGCGGTCTGATTACTACCGACCGCTTACTCGCTATGTACTCAATCGAGCGTGTCTGTCACAGTAGGCGGCCGATGGCTGCTCCTCTTCCCCACTCGCATCACCCGCCCCTACTCTGGGGAGTGAGCGCGCAGCGACGAGGAGTCACCGGAGGGGAAGCCGGTGCGCGTCATGTGCGGAAGGTTCAGGTGTGTCATGGCTGCTGGCGAAAGGCCTCTCAACGAGGTCGTGTTCCTGACCGTGGCGGAAGTCGCCGCGGTGATGCGAGTGTCCAAGATGACCGTGTACCGCTTGGTGCACAGCGGTCATCTGCCGGCGATCCGGGTGGGCAGGTCCTTCCGGGTCCCAGAGCAAGCGGTGCACGAGTACCTCCGAGAGTCCTACGTGGGGGTGGAAACAGCCTGACGGGGGCCTCGGATTACGCTGTTCGCCCGGTGCCGGGTAGGCTGGCCCGATGTAGGTCGTGTGGGCTCGGACGCCCCGCACCGAGTGAATCGATGTAAGCGAGGGTAGTCGTGGGCTCTGTTATCAAGAAGCGGCGCAAGCGGATGGCCAAGAAGAAGCACCGCAAGCTGCTCAAGCGCACGCGCGTTCAGCGTCGCAACAAGAAGTAAGCGGCACGCCGCTGTGCTCGTCCCGCAGCCCTTCCACCGTTCCTGGTGGGAGGGCTGCGGTGCATTGCGGTGCGTGAGCCCTTCGCTACGGCTTGAAATGTCGCCCTGTGCAGCGGGCGGCCATCACAGTGCAACAACGACCCGCTACGGTGGCCGCGGCAGGGCACTTCTGGTCGGGTGAGGGTGGAAGGAAGGCGCTGATCTTGGGGAAGGTCGTGCTCGTCACCGGAGTCGCACGGCAACTGGGCGGCCGTTTCGTCCGCCGCATCCTGCGCGAGCCCGACGTCGACCGTGTCATCGGAGTGGACGCGGTGCCACCCGAGCACCGCCTGGGCGGGGCCGAATTCATACGGGCGGACATCCGCCACCCCACGATCGGCAAGCTGCTGGCCGAGCACGCCGTGGACACCGTCGTGCACATGGACGTCAGCGGCACCTCGCTGGCCAAGGGGGGCAGCCGGGCCGCGGTCAAGGAGACCAACGTCATCGGCACCATGCAGCTGCTCGGGGCCTGCCAGAAGACCCCCTCCGTCAAGCGGCTCGTGGTCAAGTCGAGCACCAGCGTCTACGGCTCCGCGCCCCGCGACCCCGCCGTCTTCACCGAGACCACCCCGCCCAAGTCCCTGCCCAGCGGGGGCTTCGCGAAGGACACCGTCGAGGTCGAGGGCTATGTGCGCGGCTTCGCGCGCCGCCGGCCCGATGTGGCCGTGTGCGTGCTGCGGTTCGCCAACATCCTGGGGCCCTGCGCCGATTCGCCGCTCGCGGAGTACTTCTCGCTGCCCGTCCTGCCCACGGTCCTCGGCTTCGACCCCCGGCTGCAGTTCGTCCACGAGGACGACGCGATCGAGGTGCTGCGCATCGCCACCGGCGAGCCGGCCCGCTCCACGCTCAACAGCGGCACCTTCAACATCGCGGGAGACGGCGTTCTGCTGCTCTCCCAGGCCGCCCGGCGGCTCGGGCGCCCCACCCTCCCCTTCTTCCTGCCCAGTGTCACCTGGGTGGGCTCGGTGCTGCGCTCGGTCGGGGTCCTGGACTTCTCGCCCGAGCAGGTCCGGCTGCTCACCCACGGACGGGTCGTCGACACCGCGCAGATGCGCGAGACACTGGGCTTCCACCCCCGCTACTCCACCGCGGACGCCTTTGCGGACTTCGCCCGCAGCCGTGGCCCGGGACTGCTGCCGCCCGAGACCCTCGCCCGTACCGTCGACCGGATCGCCGCGCTAGTGCCTGCCGGCCGCGGCCAGAACTGAGGAGCGCACCCACCATGGCGGATGCGAAGGTCATCCCGTTCGGCGACGATCCACGGGCCAAGCGCAGGCCCAGGCGGCCGGCGCGGGGCCGGGCCGGCCGGGCGGCCGCACCGCTCGCCCCCGTACCGGTGCAGCGGGAGGAACCGCAGCAGCCCGCCGACGCACAGTCGGCGCCGTCCGGTGCGGCGCAGGCCCCGGAGGAAGGCGGCTGGGACCGGCGGCTGGCGCACGGGCTGAGCTTTCTGCGGCGGCGGATCACCGGCGAGTACGAGGTCGACGACTTCGGCTTCGACGAGGAGCTCACCGAGCAGGTCGTCATGTCCGCGCTGCGGCCGGTCTACGAGAAGTATTTCCGGGTCGAGGTGAAGGGCCTGGAGAACGTCCCCGACAAGGGGGCGGCGCTGATCGTCGCCAACCACTCCGGGACGCTCCCGTGGGACGGCCTGATGCTCCAGGTCGCGGTCCACGACCACCACCCGGCCGCGCGGCACCTGCGGATGCTCGCCGCGGACCTGGTCTTCCGGCTGCCGGTCGTCAACGAGCTCTCCCGCAAGCTCGGGCACACCCTCGCCTGCACGGAGGACGCCCAGGGGCTGCTGGAGCGCGGGGAGTTGGTGGGGGTGATGCCGGAGGGCTTCAAGGGGATCGGGAAGCCCTTCTCCGAGCGGTACAAGCTGCAGCGCTTCGGACGGGGCGGGTTCGTCTCCACGGCACTGCGTGCCGGGGCGCCGATCGTGCCGTGCTCGATCGTAGGGGCGGAGGAGATCTACCCCATGGTCGGCAACGCGAAGACGGTGGCGCGGCTGTTCGGCTTCCCCTACTTCCCGCTGACGCCGACCTGGCCGTGGCTCGGCCCGCTGGGCCTGGTGCCGCTGCCGACGAAGTGGACGATCCAGTTCGGCGAGCCCATCCCCACGGACGGGTACTCGCCGGAGGCCGCGGACGACCCGATGCTGATGTTCAACCTCACGGACCAGGTGCGGGAAACGATTCAGCACACGCTGTACAAATTGCTTGTGCAGCGCCGTTCGGTGTTTTTCTGACTCGGGGCGCCCGGACCGACGGACGGAGTCCGGCGCAGTCGTCCGAAGCCTGCGAAGCAGTGCGAGGGCGACGAGAAGCGGGGCCAAATTGCTCGTGCAGCGGCGGTCGGTGTTCTTCTGAGTCCGAGGGAAGAACACCGACCGTCGCTCGACAGGCCGTTTTCTGCTTGCTGCTTGCTGCGTGCTACTTGTCGTCCTGGCCGTGGATGCCGAGCCCCGGCAGGACGTCCGGGGGCAGCAGCGGCGGGATGACGATGGGCGGCTTGCCGGGCTGCTTGCCGTCCTTGCCCGGCGAGCCGGGCGACGCGCCCGAGCTGTCGGGCGCGGGCTGCAGCAGGCCCGTACCGCCGAGGAGCCCCTCGCCCTCTTCGTGACTGCTCGGGGCGGACGAACGCGGGCTGCTGCTCGGGTGCTTGCCGTCGCTCGTCGACGGGGACTGCGGGGCGGGCGCGGAACGGCCCGCGCTGCCTCCGGCGTGCGGCGAGGCGCTGCCCCGCTCCGGAGCCGCGTGCCTGCCCTTGGACTGGTGCAGCAGGCCCTGCAGCGGCTCGACCTCATCGTCTATGGCGGTGAAGACCGAACTGACCTTGTCCCCCACGTCGGTGAGCGGGAGGGGCAGCCGCTCGCGCAGCTGGCTCCAGCCCTCGCGGTGCGAGGCGGCGAAGGAGGACAGCCGCCGGATGGGGCCCAGGGAGCCGTCGCGCTTGTAGGCGGCGTGGAGCAGGCGGTGGCCCTCGGCCGCGTCCTGCTGCATGCCGAAGAGGGTGCGGCGGATCTCGTTGAGCGACTCGTGGTCGAGGTGGCCCTGGCGGCCGCGCTCCATGAGGCGGCGGGCCTCGGCGAGGCGCGTCGACGCCTGGTCGAGGAAGAGGCCGCCGCGGTCGGCGTCGCTGTCGGCCATGCCGAGCCTGAGATCCTCGATGCCGCGCTTGAGCCCGTAGAGGGTGTCGCCCGGCAGGGCGTTGGAACTCGCCGACGCCACACCGCCGAACGCCCCCGCCGCCACGCCCACCGTGAGGCCGCCGGCCGCGAGCCCCTTCGACCAGCGGGAGCGCGGCCGGAGCCGGCCCAGCGGCAGGGCCCGGTGGGCGCCCCGGCCGGCCGCCGCGCCCTCGCGCGGCTGGGGGACCGCGGTGCCGCCGCCCGCGAACTGGCTCTCCATGGCGGCGATCAGCTGGGCCCGCTGGACGGTTTTCACCTCGGGATCCAGCTCGGGGGCCGGCAGTTCGCCGAGCCCGTCCGCCAGGGCCAGCATCCGGGCCTGTTCGGCGTCCTCCGCCGGTGGTCCGGGCCGTGCAGCCGCCGCGCCCTGGAGGTCCTGGTCCTCCAGGGCCTGGGCGAAGGCGTTCGCCCGCCGGTGCGCCGAAACATTCGCGATCACGGGCGGCACCTCCTCTCGTCATGACGGTCGACTCCCCTGGACACCAGTAGGGTTGCACGCCTTGAGGGCATCCACTCGAACGAGTGAGTAGACAGGGGTTGGGCGCGACCTCGGGAAGTCTGCATCCCGGACAACGAGTGGCGCGGCAGTCGGGTTACGCGGACGCGGTGACGTCGCGGAAGCGTTCGGGGGCGGGGGAAGGAACACACGGTCTCAGCGGGCGTCGTCCGGCAGAAGTCTGGCCAGGGTGCGCACGGCCCGGTACTGCAGGGTCTTGATGGCGCCCTCGTTCTTGCCCATCACGCGGGCGGTCTCGGCGACCGAAAGTCCCTGCAGGAAACGGAGGGTGACGCATTCCTGCTGCTGCGGATTGAGTTTGCGCACCGCCTCCAACAGGGCGGCGTTGGAAAGGGATTCGAGGACGGAGTCCTCGGGGCTGCGCTCGACCTCGTTGGCGTCGAGCATCTCTCCCGTGGTCACTTCGAGCCGGAACCTTGACGACTTGAAGTGGTCGGCGACGAGGTTGCGGGCGATGGTCACCAGCCAGGCGCCGAAGTCGCGGCCCTGCCAGGTGAAGGTGCCGATGCGGCGCAGGGCGCGCAGGAACGTCTCGCTCGTGAGGTCCTCGGCCGTGGCCCGGCCGCCCACGCGGTAGTAGATGTAGCGGTAGACGGTGTCGGCGTACTGGTCGTAGAGCCGGCCGAAGGCCTCGGCCTCGCCGGCCTGGGCGCGCTCGACCAGGTCCAGCATGCGCGCGCTGTCGCTGTCGGCGCTGGGGCGGCGGGTGGTCGTGGTCGCGGCGGCACCGCCGCGGCGGGCTCGTCTGCCGACGGCCGCGCTGCTCTCGGCGAGGGCGTAGAGGGGACCGGCCGGGCCGCCGTTCCCTACGGCCGGGCCGGGTGTGGCGAGGGCGGGGACGGCATACGCGGTGGGGACGAAGCCGCGCAGACGGTCGACGACCGCTGCGCGCAGCGTAGCCAGGCCCGAGGCGTCAACCCCGACGTGTGGGTACACGGGACTCCCAGAGGCAGAGCTTCCATCACGTGCAGTGCGGGACCGTTCACTCGCCGTGGGGACAAGTGGGTACCGGTTTGCGTCTGAGGAGAATAACCCTTCGTACAGGCAGCGCTACACCGAGTTGCTCAAATCATCGTTTCCATGCGTTCTGAGCCCGATTGCTGCTCGATCAAATATCGAACTCTGAACGGAAGTTGACCAGATTTGCCGATGGTGTGGCCGATTCGGCAGCGTGTTGTGGCAATCCGGACACGCCAGGACTGTCGTGGGCCATGTGGGGGTATGACAACAGGATTGCCTGAGGGGTGAAATCGGTTACCGCCCGTGGCGAGGAGGCGCGCCGGGGCTGTCGCCCGATGTGGTGACGGTGCGGCAACCCCGGGGGGACGGCCCGGAGTTGCGCCCGCGGGGTGTCAGCGGCGGCGCCGGTGCAGGGCGACGGCTGCCGCCGCGCCGCCCGCGAGGGCGCCCACGGCTGCTGCCGCGGGGATGCCGATCTTCGCGGCCTTGCGGCCGGTCCGGTAGTCGCGCAGCCGCCAGCCGTGCTCGCGCGCGTGCTTGTGCAGCCGGCCGTCGGGGTTCACCGCATAGGGGTGGCCGACGATCGACAGCATCGGGATGTCGTTGTGGGAGTCGCTGTAGGCGGCGCAGCGCGAGAGGTCCAGGCCCTCGGCGGTGGCGAGGGCGCGGACGGCCTCGGCCTTGGCCGGGCCGTGCAGCAGTTCGCCGACGAGCTTGCCGGTGTAGACGCCGCCGACGGACTCGGCGACGGTGCCCAGCGCGCCGGTCAGGCCCAGCCGGCGGGCGATGATCGTGGCGGTCTCCACCGGGGCGGCGGTGACGAGCCAGACCTTCTGCCCGGCATCCAGGTGGGCCTGGGCGAGGGCGCGGGTGCCGGGCCAGATGCGCTCGGCCATGTACTCGTCGTAGATCTCCTCGCCGATGGTCATCAGCTCGGAGACGCGGTGCCCCTTCACGATGGACAGCACGCTGTCGCGGGCGTCCTGGATGTGTTCGGGGTCCTCCATGCCGGCCAGCCGGAAATAGGCCTGCTGCCAGGCGAAGCGGAGCAGATCGCGCTTGCCGAAGAAGTGCCGCTTGTAGAGGCCGCGTCCGAAGTGGAACATGGCGGCGCCCTGCATCACGGTGTTGTCGAGGTCGAAGAAGGCGGCCGCCTTTTCGTCGCCCGTGACCGGGAATTCCGGCTCGGGCTGCGCGGGGGTCTCCGGCTCGGGCGGGGCGGACGCCTCGTCGCTCTCCTGGGCGGACTTGCGGGCTGCTTCTGCCGAGGCCTCGCCCGCCAGCACGCTGCGGGCGGTGGCGGAGCGCTTGCGGGAAAGGAGCCATCCGAGTGCGGCCATGCCGTGAGCATAGCCAGTGTGTTCGGGGTATCCGGAGCCGGGACGATGCGATGGCGTGAACACTGCGTATCGGAACGGCTACCCGGCGGCTATCCGCCGAGGGCCTTGCGCAGCCTGTCCGGATTCACTCGCCAGAAGTCGTGCTGTTCACCGTCGACGAGGACGACCGGAATCTGTTCCCAGTACTTACGGTGCAGTTCCGCGTCCTGCTCGATGTCCTTCTTCTCCCAGCGCGCCCCCAGTTCGCCGCAGACCCGCTCGATGACGGCCTCGGCGTCGTCGCACAGGTGGCAGCCGGGCTTGCCGATCAGAGTGACGATGGAATCGGCGGGATTCTTGCGGGCGCTACGGCGCAGCAGCGGGCTCATGTCCGTCATTGTGCCGGTTGCTGCCGCTGTGCTGCCGGTGCCGTCGGCGCGCGATCGTCCCGCGATCGTCCTGCGGAACTCCCGCCGATGTCCGGGACGGTGAATTCGGATGCCTGAGTCGACTACCATCGTGGGCGTTTTGTCCGAAGAGGCAGCAGTGCGGTGAGGAGTGAACGCCCGTGTCCCCGTCGACGCACCTGTGGTGCGCGTGTGGCCTGTGTGACGGTCGCAACGGCGCGGGCATTGGTTCCCGGATCGGACCTAAAGGCCGCGTGAGCCCGGTCACTTTGCCCGGACAAAGCGGACACCATCTTTGTGCACGCGTTCACAAAGGCATAGCCTGCGTTCGACGGGGCGGTCCTGGGACGAGGCGCCGCCTGCAGCCCCGCTCTACCCGCAGGAGCACCGTGGCAACTGGCCGAACTCACCGACCGGCGACCCGAAGCCGAGGGATTCCCGAGGCCACCGTCGCCCGGCTACCGCTGTATCTGCGTGCGCTGACCGCGCTCTCCGAGCGCTCGGTCCCCACGGTCTCCTCCGAGGAGCTCGCGGCCGCGGCGGGCGTCAATTCCGCCAAGCTCCGCAAGGACTTCAGCTACCTCGGCTCCTACGGCACCCGCGGTGTCGGCTACGACGTCGAGTACCTCGTCTACCAGATCTCCCGCGAGCTCGGCCTCACCCAGGACTGGCCGGTCGTCATCGTCGGCATCGGCAACCTCGGCGCCGCCCTGGCCAACTACGGCGGCTTCGCCTCCCGCGGCTTCCGCGTCGCGGCCCTGATCGACGCCGACCCCGCCATGGCCGGCCGGCCGGTCGCCGGGCTGCCCGTGCGGCACACCGACGAACTCGAGTCGATCATCCGGGACAACGGCGTCTCCATCGGCGTCATCGCGACCCCCGCCGGTGCCGCGCAGCAGGTCTGCGACCGGCTCGTGGCGGCCGGGGTCACCTCGATCCTCAACTTCGCGCCCACCGTGCTGGCCGTGCCGGAGGGCGTGGACGTCCGCAAGGTCGACCTGTCGATCGAGCTGCAGATCCTCGCCTTCCACGAGCAGCGCAAGGCCGGCGAGGAGACCACCGCGCCGTCCGGTGCCGGGGCCGCCGCCGCGGCGGCCGTGGCCGCGCGCCCTGCCGCGGGCGGCAGAAAGGGACCGGAGGGGGACGTCCCCGCCGTGATGCCGGCATGAGCCTCCTGGTCGTCGGACTGAGCCACCGCAGCGCGCCCGTGAGCGTGCTGGAGCGGGCCGCGCTCGCGCGCGAGACGCAGGCGCGTCTGGTGCACGACACGCTGGCCGCCGAGCCCGCCACCGAGGCGGCCGTGCTCGCCACCTGCAACCGCATCGAGCTCTACGCCGACGTGGACAAGTTCCACGCCGGTGTGGCCGAGCTGTCCACGCTGCTCGCCCGGCACTCGGGCGTCGGCCTGGAGGAGCTCACCCCGTACCTGTACGTGCACTACGAGGACCGGGCCGTCCACCACCTCTTCTCGGTGGCGTGCGGGCTGGACTCGATGGTCGTCGGCGAGGGCCAGATCCTCGGCCAGATCAAGGACGCACTCGCCCTCGGCCAGGAGCTGCACACCGCCGGGCGGCTGCTGAACGACCTGTTCCAGCAGGCGCTGCGGGTGGGCAAGCGGGCCCACAGCGAGACGGGCATCGACAAGGCGGGCCAGTCCCTGGTCACCTTCGGCCTGGAGCGGCTCGCCCGCGACGTGCCGGTGGCCGACTGGGTCGCGGGCAGGCGCGCCCTGGTCATCGGCGCCGGCTCGATGTCCTCGCTCGCCGCCGCCACGCTCGCGCGCGCGGGCGTGGCCCATGTCGCCATCGCCAACCGCACGCTGGAGCGCGCCGAGCGACTCGCGCAGATCCTCACCGAACCGGGCGCCTCCGGCGGTTCCGGGGGCCTCACGGCCTCGGCAGTGGGGATGGCCGCCGTGGCCGGCGAACTGGCGCTCGCGGACATCGTGGTGAGCTGCACGGGTGCAACGGGCCTGGTGCTGACGGCGGACGACGTCCGGGACGCGCTGGCGGCCCGCGGGGCCGCAGACGCCTCCGCCGACGCGGAGGATCCGGGCCCGTCGGCCGCCCGCCAGGGCGACGGCACTGCTCTCGCCCTCCTCGACCTCGCCATGCCCCGCGACATCGACGCCGCCGTGCACCGCATCGGCGGCGCCCGGCTCGTCGACATCGAGACCCTGGCCGAGGCCTCCGCGGACGCGCCCATGGCCGCCGACGTCGACCAGGTGCGCGGCATCGTCTCCGACGAGGTCGCCGCCTTCGGCGCCGCGCAGCGGGCCGCGCACATCACGCCGACCGTGGTCGCCCTGCGCACCATGGCCGCCGGTGTCGTGGCCGGCGAGATGGCACGGCTCGACGGGCGGCTGCCCGGCCTGGACGACAAGCAGCGCGCGGAGATCACGCAGACCGTGCGCCGCGTCGTCGACAAGCTCCTCCACGCGCCCACCGTGCGGGTCAAGGAGCTCGCCTCCACCCCCGGCGGCGCCGGCTACGCCGACGCGCTGCGGGAACTCTTCGACCTCGATCCGCAGGCCGTGGCTGCCGTCAGCCGCGCCGACACGCGGACCTCACGGGAGCCGTCATGAACGACACCACCACACCGCTGCGCCTCGGCACCCGCCGCAGCAAGCTGGCCATGGCCCAGTCGGGGCAGGTCGCCGAGGCCGTGCAGCAGCTCACCGGCCGCCCCGTCGAGCTGGTCGAGATCACCACGTACGGCGACGTCTCGCGCGAGCACCTCGCGCAGATCGGCGGCACCGGCGTCTTCGTCTCCGCGCTGCGCGACGCGCTGCTCGCGGGCGAGATCGACTTCGCCGTGCACTCGCTGAAGGACCTGCCCACGCAGCAGCCGGACGACCTCGCGCTCGCCGCGATCCCGGCCCGGGTGGACCCGCGCGACGTGCTGGTGGCCCGGGACGGCCTCACCTTCGAGGAACTCCCGGACGGAGCGCGCATCGGCACCGGCTCGCCGCGCCGCATGGCGCAGCTCAACGCCTGGGCGCGCACGCTGGGCCGGCGGATCGAGACCGTGCCGATCCGCGGCAACATCGACACCCGGCTCGGCTATGTCGCCAAGGGCGAGCTGGACGCCGTCGTGCTCGCCGCCGCCGGGCTCACCCGGATCGGCAGGATCGACGAGGCCACCCAGTTCCTGGAGCCCGACGCAGTTTTGCCCGCCCCCGGCCAGGGGGCCCTGGCGATCGAGTGCGCCGCGACCAACGCACCCCTCGCCGCGACGCTCGCCGAGCTCGACGACCCGTACACGCGGGCCGCCGTGACCGCCGAGCGTTCCCTGCTCGCCGCCCTGGAGGCCGGCTGCAGTGCACCCGTGGGTGCACTGGCCGACCTTCTGGCCGTCGGGCAGGTTGTCACCGAAATGCGCCTGCGCGGCATCGTCGGCACCACCGACGGTTCCACGCTGGTGCAGCTGTCCACCACCGGTCCCGTGCCGGCGTCCAGCGAAGAGGCAGTTGCCATGGGGCAGTTGCTCGCCGCGGAGATGCTCGACAAGGGTGCGGCCGGTCTTATGGGGGAGCGAGCACTTTGAACCCCACCGCCCCGAACCACCCCACGCACGGGCACGTCACCTTCCTCGGTGCCGGACCCGGAGACCCGGGACTGCTGACGCTGCGCGCCGTGGAGGCGCTGGCGGCAGCGGACGTCCTGATCGCCGATCCGCAGGTGCTCGACGTGGTGCGCACGCATGCGCGCGCCCATGTGGACATGCCTGCGCAGACGGTTACTGACGAGGCATCAAAAACCGCGGACATCCCTGTACTCAGGGACACGGCCAATCTTGTCATGACGGCCGCGCGCAGCGGCAAGCGGGTCGTCCGTGCGGTTCTCGGCGACCCCGGGCTCGACGGCAACGCCGCCG
Organism: Streptomyces morookaense; assembly: GCF_013030945.1. GTDB lineage: Bacteria > Actinomycetota > Actinomycetes > Streptomycetales > Streptomycetaceae > Streptomyces > Streptomyces morookaensis. The sequence goes on along the minus strand of NZ_JABBXF010000072.1, from coordinate 53,261 downwards.
ACGAGATGCTGGCCTGCGCCGACAACGGCATCACCTTCGAGGTGGTGCCGGGCGTCGCCACGGCCGTCGGCGTGCCCGCGTACGCCGGTGTGCCGCTGCGCGACGGGCAGGGCGGCGACGTCCGGTTCGTCGACGCCCGCACCGCCACCGCCACCTGCTGGAGCGAGGTCGGCGCGAGCGAGACCACCGCGGTCGTCTCCACCACGCTCGACGCGGTCGTCGCGGCCGCCGGCGAGCTGGTCTCCGCCGGACGCAAGCCGGATACGCCGCTGAGCGTCACCGTCGCCGGCACCACCACCCGCCAGCGCACCTGGACCGCCACCCTCGGCACGGTCGCCCAGGTGCTCAAGGCCGCCAAGGTGCTGCCCTCGCCGGACGGCGGGCAGCCCGTCATAGCCGTGGTCGGCGAGCGCAGCGCGGCCGAACAGCGCGACCGGCTCTCGTGGTTCGAGTCCAAGCCGCTCTTCGGCTGGAACGTTCTCGTCCCGCGTACCAAGGAGCAGGCCGCCTCGCTCTCCGACCAGCTCCGCTCGTACGGCGCCGTGCCGCAGGAGGTGCCGACGATCGCCGTCGAACCGCCGCGCACCCCGCAGCAGATGGAGCGCGCGGTCAAGGGCCTGGTCACCGGCCGCTACGAGTGGATCGCCTTCACGTCCGTCAACGCCGTCAAGGCGGTGCGCGAGAAGTTCGAGGAGTACGGGCTCGACGCGCGCGCCTTCGCCGGCATCAAGGTCGCGGCCGTCGGCGAGCAGACCGCCAGGTCGCTGATCGAGTTCGGCGTCAAGCCGGACCTGGTGCCCAGCGGCGAGCAGTCGGCCGCCGGCCTGCTGGAGGACTGGCCGCCCTACGACCCGGTCTTCGACCCGATCGACCGCGTCTTCCTGCCGCGCGCCGACATCGCCACCGAGACCCTGGTGGCCGGCCTGATCGAGCTCGGCTGGGAGGTCGACGACGTCACGGCCTACCGGACCGTGCGCGCCTCGCCGCCGCCGGCCGAGACCCGCGAGGCGATCAAGGGCGGCGGTTTCGACGCCGTGCTGTTCACCTCGTCCTCCACCGTGCGGAACCTGGTCGGCATCGCCGGCAAGCCGCACAATGTCACCGTCATCGCCTGCATCGGACCGGCCACCGCGAAGACCGCGGAGGAACACGGCCTGCGGGTGGACGTGCTGTCGCCCGAGCCCTCGGTGCACAAACTCGCCGAGGCGCTCGCGGAGTTCGGCGCGGCCCGGCGCGACGCGGCCCTGGAGGCCGGCGACCCGGTCACCCGCCCGAGCGAGCGACGGCCCGGATCGCGCAGAAGGGCACGGAGTTGAGCACGACGTACGGAACCTTCCCCGGATCGCGGCCGCGGCGGCTGCGCACCACGCCCGCCATGCGGCGCATGGTCGCGGAGCACCGGCTGCACCCGGCCGACCTGATCCTTCCCGCCTTCGTGCGGGAGGGCATCTCCCAGCCGGTGCCGATCTCCGCCATGCCGGGGGTCGTCCAGCACACCCGCGACACGCTGCGCAAGGCCGCGGCCGAGGCGCTGGAGGCGGGCGTCGCCGGGATCATGCTCTTCGGCGTGCCCGAGGACGCGAAGAAGGACGCCCTCGGCACCGCCGGGACGGACCCCGACGGCATCCTCCAGGTCGCCATCCGCGACGTGAAGGCCGAGGTCGGCGACGAGCTCGTCATCATGTCCGACCTCTGCCTGGACGAGTACACCGACCACGGCCACTGCGGCGTGCTCGACGAGCAGGGCCGCGTGGACAACGACGCGACGCTCGAGCGCTACGCCGAGATGGCGCAGGTCCAGGCCGACGCGGGCGTCCATGTGGTGGGCCCCAGCGGCATGATGGACGGCCAGGTCGGCGTCATCCGCGACGCCCTCGACCAGACCGGGCACGAGGACGTCTCCGTCCTCGCCTACACGGCCAAGTACGCGTCCGCGTTCTACGGGCCCTTCCGCGAGGCCGTCGGCTCGTCCCTCAAGGGCGACCGCAAGACCTACCAGCAGGACCCGGCGAACGCCCGCGAGTCGCTCCGCGAGCTGGAGCTGGACCTCGCCGAGGGCGCCGACATGGTGATGGTCAAGCCGGCGCTGCCGTATCTGGACGTGCTCCAGCGGGTCGCGGACGCCGTGGACGTGCCGGTGGCGGCGTACCAGATCTCCGGCGAGTACGCGATGATCGAGGCCGCCGCCGCCAACGGGTGGATCGAGCGCGACCGCGCGATCCTGGAGGCCCTCACCGGCATCAAACGGGCCGGCGCGAACATGATCCTGACGTACTGGGCGACCGAGGTCGCCCAGGGGCTGAAGCAGGGCCTGTAGCAGGAGCCGTGGGGGATGGCGGGCCGAAAGTGCCCGTCACCCACACAGGTTGAGTCTCCGGGAATCGGGCTTGATCCGGCGTTCGCAAACCAACATGACTACTGTGCGTGTCAGGATGCTTACGCTACGGAGGCGTGCATGAGTCATGATCCCGAACTCACGGATGACTGGGAGTACACGCTCCAGGTCCCTCCCGACCCCATGGCGCCATGCATCGCACGGCGCACCCTGCGCACCATCTTCGAGGAACACGGATTCCTCGAACTGGCCGACACCGCCGAGCTGCTGACCTCCGAGCTCGTCACCAACGCCTACCGCTACAGCGACGGCCCCGCCTCCGTCCGCGTCAAACGCGAGGGCGACCGCGTACGCGTCGCCGTCTGGGACACCAACCCCCGCCTCCCCGCACTCGACACCGTCTCCCTCCCCGACGCCGAGACCGAGGCCGAACAGGGCCGCGGACTCGGGCTGGTGCAGTGGTGCGCCGACAGCTGGGGCGGATTTGCCCTCCGCGACCAGCCCCAGGGGCTCGTCGGCAAGCTCATCTGGTTCGAACTCGGAGCCGAAGTGGACGCCGGTGTGCGACAGGGCCCCTCCCGATCCGGGAAGGGCCCTGTCGTATAAGGAAGTTGAGCAGCGGTTCGCCTACAGGCGCTCGGGCGTCCGCAGGCCCAGCAGCGCCATACCCTGCCGCAGGGTGCGCGCCGTCAGGTCGCACAGGAACAGCCGGTTCTCCACGAGCTCCGCCGACTCCGCCTTCAGCACCGGGCACTGGTCGTAGAACGTCGTGTACGCCGACGCCAACTGGTACAGATACGCGGCCAGCTTGTGCGGCTCGTACGTCTCCGCGACACCGGTCAGGGTCTCCGCGAACTCGTCCAGGTGCAGCGCCAGCGCCCGCTCCGCCGGGGCCAGCGCCAGCTCCGGGTGCGCCTTCGGGGCGACCTCGCCCGCCTTGCGCAGGATCGACTGGATACGGGCGTACGCGTACTGGAGGTAGACGCTGGTGTCACCGTTGAGCGAGACCATCTGGTCCAGGTCGAACTTGTAGTCGCGGATCGCCGACGTCGACAGGTCCGCGTACTTCACCGCACCGATGCCCACCTGCGCGGCACGCTCGGCGATCTCCTCCTCGGACAGGTCCTGCGCCTTCTCGCGCACCACCGCCGCCGCACGCTCCACGGCCTCGTCCAGCAGGTCCTCCAGACGCACCGTCTCGCCCTCGCGGGTCTTGAACGGCTTGCCGTCCTTGCCCAGCACCGTGCCGAACGCCAGCTGCACGGCCTTCACTTCACCGTTCAGCCAGCCCGCCCGGCGGGCCGTCTCGAAGACCATCTTGAAGTGCAGCGACTGCCGTGCGTCCACCACGTAGACCAACGTGTCCGCGCCCAGCTCCTGAACCCGGTTGCGGATCGCCGACAGGTCCGTCGCCGCATAGCCGAAACCGCCGTCCGACTTCTGCACGATCAGCGGCACCGGGTTGCCGTCCGGGCCCTTGACGTCCTCGAAGAACACGCACAGCGCACCCTCCGAACGCACCGCCACGCCGGACTCCTCCAGCAGCCGGCACGTCTCCGCCAGCATGTGGTTGTAGCCGGACTCGCCGACCACATCCGCATCCTCGATCTTCATGTCCAGCTTGTCGAAGACCGAGTAGAAGTAGAGCTTCGACTCGTCGACGAACCGCTGCCACAGCGCGAGGGTCTCCTCGTCACCCGCCTGCAGAGCCACCACCCGGCGGCGCGCACGCTCCTTGAAGTCCGCATCCGCGTCGAACAGCGCACGCGAGGCCTTGTACAGACGGTTGAGGTTCGACATCGCCTCCTCGCCCGCGGCCTCCCGGCCCTCGTGGTCCAGCTCGTGCGGGTGCTCCAGCAGGTACTGGATGAGCATGCCGAACTGGGTGCCCCAGTCGCCGATGTGATGGCGGCTGACCACCTTCTCGCCCGCGAACTCCAGGATCTTCACGACCGCATCGCCGATCACCGCCGACCGCAGATGACCGACGTGCATCTCCTTCGCCACGTTCGGCTGCGCCCAGTCGATGACCGTCGTGCCCGGCTTCTCCTTCACCGGCACGCCCAGCCGCGCGTCCGCGACCCGCGCCGCCAGCGTCTCGACGATCGCCCGGTCCGAGAGCGTGATGTTCAGGAAGCCCGGACCCGAGACCTCGATCTCCTGGATCAGATCACCCGCCGGCAGACCTTCGACGACCTTCGCCGCCAGCTCCCGCGGGTTGCCCTTGAGCTTCTTCGCCAGCGCCAGCATGCCGTTGGCCTGGAAATCCGCCCGGTCGCTTCGTCGCAGCAGCGGGTCGGCGGAACCGGCCTCCGGCAGAGCGGCCGAGAGGGCGTCCGAGATGCGCTGCTGGAGCGTGGAAGCGAGAGAGGGAACCGAAGCCATGGGATGGGTGCCATTCCGGTAGACGGCATTGTGGTGATGGCACCGAGTATCCCATGCGCCCACCACGCCACCCCGGGAATTCCCGGCCCCCCGGGCAACCCCGGAACCCGTGCCGCCGTCTGGGACAATGGTCATGCCAGGACCGTCAGGAAGGAAGTGCCGTGGCTCAGGTGCAGAGCAATGAGGCCGACTGGGTCTCCCGATTCGCCGACGAGGTCATCGCCGAAGCGGAGCGCCGTGCCCCCGGCAAACCGATCGTCGTCGCCTCGGGCCTGTCGCCCTCCGGCCCGATCCACCTGGGCAACCTGCGCGAGGTCATGACCCCGCACCTGGTCGCCGACGAGATCCGCCGCCGCGGCCACCAGGTCCGTCACCTCATCTCCTGGGACGACTACGACCGCTACCGCAAGGTCCCGGCCGGCGTCCCCGGCATCGACGAGTCCTGGGCCGCCCACATCGGCAAGCCGCTCACCTCGGTGCCCGCCCCGGCCGGCTCCGAGTACCCCAACTGGGCCGAGCACTTCAAGGCCGCCATGGTCGCCTCGCTCGCCGAGCTCGGCATCGAGTACGACCCCATCAGCCAGACCGAGCAGTACACCTCGGGCGTCTACCGCGAGCAGATCCTGCACGCGATGAAGCACCGCGCCGACATCGACGCGATCCTCGACCAGTACCGGACCAAGGACAAGGCCACCGGGAAGCCGAAGCAGCAGCAGCAGAAGCCCGTCGACGAGGCCGAGCTGGAGGCCGCCGAGGGCTCCGGCGCCGCCGCCGAGGACGACGGCAGCGCGGGCACCGCGGGCTACTTCCCGTACAAGCCCTACTGCGGCGCCTGCGAGCGCGACCTCACCACCGTCACCGGCTACGACGACGAGACCACCGAACTCGCCTACACCTGCGTGTGCGGCCACTCCGAGACCGTCCTGCTCAGCGAGTTCAACCGCGGCAAGCTGGTCTGGAAGGTCGACTGGCCCATGCGCTGGGCCTACGAGGGCGTCGTCTTCGAGCCCTCCGGCGTCGACCACTCCTCGCCCGGCTCCTCCTTCGTCGTCGGCGGCCAGATCGTCCGCAAGGTCTTCGGCGGCGAACAGCCCATCGGCCCCATGTACGCCTTCGTCGGCATCAGCGGCATGGCCAAGATGTCCTCCTCCAAGGGCGGCGTCCCCACCCCCGGCGACGCACTGAAGATCATGGAAGCGCCGCTGCTGCGCTGGCTCTACGCCCGCCGCAAGCCCAACCAGTCCTTCAAGATCGCCTTCGACCAGGAGATCCAGCGGCTCTACGACGAGTGGGACAAGCTGGAGAGCAAGGTCGCCGACGGCACCGTCCTCCCCGCCGACGCCGCCGCCCACAGCCGCGCCGTCCGCACCGCCGCCGGCGAGCTGCCGCGCACCCCGCGCCCGCTCCCGTACCGCACGCTCGCCTCCGTCGCCGACATCACCGCCGGCCACGACGAGCAGACGCTGCGCATCCTCAGCGACCTCGACCCCGGGAACCCGGTCACCACTCTCGACGAGGTCCGCCCCCGGCTCGACCGCGCCGAGCACTGGATCAACACCCAGGTCCCGGCCGAATCCCGCACCATCGTCCGCGAGGAGCCCGACACCGAGCTCCTCGCCTCCCTCGACGACCAGGCCCGCGAATCGCTGCGGCTGCTGCTGGAGGGCCTCGACGACCACTGGTCGCTCGACGGGCTCACCACGCTCGTCTACGGCGTGCCCAAGGTCCAGGCCGGCCTGGAGCCCGACGCCAAGCCCACCCCCGAGCTCAAGGTCGCCCAGCGGTCCTTCTTCGCCCTGCTCTACCACCTGCTGGTGAGCCGGGACACCGGCCCGCGCCTGCCCACCCTGCTGCTCGCCGTGGGCGCCGACCGCGTGCGCAAGCTGCTCGCCGCGTAAGGCCGCCGCTCAGGCAACGGAGAAGGGCCGCCCCGAGGGGCGGCCCTTCTCCGTTGTCGCCTGCTACTTCTTGTTGGCGTTGCCCACCGCTGTCACGACCTGCTTGGCCGCGTCCTGGGCGTTCTTCGTCATGTCGCCGGCGTCCGGCGTCTTCGCGCCCTCGTAGCCCGCCCCGCTGTACTTCAGGGTGATGACGACGTTGGCCGTACGGGTCACCACCGTCTCGTTCTGGAAGTCGTTGTCGTCCTTCTTCGTCTGCGACGAGACGGTGGTGGCCTCGTCGCCGATGCCGGACGTCTTCTCCGACTTCGCGTCCTTGGCGCCGTCCGCCGTGGTCGCCGCCGTCGCCTGCTTCGCGGCGAAGTCCGCGGCACGCTTCTCGCCCGTGCCGAGGGTGGGGTCCGAGGCGAATCGCTTCAGCGAGACCGTCAGCGAACGGAACTGCTGGTTCTTGACGTCCTCGGAGTTCAGGCCGCTCCAGAAGCAGCTCGCCGAGTCGTTGACGTCACTGGAGGGCAGCGCCTTGCCCTCCTTCTTGTCCGCCTTCGGCACCAGGTTGTCGATGGCCTTCTCGTCGAGGGTCTTGCAGACCTCCGGCAGCTTGGCGAACGTCGCCGCCTTCACCGTCGGCGTGGCGTTGGGCGTCGCCGACTGGGACGGCTTGCCCGATTCCTTCTTCTCGCCACCGCCCCCGCCCGACGAGCAGCCGGTGGCGACGAGCATCACCGGTACTGCGGCGCAGGCGAGAATTCGGGCGAGTCGCGGGGCTGTACGTCGGTGCATGGGTCCTTCGCTCATTCGGTGGGAAGTTGTCGCGTGGAGTTGTCGCGTGGGAGATGTCGCGCTACGCGGCACGGTACGCGGCCCGCGCCCGGCACAGGCCCGATCGGGGCGGTACTCGCCGGGGCGGTGCGCCGAAGTGCGCTAATTGCCGAAGTGCCCCGCGTCGAGCTCGCGGGCCAGGCCGTGGGCCTTGCCCTGCAGGTCCTGGGCGGACGGCACGTGCTGCTTGTCCGTCGACCACTGGTCGTACGCGATCGTCACCAGCACATTGGACGACCGGAAGACGACCGTCACATCGCGGTGCACGCCCGAGGCCGCGGTGGCCAGCCGGTCGTCGATGAACGCGTCGTCCCCGAGATCGTCGAGCGTCCGGGGGGCCAGGGCCGGATCCGCGGAGGGGGAGGCGGAGGCCGAGGCCGAGGGGGACGCGGCGGGGGACGCCGACAGCTGCGGGCCGGGCGCGTTGCCGCTGCTCGCGCTTGTGCTCGGGGAGGGGGCGGAGGCGCTCGCGGAGGGCGAACCGGAGGCCGCCGGGATGTGCGCGGCGCCCGCCTGGCGCGCGTAGAGCTCCTGGGCGCGGGCCTCGTCGCTCACGCCCGGCTGGTACGACACCACGCGCTCGAAGTCGACCGACAGGTGCCGGGCGCCGTCCGGCGACTCCACCTTCCAGCGGCAGCCGACGCGGCGGTCGGTGTCGTAGGTGATCGTGGGCTGGCCCTTGTAGAGCTTGTCGGCGCCGGCATCGTCGTCGTCGGTCGCGGCCGCGCCGTCCGGCAGCATCCGGCGCAGCGTGTCCCGCCCGACGTAACTGCACGGCTCGGGGAGGCTGTGGTACTTGCCCGGCTGCCCGGCGGGCGCCGAGGCCCCCGAGTGACCCGGCCTGGCGTCGTCGGCCCCGCCCGTGGCACCCGACCGCGAGCTGCACCCCGCGAGCCCGGCCGCGAGCACGATCGCGGCCAGTGCGGCTGCCGGTGCATACGCCCTGTGCTGCACTGTCCGTGGCTCCCTTCGCCGAAAACTGGTTGCCCCCGCACGGCGGCGGCCGGGAACAATGTCTACCGCACGGGCCGCCGCGCCCGCCGGTTCGCTGTCGCGGATGAGCGGTTGGTCCGTCTTTTGCTTTATCGCCATTTTCGGGGGAATGAGGAAGGTATGTCGTACACCGAGGTGCCCGGCGCCCGGGTGCCCATCCGCATGTGGGCGGATCCCGCCACGGTCGAGCCGGTCGCCATGCAGCAGCTGCGCAACGTCTCCACCCTGCCGTGGATCGAGGGCCTGGCCGTCATGCCCGACGTCCACTTCGGCAAGGGGGCGACGGTCGGCTCCGTGATCGCCATGCGCGGAGCGGTGTGCCCGGCTGCGGTCGGCGTGGACATCGGCTGCGGCATGTCCGCGGTGAAGACGTCGCTGACGGCGAACGATCTCCCGGGCGACCTCTCCCGACTCCGGTCGCGGATCGAGGAGGCGATCCCGGTCGGCTTCGCGATGCACGACGACCCGGTCGACCCGCGCCGGCTGCACGGTCTGCCGACGGCGGGGTGGGACGACTTCTGGGGGCGGTTCGACGGGGTCGCGGAGGCGGTCAAGTTCCGTCAGGGGCGGGCGCTGAAGCAGATGGGGACGCTTGGCGGAGGAAATCACTTCTGCGAATTTTGCATCGATGGCCAGGGGTCGGTCTGGCTCATGCTGCACTCCGGCTCCCGGAACATCGGCAAGGAGCTGGCCGAGTATCACATTGGGCGGGCTCGGAAGCTGTCGCACAACCAGAATCTGGTTGATCGTGACCTCGCCGTCTTCCTGGCGGGCACCCCGGAGATGGCGGCCTACCGGCACGACCTGTTCTGGGCGCAGGAGTACGCGCGGCACAACCGCGAGATCATGATGGCCCTGTACAAGGATGTGGTCCGCAGGGAGTTCGCGAAGGCGAAGGTTACCTTCGAGCCGGTCATCTCCTGCCACCACAACTACGTGGCCGAGGAGACATACGAGGGTGTCGACCTGCTCGTGACCCGCAAGGGCGCGATTCGTGCGGGTGGCGGCGAGTACGGCATCATCCCGGGCTCGATGGGCACCGGCTCGTACATCGTGCGCGGCCTGGGCAACGAGGCGTCGTTCAACTCCGCGTCGCACGGCGCCGGTCGGCGGATGAGCCGCAATGCGGCGAAGAAGCGATTCTCCGAGCAGGACCTGGCGGAGCAGACGCGGGGCGTCGAGTGCCGCAAGGACCGCGGCGTGGTCGACGAGATCCCGGCTGCGTACAAGCCCATCGAGCAGGTCATGGAGCAGCAGCGGGACCTCGTCGAGGTCGTGGCGAAGCTCAAGCAGGTTGTGTGCGTGAAGGGTTGACGGACCCGGGCGGCCGGAAGGCTGCCCGGACGGCCAACACCTGCCCCGTTACGGTCAGTTGACACAACGTTCACTCCATCCCCCCTCCCCCCGACGCATACGCGCCCCCAGAGTCGGAATGGTCACTCTGTGGCTTCACCCGACTCCAGGGAGGGACGATCATGTCTGATCTGACCCGGCGCAGACTTCTCGGAACGGCGGCGGGCGTGGCCGGTGGCGGGGCGGCGGTGGCGTTGTTGCCGCCCAGTGTGCAGCGGGCCGTGGCGGCGGGGGCCGTTGCGGGCGGTTCGCTCAGGGACGTGAAGCATGTGGTCCTGCTGATGCAGGAGAACCGTTCGTTCGACCACTACTTCGGCACCCTCAAGGGCGTCCGCGGCTTCGCCGATCCGCATGCGCTGAAGCTGCCGAACGGGCGCAGTGTGTTCCATCAGCCCGACAAGGAGAATCCCAAGGGGTACCTGCTGCCCTTCCATCTCGACACGCGCAAGACGAGCGCGCAGGCGATCCCGTCCACGAGCCACGAGTGGGGTGTGCAGCACGAGGCGTGGAACGGCGGGAGGATGGACCGGTGGTTGCCGGCGCACCGCAGACCCGATGCGGACGGGAAGGACGCCCCGTATGTGATGGGGTACCACACGCGCGAGGACATCCCCTTCCAGTTCGCGCTCGCCGAGACGTTCACCGTCTGCGACAACTACTTCTGTTCGGTCTTCGGGCCGACCTGGCCGAACCGGCTGTACTGGATGACGGGCACGATCGATCCGGGCGGGACCCGGGGCGGTCCCGTCGTCGACAACACCGCGCCGTCGCCGTACCGCTGGACCACGTACGCGGAGCGGCTGCAGGCGGCGGGGGTCAGCTGGCGGGTGTACCAGCAGGAGGACAACTACGGCACGAACATGCTGGAGGAGTTCCGGCAGTTCAAGCACCTGAAGCCGGGCAATCCGCTGTACGAGCGGGGGGTGCGCAAGACGCCGGAGGGGACGTTCGAGGCGGATGCCCGTAACGACCGGCTGCCGACCGTGTCCTGGATCCTGCCCACGGGGCACCAGTCCGAGCACCCGGACTACCTGCCGGCGGCGGGTGCGGACTTCGTGGCGAAGAAGATCGAGGCCATCGCCGAGAATCCGGAGGTGTGGCGGAAGACGGTCTTCATCCTCAACTACGACGAGAACGACGGGCTGTTCGACCATGTGCCGCCGCCGGTGCCGCCGAAGGGGACGAAGGACGAGTATGTGAAGGGGCTGCCGATCGGCGGTGGGTTCCGGGTGCCGTGTCTGATCGTCTCGCCGTGGACGGTGGGCGGCTGGGCGGCGGGCGAGGCCTTCGACCACACCTCGACGCTGCGGTTCCTGGAGCGGGTGACGGGGGTGCGCGAGCCGAACATCAGCGCCTGGCGGCGGCGGACCTTCGGGGATCTGACGTCGGCGTTCGGGTTCGGGGCGCCGGCCGGGAAGGCGCCGGGCATTCCGGGCGACACCGCGGAGCAGTTGCGGCAGGCGGAGTGGGAGGTCTCGCATCTGCCGAAGCCGAAGCTGCCGGGGGCCGATCAGCACGAGCCGCGGCAGGAGCCGGGGACCCGGCCGCGGAGGTGAGGAACCCCGCTCAGCGGTCCCGCTGTTCGTAGTCCCGGCGGAGTTCCTTCCAGCGGTTCAGGGTCCAGCGGGACCAGTCGGCGGGGTGGCCCGCCAGCGCCTGCAGCAGGTATTCGAAGTGGTGGTGCCAGCCCGCGAGGCAGTCGAGGCGGTCGTCGGTGGTGCCGGTGCGCTCGTTGGTGAAGTGCAGCAGGGTGCCGCCGACGCTGGCGGGGGCGTGTTCGAGGTCGAAGCGGATGCGGCCGTGGACGGCGACGGTGTATTCGACGCACCGCGGCGGGTCCCAGACGGTGACGTGTCCGGGGGCCACCGTGACCGTGCCCTCGGTGTCGGTGTTGAGCCAGCGCAGCGTGACGGCGCCGCCTTCGCGCTGTTCGAAGGGTTCGGCGGCGGCGAGCCAGGCGGGCAGGCCCTCGGGGGTGGCGATGGCCTGCCAGACCTGGTCCAGGGGGTACGGGAGCGACAGTTCGTACCGCAGGGTGTGGCTGTCGCCCTCCGTCTCGGACGTCCCGTACGGGGAGGGGATCTCCATGGTCCAGACCTACCATGCAGGTCTGGACCGCGCCGCTCAGACTCCGGCGTAGGAGTGCTTGCCGCCGAGGAAGATGTTGACCCCGTAGTAGTTGAAGAGGTAGCAGGCGAAGGCCAGCAGGGCGAGGTAGGCGGCCTTGCGGCCCTTCCAGCCGGCGGTGGCCCGGGCGTGCAGGTAGCAGGCGTAGGCGACCCAGGTGATGAAGGCCCAGACCTCCTTGGGGTCCCAGCCCCAGTAGCGGCCCCAGGCGGCCTCGGCCCAGATGGCGCCCGCGATGATCGTGAACGTCCACAGCGGGAAGATCGTGGCGTTGATGCGGTACGCGAACTTGTCGAGCGTCGCGGCCGAGGGCAGGCGGGACATGATGTTGCCCCAGGCGCCGCCGTCGTTGCCCCGGACGAGCCTGGCCTCGTAGCTGTCGCGGAAGAGGTAGAAGAGCGAGGAGGCCGAACCGACCCACAGGGCCGCGCCGGAGACGATGGCGCAGGAGACGTGGATCCAGAGCCAGTACGAGTGCAGGGCCGGCACGAGCTGGTCGCTGGCGGTGTAGAGGACGGAGACGGCGAGGCCGAGGTCGAGCAGGATCGAGGTGACCAGCGGCAGGCCGAGCCAGCGGACGTTCTTCTTCGCGACGAGCAGCCCGAGGTAGACCGCGACGGCGACGGAGCCGAACGTGGTCGAGAACTCGTACATGTTGCCCCAGGGGGCACGCTGGACCGACATGGCGCGGGTGAGCACGCCGCCCACGTGGAGGGCCCAGGCGAGGACGGTGAGCGAGATCGCGATGCGGCCGTAGAGGTCGCCCTTCTCGCTGGTGCCGGCGGCGCCGGGGCCGTCGGGGATGTCCCGGCTGCCGGGGGCGGAGCGGGTGACGACCTTGGGGCGCTCCAGGACGGCGGTGCCGCCGCCCTGTTCGGCGCTGCGCGTGGTGACGGTGACCGTGCTGGTGGTCTCCTGCGCCTCGGCGGTGAGTGCGGCCGCGGTGCGGCCGACGGCGCTGCGGCTGCCGAAGACCCACTCGGTGATGTGCGCGAGGAAGGCCAGGGTGTAGACGGCCATGGCCGAATAGATCAGGTAGTTGCTGATATGGGCCAGGTTCTCGTTGGCCGCGGCGGCGAGGATCACGCGCGCGCTCCTTCGGACGGTTCGGCGGGGTCTGCAGAGTCGGGTGCGTCGGCCGCGGGCGGGGCGTCGGGCTGCAGGGCTGCGGCGATGCCGGCGAGTTCCTCGGGCAGCCTGGCGGACTCGCTGCGGCCGAGGCCGGCGAGTTCCACGACGGTGCGGCCGTCGGTGCCGGGCAGGGCCCGGATCCAGATGCGGCGGCGCTGGATGAACAGCGAGCCGGCCAGGCCGACGAGCGCGGCGACGGCGCCGACGAGGGCCCATGCGTCGCCGGGCTTCTGGGAGACCTGGAAGGTGGCCCACTGCTTGATGCCGTCGAAGTGCAGGGTGCCGGCGCCGTCGGGCAGCGTCATGGTGTCGCCGACCTTGAGCAGCTGGGCGAAGGGCGAGCCGTCCTTCGTCGTGTACTGCTTCATCTTCGACACGTCGAGCTGGTAGACGCTCTGCGGGACGCCGGAGTCGACGCCGAGGCTGCCCTTGTAGGCGGTGAGCACCAGGCCGGGGTTGTCCAGGGCGGGGAACTGGGACAGCATCGTGCCGGTCTTCAGGTCCAGGGTGGGGACGAAGTTGCCCTTGAAGCCGATCTGGACCTTGTTGCCGTCCTTGTCCCGCATGTCGGGGATCTTGGCGACGGTGGTCTCGGTGACGTTGCTGTCGAGGGGCAGGGCGGGCATGGGGCCCTTGAAGGCGATGTCGCCCTTGCCGTCGCGGAAGGTGACCATCGGGGCGTAGCCGTGGCCGATCAGGTAGACCTTGGAGCCGGCGGTCTCCAGCGGCTCGTTGACCTTGATGGTGGCCTTGCGGGTGCTGCCGTCGGAGCCGTCCGAGTACGTGATGTGGGCGGCGTAGTCGCGCGGGGTGCCCTTCTGCGGGCCGGTGCGCTCGTAGCTCCCGGAGAAGCTGTCGAGGCTGAAGCTGAAGGGGTCGAGGTCGTCGGCGCGGAAGAGCGAGCCGGACTTGAAGTCGTCGTACTGGGTGAGGGTGTTGGCGAAGCCGTCGCCCTCGACGATGAGCTTGCCGCCCTCGGACTTCCACAGCTGTCCGGCGGCGAAGGCGAGCAGCAGGACGATGAGGGAGATGTGGAAGAGGAGGTTGCCGGCCTCGCGCAGGTAGCCCTTCTCGGAGGCGACGGCGCTCCCGGAGCGCTCGACGCGGAAGCGGCGGCGGCGCAGCACCTTCTCGGCGGCGGCCAGCACCTGCTCGGGTGCGGCGTCGGTGCGCCAGGTGGCGTGCGCGGGCATGCGGGTCAGCAGGCGGGGGGCGGCCGGGGGCCGGCCGCGGAGCTGGCCGACGAACTGCCAGGTGCGCGGGATGATGCAGCCGATGAGCGAGACGAACAGCAGGATGTAGATCGCGGAGAACCACACCGAGCTGTAGACGTGGAAGAGCTGGAGCTTCTCGTAGATCGGCGTCAGCGTCTTGTGGCTGTCCTTCCACGCCTGGGCCTTGACCTCGTCGACGCTGCTCTGCGGGACGAGGGAGCCGGGGATGGTGGCGAGGGAGAGCAGGAAGAGCAGGATCAGGGCGACCCGCATGGAGGTGAGCTGCCGCCAGAACCAGCGGGCCCAGCCGAGGCCTTCGCGGGCGGCCCAGGCCGCGGCGCCGAGCGCGCCGGGTCTGCGGACGCCGCCGAAGGAGCCGGGGACGGCGGTGCCGCCGTCGGCGGGGTCCTCGACCGGGGCGGTCGACAGGGCGGCGCTTGCTGCGGTGTCGTCCGGTTCCACGGCCGTGCCGGCTGCCGGCTTCCCGGCATCCGGGGCCGCTTCGGGCGCGGCGTTCGCCGGGTCGTCGGTGCCTGCGGCGCCGCCGGCATCCATGGTGCTGTCGCTCTTGGCCATTGTCAGATTCCCGGGGTGAAGTTCGCGGTCCACGTCTGGAGCTCCTGGACCATGCTGTCCCACACCCCTGTCACGAGGAGCACGCCGACCGCGACGAGCATCCCGCCGCCCAGTCGCATGACCCAGGCGTAGTGGCGCTTGACCCAGCCGAAGGTGCCGAGTGCGCGGCGGAAGGCCACGGCGGCGAGTACGAAGGGCACGCCGAGTCCGGCGCAGTACGCGACGGTGAGCAGGGCTCCGCGTCCGGCGCTGGCCTGGTTCTGGGAGAGGGTGAGCACGGCGGCGAGCGTCGGGCCGATGCACGGTGTCCAACCGACGCCGAAGAGCACGCCCAGCAGCGGTGCCCCGGCGAGGCCCATGGTGGGCCTGGTGTGGAAGCGGAACTCGCGCTGTCCGAAGCGGTTGAGGACGCCCATGAAGGCGAGGCCCAGCACGATGGTCAGCGCGCCGAGGACCTGGCTGATCGTTTCCTTGTACTCCAGCAGCGTCTGCCCGAAGAAGCCGAAGGCGGCGCCGGAGGAGACGAAGACGGCCGTGAAACCGAGTACGAAGAGCGAGGCCCCGGCGACCATCCGGCCGCGCCGGGCCTCGGCGAGGTCGGTGCCGCTGACGCCGGTGACGTAGGAGAGGTAGCCCGGTACGAGCGGCAGCACGCACGGGGAGAAGAAGGAGATGAGGCCGCCGAGCACCGCGACCGGCAGGGCCAGCAGCAGGGCGCCGGACAGGACGGTGTGGTTGTACCCGTCGGAGGCGGCGAGGGTGAGCGCAGGAGCCACGGGGGTCACGGGGTCACTTCTCCGCGACCAGCGGGTCGAGCGTCTCGCGCAGCTCGTCCTCGCCGAGGGCCTTGAGCGCCCGGGCGGCGATCCTGCCGTTGCGGTCGATGAAGATCGTGGAGGGGATGGCCTGCGGGTTGAGGCTGCCCTTGGGGAAGCGCAGCAGCAGCTTGCCGGAGGAGTCCTGCAGGCTCGGGTACGGGACCTGGAACTCCTTCTCGAAGGCGATCGCGTTGGCGGGGTCGGAGTCGCGGGTGTCGATCCCGACGAACTGCACGCCCTTGTCCTTGTAGTCGTTGGCGACCTTCACGAGGTTCTTGGCCTCGGCCCGGCAGGGCGAGCACCACGAGCCCCAGACGTTGAGGACGACGATCTTGCCCTTGAACTCGGGGTCCTTGGAGACGTCGAGGTCCTTGCCGTCGAGGGTCTTGCCGGACAGTTCGGGGGCGTCCTGCCGGCTGTCCTTGTCCTTGACGAGTTCGACGCCGCCCGAGCCCTGCACGAACTGCGTCTGTCCGCCGCTCTTGGGGCCGCCCGACCCGCAGGCGGTGAGCACGAGGGCGGCGAGGGCGGAGCCGGCGGCCAGCAGGGTGGTACGACGGCGGGAAGGGTGGCGTCGAAGGGCGCGGCGGGCACTCATGTGAAAAGTTTCGCATGGGCGATTCGGGGATCTTCCGCGCCCCCCTCACCCGGTCTTCAGCGGCCCGCGGGGCTCCACTTCTCGCCGACCTCCAGCGTGCGCAGGTGCTTCATGACCTTCGGGTCCTGGACATCGAGCCAGTCGACGAACTGCCGGAAGGAGACCAGCCGCACATCCTTGTGCCGTTCGTCGGCGATGTGTTTGAGCGCCTCTTCCACGGCGTCCATGTAGATGCCGCCGTTCCAGTCCTCGAAGTGGTTGCCGATGAAATAGGGCGCCCGATTCGTTTCGTACGCCCGCTCGAAACCGGCGATGAAGGAATCCGTGGCCTGCTGCCGCCAGTGCGGATAGTGGTCGGTGCGGCCGTGCAGGGCGTTCTTCGACTGGTTGGCCAGGATGTTGTAGTCCATGGAAAGCACTTCGAAGGAGTGACCCGGGAAGGGGATCTGCTGCAGCGGCAGGTCCCAGATCCCGTGCCGTTTCCTCGGCCAGATCTGCTCGCCGCCGGGGTTGCTCGCGTCGTAGCGCCAGCCGAGCTTCCGGGCGACCGGCAGCAGGTTCTCCTGGTTGAGCAGGCAGGGGGTGCGGCCGCCGACGAGTTCTTCCCGGTAGTCGAAGGGCAGCGGTTCGACGTCGGTGAATCCGGTGTGGGTGCGCCATTCGGTGACGAAGGAGACCGCCTGTTCGATCTCCCATTCCCAGTCCTCGGGTTCCCAGTGGGCGACCGAGCCGCGGCCGGAGCAGAAGTGGCCGTTGAAGTGGGTGCCGATCTCGTGCCCCTCCAGCCAGGCCGCACGGATGTTGCGCAGGGTCTCCTTGACGTGTTCGTCGGAGAGATAGCCGATGTCGGAGGCGCCGCGGGGATTGTTCGGGGGGCGGTAGGCGTGCCTTCTGTCCTCGGGCAGGCAGTAGATGCCGGAGAGGAAGAAGGTCATCCGGGCACCGTGGTTCCGGGCGAGTTCCCGGAAGCGCGGGAAAAGGCCGTTGCCCACTTCTCCTGCGCCGTCCCATGAGAAGACGACGAACTGCGGCGGTTTCTCGCCCGGTTCCAGCTGTTCGGGCGGGGGCGGCTGATTGGGCTGTTCGGCGACGACGGCCGCGGAGCCGTCACCGATCCGCCGGGGTTTCGCGCGGGTGCTCGGTTTCGCGGCGGGACCGTCCGGCGTACCGGCCGTACATCCGGCGACCACCGGTGCAACGGCTGCGACCGCTCCCCATCCGAGGAGATCCCGCCGGCTGATCCCGCTCATGTCGCTCTCCCTCATTGCTCCCTGTGTCGCCCATACAAGACGACTTCGGGTGAGAGGGCGCGTCGGAATACGGCAAACGCCGGACGGTCTGCTATTGCAGTCCGTCCGGCGTCCGCCGATGAAAAGCCGCTGAAAGGCCGCTGAAAACGGCTCAGGCGCCGAACGCCTTGGCCCCGCCCTTCACCGGCTTGGCGCCGGCCAGGAGATGAGCGGGCACCAGATCGCGGGCCGGCTCGCTGTACCCCACCGAAACGATCTTGTCGCCGCGGTAGGTGAAGGTCGTCAGGCTCGCCAGGGTGCACTGCCGCTTGCGCGGGTCGTGCCACAGCCGCCGCTTCTCCACGAAGCTGCGCACGATCCAGATCGGCAGCTGGTGGCTCACGCACACCGCCTCGTGGCCGCGGGCCGCGTCGCGCGCCCGGTCCAGTGCGGCCATCATCCGCACCACCTGCTCGACGTACGGCTCGCCCCAGGACGGGCGGAACGGGTTCGTCAGGTGCCGCCAGTTGGCGGGCTTGCGCAGCGCGCCGTCGCCCACACCGAAGGTCTTGCCCTCGAAGACGTTCGCCGCCTCGATCAGCCGCTCGTCCGTGGCCAGGTCCAGGCCGTGCGCCTTGGCGATCGGCGTGGCCGTCTCCTGGGCGCGCTCCAGCGGGGAGGCCACCACATGCGTGACGTCCCGGTCGGCCAGGTGCTCGGCGACCCGGTCGGCCATCTGCCGGCCCAGCTCGGAGAGGTGGTAGCCGGCCCGGCGGCCGTAGAGCACGCCGTCGGGGTTGTGCACCTCGCCGTGCCGCATCAGGTGCACGACCGTGATGTCGTCGTTGCTCACTTCGCCTCCTCCGTCGCCTCGGCCGCGGCCCGGGCGGCGGCAGGCAGCGCCGCCGCGATCCGCTCGACCGCCGCGCTGTCGTGGGACGCCGAGACGAACCAGGACTCGAACGCCGACGGCGGCAGGTACACGCCGTTCGCCAGCATCGCGTGGAAGAAGGCCGTGAAGCGGAAGGACTCCTGCTCCCGGGCCTCGGCGTAGTTCGTCACCTCGTTCCCGGTGAAGAAGACCGAGAACATGTTCCCCGCGGTCTGCAGCCGGTGCGCCACACCCGCCTTGGTGAGCGCCTCGGTGACCAGGCCGCTGATCTCCGCCGAGACGGCGTCGACCTTCTCGTACGCCGCGTCGTCCAGCAGCCGCAGCTGCGCCAGGCCCGCGGCCGTGGCGACCGGGTTACCGGAGAGCGTGCCCGCCTGGTACACCGGGCCCGCCGGGGCCAGGTGGGCCATGACGTCCGCGCGGCCGCCGAAGGCCGCCGCCGGGAAGCCGCCGCCCATGACCTTGCCGAAGGTCATCAGGTCCGGCGCGACCCCGTCGATCCCGTACCAGCCGGCACGCGAGACGCGGAAACCGGTCATCACCTCGTCGGAGATGAACAGCGCACCGTTCTCCGCGCAGGCCGCCTTCAGGCCCGCGTTGAAGCCCGGCAGCGGCGGGACCACGCCCATGTTGCCCGGCGACGCCTCGGTGATCACACAGGCGATCTCGCCCGGGTGCGCCCGGAAGGCCGCGCGGACCGCGTCCAGATCGTTGTAGGGGAGCACGATGGTGTCCCCGGCCTGGGCGCCGGTGACGCCCGGGGTGTCGGGCAGGGCGAAGGTGGCCAGGCCCGAGCCGGCCGCGGCCAGCAGGGCGTCCACATGGCCGTGGTAGCAGCCCGCGAACTTGATGACCTTGGCGCGGCCGGTGAAGCCGCGCGCCAGCCGGATCGCCGACATGGTCGCCTCGGTGCCGGACGACACCAGGCGCACCTGCTCGACGGGCGCGATCCGGGCGACGATCTCCTCGGCCAGCGCCACCTCGCCCTCGCCGGGCGTGCCGAACGAGGTGCCGCGGGAGACGGCCTGCTGCACGGCCGCGAGCACCTCGGGGTGGGAATGGCCGAGAATCATCGGTCCCCACGAGCACACGAGGTCCACGTATTCCCGGCCGTCCGCGTCGGTCAGGTACGGGCCGCTGCCGGACACCATGAACCGGGGCGTACCGCCCACGGCGCGGAACGCGCGCACGGGAGAGTTCACGCCACCGGGCGTGACGGCCGCCGCACGGTCGAAGAGCGTCTGCGAGACTGGGGCTTGGTATGGGTACGGGTAGCTCACACCAGCCATGGTCTCAGAGCGGTACGAGCGGTTGCGTCCGGGCGTTTCGCACGTCGTCCACGGGGGAGGTCTCTGAGACGATGATCGGGTTGCGCGGCGGGGGCTGTGCTGGCTGAAAAAGCGGTCGGGTGGAGATATGCATCGCGGTGGCGGACTGGGCGAGGGCACCGATGACCTGGGGCCCGAGCGCGCCGAACAGACCCGCAGGGGCCGGCACCGGCGTGCCGGCGACCACGAGGAGCGGAGCCCGGAGCGCACCCCCGGGGGCACGGCAGGCACGGAGAGCACGGAAAGCAGGAGTGGCCGGGTGGGGGTGACCTACAAGTACTTCGGGGCCCCCAACGGAGCGACCGCTGCCCGCGTCCCCATCTCCATGCGCCCCGAGGAACTCGGCGGTGACGAGCTGGGCATGGGCGGCATGTTCACCAGGATCAAGCCGGAGACGGTGGCGGCCATGGTGCTCACCGGCATCGAGGGCATACCCCTGCACAAGGTTCCCCCGCTCGAACTGGTCGTCCTCCACCCCGACTACGCGGTGGTCAAGCTGCCGATGACCGTCGTCGACCCGCTGCGCGGCATCGGCGAGGAAGCGGTCGGCGCCGCCGCCTTCATCTGGTCCACCGTTCCCGACCGGGGCGGTCCGCGTGATGCGTTCACCGTCTACAAGCTGCTGCACGAGTGGCAGGACTTCTCGCACCGGCTGCACGAGGCCGGGCATCAGCCGTACTGTCTTGTCTGGCCGTAGCCGTTCGTGCCCCTACGGGGCACGGAATGGCACCGCATAGCCTGGCCGGCATGCTCGCCGTACGCTCCATCGCCCTCTTCGTCCTCGCCGCCCTCCTCGAGATCGGCGGAGCCTGGCTCGTCTGGCAAGGTGCCCGCGAGCATCGCGGCTGGGCGTGGATCGGGGCCGGCATCGTCGCCCTGGGCGCGTACGGGTTCGTCGCCACGCTCCAGCCCGACGCCCACTTCGGCCGCATCCTCGCCGCGTACGGCGGCGTGTTCGTCGCCGGCTCGCTGGCCTGGGGCATGGTTGCCGACGGGTACCGGCCCGACCGCTACGACGTGATCGGCGCCCTGGTCTGCCTGGCGGGCGTCGCAGTGATCATGTACGCGCCGAGGGGGCGCTGACCGCTTATCCTGCGAGCGATCACGCGCGTATGCGTCCCGCCGTCCCCAGGAGGCCCGTTGTGAGCACCCGTACCGCCGTCATCACCGGCGCCAGCAGCGGCATCGGCGCCGCCACCGCGCGGCAGCTGTCCGCCGCCGGATACCGGGTCGTCCTCACGGCGCGCCGCGAGGACCGGATCCGGGCGCTGGCCGAGGAACTGCCGGAGGCCGTGGCGCAGGTGCTGGACGTCACCGACCGGGCCGCGGTCGACGCCTTCGCGGCCTCGCTGGACCGGGTCGACGTGCTGGTCAACAACGCGGGCGGGGCGCTCGGTGCGGAGCGGGTGGCCGACGCCGATCCGGCCGACTGGCGCACGATGTACGAGACCAATGTGCTCGGCGTGCTCCACATGACGCAGGCGCTGCTGCCCGCGCTGCGGGCGAGCGGCGACGGGACGGTGCTCGTCGTCTCCTCGACGGCGGGGCTCGCCACCTACGAGGGCGGGGGCGGGTACGTCGCCGCGAAGCACGGGGCCCATGTGCTCGCCGAGACGCTGCGGCTGGAGCTGTGCGGGGAACCGGTGCGGGTGATCGAGATCGCGCCCGGGATGGTGAAGACCGGCGAGTTCGCCCTGACCCGCTACCGCGGGGACGAGGAGAAGGCGGCCGCGGTCTACGCGGGGGTCGCCGAACCGTTGACGGCCGAGGACGTTGCGGAGACGATCACCTGGGCGATCACTCGCCCGTCCCATGTGAACATCGATCTGCTCGTCGTCCGTCCCCGTGCCCAGGCGTCCAACTACAAGGTGCACCGCGAGGGCTGAGGGCCGGCGCGGGCCGCACGACCGAGGAGCTGTTCCGCCATGCGCGTCATCGACTTCGACCACCTCGTCCTCAACGTCTCGGACGCCGAGCGCTCCCTGGCCTTCTACTGCGGCCCGCTCGGGCTGGAGCCGGTGCGGGTGGAGGAGTGGCGCGCGGGGCAGGTGCCGTTCCCGTCGGTGCGGGTGAGCCCGACGACGATCATCGACCTGGTGGAGGGGCCTCGCGGGGAGTCCAACGTGGACCACCTGTGCCTGGTCGTGGAGCCGCTGGACTGGCAGGCCGTGATCGACGCGGGGACGTTCGACGTCGTGCGCGGGCCGAGCCGCAACTTCGGTGCGCGGGGCATGGCGGAGTCCCTCTACATCCGGGACCCGGACAACAACACCGTCGAGCTCCGCTGGTACCCGCAGGACGAGCAGGGCTAGGCGCTCGGACTCAGTCCTTGTCCCGGTTCAAGGACCTGAGGAAGTCCGGGTTGTCGTCCGGCGCGACCCAGCGGCCCTCCCGCTGCGCCGTCACGGCGCGGCGGCGCGGGCGGCCCGCGATCAGCCAGGCCACCGGGCCCACCAGCACCTCGCCGAAGAGCAGGATCACAAACACCCAGGCGAGCTTCGGCAGTCCCCGCACCTCGTTCTCGGGGGTGTTGAGGCAGTCCACGAAGGTGTAGATCCACAGCGCCAGGACCAGCAGGAACGGCAGATACCTGAGCATGGCGGCGGCCCCCGGAGTGCGGTGCTGCGGGGCCGCGCGGCAGCCCCAGTGACGGGTCCAGGGTAGTGCGTGCTCGATACTGGAACGCATGGCTTACGACGATCTGCGCTCGTTCCTCAGGGCGCTGGAGCGCGACGGTGACCTCAAGCGCATCAAGGCCGAAGTCGATCCGTACCTGGAAGTCGGGGAGATCGTCGACAGGGTGAACAAGGCCGGCGGGCCCGCCCTGCTCTTCGAGAACGTCAAGGGCTCGGCCATGCCGCTCGCGATGAACGTCTTCGGCACGGACCGGCGGCTGCTCAAGGCGCTCGGCCTGGCGTCCTACGACGAGATCTCCGAGAAGATCGGCGGACTGCTCAGGCCCGAGCTGCCGCACGGCTTCACCGGTGTCCGGGAGGCGTTCGGCAAGCTCGGTGCGATGGCGCACGTCCCGCCGAGGAAGGTGAAGGAGGCGCCCGTCCAGGAGGTCGTCCTCACCGGTGACGACGTCGACCTCGACCGGCTGCCCGCGCTGTTCACCTGGCCCGAGGACGGCGGCTCCTTCTTCAACCTCGGCCTCACGCACACCAAGGACCCCGAGTCGGGCGTCCGCAACCTGGGTCTGTACCGCCTGCAGCGGCACGACAAGCGCACCATCGGGATGCACTGGCAGATCCACAAGGACAGCCGCAACCACTACCAGGTGGCGGCCCGGCGCGGGGAGCGGCTGCCGGTCGCCATCGCCTTCGGCTGCCCGCCCGCGGTGACGTACGCGTCCACCGCGCCGCTGCCCGGTGACATCGACGAGTACCTGTTCGCCGGGTTCATCCAGGGCAAGCGGATCGAGATGGTCGACTGCAAGACCGTTCCGCTGCAGGTCCCGGCCAACGCCGAGGTCGTCCTGGAGGGCTGGCTGGAGCCCGGGAAGATGCTGCCCGAGGGCCCGTTCGGCGACCACACCGGCTTCTACACGCCGCAGGAGGACTTCCCGGCGCTGACCATCGACTGCGTGACGATGCGGAAGCGTCCGCTGCTGCAGTCGATCGTGGTCGGCCGGCCGCCGACGGAGGACGGCCCGCTGGGGCGGGCCACCGAGCGGTTCTTCCTGCCGCTGCTGAAGGTGATCGTGCCGGACATCGTGGACTACCACCTGCCGGAGTCGGGCGGTTTCCACAACTGCGCGATCGTCTCGATCGACAAGAAGTACCCCAAGCACGCGCAGAAGGTGATGCACGCCGTCTGGGGTGCGCACATGATGTCGCTGACCAAGCTGATCATCGTGGTCGACGCCGACTGCGACGTCCACGATCTGCACGAGGTGTCCTGGCGGGCGCTGGGCAACACCGACTACGCCCGTGACCTCACCGTCGTCGAGGGCCCGGTCGACCACCTCGACCACGCCTCCTACCAGCAGTTCTGGGGCGGCAAGGCGGGCATCGACGCGACCGCGAAGTGGCCCGAGGAGGGCTACACGCGCGACGGGGGCTGGCCGCGGATGGTCGAGTCGGACCCGGAAGTCGCCGAGCGCGTGACCAAGCGCTGGAAGGAGTACGGCCTGTGAGCCGCGAGTCCACAATGGTGGCCAGCAGCGCGAAGACGGAGTTTCTCCGCCTTCGCGGAGGTGAACCGGAGTACGGCCTGTGACCGCCCCCGCCGCCGCAGTGCCCCAGCCGGGGCGCACCAGGGCGTTCCTGCGCCTGGTGATGATCGAGCACTCCGTCTTCGCGCTGCCCTTCGCGTACATCGCCGCGCTGACGGCGATGTTCCAGAAGAACGGCGCGGTCGACTGGTGGAAGCTCTTCCTCGTCACCGTCGCGATGGTCGGCCTGCGCACGTTCGCCATGGCGTGCAACCGCATCATCGACCGCGAGATCGACGCCCGTAACCCGCGCACCGCGAACCGCGAACTGGTCACCGGTGCGGTGTCGGTGCGGTCGGCGTGGACGGGTGCGCTGGTCGCCGTGGTGTTCTTCCTCGGCGCGGCCGGGCTGCTGAACCCGCTGTGCCTGGCGCTGGCGCCGATCGCCGTGATCCCGATGGTGGTCTATCCGTACGGCAAGCGGTTCACCGACTTCCCGCACGCCATCCTCGGTCTCGCCCAGGCGATGGGCCCGGTCGGCGCCTGGCTGGCGGTGACGGGGTCGTGGTCCTGGGAGGCGGTGATCCTCGGACTCGCGGTGGGCGTCTGGATCGGCGGCTTCGACCTGATCTTCGCGTGCCAGGACGTGGCCGCGGACCGCGCGCACGGGGTGAAGTCCACCCCGGCCCGCTTCGGCATCCCGGCCGCGCTGCACGGTGCGCGGGTCTGCCACGTGATCACCACGGCGCTGCTCGTCTGGTACGGCGTGGCCGTCCACGCGGGCATCTTCTGGTGGACCGGCCTGGTGGTGGTCGCGGCGGCGTTCGGCTACGAGCACACGATCGTGCGGCCGCACGACCTGTCGCGGCTGAACAGGGCGTTCTTCACGGTGAACGGGTTCGTCGGGATCAGCTTGTTCCTCTTCGCCCTGCTGGACCTGCTCGTCCGCGGCCTGGGCCGGTAGTACACCGGCCGCGGGTCCCGCGGCCGGACGGTTAGGCTCATCGCGTGGAGCCGTACGAACACACAACGCAACGTCAGGAACGCCGGCCCTGGGTGGTCGGCGTGTCCGGCGCGTCCGGTACGCCCTATGCGGCGGCCGTGCTGCGCGGACTGCTGGCGGCCGGGGAGGCCGTGGACCTGGTGGTCAGCCGGGCCTCGCGGCTGACGTTGCTGGACGAGACCGGGATCGGGTTCCGGGATGCGCACTGGCGGGACGATCTGCGCGAGTGGCTGTCGCGGGGGGCCGACGGCAAGCCGTTCCCGTTCGAGGGCGACCTGTCGGACGTGCGCCACTGGGCGGCCGGTGATCTGGCGGCCGGACCGTCGTCCGGCTCGTACCCGGCGAAGGGGATGCTGATCGTCCCGGCAAGCACGGCCTGTGTGGCCGGAGTGGCGCTGGGACTGTCGAAGGATCTGCTGCAGCGCACCGCGAGCGTGACCCTGAAGGAGCGTCGGCCGTTGATCGTCGCGGTGCGGGAGACGCCGCTGAGCGGTCAGACGCTCAAGCAGCTGGTGGCCCTGGACGAGGCGGGCGCTGTGGTGCTGCCCGCCTCTCCGGCGTTCTATGCGGGGGCGACGCACATCCAGGATCTGGTGGATTTCGTCGCCGGGCGGGTGCTGGACGCGGCAGGGGTGCCGCACCGGCTGTACCGCAGGTGGAAGGGAGAGCTCGGTGGCTCACGGACCCTCGGGGAGGGTTAGCCCTTCTTGGCGCGCAGGGTGCGGAACTTCGACCCGGTGCGGCGCTCGGTCGTTGCGGACTTGTGGGCACGCGAGCGGTTGGCCAGGTCCTGCAGCTCGCGCATGCGGGCGTAGGCCACCTCGATCGAGTACACGGGGACTCCACTCCTGAAGGATCGACGTTGATTCTCTGAGCTGATGAAAGATTTACGGGGTGTTGAGCCCCGTACGCCTTAGATTCTACACGCAAGACGGCAAGTTCGCTGATTATTGAAAGGTGCCAGGCTATGGACGCGGTGGACAGGCAGCTCATCCAGGCCCTGCGGGAGAACGGCCGGGCCTCGTATGCGGAGCTGGGCCGGCTGGTCGGCCTCTCCGGGCCGAGCGTCACGGACCGGATCAACCGCCTGGAGGCGGCCGGCGTCATCACGGGCTACCGCGCGACCGTCAACGCCGCGTCGCTCGGTCTCGGGGTCACGGCCCTCATCGGCATCCAGCTCTCGGACGCCGCGGACCACGAGGACGTGGCGCGCCGGCTGCGCGACCTCGAGGAGATCGAGGACTGCTGGTTCATCGCGGGCGACGACTCGTACATGCTCAAGGTCCGCGTCGGGGACGTGGACGGCCTGGAGCGCACCATCCGGCGGCTGTCGGGCACCAAGGGCGTCGCCCGGACCCGTACCACGATCGTGCTCTCCACCAAGTGGGAGAACCGGGTGGGCGAGCTGCCCGAAGAGGTCTGAAAACGGGGGAGTAGTCTCGACGGGGTTGCGCATCGGAAGTGACCCGGAAAGACATCGGAGAGGCGGACGCATGGACGTGGGGCTCAAGCGCGAGCTGGAGGAGAAGGTCCGTGCGGGCGAGCGGCTGACCCGCGAGGACGGCATCGCCCTCTACGCGTCCGACGACCTGGCCTGGCTGGGCGGCCTCGCCCACGAGGTGCGTACGCGCAAGAACGGTGACGTCGTCCACTTCAACGTCAACCGGCACCTCAACATGACCAACGTGTGCACCGCGTCGTGCGCGTACTGCTCGTTCCAGCGCAAGCCGGGCGAGAAGGACGCGTACACCATGCGCATCGAGGAGGCCGTCCGCCTCGCCAAGGCGATGGAGAACGACAACCTCACCGAGCTGCACATCGTCAACGGCCTGCACCCGACGCTGCCTTGGCGCTACTACCCCCGCTCGCTGAAGGCGCTCAAGGAGGCCCTGCCGCAGGTCTCCCTGAAGGCGTTCACCGCGACCGAGATCCACCACTTCGAGAAGATCTCCGGCCTGTCCGCCTCCGAGATCCTCGACGAACTGATCGACGCCGGGCTGGAGTCGCTGACCGGCGGCGGTGCCGAGATCTTCGACTGGGAGGTCCGGCAGCACATCGTCGACCACGACACCCATTGGGAGGACTGGTCGCGCATCCACCGCCTCGCGCACGAGAAGGGTCTCAAGACCCCGTGCACGATGCTCTACGGGCACATCGAGGAGCCCCGCCACCGCGTGGACCACGTGCTGCGGCTGCGTGAACTGCAGGACGAGACCGGCGGGTTCCAGGTCTTCATCCCGCTGCGCTACCAGCACGACTTCGTGGACATGAAGGACGGCAAGGTCCGCAACCGGCTCCAGGCCCGGACCACCATGGCCACCGGTGCCGAGGCGCTGAAGACCTTCGCCGTCTCCCGGCTGCTCTTCGACAACGTGCCGCACGTCAAGGTCTTCTGGGTCATGCACGGCGTGCAGACGGCCCAGCTCGCGCTGCAGCACGGTGCGGACGACATGGACGGCTCGGTCGTCGAGTACAAGATCACGCACGACGCGGACAACTACGGCACGCCCAACAAGCTGACCAGGGACGACCTGCTGGAGCTGATCCGCGACGCCGGCTTCCGCCCCGTCGAGCGCAACACGCGCTACGAGATCATCCGCGAGTACCCGGGCCCCGACGCGGAGCGCCGCGAGTCGCCGCAGCCGATGCGGGTCTGAGACGGCTTGTGTTTGACTGGAACAGACCGTTCCCTATGAGCCCGAGAAGAAGGTCCCGTCCGTGAGCAGCAACAAGTTCGCATCGCTCCGCTACACCGCGCTGCGCGCGGCCCTGCTCATCGCCTGTTTCGCGTTCGTGTGGGTGCTCTGCTACTTCCGCATCGTCCCGCTGGGCGTGGGCGGTTCGAACGTGTTCTGGATGGTGCTCCTCGCGCTCGTGCTCTCCGCACCGCTGAGCTTCGTGCTGCTGCGCAAGCAGCGGGACGCGATGTCGGTGCAGATCAGCGAGCGGGTGGACCGCGCCAAGGCCCGCCTGGAGGCCAACGCGGGCCAGGAGGACGGGGCGTAGGCCCCCGATGTAAGCCTCGTCACATCGCACGCGCGCATGCCGCGCCCGGAGTTTCCCAACTCCGGGCGCGGCATGCGGCGTTTCGGGGTGTTCACGCGGTGTTCGCGAGGCCCCCGATGTCAAAGTAATGCTTTGGGGCAGTCAAAGACTCGGTGTTAGCGTGTTCGGCATGAAGACAGCAGTTGCGCAACGGTCCGCCCTGCGCGGCCGCATACCCAAGGTCCCGTTCTGGGCCCAGATCCTGCTCGCCCTGGTGCTGGGCGCCCTGCTCGGCTGGGTCGCCAAGAGCGGTGACGTGCACTGGCTCCAGGTGACCCTCGACAAGATCGGCAGCCTGTTCGTCCAGCTGCTGATGGTCGTGGTCGCCCCGCTGGTCTTCTTCGCCATCCTGGTGTCCATCACCAACCTGCGGAACGTCGCCAACGCCGCCCGGCTGGCCACCCGCACCCTGATGTGGTTCATGATCACATCGCTGATCGCGGTCAGCATCGGCCTGGCGATCGGCCTGCTCACCGACCCCGGCTCCGGCACCGGCCTGACCGCCGCCGACGGTGCCGCGCCCAAGAAGCACGGCTCCTGGCTGGACTTCCTCACCGGCATCATCCCGACCGACGTCGTCACGCCGTTCACGCAACTGAACGTGCTGCAGATCGTCTTCATGGCCGCCGTCGCCGGCGTCGCCGTCCTGCAGATCGGTGAGAAGGCGCAGCCGCTGCTCACCTTCTCCGAGTCCGTGCTGGAACTCCTGCAGAAGGTCCTGTGGTGGGTCATCCGGCTCGCCCCGCTGGGCAGCCTCGGCCTGGTCGGCAGGGCGATCTACAAGTACGGCTGGGACCTGATCGGCAAGTACGCGACGTTCACCGCCGACATCTACGTCGGCTGCGCCATCGTCCTCTTCGGCGTCTACCCGCTCCTGCTCGCCACCGTCGCCAAGGTCAACCCGCTGCAGTTCTTCAAGGGCGCCTGGCCGGCCATCCAGCTCGCCTTCGTCTCCCGCTCCTCCGTGGGCACGATGCCGCTGACGCAGAAGGTGACGGAGCGCCTCGGGGTGCCGAAGGAGTACACCTCCTTCGCGGTGCCGTTCGGCGCGACGACCAAGATGGACGGCTGCGCCTCCATCTACCCGGCCATCGCCGCGATCTTCGTGGCACAGGTCTTCGGCGTCCCGCTGCAGCTGCGCGACTACCTCCTGATCGCCTTCGTCTCGGTCATCGGCTCCGCGGCGACGGCCGGCCTGACCGGCGCGACGGTGATGCTGACGCTGACCCTGTCGACGCTGGGCCTGCCGATGGCGGGTGTGGGCCTGCTGCTGGCGATCGACCCGATCGTGGACATGATGAGGACGGCCACGAACGTGGCGGGCCAGTCGGTCATCCCGATCATCGTCGCCGCGCGCGAGAACATCCTGGACCGGCGGGCGTTCGAGACGGCCGACGGTGCCCACCTGGAGGCGGAGGCCCAGCCGGTCGCCGCGTAGTCATTGCGCTACGGCTTGATCTCCACCCTTGACGTCCCTCCGCTCCGTGACATTACCTGTCGGTAATGTAGCGGGGGCGGAGGGACGTTTTGTCGTGACTACTGCACAGAAGGCCAGGCCCGTGACCGCGGCCAAGGTCAAGCGCATGCCCCGGGCCGTGCGTGAGCGCCAGATGCTCGACGCCGCCGTGGAGGTCTTCGCCCGGCGCGGCTACAGCGCGGCCTCGATGGACGAGATCGCCGAACTGGCCGGGGCCTCCAAGCCGTTGGTGTATCTCTATCTGAACTCCAAGGAGGAGCTGTACGGCGCCTGTATCCGGCGCGAGTCGCGGGCGCTGCTGGACGCCGTGCAGTCCGCGGCGGACCCCGAGGACTCCGCCGACCGGCGGCTCTGGTGCGGGCTGCGGGCCTTCTTCGCGCACACCGCCGCGCATCCCTCGGCCTGGGCGATGCTCAGCTGCCAGGCGCGCATCCACGGCGAGCCGTTCGCCCAGGCCCTGGCCGAATTGCGTCAGGAGATCGTCGACTTCGTGGCCCAGCTGATCGCGGCCGCCGGACGCGATCAGGAGCGGGCGGGCGCCGCCCTGGACGCCGAGGAGGTCTCCGGCCTCGCGCATGCCCTCGTCGGCGCCGCCGAGTCGCTGGCCGGGTGGGCCAACACCCGCGCGGACGCCGCCCCTCCGGCGAAGGAGACGGCGGCGACCCTGATGAACGTGACGTGGGCGGGGCTGGAGAACCTGCTGAACGGGCAGCGCTGGGCGCCCGTTCGCCCGTGACCCTTCAGGACGGGGGCGGGGTGGAGGAGGTGGGCCTTCCGGCGTACATTCACCAGGAAATTACCGCTGAGTAAGGCAAGTTGTGGGTCTCTGGAACAGGAGCCGCACGTGTCCGTATCGCACAGCGTCCCCACCGCACCGCCCGCGCTCGTCCCGCCGCGCACGACGGCCGTCGACGGCACCGTCCGCGAGGCGCACGCCCCCTCCCTCGCCCCGCCCGTCCGCCAGGGCTCGCTCGGCGACCTGCCCTTCCTCAACGCCGCCGAGGCGCCGCTGGACGTCGTCCTCGGCCGCAGACAGCACGACGGCACCTGGCGCGACGTGACCGCCGCCGCCTTCGCGGCCGAGGTCGCCTGCGTGGCCAAGGGCCTGATCGCCCAGGGGCTGCAGGCCGGCGACCGGCTCGCCATCATGGCCCGCACCCGGTACGAGTGGACCCTGCTGGACTGCGCGGCCTGGGCCGCGGGCCTGGTCACCGTCCCCGTCTACCCGACCTCCTCCGCCCTGCAGGTGCGCTGGATCCTCCAGGACTCGGGCGCGGCCGCCATCGCCGTCGAGGGCGCCGAACAGGCCGCGCTCGTCGAGGGCGAGCGCGCGCAGCTGCCCCGGCTCGCCCATGTGTGGCAGTTCGACGACGGGTGCATCCCGCACCTCATGGCCACCGGGCGCCCGTTGCCGGACGCCGCCGTCACCGAACGGCGCGCCGCCCGCCGCCCCGAGGACCTCGCCACCCTCGTCTACACCTCCGGCACCACCGGGCGCCCCAAGGGCTGCGTCCTCACCCACGCCAACTTCTTCGCCGAGGTCGACAACACGACCGAACTGCTGCACCCGGTCTTCAAGTCCGTGACCAAGGAACCGGCCTCCACCCTCCTCTTCCTGCCGCTCTCGCACATCTTCGGGCGGATGGTCGCCGTGGGCTGCCTGCGCGCCCGTGTCCGGCTGGGCCACACGCCGTCCCTGCGGACCGAGGAACTGCGCGCCGATCTCGAAGGGTTCAGACCGACGTTCCTGCCCGCCATCCCCTACGTTTTGGAGAAGATCTACAACAACGGCAGAGCCACCGCCGAACGGCTCGGCCGCGCCGCCGCGTACGACCGTGCGGCCGCCGTGGCACGGGAGTACGGCGAGGCCGTGGAGGCCGGCCGGCACGGCACCGGCCCCGGGCCCGGAGTGCGGCTGCGCGCCGAGCGGGCGCTCTACGACCCCCTGGTCTACCGCAAGTTGCGCGCCGCACTCGGCGGGCGTGTGCGCTACGTGCTGACCGGCGGTTCGCCGCTCGGCCGACGGCTCGGGGCGTTCTACACGGGCGCCGGCATGGAGGTCTTCGAGGGCTACGGCCTGACGGAGACCACGGCCGCCGCGACGGTCACCCCGCCGCTGCGGCCCAAACTCGGCACGGTGGGCTGGCCGTTGCCGGGGAGCCGGGTGCGCATCGCCGACGACGGCGAGGTGCTGCTGGCCGGCGGGCACATCTTCCAGGGCTACTGGGACGCGGAGCGCGGCGCGGCGGTGCCGCCCGCCGCGGGGGAGTGGTTCGCCACGGGCGACCTCGGGGCGCTCGACGCCGAGGGGTACCTGACGATCACGGGCCGGAAGAAGGAGCTGCTCATCACGAGCGGCGGCAAGAACGTGGCCCCGGCGCCGCTGGAGGACCGGTTGCGGGCGCATCCGCTGGTGGGCCAGGCGATCGTCGTCGGCGACGACCGGCCGTATGTGGCCGCGCTGTTGACGCTGGAGCCGGAGGGGCTCGCGCACTGGCAGAAGATGCGAGGGATGGAGGGGGTGCCGGTGGAGGAGCTCGTCTGCGACGCGGGGTTGCGGGCGGACGTCCAGGAGGCCGTCGACGAGGCGAACCGCCTTGTGTCGCGGGCCGAGTCGATACGACGGTTCGCCGTGCTGCCGGTTGATTTCACGGAGGAGGCGGGACACCTGACGCCTTCGCTGAAGCTCAGGCGGGCCGTCATCGCGCGGGACTTCGCCGAGCAGATCGAGGAACTGTACGAGCGCTGACGGCCGCGGATCGCTCGTGGCTGCTCGCGCAGTTCCCCGCGCCCCTTAAGGGGCGCGGGGAACCGGCCGGGCCTCATCGTGCCCCGTAAGGGGCGCGGGGAACTGCGCGACCGGCCACCGGCGGCCCGCAGTCGAAGAACCGCGCCCCGCTCAGCAGTTGCCCTCCGCAGGAGCCCCGGCAAAGCGGGCCGCAAGCCAGTCCGCCGCCGGTACCGACCCCGTGATCGCGCCCGTCACATGCCCCGTCAGCGGCAGCGACGTCCAGCGCACCGTCGCGCCCTCGGCGCACCAGTCGGCTCGCAGCTGTTTGCCCACCGCGTACGGGATCAGCTCGTCGATCGTCCCGTGGTAGAGGTACACGGGGCGGTCCGGCGCGTGCGTCCCCAGGTTCGACGAGCGCAGCACGCGCTGCCAGTCCGGCTCGTACAGCGGGTTCTCGACCGTCACGTCCGAGATGCGCTTGAAGAGCCCCGCCGCCGTGTTGATCACGACGCAGTGGTTCTTCAGGTAGTCCACGTAGAAACGGCCGCGGTCGTTGAGGTACCGCTCCAGGTGGAGTTCGGGGTAGGCCGCGTTCTGGCCGACGGCCGCCATCAGGATCAGGCCGGCTCCGATGTTGCCGTTGTTGAAGTCCGCGGTCTTGAGCAGGTCGGCGGGGACGCCGCCGGTGGCCGTGCCCTTGACGTTCAGCTCGGGCGCGTACGAGTCGTGCAGCTCCGCGGCCCAGCTGCCGGCCTGGCCGCCCTGCGAGTAGCCCATGATCCCGACGGGTGTGTCCGGCCCGAGCCCGGCGCCGGGCAGCCGCAGTGCCGCCCGGGCCGCGTCCAGGACGGCGTGGCCTTCCGACCGGCCGACCGTGTAGGTGTGGTCGCCGGGGGTTCCCAGGCCCTCGTAGTCGGTGACGGCAACGGCCCAGCCGCGCCAGGTGAGTTGCTGGATCAGGTTGGCCTCGGCCGTCGTCCCGTGGGGGAAGCCCGCCGACGGGGCGCAGGAGTCGGCCATGCCGACCGTCCCGACGGCGTATGTGACCAGCGGGCGGGGGCCCGTGCGGCCGTCGAGGGGGACGATCACCGTGCCCGACACGACGTCCGGCGTGCCCTTGGCCGTGGTCGAGCGGTAGGTGATGTGCCAGGCCCGGGTGTTGGTCGGCTGGCCGGGCAGCGGATGGAAGGAGGTGGGAGCGGAGGTGACGATGTCACCGGGTGCGCCGCCGGTGCCGGCGGCGTCTGCTCTCGCCGGCAGGGCCGCGGGCAGGACCAGTGAGACGGTCAGTGCGGCGACGGCGGCGATGGTGGTGCGCAAGCGGGGCAGGGGCATGCGGCTCTCCCAACTGTCCTGTGGCGCAAGGATGGATGGGGGTGACCGTACGGTCCGGCGCACGGGACCCGCGCTGGTCGGAACGCTCAGATTTGCTGACCCCGGTACCCGCGGTACGCGCCCGGCGTGGTGCCCGTCCAGCGGCGGAACGCCCGGTGGAAGGCGGTGTCCTCGGAGAACCCGAGCCGCACCGCGAGTTCCGCGATCGGCTCCCGCCCCTCCGCGAGCCCCGCGAGGGCCGCCTCGCGGCGCACCTGGTCCACCAGCCGCCGGTACGAGGTGCCCTCGGCCTGCAGCCGGCGCCGCAGCGTCGCCGGGCTCACCGCCAGCCGCTCCGCGATCTGCGCCACTTCCGGCAGCCGGGCCGGCCGTCCCTCGCGCAGCGCCCGCAGGAACGAGCGCCGCACCTGTTCGGCGACGGTCGTGCCGTACTCGCGGCGGCTGAGCAGCTCGGCCGGGGCCCGGCGCAGCAGCTCGGTCACCCCCGCCTCGTCCCGCACCACGGGCGCCGACAGCCACCGCGCGTCGAACCCCGCACCGGTGCGCTCCGCCCCGAACCGCACCGGGCAGCCGAACATCGGCCCGTGGTCCGCCGCGTAGGGCGGGGCGGCGTGCGCGAAGGCGGTCCAGTGCAGGGCGATCCGGCGGCCGATCAGCCAGCTCGCCAGCCGGTGCCAGACGACCATCAGGCACTCCGCGAGGAACCGGCCCTCCGCCCGCTCCCGCAGGTCGCTGCGCAGCGCGAAGACCGCCTCCCCGCCGTGGCGTTCCAGCACCAGGTCCGGCCCGCCGGGGAAGAGCCCGTAGAACCGCGCGGCCCGCTCCAGCGCCGCGCCCAGGTCCCGGCAGCCGATGCAGGCGTGGCACATCATGGCGAACGTCCCGGGCCGGCTCGGCGCCGTCCCGAGGCCGAGGAACTCGTCGCCGGTCGCCCGGTGCAGCCCCCGCACCAGCCGGGCGAACTGCTCGGGCGTCACCCGCGCCTGCTCGTCCCCCAGCAGCAGCGGCGCGATCCGCGCCTCCTGCAGCAGGGGAACGGTGTCGATCCCGAGCCGCTGCGCCCCGCCCAGCGCGGCCCGTACACAGTGCACGGTGACCGTCCGCCCGCTCATGCGGGCACGGTAGCGCCGTTGAGCGTTCACGTCAGTGGCGCCGGTGGTTCCGTGCATCCGGGCGCGGACGTGCGCCTCCGAAACTCCGCCGGGCGGCGATCACGGAACGCCATGTGGCCGAAATCGATGTGTTGTGCGAACGTACGGGGAATGGGTGCACAAAAGAGGGTACAAAAACGTCCGGTGAAACGGGTGAATGGAGTGACCCGGGTGGGTGAATAACCGGGAAATCCGCCGCCCGCCCCGCACGGGAAAAGGCAGGAGCCCCGCCCTCGCCGAAGCGGGGGCAGGGCTCCTTGGGTGCTGCACACAGACCGCGCGAACGGTCCGCAGGGGGTCAGCCCTGCGGGGTCACGTTCTCCGCCTGCGGGCCCTTCGGGCCCTGCGTGACGTCGAAGCTGACCAGCTGGTTCTCCTCGAGGGAGCGGAAGCCGGCGGCGTTGATCGCGGAGTAGTGGACGAAGACGTCGGGGCCCCCGCCGTCCTGGGCGATGAAGCCAAAGCCCTTTTCAGCGTTGAACCACTTCACGGTTCCGGTAGCCATAAGCCCTCCTATGGGCCAAAGGGTTGCCCTGCTCCAGAACCTGCGAGAAGTCTGAAAACTACAAAAGCCTGCGGGTCACATGCTCCGCAGGCTCTGTACTGCAAGGGAAACCAAACTGCAACTTGCGGCGAGCCTAGCACGCGGGCTTCTCGCGGGGAAAGAGTTGAAGATCACGCCCAAGGTGGGTTTTCGGCGTCCTCCGGCCGGAAAGGATCCGTCTTCAGTCCGGTGCGCGGTGGGACCCCGGCACAGCGCCCGCCAGGGGGCGGGGCTAGCCTCCGGATGTGGACAATTCAGCCTCGGATGTAGCGATCGCGGCGGACCCGCAGGACGGGCCCCGGAGCCTCCGCAGCCGCCCGCGCGTCGGCCACATCCAGTTTCTCAACTGCCTGCCCCTCTACTGGGGCCTCGCCCGGACCGGCACGCTGCTCGATCTGGATCTGACCAAGGACACCCCCGAGAAGCTCAGTGAGCAGCTCGTGAACGGCGACCTGGACATCGGGCCGATCACGCTCGTGGAGTTCCTGAGAAACGCGGACGACCTCGTCGCGCTGCCGGACATCGCCGTGGGCTGCGACGGGCCCGTGATGTCCTGCGTCATCGTCTCCCAGCTCCCCCTGGAGCAGCTGGACGGGGCGCGCGTCGCCCTCGGCTCCACCTCGCGCACCTCCGTGCGCCTGGCCGAGCTGCTGCTCGCCGAGCGGTACGGCGTACAGCCCGACTACTACACCTGTCCGCCGGACCTCAGCCTGATGATGCAGGAGGCGGACGCCGCCGTCCTCATCGGCGACGCCGCGCTGCGGGCCTCGCTGCACGACGCGCCGCGGCTCGGGCTGGAGGTGCACGACCTCGGGCAGATGTGGAAGGACTGGACGGGCCTGCCGTTCGTCTTCGCCGTGTGGGCCGCGCGCCGCGACTACCTGGCCCGCGAGCCGGGCATCGTCGCCAAGGTGCACCAGGCCTTCCTGGAGTCCCGGGACGTGTCCCTGGAGGAGGTCGCCAAGGTGGCCGAGCAGGCGGCGCGCTGGGAGGCCTTCGACGCCGAGCTGCTGGAGCGGTACTTCACCACGCTGGACTTCCGCTTCGGCCCGGACCAGCTGGCCGGCGTGACGGAGTTCGCGCGCCGCACGGGACCCACGACGGGCTTCCCGGCGGACGTGCGGGTGCAGCTGCTGGACCGCTGACC
Source organism: Streptomyces morookaense (assembly GCF_013030945.1). Classification (GTDB taxonomy): domain Bacteria; phylum Actinomycetota; class Actinomycetes; order Streptomycetales; family Streptomycetaceae; genus Streptomyces; species Streptomyces morookaensis. The sequence goes on along the minus strand of NZ_JABBXF010000072.1, from coordinate 16,973 downwards.
GCCACCGGCAGCACAAGAGCCCCCGGGGACGTTCCCGGGGGCTCTTGTGCTGTGTCCTCGTGAGGATCAGGAGGAGGGCGTCGGCCCCTCCATGTGGTCGCTGATCCACTTCATGGAGCTGTCGCCCATGCCCTTCACATAGGTCTTGGCGTTGTGCTCGCCGCCCTGGATGACCTGCAGATGGGTGTGGATCGGGCCCTTGCCGTAGGTGGCGATGAACTTGTCCACCTTCGGGATCACCGACGTCTCCTTGGTGCCGTACTGGAAGGCGAGGTAGACCTCGGGACCCTTGGTGTCGATCAGCTTCTGGGCCAGCAGCTCGGGGTTGTTGGCGGCCTTCTCCTGGTCGTGGCCGGCCCACAGCGGGGAGTCCGGGACGATGTCCGGGCCGGAGGCGATCACGGCCTTGAACTTGTCGGGCTTCTGCAGAACGGCCTTCAGGCCGGAGAAGCCGCCGGAGGAGGAGCCCATGAACGCCCAGCCGTCACGCGACTTCAGCGTGCGGAAGTTCTCCCGCACCAGGTCGGGGACGTCCTCGGAGAGCCAGGTGCCCATCTTGGGCTGGTTCGGGATGTCACTGCCGTCGTAGTAGTACTTGTTGTCCGGGTTCAGCACCGGCATCACGACGATGAAGGGCTGCGACTTGCCCTCCTGCGACCACTGGGCGATCGACGACTCGAGCTTGAGGTCGGTGCCCATCCAGTAGTTCATCGGGTAGCCGTTGCCGCCGGGGAGCGCGACGAGGACCGGGAAGCCGCTGTTCTTGTACTTCGGGTCGTTGTACTGCTTCGGGGCCCAGACCCACACCTTGCCGGTGAAGCCGGACTTCTTGCCGGTGTAGGTGGTGACGGCGATCTTGGTGCCGTCCTCCACGGTGTTGGCGACCTTGAAGTCGGCCTGCGGGCCGGTGGGCATCTGCGTCTTGGAGTCGGCCGGAGCACCGTTGTTGCCGCCCGCCTGCCCGCCGCCGCCCGCCGGGCCCCCGGCCGCACTCTGGCCGAAGGAGACGGACTCGCCCTTGTCCGAGAAGACGTCGAAGTAGTTGAGGACGGGGTAGGCGATCGCGCCGAGCACGGCTATGCACGCCACGACGAGGATCCATCGTTTCGCGCGGGAGGCCCGGCGGTGGCCCTGGGACTGGTAGGCCCCGTTGGCTGAGTGCGTCATCGCGTCGCTCCGGACGATTTGCTGCCCCGAAGGACATGACGGTGGGTGTTCCGACCTAGGTGATGGGCAAACCTCGAGCCCGGGTTCCCGATCGGCCGGTGAATTGCGTCATAGGCTAATCGGGGGGCGCACAGCCTCTTCCGGGGGGCGGCGGAGAGCCCGGATGCAACCGCTTTTGCCGGAAGATCCGCGGGTTGCCGGGACTTGTCCGGCCGCCAGGAGTGCCGTCGGACCCCTGGCGTAGGGTGGTTCGTCGTACACAACACCCTCCGGAAGGGACGCCCGGTGACCGAGAACGCCGACCTTCAGTCCGTCCTCGACCGCGCCGCCGCAGGCGGCCGGATCACCCCGGAGGAGGCCCTCGAGCTGTACCGCTCGGCGCCGCTGCACGCGCTCGGCGCGGCCGCGGACGCCGTCCGCCGCCGGCGCTACGCGGGCACCGAGCACATCGCGACGTACATCATCGAGCGCAACATCAACTACACGAACTCGTGTGTCACCGCATGCAAGTTCTGCGCCTTCTACGCCCCGCCGAAGAGCGACAAGGTCTGGACCCGCCCGCTGGACGACATCCTGCGCCGCTGCGCGGAGACGGTCGAACTGGGCGGCACGCAGATCATGTTCCAGGGCGGGCACCACCCCGACTACGGCGTGGAGTACTACGAGGAGCACTTCGCGGCGATCAAGAAGGAGTTCCCGCAGCTCGTCATCCACTCCCTCGGCGCGTCCGAGGTCGAGCACATGGCGCGGATCTCCGGCGTGAGCGCCGAGGAGGCGATCCGCCGGATCCACGCCGCCGGCCTCGACTCCTTCGCGGGCGCGGGCGCCGAACTGCTGCCGGAGCGGCCGCGCAAGGCCATCGCGCCGCTGAAGGAGTCCGGCGAGCGCTGGCTGGAGATCATGGAGCTCGCCCACACGCTGGGCGTGGAGTCGACCTCCACCATGCTGATGGGCACGGGCGAGACCAACGCCGAGCGCATCGAGCACCTGCGGATGATCCGCGACGTCCAGGACCGCACCGGCGGCTTCCGCGCGTTCATCCCGTACACCTACCAGCCGCAGAACAACGCCCTGAAGGGCCGCACGCAGGCGACGATCTTCGAGTACCTGCGGATGATCGCCGTCGCGCGGCTCTTCCTGGACAACGTGGCCCACATCCAGGGCTCCTGGCTGACCACCGGCAAGGAGATCGGCCAGCTGTCGCTGCACTACGGCGCCGACGACCTGGGCTCGATCATGCTCGAGGAGAACGTGGTCTCCTCGGCCGGTGCCAAGCACCGCTCCAACCGCATGGAGATCATCGATCTCATCCGCAAGGCCGGCCGTGTCCCGGCGCAGCGCGCCACGACGTACGAGCACCTGCTCGTGCACGACGACCCGGCGAACGACCCGGTGGACGACCGCGTCGTCTCGCATCTGTCGTCGACGGCGATCGAGGGCGGCACGGCCCACCCCGAGCTGCAGATCATCGACGCCCGCTGACGGCCGGGCCGTTCGTGCTGACGATCCATGCGGCGGACCTGCTGCTGACGGCCGTCCCCGGTGCGGAGCCCGTGCCCGGCGGGGCCGTGGCCGTGGCAGGCGACAGGGTCGCGGCGCTCGGCCCGTACGAGGAGCTCGCCGCGGCGCACCCCGGTGCCCGTGTGCGCCGCTGGCCGGGCGTGCTGGCGCCCGGGCTGCGGCAGGAGCGTGCGGCGTGGCTGCTGGAGCACGCCTACCACCCCGATCCCCGCGAGTACGCCGAGCTCGGGGACGCGATGCTGACCGGTGACCGGCTGGCGGCCCTGGAGCTGTCGGAGACCCGGCGCTCGGGCAGCGTGCGGCGCGGACTGCAGCTGATGCTGCGGCACGGGACGACGGCGGTCACGGGTCCCTTCGGCGACCCGGTGCTCTCGACGGCGGTGGCGCGCTCCGGTCTGCGGGTGCTCCCGGGCCCGGCGGCGCCCGGCGCGCCGGACCTCGATCCCCTGTGCGGCGTGCGGGAGTTGGCGGCCGCCGTCGCGGCGCCCCTGTCCGTCGGCGCCCGCGCCGACCTCGCCGCCTTCGACGTTCCGGACGAGGCCGGGCTGCTCGCGCGGGGTGCGGGCGGCTGCGTGGCGACGGTGCTGGCGGGACGGCTGGTGTTCCGGGGGCGGTGAGCGCGGCGGCGGGCCCGGCCGGGCCGTCAACGACCCGTAAGGACGCCGACCCCCCACGTCAGGACCCCGTCAACGCGGACGCTCCCGGTCCGCTTCCCCGGCAGGATGATCACTGCGGGGACGGCCGCCGAGGCTGTCCCGCGGTGCGAAGTGTGGAGGACCCGGCCGACAAGGACACAGCGGCGGGTCGCAAGGACGCGCGCCGCCGGCAGGACGCCTGGTTGCCGAGGGGGCGACAGGCGGGGGGACCGGCGGTCCCGTGGGTGCGGGGGCCCCATGGGAAGGCGCAGTCGGCACCGCGGCGCGGTCCGTCCTTCCCGGGCGAGCCGTCCCCGTCCAAGAGCGCCGTGGGGCCGTGGTGAACAATGGGTGCGTGACCCGAGCATCCCTGGACAAGCAGCCGCACGAAGTCGCCGCGATGTTCGACGACGTGGCGGCGAAGTACGACCTGACCAACGACGTGCTCTCGCTCGGCCAGGCGCGGCTGTGGCGCAAGGCCGTGGCGCAGGCCGTGGGCGGGCGGCCGGGGGAGAAGGTGCTGGACCTCGCGGCCGGCACGGGCACCTCCTCGATCCCCTTCACCGCCGACGGCGCGTACGTCGTGCCGTGCGACTTCTCGACCGGCATGCTGCGCGAGGGCAAGAAGCGCCACCCCTGGCTCCCGCTGACCGCCGGTGACGCGACGCGGCTGCCGTTCGCGGACGGTGTCTTCGACGCGGTCACCATCTCCTTCGGGCTGCGCAACGTGCAGGACACGGACGCGGCGCTGCGCGAGCTGCTGCGGGTGACGAAGCCGGGCGGCCGCGTGGTGATCTGCGAGTTCAGCACGCCGGTCTGGGGCCCCTTCCGCACGGTCTACACCGAGTACCTGATGCGCGCGCTGCCGCCGGTCGCGCGGGCCGTCAGCAGCAACCCGGACGCCTATGTGTACCTGGCCGAGTCGATCCGTTCCTGGCCGGACCAGCCCGCCCTCGCGGCGCGGCTGCAGGAGGCCGGCTGGTCGAAGGTCGCGTGGCGCAACCTGACGGGCGGCGTCGTTGCGCTGCACCGGGGAACCAAGCCTGCATAAGGGGTAAATGCCCCGGGCGGGGCGTGGGTTGGCCGTTTGTCATGGGCAGGCAGGCTCGGTCGGTACGATCTTGATCACCTCCCGCCCGAGCCCGGAGCGCCCCTATGCCGCCGCCGTCGTCGTCCGAGCCGCCGAGGCCGTCCGTACCGCCCCTGCCCCCTGCGCCGCCCCTGCCCCCGTACGCGCCGGGCGCGCACCCCGCCGCGTCCGCCCCGCCGTCACCCGCCGCGCTGTTCGTGCGCCGCACCTTCGGCGCCGGCTGGGCGGGGTCGGCCGGGGCCGCGCTGGGGCCGGCGGCCCTGCTGCTGGTGCTCGCGCTCGCCCTCTCGGTCCCGTCCTACGGGAAGTACGACCGCGGCCAGTTCGGCCACTGGTCCGACCGCTTCCAGGCCGCCCTCGCACTGCTCGTGCAGGGCCTCGGCGGCAGCCTCGACGTCGAGACCCGCAGCAGCGGCGGGCTGCTCTCGCTGCTCGTGCGGGGCCACGGCTCGCTGTCCGTCTGGCCGTTGACCGTGACCGTCCTGTGGGCCGGCGCCGTGGCCCTCGGGGCCCGGCGGCTGCGCCGTGCGCAGGGCGGCGGCCCGGAGGCCGCGGTGCGGATCGCGCTGCTGTCGGGCGCGGCCGTGCTGGCGCTCGGTCTGTACGGGCGGCCGGAGGTGCCGCTGCTCTCCGTCGACAGCGGGCCGGTGACGGCGGCGCTGTTCGCGTGCGCGGCCGCGGGTGCGGTGAGCGGGACGGTGCTGTGCCGTGAACGCCTGCGCGCGCGGCTCGGACCGGGCGCCCTGCGCCTCGCACGGGCGTGGGGCACCGCCCTGCGCGCCCTCGGGCTCTCGGTGGCGCTGTGTGCCGTCGTCGTGTTCGCGGTGCTGGCCACGCACGAGCGTCAGGCCGGCGGCGGCACGGGCCTGCTCGCCTCGCTCCTGGTGCTGGTCAACCTGGGACTGATGGGGCTGGGGCTGGCCTGGGGTGCGGCGGTCGAGGGCTCCGTCACCACCCGCGGCCGTGAGGAGGGCGGCGCCTTCGGTCTCTCCGAGCTCGGTCACGCGGCCGGTTCCGCGGGCGGCTGGGCCCAGGCCGGAGCGCTGTCGGTGGGCGCGGTGAGCGCATTGCTCCTCGCCGTCCTGGCGGCCCGGCGCTCGGCCGACCGCCGCGAACAGGCCCTGGCCGGTGTCTTCTTCCTGGCCGCGCTGTGGCTGCTGTCCTTCGCCGCCGGCGCGTCGCTGCACATGTCGGCCGGCACCCGTTTCGCGCTCGGGGCGCACACCAGCGTGGACGCGCGCGTGGCGACGAACGCGGGCGAACTGCTGCTGTTCGGGACGCTGTGGACGGCGGGGGCGGTGCTGCTGGCCGGTGTGCTGTCGGGGACCCTGGGGCGGGCCGTGCGGCCCGCCCGGATGCCGGTACCGGGCCGCCGGACGGCCCTGTTCGCGGCCGCGGGCCTCGCCGCCTTCGTCGTCGTCGGCGCCGCGGCGGCGGGGCTGGTGCTGCACCGGCACGAGAACGCCGCGCGGGGCGCGGAGACCGCCCGGCACGACGACAAGCGCGTCGTCATCGGTCCGTCGGACGACACCGCGAGCCCGTCGGACGAGCCCGCCCCCACGACCCCGCCGGTCACCGCCGCCCCGCAGGCCGGCGCCCCCGCCGGCTACGTCATGCAGCACGATCCGCTCGGTTTCAGCCTCGCCGTCCCCGACCGCTGGATCCGTACGGAGTCCGGCGACCACCAGATCGACTACTCGGCCCCGACCGGCGGTTCGTACCTCCGCGTCGGCCTGCTGCTCAAGTCCCGGCAGTCCGCGTACGACCACTTCACCGACCTCGAAAAGGCCCTGCAGCAGCGCACCGGCAGCTACCGGCGCGTCGCCCTGACCGCCAACTCCTTCCAGGGACACCCCGGCGCCCGCTGGGAGTTCACCTGGACCGACAGGGCGACGGGCCGCACGATGCACGCCGTCGACCAGGCGTACGTGAACGAGGCGGGCACCGAGTACGCGGTGTACTTCCAGGGCCGTGACGACTACTGGACCGGCTCGCCGCAGGTCTTCGAGACGGCGCTGGGCACGTGGTCGACGATGCCGGTCGATTTCGGCTGAACCGGCCGGAGGAGGCCGGGGGCACCCCCCTAGACTGCACAAGTCAGCCCCAATCGAGCCTTCGGGAGAGCCCTCCGTGACCGAGTCGCGTACCGAACACACTGCCGATGTGATCGTCGTCGGTGCGGGCCCGGCGGGCTCCACCACCGCGTACTACCTGGCCAAGGCGGGTCTCGACGTCCTCCTCCTGGAGAAGACCGCGTTCCCGCGCGAGAAGGTCTGCGGCGACGGCCTCACCCCGCGCGCCACCAAGCAGCTCGTGGGGATGGGCATCGACATCTCCGAGGAGGCGGGCTGGCTGCGCAACAAGGGCCTGCGCATCATCGGCGGCGGCGTCCGCCTCCAGCTCGACTGGCCGGACCTCGCGTCCTTCCCCGACTACGGTCTCGTCCGCAAGCGCGACGACTTCGACGAGCAGCTCGCCCGCCATGCGGTGAAGGCCGGCGCCCGGCTGTACGAGCGCTGCAACGTCGGCGCGCCGCTCGTCGACGACCGCACGGGCCGGATCACCGGCGTCGAGGCGAAGCTGGGCGAGGAGAAGACGCCCGTCACCTTCCACGCCCCGCTCGTCGTCGCGGCCGACGGCAACTCCACGCGGCTCTCGCTGGCGATGGGCCTGCACCGCCGCGAGGACCGCCCGATGGGCGTCGCCGTGCGCACCTACTTCACCTCCCCCCGCCACGACGACGACTACCTCGAGTCCTGGCTCGAGCTCTGGGACCGCCGCGGCCCGGAGCACCGCCTCCTGCCCGGCTACGGCTGGATCTTCGGCATGGGCGACGGCACCAGCAACGTGGGCCTCGGCGTGCTCAACACCTCCGCCGCCTTCAAGGAGCTCGACTGGCGCGAGATCCTCAAGGCCTGGTGCGCCTCGATGCCGGAGGACTGGGGTTACACCCCCGACAACATGACGGGCCCGATCCGGGGCGCCGCCCTTCCCATGGCGTTCAACCGCCAGCCGCACTACACCCGTGGCCTGCTCCTCGTCGGTGACGCGGGCGGTCTGGTCAACCCGTTCAACGGCGAGGGCATCGCCTACGCGATGGAGTCGGGCCAGCTCGCCGCGGACGTCATCGTCCAGGCCCACGCCCGCTCCTCGTATGCCCAGCGCGAACTCGCCCTGCAGCGCTACCCGAAGATCCTCAAGGACACCTACGGCGGCTACTACACGCTGGGGCGCGCCTTCGTGAAGCTGATCGGCAACCCGAAGATCATGAAGCTGGCGGCGGAACGGGGGCTGACGCACCCGCTGTTGATGAAGTTCACGCTCAAGATGCTGGCGAATCTGACGGATCCGACCGGGGGTGATGCGATGGATCGCATCATCAACGGCCTGACAAAGGTGGCCCCGCGCTCGTAGGGCGAGCCCCGTCTGCGGTCCGTCTGCGCTCGGCCTGCGCCCCGTCAGGGGCGCGGGGAACTGCGCGACCAGCCCCCACCGGGCCGCAGTCGACGTACCACCCCAGGGGTCCGGGCGCGCAGACGGGGCGTACCCCGCGATGAGAGCGGGGCGCCGAGCCCCGAATCACCCCTTCGTGTCCCCTAACTCCCGCTTTGCGGGCCGTATTTCGGGGGAGATACCGCAATAGTCCGGTTCATCCCGAAGGGGGAGCGCACCTGTGGATCTCAGCCGTACCGCCCGTCTCGCCGCCCGTGCCGTCAGTGCTCGTACCGCGCGGATCGCCGTCGTCGCGACGGCCGTCATACTTCCCGCCGCCGCGCTCGCGGCGACGCCCGCGCACGCGGTGACGGACTGCACGGTCAACGGGGTGCACCGGTCGGGGCGGCTGATCGAGGGGACACCGGGGGACGACACGATCGTCTGCTCCCGCGTCGAACCCGGCACCGTCGTCGACGCGAAGGGCGGGAACGACACCATCACCGTCACCGGGGAGATGGACGGCGACATCCGCGCCGGCGGCGGCGAGGACGCCGTCACCGTCACGCGGTCGGGCCGGGTCGGGGAGGGCGGGTCCGTCGACGGGCAGGGCGGCCACGATCGCATCGACATCGACGGCATCGTCGACGGACGGATCCGCGGCGGCCAGGGCGGCGGCGACACCATCCACCTCACCCGGCACTCCAAGATGACCGGCCACGCCGGCATCACCGGTGTCAGGGAGACCGACACGATCGTCGCCGACGCCGGGTGCGACATCGCGCGGGCGGTCCGGGACGACACGGAGGGGGTTGCCGACGCCGTCAAAGCGGCCTGCATGGCGTGACGTACGCGAAGGGCCGCCGCTCCCGAGCGGGAGAGCGGCGGCCCTTGCGGAATGCTTCGGATGTTCTGTTTACAGAACGCGCACCGCGCCGGTGGGCGGCGAGTAGCTCAGGTCGCGCTCGACGACGCCCGAGCTCGGGTTCTGCGCACCGATGAACTTGCCCCCGCCGATGTAGACGGCGACGTGGTACGCGCTGCCCGCGGAGCCCCAGTACAGGATGTCGCCCGGCTGCAGGTTGCCGAGGCCCACCTGGGTGCCGGCCGTCGACTGGTCCTCGGAGACGCGCGGCAGGCTGATGCCGATGTTGTTGTACGCGGCCTGCACCAGACCGGAGCAGTCGTACGCGGAGGAGCCGGTGGCGCCCATGACGTACGCCTTGCCGACCTGGGCCTCCAGGAAGCTGATCAGGGTGGCGGTGCTGCCCGTGGCGGAGGACGAGGACTCCGACTTCGTGCTCAGCGAACCGCGGTCCGAGGAGCGCGAGGCACGCGCCTCGGCGTCGCGCTGCTCCTGCTCGGCGGCCTTGCGCTCGGCCTCGGCCTTGCGGTCCGCCTCCTCCTTGGCCTTCTTGGCGTCGGCCTTGGCGTGGTCGATCGCGTCTTCCACCTGTGCGCGGACCTGGTAGTCCACAGCGGCCTGCTGCGTGGCGACCGCGCTCTGCGCGATGGAGGTGGAGATCTCGGCGTTGAACGCCGGCATCTCCATGGTCGCCTCGGAGGGCTTCTCGACGGCGGTGGCGGAACCCGCGCCGGCGACGGCCAGGGTGCTGAGGACGCCACCGGCAACACCCGTGCGGACGACCCACGACTGCGTCGCGGGACGACGGGGCTTCCGGTGGCTGGTTATATGCGCGTTCGGGGACATGGGACAACGGACTATCAGTCCGCACAGGTTGAGTTCAAGAAGCGTGACGTGCGCCACAATTGGCGTGTACGCGCCTAGAATTGGACCTTATGGATCACGAGAGGGTCACGGCGCACGACCCCGCCGCACCCCCGATCCGGCGCCTCAGCACGGCGTTTGGGCCCGCCGGCCGGCCGGCGGCCGCCCTACCACCTTTTCCGGTCCCCCGTCGAGGCTGTCCGAAAAGTCCGGCCACCAAACCCCCCGGCGCGTGGCGGAGCTCACGCCCCCACCGCCCCTGCTGGAACTTTGTGCACCGAACGTGAGGGCGGGCGCGGAGCGTGACGGAGGGGCGCCGCCGACCCCCTTCGCCCCATCGGGTCGGGCTCTCTTATCAGTTGACGGCCCATGAGGCCAATTTGCCCGCAGCGGCCTCCGCTTGATAAAGGATCACCTCTGTCACCAGCGCCGACGCGGCCGAATGTCACCTGTCGTGATCACTCGCGTGCTTCGTGTGTGTAGATCACCGCTCATCCGACTTGATGATCGTTCGTCAGGTGGTGAAGATCACAAACACGGTTGCGTACCCCGTGTCGCAGATCACAGACCGGCGGGCATAGGATGCACGCGACCCGGGCTTGTGAACTGCCTCACATGCGGCCGATCTTCGGGCGGCCCAGGGAGCGCGGTGAGCCCGCCGGGTCCGGTCAGCCAGCAGTCAGCGTCGACAGACTGGAAGGAGCGAGGAGCGGTGAACGCGTACGCGCCCATCCTCGTACTGGGAGCCCTCGGTGCCGGCTTCGCGGTCTTCTCCGTGGTCATGGCATCGCTCATCGGGCCCAAGCGGTACAACCGCGCCAAGCTCGAGGCCTATGAATGCGGCATCGAACCGACCCCGCACCCGGCCGGAGGCGGGCGCTTTCCGATCAAGTACTACCTGACGGCGATGCTCTTCATCGTCTTCGACATCGAGATCGTCTTCCTCTACCCCTGGGCCGTCACCTTCGACTCCCTGGGGCTGTTCGGGCTCGTGGAGATGCTCCTCTTCGTGCTCACCGTCTTCGTCGCCTACGCCTATGTATGGCGGCGCGGCGGCCTGGAATGGGACTAGGGGGCGCGTCATGGGACTCGAGGAGAAGCTGCCCAGCGGCTTTCTGCTGACCACCGTCGAACAGGCCGCGGGCTGGGTGCGCAAGGCGTCCGTCTTCCCGGCCACCTTCGGCCTCGCCTGCTGCGCCATCGAGATGATGACGGCGGGCGCCGGCCGCTACGACATGGCCCGCTTCGGCATGGAGGTCTTCCGCGGCTCGCCCCGGCAGGCCGACCTGATGATCGTGGCCGGGCGGGTCAGCCAGAAGATGGCGCCCGTGCTGCGGCAGGTCTACGACCAGATGCCCAACCCCAAGTGGGTGATCTCCATGGGCGTCTGCGCCTCCAGCGGCGGCATGTTCAACAACTACGCGATCGTCCAGGGCGTCGACCACATCGTCCCCGTCGACATCTATCTGCCCGGCTGCCCGCCGCGCCCCGAGATGCTGCTCGACTCGATCCTCAAGCTGCACCGGAAGATCCAGAACGAGAAGCTCGGCGCCCACCGCGAGGAGGCGGAGCAGCAGGCGGAGGAGAAGGCACTGAAGGCCCTGCCGCTCATCGAGATGAAGGGGCTGCTGCAGTGAGCGAGACCCCCAGCCGGAAGGGAATGCCCCCGGAGGAGCGGCTCCCGGCCCAGCGCGACGACTCCGGCGAGGTCATCGGCGTCCGCCGCGGCATGTTCGGCGCCGCCAACGGCGGTGACACCAGCGGCTACGGCGGGCTCGTCCGCACCGTCCGGATGCCCGGCCAGGCCGGCCGGCCCTACGGCGGATGGTTCGACGAGGTGGCCGACGAGCTCGAAGGCGCCCTGGAGGAACAGGGACTCGTCCCGGAGAACGCCATCGAGAAGACGGTCGTCGACCGCGGCGAACTCACCTTCCACATCGCCCGCGAGCACCTGCCGCGCGTCGCCCGCACCCTGCGCGACGACCCGGCGCTGCGCTTCGAACTCTGCACCGGCGTCAGCGGTGTGCACTTCCCCGGGGACAAGGGGCGTGAACTGCACGCCGTCTACCACCTGCGCTCGATCACCCACAACCGGCTGATCCGGCTGGAGGTGGGCGTCCCCGACGCCGATCCGCATCTCCCGTCGCTCGTCGCGGTCTATCCGACGAACGACTGGCACGAGCGCGAGGCCTACGACTTCTTCGGCCTCGTCTTCGACGGCCACCCGGCCCTCACGCGGATCATGATGCCCGACGACTGGCAGGGCTTCCCGCAGCGCAAGGACTACCCCCTCGGCGGGATCCCCGTCGAGTACAAGGGCGCCCAGATCCCGGCTCCGGACCAGCGGAGGTCGTACTCCTGATGTCCACACCGACCAGCCCCCGCGAGACCACCGAGGGCACCGTCTACACGGTCACCGGCGGCGACTGGGACGAGATCGCCGACGCCGCCCGGAAAGGCGACGACGAGCGCATCGTCGTCAACATGGGTCCCCAGCACCCCTCCACCCACGGAGTGCTCCGGCTGATCCTGGAGATCGACGGCGAGACCGTCACCGAGGCCCGCTGCGGTATCGGCTATCTCCACACCGGCATCGAGAAGAACCTCGAGTACCGGAACTGGACCCAGGGCACCACGTTCGTGACGCGCATGGACTATCTGACGCCGTTCTTCAACGAGACGGCGTACTGCCTGGGCGTCGAGAAGCTGCTCGGCATCGAGGAGCAGATCCCCGAACGGGCCTCCGTCATCCGCGTCATGCTCATGGAGCTGAACCGAATCTCCTCCCATCTGGTGGCCATCGCCACCGGTGGCATGGAACTCGGCGCCACCACGATCATGATCTACGGGTTCCGGGACCGCGAGCTCGTCCTCGACGTCTTCGAGCTGATCACCGGCCTGCGGATGAACCACGCCTACGTCCGCCCCGGCGGGCTCGCCCAGGACCTGCCGCCCGGCGCGGTGGACCAGGTGCGCGAGTTCGTGAAGAAGATGCGCCGGAACCTGCCCGAGTACGACAAGCTCGCCACCGGCAACCCCATCTTCAAGGCCCGTCTGCAGGACGTCGGTTACCTGGACCTGGCCGGCTGCATGGCCCTCGGCGTGACCGGCCCCATACTGCGGGCCACCGGCCTGCCGCACGACCTGCGCAAGGCCCAGCCCTACTGCGGCTACGAGACCTACGACTTCGAGGTCGCCACCGCCGACACCTGCGACGCCTACGGGCGCTTCCTGATCCGCCTCGCGGAGATGCACCAGTCGCTGCGGATCATCGAGCAGTGCCTGGACCGGCTCGCGCCCGGGCCCGTGATGGTCGCGGACAGGAAGATCGCCTGGCCGGCCCAGCTGGCCCTGGGGCCGGACGGGCTCGGCAACTCCCTCGACCACATCAAGAAGATCATGGGCACCTCCATGGAGGCCCTGATCCACCACTTCAAGCTGGTGACCGAGGGCTTCCGGGTCCCGCCGGGCCAGGTGTACGCGACCGTGGAGTCGCCCAAGGGGGAGCTGGGCGTGCACGTCGTCAGCGACGGCGGCACCCGGCCCTACCGGGTCCACTTCCGCGACCCCTCCTTCACCAACCTCCAGTCCGTGGCGGCCATGTGCGAGGGCGGCCAAGTCGCCGACGTCATCGTGGCCGTGGCGTCCATCGACCCCGTGATGGGAGGGGTCGATCGGTGAGCGACGTGCACGCGGCTGCCGGGCCGCAGCCGACGACGATGCCCGCACCTCTGCGCCGCGTGGGCGGAGATGGGGGTACCGCCCAGGCGTCAGCTCTGGGGGCGAACAGGAGGATGCGTTGAAACACGAAGTTCGGCTGGGCATGCCGCAGCTGCCCGCGCCCGACTATCCCGCCGAGGTGCGGGCCCGGCTGGAGGCCGATGCCGCGCAACTCGTCGGCCGTTACCCGGACCGGCGCAGCGCGCTGCTGCCGCTGCTGCACCTGGTGCAGGCCGAGGAGGGGTACGTCACCCGCACCGGCATCCGCTTCTGCGCCGAGCAACTCGGGCTCACCACGGCCGAGGTGACCGCGGTGTCGACCTTCTACACGATGTACCGGCGCGAGCAGGGCGGCGACTACCAGGTCGGGGTCTGCACCAACACCCTGTGCGCGGTGCTCGGCGGCGACGCCATCTTCGGCGCGCTGCAGCAGCACCTGGGCGTGGGCAACGGGGAGACCACCGAGGACGGCAAGGTCACCCTGGAGCACATCGAGTGCAACGCGGCCTGCGACTACGCGCCCGTGGTGATGGTCAACTGGGAGTTCTTCGACAACCAGACCGTCGAGAGCGCCAAGAAGCTCGTCGACGACCTCCGCGCCGGACGCACCGTCGAGCCCACCCGCGGCGCCCCGCTCTGCACCTACCGCGAGACCGAACGCATCCTCGCCGGCTTCCCCGACGAACGCCCGGGCGCGGTCGAGGCGAGCGGCGGCGCCGGACCGGCCACGCTGGCGGGCCTGCGGCTGGCCAGGGGCGAGGGCGCCCACCGCGTCGGCCCCCCGCGCCCCGCACCGCCCGCGCAGACGTCCGAGGAGGGGGAGGGATGACCGTGGCACCCGAGATCCACGACGCGAGTCCGGAGAAACTGCTCGCGCCCGTGCTGAGCGCCTTCTGGGACGAGCCCCGCTCGTGGACCCTGGAGACCTATCTGCGGCATGAGGGGTACGAGGGCGCGCGCAAGGCCTTCGCCATGCAGCCCGACGAAGTGATCGCGTACGTCAAGGACTCCGGGCTGCGCGGCCGCGGCGGCGCCGGCTTCCCGACCGGGATGAAATGGCAGTTCATCCCGCAGGGCGACGGCAAGCCGCACTACCTCGTCGTCAACGCCGACGAGTCCGAGCCCGGCACCTGCAAGGACATCCCCCTCCTCTTCGCCAACCCGCACTCCCTCGTCGAGGGGATGCTGATCGCCAGTTACGCGATCCGCTGCAGCCACGCGTTCGTCTATCTGCGCGGCGAGACCGTCCCCGTGCTGCGGCGGCTGCACGAGGCCGTGCGCGAGGCGTACGCGGCGGGCTATCTCGGCCGCAACATCCTCGGCAGCGGACTCGACCTCGACATCACCGTGCACGCCGGGGCGGGCGCGTACATCTGCGGCGAGGAGACCGCCCTGCTGGACTCCCTCGAAGGCCGCCGCGGCCAGCCCCGGCTCCGGCCCCCCTTCCCGGCGGTCGCCGGCCTGTACGCGTGCCCCACTGTGGTGAACAACGTCGAATCCATCGCTTCGGTTCCGGCGATCCTCAACCGAGGCAAGGAATGGTTCCGTTCGATGGGCAGCGAGAAGTCCCCGGGCTTCACGCTGTACTCGTTGAGCGGCCACGTCGCCAACCCCGGCCAGTACGAGGCCCCGTTGGGCATCACGCTGCGCCAGCTGCTCGGCATGAGCGGCGGGATGAGGCCGGGCCACACGCTCAAGTTCTGGACGCCGGGCGGCTCTTCGACGCCGCTGCTCACCGACGAGCACCTCGACGTGCCGCTGGACTACGAGGCCGTGGGCGCCGCCGGGTCGATGCTCGGCACCAAGGCGCTGCAGTGCTTCGACGAGACGACGTGCGTGGTGCGCGCGGTCACCCGGTGGACGGAGTTCTACGCGCACGAGTCGTGCGGCAAGTGCACGCCCTGCCGTGAAGGAACGTACTGGCTGGTGCAGTTGCTGCGCGACATCGAGGCCGGCAAGGGCCGCATGGCGGACCTCGACAAGCTCGCCGACATCGCGGACAACATCAACGGCAAGTCCTTCTGCGCCCTCGGCGACGGCGCCGCGAGCCCGATCTTCTCCTCGCTGCAGTACTTCCGCGGCGAATACGAGCAGCACATCAAGGGCAAGGGCTGCCCCTTCGATCCCTCCAAGTCCACTGTGTGGGCCGACCAGCCGCACCCGGAGGTGCCTGCATGACCGTGACTGAACAGACGTCCAGCGCGCCTCCCGCGGACGATCTGGTGTCCGTCACCATCGACGGGATCGCCCTGTCGGTGCCCAAGGGCACGTTGGTGATCAGGGCGGCGGAGATGATCGGGATCGAGATCCCGCGGTTCTGCGACCACCCGCTGCTGGCGCCGGTCGGCGCCTGCCGGCAGTGCATCGTCGAGGTCGAGGGCCAGCGCAAGCCCATGGCCTCCTGCACGATCACCTGCACGGACGGCATGGTCGTCAAGACGCAACTGACCTCGCCCGTCGCCGAGAAGGCACAGCGCGGTGTGATGGAGCTGCTGCTCATCAACCACCCGCTCGACTGCCCGGTGTGCGACAAGGGCGGCGAGTGCCCGCTGCAGAACCAGGCGATGACGGCCGGGCAGGCCGACTCCCGCTTCGAGCACCGCAAGCGGACGTACGAGAAGCCGGTCCCGATCTCCGCGCAGGTGCTGCTGGACCGCGAGCGGTGCGTGCTGTGCGCGCGCTGCACCCGCTTCTCCAACGAGATCGCGGGCGACCCGATGATCGAGCTGCTGGAGCGCGGGGCGCTGGAGCAGGTCGGCATCGGCGAGGGCGACCCGTTCGAGTCGTACTTCTCCGGCAACACCATCCAGATCTGCCCGGTGGGCGCGCTCACCTCGGCGGCGTACCGGTTCCGCGCGCGGCCGTTCGACCTGGTCTCCTCGCCGTCCGTGTGCGAGCACTGCGCGGGCGGCTGCGCCCTGCGCACGGACCACCGGCGCGGCAAGGTGATGCGCCGGCTCGCCTCGCCCGACCCCGAGGTCAACGAGGAGTGGGTGTGCGACAAGGGCCGCTTCGCGTTCCGTTACGCGCAGCGGCCGGACCGGCTGGGTACCCCGCTCGTCCGGGACGCGAACGGTGAGCTGCAGAAGGCAAGTTGGCCGGACGCGCTGGAGGCGGCGGCCCGCGGACTGGCCGCGGCGCGCGGCCGGGCGGGCGTGCTGACGGGCGGGCGGCTGACGCTCGAAGACGCCTACGCCTACGCGAAGTTCGCGCGCGTCGCGCTCGACACCAACGACATCGACTTCCGGGCGCGGGTGCACAGCGGCGAGGAGGCCGACTTCCTCGCGTCCCGGGTCGCCGGGCGCGGCCGCGACCTCGACGGCAGTGGCGTGACGTACACGGCGCTGGAGAAGGCGCCCGCGGTCCTGCTCGTCGGGCTGGAGGCGGAGGAGGAGGCGCCCGGCGTCTTCCTGCGGCTGCGCAAGGCGTGGCGCAAGCACGGGCTGCGGGTGTTCGCGCTCGCCACGCACGCCACGCGCGGCCTGGAGAAGGCGGGCGGCACGCTGCTGCCCGCGGCGCCCGGCACGGAGACCGAGTGGCTGCAGGCCCTCGCCGACACGGCGGGGCTGTCGGCCGGGCTGGACACGGCGGGCCGCGCGGCCGCCGAGGCGCTGCGCACCGAGGGCGCGGTGATCGCCGTGGGCGAGCGGCTGGCGGGCGTGCCGGGCGCGCTGACCGC
>NZ_JABBXF010000071.1 GCF_013030945.1 Streptomyces morookaense | reverse complement strand
GGCCGCGAGCGGCGCACCGCCGCGCGTGCGGCGACGGCTCCGCGGCGTACGGGTGCGCTCGGCAGGGCGCTCCTCCGCCCGGCGCGGGCCCCGGTCACGGTCCCGGTCCCGGCCGCGCCCGCGGCCCCCGGTCTCGCCGAGGTCCTCGAGCACCTCCGCGTCGAGCCCGGCGCGGGTGCGCTCCGAGCGCGGCAGGGTGCCCTTGGTGCCGGCGGGGATGTTCAGCTGCTCGTACAGGTGCGCGGAGGAGGAGTACGTCTCCTCCGGCTCGTCGAACGGCAGCTCCAGCGCCTTGTTGATCAGCTTCCAGCGCGGGATGTCGTCCCAGTCGACGAGCGTGATCGCCGTACCCGCCTTGCCCGCGCGGCCGGTGCGGCCGACGCGGTGCAGGTAGGTCTTCTCGTCCTCGGGGGACTGGTAGTTGATGACGTGCGTGACGTTGTCGACGTCGATGCCGCGCGCGGCGACGTCGGTGCAGACGAGCACGTCGACCTTGCCGTTGCGGAAGGCGCGCAGCGCCTGCTCGCGGGCGCCCTGGCCGAGGTCGCCGTGGACGGCGCCCGCGGCGAAACCGCGGCGGGTGAGCTGCTCGGCGATGTCCGCCGCCGTCCGCTTGGTGCGGCAGAAGATCATCGCGAGGGCGCGGCCCTCCGCCTGCAGGATGCGGGCGACCATCTCCGGCTTGTCCATGGAGTGGGCGCGGTAGACGTGCTGCGAGATGTGGGCGTGCGTCTGGCCCTGGTCGTCGGGCTCGGTGGCGCGGATGTGCGTCGGCTGCGACATGTAGCGGCGCGCGAGCGAGATGACGGCGCCCGGCATGGTCGCCGAGAAGAGCATGGTCTGGCGCTTCGCCGGGAGCATCGTGATGATGCGCTCGACGTCGGGCAGGAAGCCCAGGTCGAGCATCTCGTCGGCCTCGTCGAGGACGAGCGCCTTGACGTGCGCCAGGCTGAGCTTCTTCTGTCCGGCGAGGTCGAGCAGCCGGCCGGGCGTGCCGACGATCACGTCGACGCCCTTCTTGAGCGCCTCGACCTGCGGCTCGTAGGCCCGGCCGCCGTAGATCGCCTGGACCCGGACGTTGCGGACCTTGCCCGCGGTGAGCAGGTCGTTGGTGACCTGCTGGCACAGCTCACGGGTGGGGACGACGATCAGCGCCTGCGGCGCGTCGGAGAGCTGCTCGGGCGTGGCCCGGCCCGCCTCGACGTCGGCCGGGACGACGACGCGCTCCAGCAGGGGCAGGCCGAAGCCCAGCGTCTTGCCGGTGCCGGTCTTGGCCTGGCCGATGACGTCGGAGCCGGCGAGGGCTACGGGGAGCGTCATCTCCTGGATGGGGAACGGATGGACGATGCCGACGGCTTCCAGGGCCTCGGCGGTCTCGGGCAGAATCCCGAGGTCTCGGAAAGTGGGCTGAGAATTCAGCGGTTCGCCTCTTCTGTGAGACGCGGCGCGGGGCGGCGAAGGGGGTCGTACGTGGGGTCGTACGTACCGCGCCGGGGTACCGATCCCGGCCGGGGGCCGGGTGGCGCGGGACCACTGCCTTCGCTCGTGCACACGTGCCGCGAGCGGATCCCTCCAGGTGTGCGCACGTCTCGTGCGTACCGCGGGGAGGGCGGTCGGTTTTGTGGAAGCCGATCGGGCCACCGACCGGGCATCCGCTGGAGCTCAGGGGACCTGTTCCCGAGAGACACAGCTTGGGTGCGGCCGGCCGAAGAGTCGGCTGGCCTCCTAGCACTGTACCCCGGAAAGCCGCATGTGTGTCCGGACAATCCTCGGGACGGTTCCGGACGAACCTTCTGACCAGGGCCTTCCTCCCGGTCCGGGGCGGGCTATCGTTCCGTCCATGGAGACGCACGGGACGCCCGAGAACGCCGCAGAGCACACCGGAATCGCCGCCCAGGACTGGGCCACGGCCTCCGCCGACCCGCAGTACCGGGCCGCGGTCGTGGACCTGCTCGGCGCGCTCGCCTACGGCGAGCTGGCCGCCTTCGAGCGGCTGGCCGAGGACGCCAAGCTGGCGCCCTCGCTGGACGACAAGGCCGAGCTGGCCAAGATGGCCTCCGCGGAGTTCCAGCACTTCCAGCGGCTGCGCGACCGCCTGACGGCGATCGAGGCGGACCCCACCCCCGCCATGGAGCCCTTCGCCGCGGCGCTGGACGAGTTCCACCGCCAGACCGCGCCCTCGGACTGGCTGGAGGGCCTGGTCAAGGCGTATGTGGGCGATTCGATCGCGAGCGACTTCTACCGCGAGGTCGCGGTGCGGCTGGACTCGGACACCCGGGCGCTGGTGCTCGCGGTGCTCGACGACACCGGCCACGCCACCTTCGCGGTCGAGAAGGTCCGCGCCGCGATCGAGGCCGAGCCCCGGGTCGGCGGGCGGCTCGCGCTGTGGGCGCGCCGGCTGATGGGCGAGGCGCTCTCGCAGGCGCAGCGGGTGGTCGCCGACCGTGACGCCCTCTCCACCATGCTGGTGGGCGGGGTGGCCGACGGCTTCGACCTCGCGGAGGTCGGCAAGATGTTCTCCCGGATCACCGAGGCGCACACCAAGCGGATGGCCGCGCTGGGTCTGGCGGCATAGCCGCCCGGCTGAGCGGAACACCCTGCACGCCCCCGATTCCGGCGGAGCCGGCTCAGACAGTGGCCGACCGGCGGGGGCGGGGTGACGGCCGGAGCAGCAGGGACACCAGCGCGACGGCCACGCCCAGCGACACCCCCAGGGTGGCGAGCACATGCCCGGGGCCGAGGACCGAGTGGGCCAGCAGGGCGCCGAACAGTGCGGCGCCCGGCCCCGTGGCCAGCGCCAGGGGGCGCGACCCGAAGCGGCCGAACCGCTCGGGCAGCCAGCGCAGGGCTCCGTAGGAGACGGCGAGGCCGATGAGGACCGAGCCGAGCGCTTCCCAGAGGAGCATGTGGACACCCTCCCGTGCGATGACCGAGGAGCGGGGTGCAAATCGGTCGTAGCGGTGTTACCCCGGGACCGTGGCGGGCAACCCTCGCTCCGGAGCCACGTCACCCGTGCCGCTCCTGTCCGTACAGACAAGGCGAAGGCCCCGGTGCATTCCGCACCGGGGCCTTCGCCGTTCGCGCTCGGGTGTCACATCGCGCCGAAGCCGACCTTGCGCACGGTGGGCTCGCCGATCTCCACGTACGCCAGGCGGTCGGCGGGGACCAGGACCTTGCGTCCGCGGTCGTCCGCCAGCGACAGCAGCTGCGCCTTGCCGGCGAGCGCCTCGGTGACCTGGCGCTCGACTTCCTCGGCACTCTGCCCGCTCTCCAGCACGATCTCGCGGGGCGAGTGCTGCACGCCGATCTTGACCTCCACGGCCTGTCCCTCCGAAGGTGTGCGGTCCCCCTGGCCAGGCCCGGGGGAGAGGTGCGCGGCCAGCCGCGCCGGTACGTTCCACACATTAGCCCGGTACGGGGGCGGGCCGGGCCGGTCCCCGCACGCTCGCAGCGAACACGCGCCGGTGCCGTGGCCTCAGTGGTTGTCGGACGCGGCCTTCTCGGAACCGACCTTGGGGAAGCCCGCGATGCCGCGCCAGGCCAGCGAGGTCAGCAGCTGGACGGCCGTCTCGCGCGGGACCGTGCTCTCGCTGGAGAGCCAGTAGCGGGCGACCACCTGGGAGACGCCGCCCAGGCCGACGGCCAGCAGCATGGCCTCGTCCCGCGAGAGGCCGGTGTCCTCGGCGACGACCTCGCTGATCGCCTCCGCGCACTCCAGCGACACCCGCTCGACGCGCTCGCGCACGGCGGGCTCGTTGGTCAGGTCGGACTCGAAGACGAGCCGGAAGGCGCCGCCCTCGTCCTCGACGTAGGCGAAGTAGGCGTCCATGGTGGCCGCCACGCGGAGCTTGTTCTCCGAGGTGGAGGCCAGGGCCGTGCGGACCGCCTGCAGCAGGTTCTCGCAGTGCTGGTCCAGCAGGGCCAGGTAGAGGTCGAGCTTGCCCGGGAAGTGCTGGTAGAGCACCGGCTTGCTGACCCCGGCCCGCTCGGCGATGTCGTCCATGGCCGCCGCGTGGTAGCCCTGGGCCACGAAGACCTCCTGGGCCGCGCCCAGGAGCTGATTGCGTCGGGCTCGGCGCGGCAGGCGCGTGCCTCGCGGGCGCGCCTCGGTCTGCTCGATGGCTGTCACGCCGCCTCCCATGATTGTTCTGTGCACGGCCCACGCCGCGCCCGCCATCGTACTTTTGGGTAACCGGGCCGTGCGTGGTCGGAGCGGAGAATTTCGCCTCCCGGACGCTGTGGGAAGCCAACAAATTCCCGACAAATCACCTTCCGCGGTACCTGTGGCGGCCACGGGTCAGCGGTAGTCGTCCTCGTCGAGTTCCACCACCCGGGCCTGCTCGGCGCGGTCCGCCTCGTTCGCCGCGCCCGGATCGATGTGCTCCAGCGGTTCGTCCCGGTGGGGGGCGAGGTCCGCGTGCTGTTCGGCGGCGTCCGCCTCGGGGGCCTCCACGTCGAACTCCCCGGCGTCGTCGGTCTCGTCCTCGAAGGTGTCGGGGTCCCTCGGGTCCACGGGCATGCGGAACCTCTTTCCGGCATCCAGGATGTGCGCCCTCGTACTCCTTGGTACGAGCCTAGGAGACCCGGCCCCGTACCGCCAGGCGATCTGTGACCCCCGCCACAAGGGCCCCGGCGTGATCGTCTCGTAACATTGCCCGCATGTCATCGACCGAGTCGCCGCATCTCCGCGCCGTCCCCGTGGTGCCGCCGTCGCGGCCGTCGCGGGTCGCCGACGGCGAGCAGCTGCGCACGGTGACCCTGCCGGGTGTCGAGCTGACCGTGCGCTCCCGGCCGCCCGCGCGGACGGGGCTGCCGCCCGCCCTCTATGTGCACGGGCTCGGCGGATCCTCGCAGAACTGGTCCGCGCTCATGGAGGCGCTCGCCGGCACGGTCGACGGCGAGGCGCTCGATCTGCCGGGCTTCGGCGACACACCGCCGCCGCAGGACGACGACTACTCCATCACCGGGTACGCGCGCGTGGTCATCCGCCACCTCGACGCCTCGGGCCGCGGGCCCGTGCACCTGGTCGGCAACTCCATGGGCGGCGCCATCGCCACGCGCGTGGCGGCCGTCCGGCCGGACCTCGTCCGCACGCTCACCCTGGTCTCGCCCGCCCTGCCGGAACTGCGCCCGCAGCGCACCGCTCTGCCCACCGGGCTGCTCGCCGTGCCGGGCATCGTCTCCTGGTTCGCCAAGGCCACCCGGGACTGGAGCCCGGAGCGGCGCACCCGCGAACTGCTCGCGCTCACCTACGGAGACCCCGCACGGGTGACACCGGAGGCGTTCGCACTGGCGGTCGAGGAGTACGAGCGGAGGCTGGAACTCCCCTATTTCTGGGACGTGATGGCGCGTTCGGCGCGCGGCATCGTGGACGCGTACACCTTGGGCGGGCAGCATTCGCTGTGGCGTCAGGCGGAGCGGGTCCTAGCCCCTACTCTGCTCGTGTACGGGATGCGCGACCAGCTCGTCTCGTACCGTATGGCCCGGCGGGCGAGCGCGGCTTTCCGCGACTCGCGCCTGCTGACACTGCTGGAGTCGGGACATATCGCCATGATGGAGGACCCCGGCGCGGTGGCCCGCGCCTTCCGCGAGCTCCTCGCGGACACCGCCACGACGACTGGACGGAGCGCCCCGCCCCGTGGGTAGACACAGCGCACGAGCGGACCGGCCCGCCGACGGGCCGGCTGCCGCCGCCTCCGGCACGGGCCGCCGCCGCGCCCAGGCCGGCCACGGCACCGACCCCCTGCCCGGTCCGGGCATGCCCGTCGGCGGGCCCCCGGGGGCTTCGCGCGACCCCGTCCTGGGCTGGGGCGTCATCGGGGCGCAGCGCGCGCAGGGCACCGGCGGATACGGCGGCGCCGGCCGCGGACCGACCGGATACGTCAAGGGCGAGGCCTCCTTCACTCCCGGTGCCACCCCCGCCGGGGCCGGACGGACAAAGCTGCCCGAGCCGCGCCGCGAGGCCGGCGGGACGTCGGGCGGTTCCCACCGGGCCGGCAGCAGCGGCGTGGTGCGGACCGTGACCGGGGTGGCCGCCGCCGTGGTGACCGCCGTGCTGGCCGTCGCCGTCGCCGGGCAGGTCGAGGACGGCCAGGAGAGCAGGGCCCAGGCGCGGGCCGCGGACACCGACGGCCGGCAGGGCGCCGGCGCGGCCTCGCGCTCCGACAGCCGGCCGACCCCCAACGGCGGCGCCGAGCTCCCGGCCACGTACGACCAGCAGATGGCCCGCAAGTACCCGCTGGACCCGGCCGCCAAGGGGACGGGCGACTTCGCCACCATGGGCGGCCATGACAGCGCCCCCGGCAAGGGTGAAGTCCTGCGTTACCGCGTTGACGTGGAGAGGGGGCTGCCGCTCGACGGCACGCTCTTCGCCACGGCCGTGCACCGCACCCTCAACGACGGCCGCAGCTGGGGGCACGGCGGTACCCGCACCTTCGAGCGCATCTCGTCCGGCACGCCCGACTTCGTCATCACCCTGGCCAGCCCGCGGACGACGGCGGCCTGGTGTGCGAAGTCCGGCCTGGACACCACCGAGGACAACGTCTCCTGCGACTCCGCCGCGACCGACCGTGTCATGATCAACGCCTATCGCTGGGCGCAGGGTTCGCAGACCTACGGCGACCAGATGCACGCCTACCGGCAGATGCTGATCAACCACGAGGTGGGGCACCGGCTGGGGCACGACCACGAG
Source organism: Streptomyces morookaense (assembly GCF_013030945.1). Lineage (GTDB taxonomy): Bacteria > Actinomycetota > Actinomycetes > Streptomycetales > Streptomycetaceae > Streptomyces > Streptomyces morookaensis. Next base: position 61,206 of record NZ_JABBXF010000071.1, on the reverse strand, counting down.
ACGTGCGAGAAGCAGGGCGGGCTGGCGCCCGTGATGATGCAGCAGACGAAGTTCCTGACGACGGACGGGCGCACGTGCCGGGCCAATCCTTGGCCGTACCCGGCCAGTTAGGCGTTTGCCCGCACCTGCGGGCCGTCTTCGGCTGGTCGCCCAGTTCCTCCCCCAGCTACCGCTGGGAGGTGCCCCCAGCGCCCCTGGCGGGGCGCGAACCGGTGACCGCAAAATGAGACGCATCGTCTCTCTCCCTGAGACGCCTTTGCAGGTTGGCCGGATTTCAACCAGTCTTCTCCCCATGCCGCACCACCACGCCTCCGAGGACGCCAGCTACGAGCTGGCGCTCATCGGCGTGGCCGCGCACGCAGTCGCCGACATTCTCTGTCGCTGAGACCGCCTTCCCCCGCACCGCGGGGCGGTCCTGCGTGCCCTCCGTGCGCTTTCTCTCCTTTCCGGCCGCTTCCGCGCCCTCCCTGTCATCCCGCGAAAGCGTGAAAGGCTTCTCCCGTCATGCCTCACATATCCGTCATATCCCGCCGCGTGGCCGCGGCCGCCGTCAGCGTGGTCCTGGTCGGAGGCGCGGCGGCCTGCGGCCCGAAGGGCGGCGGCGCTGCGCAGAACGGTGCCGACGGCGCACCGAAGAAGGGCGGCACGCTCACCGTCCTCAACAGACAGCCGCAGAACAAGTTCGACCCCGCCCGCCTCTACACCTCCGGCGGCGGCAACATCCCCTCCCTCGTCTTCCGCACCCTCACCACCCGTCACCGCGCCGACGGCACCGAGGGCACCAAGGTCGTCCCCGACCTCGCCACCGGCACCGGTACGCCGAGCGACGACGCCAAGGTCTGGACGTACAAGCTCAAGGACGGGCTCACGTACGAGGACGGCACCCCGATCACCAGCGCCGACATCAAGTACGGCGTCGAGCGCTCCTTCGCCCCCGAACTCTCCGGCGGCGCCCCCTACTTGCGCGACTGGCTGATCGGCGGCGAGGACTACCAGGGCCCGTACAAGGAGAAGAAGGGCCTGGACTCCATCGAGACGCCGGACGCGAAGACCATCGTCTTCCATCTGCGCAAGTCCGAGGGCGACTTCCCCTACTTCGCCACCTCCACCCAGTTCGCGCCCGTCCCCAAGGACAAGGACACCGGCGCCAAGTACGCCGAACACCCCGTCTCCTCGGGCCCGTACAAGGTCGTCAGGAACACCAACGACGGCGAACAGCTGGAGCTGGAGCGCAACCCCCACTGGTCGGAGGACACCGACAAGGAGCGGCACGCCTACCCCGACCGGATCGAGGTGAAGTCCGGCCTCTCCTCCGCCGTCATCAACCAGCGGCTGTCCACCGGCGCGGGCCCCGACGCCGCCGCCGTGACCACCGACACCAACCTCGGCCCCGCCGAACTCGCCCAGGTCGGCAACGACAAGAGCCTCGCCGCCCGGGTCGGCACCGGCCACTTCGGCTACACGAACTACCTCGCCTTCAACCCGGAAGTGAAGCCCTTCGACAACCCGAAGGTGCGCCAGGCCATCGCCTACGCCGTCAACCGCACCAGCGTCGTCAACGCCGCCGGCGGCTCCGCGCTCGCCGAGCCCGCGACCACCTTCCTGCCCGACCGGAAGACCTTCGGCTACACGCCCTACGACCACTTCCCGGCGGGCGACAAGGGCAACGCGGCCAAGGCCAAGGAGCTGCTGAAGGAGGCCGGTTACGACAACGGCCTGGAGATCACGCTCACCCACAGCACCGCCCAGGACTTCGAGACCAGCCCCGAGATCGCCACGGCCCTGCAGGCCGCGCTCAAGGAGGCGGGCATCACCGTCAAGCTGGAGGGCCTGGAGTCCAACGACTACGACGAGAAGGTCCACAGCTTCAAGGACCAGCCCGGCCTGTTCCTCGCCCACTGGGGCGCCGACTGGCCGTCCGGCGGACCGTTCCTCGCGCCCATCTTCGACGGGCGGCAGATCGTGAAGGACGGCGCCAACTTCAACACCGCGCGCCTGGACGACCCCAAGGTCAACGACGAGATCGACGCGATCAACAAGATCACCGACCATGACGCCGCCGCACAGCGCTGGGGCGCCCTCGACCGCACCATCGGCGAACAGGCCCTGACCGTCCCGCTGTTCCACCCCGTCTACAAGCGGCTGGTCGGCAAGGACGTCAAGAACGTCGTCATCAGCGACTGGACCGGTGTCCTCGACGTCTCGCAGGTCGCGGTCAAGTGACGGACACCCTCGCCACCCCGCAGCCGGAGGCGGCCGCCCCCGCCTCCGGCGCCCGGCAGGTGTGGCGGCGGCTGCGCACGCGCAGGAGCGCGCTCGCGGCCGCCGCCGTGCTGGGCCTGCTCGTCCTCCTCGCCCTCGGTGCGCCCCTGCTGGCCGCACTGGAGGGCCAGGACCCCGTCACCTACCACGACACCCTCGTCGACTCCGCCCGCGGCGGCGTGCCGCTCGGCTCCTTCGGCGGCGCCGGTGCCGAGCACTGGCTGGGCGTCGAACCGGGCACCGGACGCGACCTGTTCGCCCGGCTCCTGTACGGCGCCCGCATCTCGCTGTTCGTCGCCCTGGGCGCCACGGTCGTCCAGGTGCTGATCGGCGTCGCCGTCGGCCTGGCCGCAGCCCTCGGCAACCGGCTGCTCGACAGCGTGCTCAGCCACCTCACCGACGTGATGGTCGCCATGCCCTCACTGGTGTTCACCATCGCCCTGTTCGCCGTCGTCCCGTCGGACTTCCCGCGCCCGGTCCTGCTGATCGTCGTCATCGGACTGCTCAACTGGGGTTCCACCGCACGGCTGGTGCGCGCCCAGACGCTCGGACTGAAAAAACTCGACTACGTCACCGCGGCGCGGCTGACCGGCGGTTCGCCCTGGCGCGTCGCCCGCCGCGAACTGCTGCCCGCCCTCGCCGCGCCCGTCATCACCTACGCGGCCATCCTGTTGCCGTCCAACGTCGTCATCGAAGCGGGCCTGTCCTTCCTGGGCGTCGGCATCAAGCCGCCCACGCCCTCCTGGGGACAGATGCTGTCGAGCGCCACCACGTGGTTCCGCGCCGACCCGATGTACGTCCTGATGCCCTCGCTGCTGCTGTTCGTCACCGTGCTCGCCTTCACCGTCCTCGGCGACGGCGTACGGGCCGCACTGGACCCCCGCGAGGCCTCGCGGCTGCGCGTCGGACGTGCCGGCCGCCGGAAGTCCGCGGCCACGTCCCCCGAAGGAGGCGCCGCGTGAACGGCCTCGCCGGCTACTTCCTGCGCCGCGCGCTCGGCGCACTCGCCGTCGTCCTCGTGCTCTCGCTCGTCGTCTACGCGACGTTCTACATCGCGCCCGGCGACCCCGCCCGCCTGGCCTGCGGCCCCCGCTGCAACCCCGAGCAACTCCGCCAGGTCCGCGAGCAGCTGAGCCTCGGCGACCCCTTCTACCTCCAGTACTGGCACTTCCTGCAGGGACTCGTCGCCGGGCACGACTACTCCACCGGCACCGGCGTGCTGCACTGCACCGCGCCCTGCTTCGGGCAGTCGTACCAGAGCAACCAGCTGGTGACCGACCTGCTCGCCGAACGGCTGCCCGTCACCGCCTCCCTCGCCCTCGGCGCGATGGTGCTGTGGCTGCTGCTCGGCATCGGCACCGGCCTGCTGTCCGCGCTGCGCCGCGGCGGCGCGACCGAACGCGTGCTGACCTGGCTGACGCTCGCCGGCACGGCAACACCCGTGTTCATCACGGGACTCGGGCTGCTGATGCTCTTCTGCGTCTACCTCGAGTGGCTGCCGTTCCCCACCTACGTCCCGCTCGCCGACGACCCGGAACAGTGGGCCTGGAACCTGGCCCTGCCCTGGGCCGCGCTCGCCCTGCTGGAATCCGCCAAGTACGCCCGGCTCACCCGCAGTTCCATGCTGGAGACCCTCGCCGAGGACCACATCCGCACCTTCCGCGCGTACGGTCTGACCGAGCGGGCGGTCGTCGGACGGCACGCCCTGCGCGGCGCCCTGCCGCCCGTGATCGCGCTGACCGCCGTCGACCTCGGCTCGATGTTCGGCAACGCGGTGCTCACGGAGACGCTCTTCGGCCTCCCCGGGCTCGGACAGCTCCTCGTCCATGCCACGCAGACCATCGACATCCCCGTCGTCGTCGCCGTGGTGATGGTCACCGGCACCGCCGTGGTGCTCGCCAACATCGTGGCCGACGTGCTCTACGCCGTCGCCGACCGAAGGGTGGCCCTGCGATGACGCCACTGGTCTCCGTGACGGACCTCTCCGTCGCCTTCCCCACCGGGGACAGGACCGTCCGCGCCGTGGACGGGCTCTCCTTCGCGCTCGCACCCGGCGGCGCCCTCGGCATCGTCGGCGAGTCCGGCTCCGGCAAGAGCACCGCCGCCTACGCCCTGCTGGGTCTGCACCGCGGCACCGGAGCACAGGTCGGCGGCTCCGTACAGGTCGCCGGCCACGACGTGCAGGCCGCCGACGAGGCCGCGCTGCGCCGCATCCGCGGCGGCGTCGCGGCCATGGTCTTCCAGGACCCGCTGTCCTCGCTCGACCCCTACCAGGCCGTCGGCGACCAGATCGCCGAGGTGTACCGGGTCCACCGGCCCGGCGTCTCCCGGCGCGCCGCCCGCGAGCGCGCCGCCGAGGTGCTCGACCGGGTCGGCATCCCGGACGCGGCCCGCCGCGCCCGCTCCCGCCCGCACGAGTTCAGCGGCGGCATGCGGCAGCGCGCCCTCATCGCCATGGCCCTCGCCTGCGAGCCCCGGCTGCTCGTCGCCGACGAGCCCACCACCGCCCTGGACGTCACCGTCCAGGCCCAGATCCTGGGCCTGCTGGGCGAGTTGCGGGCCGAGACCGGCATGGGCCTGATCCTGGTCACCCACGACCTGGGCGTGGCCGCCGGCAGCGTCGACGACCTGCTCGTGATGAAGGACGGGCGGGCCGTCGAGCACGGGCCGGTGCGCGACGTGCTGGAGACACCGCGCGAGCCTTATACGCGCGCCCTGTTGGCGGCCGTCCCGCGCGTAAACGTCCGCCGATCGGTGGAACCGGTTCCGGCCACCGACGACTCCGTCCTCCTCGAAGCCACCGGACTGCGCCGCGAGTTCGGGCGCGGCCGGCACACGGTGACCGCCGTCGACGACGTCACACTGACCGTGCGGGCCGGCGAGACGGTCGGCGTGGTCGGCGAGTCCGGCAGCGGCAAGACCACGCTCGGGCGGATGCTGGTGCGCCTGCTGGAACCCACCGGAGGCGAACTGCGCTACCGCGGCCGCGACATCCGCGGCCTGAAGGAGCGCGAATTGCGCCCCTTCCGCAGCGAACTGCAGATGGTCTTCCAGGACCCGGTCTCCTCGCTCAACCCCCGCCGCAGCATCGGCGAATCCATCGCCGACCCGCTGCGCGCCGCAGGCACGCTGGACGACGCGGCGATCGTGGCACGCGTCCGCGAACTCCTGGAGCGCGTCGGACTCGACCCGGACGCCTACCACCGCTACCCGCACGAGTTCAGCGGCGGACAGCGGCAGCGCGTGGGCATCGCCCGGGCCCTGGCCCCCGAGCCGAAGCTGATCGTCTGCGACGAGCCCGTCTCCGCGCTCGACGTCACGACACAGGCTCAGGTCGTGCGCCTGCTGGGCGAGTTGCAGCGCGACCTCGGGCTGGCGCTGGTCTTCATTGCGCACGACCTCGCCGTCGTCCGTCAGGTGAGCGACCGGCTGGTCGTGATGCAGGGCGGCCGGATCGTCGAGCAGGGCCCGGCCGACGCCGTCTACGAGCGGCCGGAGCACGCCTACACACGGGGCCTGCTGGCCGCCGTGCCCCGGCTCGGAACCGAGGAGGGCACCGAGGACGGCACCGCGCTGCAGGGCGCCTCCGCATAGCGCGCGGCAACGTCCCGCCTGCCCGAAAGTCACTTCTGTTCACCCCTTCCGGTGGCGCGACGGACAACCGTCCATCGCGCCACCGTGCAGCCCGCATAGCGTGCTCCCGCTGCCGTTCGGCGGTGGCTTCCGACAGGGCCACGAAGGAGAGGCGGGGGTACGCACGTGCGTGTGGGACTGCTTTCCGAGGGCGGGTATCCGTATGCCGCGGGCGACGGCGGGGAGTGGTGCGACCGGCTGGTCCGGGGGCTCGGCCAGCACGACTTCGAGCTCTACGCACTGAGCCGCAGCGCCCGTCAGGAGGACAGCGGTTGGCACGCGCTGCCGGGCAACGTCCGGCGGGTCAGAGCGGCACCCCTCTGGGGCGGCCCCGCGCCGGGGTGCGCCGGGCGCGCCCACGGGGCGTACGGCCGCGAACAGCGCCGGCGCTTCGGCGCCCACTTCGGCGACCTGGCGGCGGCGATCACCCTGCCGGGCGACCAGGCGTACCGTTTCGCCGACGCGCTGGACGGCCTCGCCGACCTCGCCCGCGACGAGGGCGGGCTCGCCGCCGCCCTCCGCTCCGAACAAGCCCTGCGGGCCCTGGAGAACGCCTGCCGCGCGCCCGGCGCACAACCCGCCGCCTACGGGGCCCGCGTCACCGACCTGCTCGTCGTCTCCGGTCTCCTGGAGCGCGCCCTCAGACCGCTCTCGCTCGACTGGTACGGCACCGCCGACGGCGACCGCGGCCTCTCCGGCGTCGACCTCTGCCACGCCACCTCCGCCGGTCCCGCCGCCCTCCCGGGCCTGCTGGCCAAACGCTTCTTCGGTACCCCCCTGCTCGTCACCGAGTACGAGGTCGGCCTGCGCGAGTACTACCTCGACGGCCCCGCCGGTCCCTCCCCGGCCGTCCGCACCCTGCTCGCCTCCTTCCACCGGCTGCTCGCCGCCCACGTCTACGGCCGGGCCGCAGTCGTCACCTCCGGCGACGGACAGGCCCGCCGCTGGCAGGAGCGCTGCGGCGCCGACCGGGCCCGGCTGCGCACCGTCCACCCCGGCATGGACGCGAGCCTCTACGAGGAGGTCGGCGAGGGCGCCCCCGGCGGTGACGGGCGCACGCTGGTCTGGGTCGGAGGCCCGCCCGAACCCCCTCTGTGGGAGGCCTTCGCCGCCCTGCGCGAGGCCGAACCGGGCGTCCGGCTGCACATCGTCGGAGACCCGGCGGAGGACGCACCGGCCGCCGACGGGGTCACCCACGGCAGGAACGGCGGACCCGACGTCTTCGCCACGGCCGCCGTGGTCCTGTTCGCCGGCACGGCCGACGGTTTCCCCACGGCCCTCGTCGAGGCCATGTTCTGCGGCCGCGCCACCGTCTCCCCGGACACCGGCGCCGTCCGCGAAGTCATCGGCGGCACCGGCCTGGTCGTCCCCCCGCGCGACCCCGGCGCCCTCGCCGAGGCCTGCCTCGCCCTGCTGCACGACCCCGCCCGCCGGGCCCGGCTGGGCGCCGCCGCCCGCGCCCGGGCCCTGGAACTCTTCACCGACGAACAGAACGTCGCCGCCTTCGGCGCCCTCTACCTCGAAGTCCTCTCCCGCGCCCCCGTCCAGCACCCCGCCCCCGATCCTTCCGTGCCCTTCGCCCACGCCGTCGGCGACCGGCCGCCGCTCACCCGCTCCCCCCGCTCCGCCTCGCCCACCTGGGCGGGCCGCCCATGACCACATCCCTCCGCGACGGGAGCGCTCCCGCCCCCGTCGGCATAGCCGACGCACCGGCCGACCCGGTGAAGACGCTCCTCCAGCAGCACCACGCCCTGTGCGCCGGTGCCGTCGACCCCTGGGAGATCGCAGCGGGTCTGGAGGTGCGCGGCATCGGCGACCGCGAAGCCGCCGAGTACCGGCACCGCGACGTGTTCTCCCTGGCCGAGGAGCTCCACGCGCGCGTGGAGCACGGCCAACAGCCGGGCACGGGCGCCCCGGACGCCGAATCCCCGGCCGCACCCGGGCACCCGCGCGGCCGGTGCGCGGCCCTGCGCTGCGGCTGGGGCGCCGGCGGCACCCTGGCCTGGCTGTGGCTGCTCGCCTCCGGGCTCACCGGGGACCGCACGCTCACCGTGCTGCTGCACGGCGCCCGCGGCACCGGCGTGCACGCCCTGCTGGCCGCCGCCGCACCCGCCGGGCTCGCCCTCGCGTGCGCCGTCGTGCCCGCGGCCTGCTGCGCCCACTGGTTCGCGGGCCGCGCCCGCCGGGCCCTGCGGACCAGCCGCGGCCTGAAGGAATTCGGTGCCCGCGTACGGCCCGCACTGCTGACGGCCGTCGTGCTGTACCTCGGCGCGCTGCTGCTCTTCCTGTGGTCCGCCCGCTCGGCCCTGCCCGCCGACGGGACCGCGGCGCCGGCCGGCACCGCACCCGTCCCCGCCTACGTTCTCGTCGCCGCCCTCGGCGGACTGCTCTTCCTCGCCCGGCTGCTCGCCTCGTACGGGCGGACCCGGGCGGCCGTCCACGCCACCCTCGCAGCCGGTGCGGCCCAGGCCGTCCCGCTGTGCGCACTCCTCGCCGCGCGCCTGCCGGGCTGTGACGCCCTCGGATGGCCGGTGCGCTGGGCGGCCGGCGCCTGCACGCCCGCCGCCATACCGCTCGCCGCGTGCGTCCTGCCGGCCCTCGCCCTGCTGGTCCACGCCGTCCCCGCCCTGTCCCGGGCCTCCGTCCACTCAGAGGAGCAAGGAACATGACCGTCCACCCCCACCGCAGCGCGCGAGAGCGAGGGCAACACCGATGAGGGTCCTGTTGCTCGGTGCCAACGGCTACCTCGGCCGCTTCGTGGCCGACCGCCTGCTCGCCGACCCCGCCGTCCAGCTCACCGCGCTCGGCCGCGGCGACGACGCGGACGTCCGCTTCGACCTGGCCACCGGCAGCCCCGGAGCGCTCACCCGCTTCCTCAACGCCGTCCATCCCGGCGTCGTCATCAACTGCGCGGGCGCCACCCGCGGCGGCGCCCGCGAACTGGCCCGCCACAACACCGTCGCCGTCGCCACCGTCTGCGAGTCGCTGCGCCGCAGCGGCTGCGGCGCCCGTCTGGTCCAACTGGGCTGCTCCTCCGAATACGGGCCCTCCCAGTCCGGTTCGTCCACCGCGGAGGACGCGGTGCCGCGCCCGGGCGGCCCGTACGGCGTCAGCAAGCTCGCCGCCACCGAACTCGTGCTGGGCTCCGGCCTGGACGCCATCGTGCTGCGGGTCTTCTCGCCCGTCGGCCCCGGCACCCCGGCCGGCTCCCCGCTGGGCCGGCTCGCCGAGGCCATGCGGCGCGCCATGCAGAACGGGGACAACGAGCTCAAGCTCACCGGCCTCGGTGTGCAGCGGGACTTCGTCGACGTGCGCGACGTCGCCCGCGCCGTGCACGCCGCGTCCCTCTCCGCGGCCCAGGGCGCCGTCAACATCGGTACCGGGCGCGCGGTGCGGCTGCGGGACGCGGCCACCCTGCTGGCCCGGGTGGCCGGCTTCGGCGGCGCCCTGCACGAACTGGACGACCCGCACCTGGGCACCCCGCCCGCCTACCCCTACCCGGACGGCTGCGGCGCCTGGCAGCAGGCCGACGTGCGCACCGCCCGCGACCGGCTGGGCTGGCGCCCCCGGATCGGCCTGGAGGAGTCGCTGGCCGACATCTGGATGGAGGCCGCGTGTCGCATCTGACCTCCGGGCACCGCCGTTTCCTGGCCACCGGCAAGGCCCCGCTGCGGCTGGGCGTCCCCGGCTTCGCGCACCCGCTGGTCGCGCCCGCCGAGTGGGGCCGCCTGCAGCGTGCCGGCCTGCCGCTGGACTGGGTGGTGCTCGGTGGCGCGGGCGGCGGCCCCGGCAGCCGCCCGGACCCGTACTGGCGCGCGGCCGCCGCCCCGCTGCGGGAGGCGGGCGTGCGGCTCCTCGGCCACCTGGACCTGGCCGCCGGCACGCGCCCGCTCGGTGAACTCCTCTCGGACGCCCAGCGCTTCCTCAACTGGTACAAGGTCGACGGATTCGCGCTGGGCCGCTGCCCGGCCGACGCGGCGGGCCTGAGGGAGACCCGCCGCGCCGCCGGCGCCCTGCGCACCTTGCGCGACGGCACCCACCTCGTGCTGCTCCACGGCACCCACCCCTGCCCCGGATACGCCTCCCTCGCCGACCAGTTGGTGACCTTCGCGGGCCCCTGGTCCGCCTACCGCTGGTCACAGGTCGCCGAGTGGACCGCCGACCATCCGCCCGAGCGCTTCTGCCACCTCGTGTACGCGGTGCCCCGGCCGCACCTGGACGAGGCGATGCGGATAGCCCGCTGGCAGGGCGCGGGCACGGTCTTCTTCACCGACCGCACCAACCACGCGAGCCGGACCGGCCGGGCCCGCCGGGTGAGCCGCACGGGCCGGGCGGCCCCGCTGACCTTCGTGCGCGTGGACCCTTGGGAGTCCCTGCCCGGCTACTGGGACGATTTCGTCTCGCGCATCGGACCTGGTGTCTCGGAATGAGACCGGCCGTGGCAGTGTTACGGGAACGTACGCCCCGCAGCCGCGGGGACGTCGCCGCATGTCCGACCGACCTACGGAGTTCCCGTGTCGCTGCCACCTTTGGTTGAGCCGGCTGCCGAGCTCAGCGTTGACGAGGTTCGCAGGTATTCGCGTCACCTGATCATCCCGGATGTGGGGATGGCGGGGCAGAAGCGGTTGAAGAATGCCAAGGTGCTGTGCGTGGGGGCGGGCGGCCTCGGCTCGCCCGCGCTGATGTACCTGGCGGCGGCGGGCGTGGGCACGCTGGGCATCGTGGAGTTCGACGAGGTCGACGAGTCGAACCTGCAGCGCCAGATCATCCACTCCCAGTCCGACATCGGCCGCCCCAAGGCCGTCTCCGCGCGCGAGAGCGTGCTGGGCATCAACCCGTATGTGAACGTGGTGCTCCATGAGGGCCGCCTGGAGGCGGACAACGTCATGGACATCTTCTCCCAGTACGACCTGATCGTGGACGGGACGGACAACTTCGCCACCCGCTACCTGGTCAACGACGCGTGCGTGCTGCTCGGCAAGCCGTACGTGTGGGGCTCGATCTACCGCTTCGACGGCCAGGCCTCGGTGTTCTGGTCCGAGCACGGCCCCTGCTACCGCTGCCTCTACCCCGAGCCCCCGCCGCCCGGCATGGTGCCCTCCTGCGCCGAGGGCGGCGTGCTCGGCGTGCTGTGCGCCTCGATCGGCTCGATCCAGGTCAACGAGGCCATCAAGCTGCTCGCCGGGATCGGGGAGCCGCTGGTCGGCCGACTGATGATCTATGACGCACTGGAGATGACCTACCGGCAGGTCAAGGTCCGCAAGGACCCCGACTGTGCGGTCTGCGGCCCCAATGCGACGGTCACCGAACTGATCGACTACGAGGCCTTCTGCGGCGTCGTCTCCGAGGAGGCCCAGGAGGCCGCGGCGGGTTCGACGATCACGCCGAAGCAGCTCAAGGAGTGGATCGACGACGGCGAGGACATCGACATCATCGACGTCCGCGAGCCGAACGAGTACGAGATCGTCTCCATCCCCGGCGCACGGCTGATCCCGAAGAACGAGTTCCTCATGGGCAACGCCCTCCAGGACCTGCCGCAGAACAAGCGGATCGTCCTGCACTGCAAGACGGGTGTCCGCTCCGCGGAAGTCCTGGCGGTCCTGAAGTCCGCCGGGTTCGCCGACGCGGTCCACGTGGGCGGCGGCGTCATCGGCTGGGTCAACCAGATCGAACCGGAGAAGCCGGTGTATTAGGCGATTTCCCGCGCCCCGCAAGGGGCGCGGGGAACTTCGCGACAAGCCACCGACTACCCGCACGTCACCCCGGCCTTCGGCACCGTCCCCTCCAGCAGATACGCGTCAACCACCCGCGTCATGCACGGGTTCCCCGTGTTGTACGCGCCGTGACCCTCGCCCCGGTACGTCACCTCGACGCCCACCCCGGAGCCGAGCGCCGACGCCATCCGCCCCGCACCGGCGTACGGCGTCGCCGGATCCCCGGTGTTGCCGATCACCACGATCGGCGCCGCACCCTTCGCGCCGACCTCCGGCGTCTTCGTCTTCCCCTTCACCGGCCAGCCGGTGCACGAGATCAGCGACCATGCCGCGGACTCCCCGAACACCGGTGAGGCGGACCGGAATTCGGCCAGGTGCGCCTTCACGTCGTCGACCGTGTAGCGCTGTTCCTCGTCCACGCAGGAGATGGCCCGGTTGGCCGGCTGCAGGTTGGAGTAGTGGCCGTCGGGCGAGCGGCCGCTGATCGAGTCGAAGAGCAGCAGCAGCTTGGTGCCGGTGCCCTTCTGCAGGGCCTCGTCCAGGCCGTCCGTGAGGAACTTCCAGGTGTCCTTGGTGTAGAGCGCGGCGGCGATGCCGTTGACCGCCTCGTCCTGCGTGAGCCTGCGCCCCTGCGCCGTCGGCAGCGGCTGCGCGCGGAGCCGCTTGAGCAGTGCGGTGATGTCGTCCGTGCCGGGACAGGACGACGACCGGGAGGAACAGTCCTTCTCGTAGTCGTCCAGGGCGAGTTGGAACCCCTTGGACTGCGCCAGATTGCCCTGCAGGGGGTCCTGTGTGGGGTCGACGACCGCGTCCAGCACGGCGCGGCCCACGTTCTGCGGGTACAAGTGGGCGTAGACGCCGCCCAGTTCGGTGCCGTAGGAGATGCCGAAATAGTGCAGCTTCGCGTCGCCCACGGCGGCCCGGATCCGGTCCATGTCGCGGGCGGCGCTGACGGTGTCCACGTACGGCAGGACCTTGGCCGAGTTCTTGGCGCACGCGTCGATGTAGGCCTTGTTCGCCGCCAGATACGTGCGGACCGCGGCGTCGTCCTCCGGCGTCGCGTCGACCTCGTTGGCCGCGTCCGTCTCCTTGTCGCTCTGGCACCGCACGCCCGCGCTCTCGCCGACCCCGCGCGGGTCGAAGCTCACCAGGTCGTAGCGCTGCCGGAGTCGTGCGTAGCTGTCGGCGAGACCCGGCAGCGTCGCGACCCCCGAGCCGCCCGGCCCGCCGAAGTTGAACACCAGCGACCCGATACGGTGCCCGGCGTCCAGTGCCCTGGCCCGGATCAGGGCGAGCTCGATCCGCTCCCCGTCCGGTTTCCCGTAGTCCAGCGGTACGGGCAGCTTTGCGCACTCCCAGCCCCTGCCGGGCGCCTTGCCGCCGCCCTGGGCGGCCGTGGGGGCGTCGCAGGCCGTCCAGTGCAGCGCGGCGCCGCCCGCGGACGGCTGTTTGGCGTCGGCGCCGGATCCCGTACCGCCGCTGCTCCCGCCGCACGCGGTGGCGGTGGCGGTCAGGGCGAGCGCGAGGGCGGCGGAGGCGAGGGCGGTGGCCCGGGGCCGTACGGTACTCATTTCACCGACTCTACGGAGGAAACGCCCGCACCGGACTCGGGGTACAGGCGCGCACGGGGGAGCGCGGCGGGGCGCGGTCCGCTCCAGCCGTCACTCCGCAGGGTCGTTGCGGCTCGGATGCAGCGGCGCGCACCCGATGCGCCGGCCCACCGCGTCGACGAAGTCCGGGAACACCGTGCGCGCGTCGTCGAGCCGGGTGCGCGAACGGCCGGGGCCGGTGCGCATGGTGAAGACCGTCGGACGGCCCGCGCAGTCCGCCTGTATCAGGGCGCCGGACGCGTCGATGCGGCCGTGCGCCCGCCACCCCGGCGCCGGTGCGTCGTCCCCCGCGGCGCCGTCGAAGAGGGCGACGACCCGCGGCCGGGCGATCATCGCGAACCGCGCCGCCCACCGCCCGTCGGCGGCGACCGCACACGTCTGGAAATCGTCCCCGACGCTGCCCACCGTGTCCGTCAGCCGGACCGAATCCGCGGCCGCCACCGTCAGCCCCGGTATCGCGCACTGCTCCGCCGGGCCGCCGGCCGACACCCGCACCCAGCTGGGCGGCGCGTGCTGCGGCTGCACGACCGGCGACGGGGCGCAACGCGACGCCCGCACCGCCCTGTTGGCCGCGTCCACCAGGAGGCGGCCCGTGCGGGCGGGGGAGGAGTCGTCCGGGAAGCCGGGGCGCTCGCCGCCGGGCTTCGCCAGGTCCGTTCCGTCCGCCGCGCTTGTTTTGTCCGCGTCGCGGAACGAGCTCGTCACCGTCACGACCGACGGGCGGCCGTCCACGTCGCACGACGGGGGCAGCACCAGTGTGCCGGAACCGGCGGCCACGAAGCCGGGCAGGCCGTCCGGGAGCGCACTGTCACCGCCCACCAGCAGCCCCGAGAGCCAGGCGCGGCGGGCCTCCGCCTCCCGCGGGCCCGTCCCGTACCGCACGTCGAGCCGCTGCCGGTACGCCCCGGCGCCCCGCCCGCCGCGCCAGCTCAACGTGCACGCCCCGTACGGGCGCCCGGGCGCGGGGGCGGTCTCCTGTGCCGAGCGGTGGTGGTCGCCACTGCGGAACGGGCCTCCGTCCTCCGGCCAGGCGCCCCAGCAGTACGAGGGCTTCGCCAGCGGCCCGAACTCCGCCTGGCAGAAGGCCGCCAGGGCGGCGAGCAGCGCCGCGATGGCCAGGGCTCCGGTGAGCACCCGGGCCCTGTGGCCGGGATCGCCTGGCCGCCCGGCGCCGGTCCGTAACGTGCTGCTGCTGTTCGACACTTCGATCCCCCCGCCCCGTTGCCCGGTCCGCAACGCGCCGTCCACGTGCGGAACTTGTGTGCGTGCGATCGTAGTGCGGGCCACTGACATTCGAGCCGGTGCAGTTCGTATTACCGGTGTGATCTGCTATGGGTGCTATGAACACACCTTGTTGGGCTCCGGGACCTTACCGTCCAGGAGATACGCGTCTGCCGCACCTTTGACGCAGGGGTTGCCGCTGTCGTATGCGCCGTGGCCCTGGCCCCGGTACGTCATCTCGATTCCGACGCCCTCGCCCAGCTCCCGCGCCATCGTGCGCGCTCCCTCATAAGGGGTCGCCGGGTCACCGGTGTTGCCGACCACGAGCATGGGTGCGGCACCCTTCGCGCTCACGTCGGGCGTCTGCCACTCGCCCTTGACGGGCCAGCCGGTGCACTGCAGGAGGCTCCACGCCATGAAGTCCCCGAAGACCGGCGACGCCTTGCGGAAATCCGCCACCTTCGGCTCGATGTCCTCCGCCGTGTAGCGCTGGGCGAAGTCCGCGCAGGTGACCGCGTTGAGGGAGGCCTGGAGCGAGCTGTAATGCCCGTCCTGGTTACGGCCGTTCATGGCATCCGCGAGGGACAGCAGGATCCTTCCGTCACCGTTCTCGGCGTCCTCGACGCCCTCGGTGAGGTAGTCCCAGAAGTCCTTGGAGTACAGGGCCTGGGCGATGCCGCTCGTCGCCAGCGACCGCGTCAGCTCGCGGCCGCCGCCTGTTCCCCCGGATCCGCCGGTTCCGCCGGTTCCGGGGGTGGGGGAGCCGGTGCCGCCGCCCGTTGCCGGGATCGGCTGCTTGCCGAGGCGGTCGAGGAGGTCGGTGATCGAGCGCTCCGTCGGGCAGTTGTCGGACGTCTGCGTGCACGCCGACATGTAGTTGCCGAGGGCCAGCTGGAAGCCGCGGGCCTGGGCGAGGGCGCTCTGCACCGGGTCGCTCGACGGGTCGACCACGGCGTCGAGCAGCGCCCGCCCGACGTTCTTCGGGTACAAGTGCGCGTAGACGCCGCCCAGTTCGGTGCCGTAGGACACGCCGAAATAGTGCAGTTTGCCGTCGCCGAGCGCCTGCCGCATCAGGTCCATGTCGCGCGCGGCGTTCGTCGTCCCGACGTACGGGAGGACCTTTCCCGAGTGCTGGCGGCAGGCGGCCGCGTATGCCTCCACGCGGCCGACGAGGGCCGTCTGTTCGGGCTTGGTCGCCGGTGTGGAGTCCGCCGCGTAGTACGCGTCCAGCTCCTTGTCGTCCAGGCAGCGGACGCCGCTGCTGCGGCCCACCCCACGCGGGTCGAAGCTGACCAGGTCGTAACGGGTGCGCAGATTCCGGTAGTCCTCGGCGAACGCCGGCAGGGTGGTGACGCCCGAGCCGCCCGGGCCGCCGAAGTTGAAGACCAGCGAACCGATGCGGTGCGCGGGATCGGTGGCCTTCGCCCGGATCATGGCGATGCCGATCTTCTCGCCGTCGGGGTGCGCGTAGTCCAGGGGCGCGTGCAGGGTCGCGCACTCCCAGTCGCGGCCCGGGGCCTTGGCGGCCCCGCCGTTGTCCTCGCCGGCGCTCGGGGGCGGGCACGACTTCCAGTCCAGTTTGGGGTCCGGGGCGCCGGGGCCCCTGCCGGGGGCTGTGGCGGCGGTGCCGGCTGCCTGGGGGCGGCCTGCGGCACCGCCGTTCGAGCAGCCTGTTGCGGCTGCTGCCGTGAGCGTCAGCAGGACGGCCGAGAGCAGGCTGCCGGTTCGTATGGATCGTGTGGATCTCGTTGCTCGCGCGGCTCTCGTTGCTCTCGGCACGGCGGTGCCTCCCGGGGCTGACGTTGGCTGACTGCCATCGTCCGTGGGGTGCCGCCGGGGCGCGCGTGGTGCGGGGCGTACGGGTTACAGGGGGATGAACGCCGCTTCCGTGGCCTTGATGCTCGCCCAGACCGGGGTGCCCTCGGCCAGGGCGAGGTCCGCCGCGGCCGACGGGGTGATCTCGGCGACGGTCTCCGGGGCTCCGTCCGTGCCCTCGACCAGGACGCGGAGACGGCCGCCCTGGGCGGTGATCTCGCGGACCTTGCCCTGCCAGATGTTGCGGGGGCTGCCGGTGGGGCGGGTGGTGTGCAGGGACACCGCTTCGGGCGGTACGACCGCGAGGCCCGTCGTTGCGGCGGGGGGCGGCTCCGCCGTGGTGAGGCGGGCGCCGTCGTCGAGGAGCACGGTGCCGTCGCCGTCGGCGGTGGTCCGGCCGGGCCAGGCGTTGCGGCCCAGCATGCGGGCCACCCAGGGGGAGCGGGGGCGGCGGGTGAGGTCGGTGGGGGTGGCGTACTGGACGGTGCGGCCGTTCTCCAGGACGAGGACGTGGCTCGCGAGCGACACGGCTTCCACCGGGTCGTGGGTGACGAGGAGGCACACGCCCGGGAAGTCTGCGAGGTGGGTGCGCAGGGTGTGGCGCACGTGAGTGCGGGTCGACTGGTCGAGGGCGGCGAGGGGTTCGTCCAGGAGGAGCAGGCGGGGGCGTGCGGCCAGGGCGCGGGCCAGGGCCACCCGCTGGGCCTGGCCGCCGCTGAGCCTGCCGGGGCGGTGGTGGGCCAGGGCGCCGACGCCGAGGCGGTCCAGCCACTGCCGGGCCTCGCGGTGGGCCTCGGCGCGGGGGGTGCCCTGAGCGCGGAGGCCGTATGCCGTGTTGGCGAGGGCGGTCAGGTGGGGGAAGAGGGCGCCGTCCTGGGGGACCCAGGCGATGCGGCGGTGGTGTGGGGGTGCGTGGGATGCGTCTTCGGTACCGAGGGTGAGGGTGGTGGCCGTTGCGCGGGTGGTCAGGCCCAGGAGGGTGCGGAGGAGTGTTGTTTTACCGGCGCCGTTGGGACCTACTACCGCGATCGTTGTGCCCGCGGGGGCGTTGAGCGTTGCTTCTACCGCGCCGGTCACCGTGGTGCGCAGCGGGTGCGGGGTGGGGGCGGGGCCGGGGGGCCGGGGAGGGCCCTCCGGGGCTGCTGTATGTGCGGCCGTTGCCGGTCCGCGTGTTGTGTGCCCCGCACTTGGCCGCACATACGGCTTTACGCCCCTTGCCGGGCCCTCCCCGGCCCCCCGGCCCCGCCCGGTCTTCGTCGGCGTCTGCGGGTTCAGCCAGCTGCCGCGGAGGCTGATGAGGATTGCCGTTGCTATCGCAAGGAGGAGGAGGGATACGGCTGTTGCGCCCTCCGGGTCGTCCTGGAGGAGCAGGTAGACCTGGAGGGGCAGGGTTTGCGTGGTTCCCGGGAGGTTGCCCGCGAAGGTGATCGTGGCGCCGAACTCGCCCAGGGCGCGGGCCCAGGAGAGGGCCGCTCCTGCGATCAGGCCCGGGAGGACCATGGGGAGCGTGATCGTGCGGAAGACGCGAAGCGGCGCCGCTCCCAGGGACGTTGCCGTCTCCTCGTAGCGGGGGTGCAGGCCGGCGAGGGAACCTTCGAGGCTGATGACGAGGAAGGGCATGGCCACGAATGCCGAGGCCATGACCGCGCCTGCGGTGGAGAAGGGGAGGGTGATGTCGTAACTCGCCAGTGCCGGGCCCAGGATGCCGTGGCGGCCGTATGCCTGGAGCAGGGCCACCCCGGCGACGGTTGGTGGCAGCACCATCGGGAGCATGACCAGGCAGCGCACCAGTGACTTGCCCGGGAACTCCGTGCGGGCCAGCAGCCAGGCCAGCGGGACGCCCAGGAGCAGGGCGATCAGCAGGGCCCAGCCCGAGACGAGAAGGGAGAGGGTGAGGGCCTGGGTCACTTCGTGAGAGGCGAGACGGGAGGGGAGCGAGCTCCAGGGGGCGTGGGCGAGGACGCCCGCCAGGGGGAGGAGGAGAAACGTCACCGCGAGTGCGGCCGGTATGCCGAGAGGGAGGGGGATTCTTTTCTTCACGGCTTCTGGAAGCCCGCGGATGCGAGCAGTTTCCGGGCCTCGGCGGAGCTCAGCCACTTCACGAAGTCTTCTGCCGCTTTGGTGTTCTTGGAGTTCTTGAGCGTTGCCGCCGGGTAACTGGCCACCGCATTCTGGGCGTCGGGGATCGTGACGGTGTCCACCTTGCCCTTGGCCGCGGTCGCGTCGGTGACGTACACGATGCCGGCGTCCGCCTCGCCGAGGGAGACCTTGCTGAGCACGGCCCGGACGCTGGGCTCCTGGGAGACCGGCTTCACGGAGAGGTGCTGCTGGTCCAGGATCTTCTTGCTGTAGCGGCCCGCGGGGACCTCGGGTGCCGCCAGGACGACCTTGAGGCCGCTTTGCGAGAGGTCCGTGAGGCCTTGGACGTGCCGGGGGTTGTGCGGGGCCGTGGCGATGGTGAGGCGGTTCTTCGCGATGACCGCGGGGGTTCCGGTCTGCGCCTTGAGGTCGTCCATCGTCTTGGTGTCGGCGGTCACCAGCGCGTCGGCCGGTGCGCCCTGGCGGACCTGGGCCGCCAGTTCCTGGGACCCGGCGAAGGAGAACTTCACCTCGGTGCCCGGGTGCTCCTTCTCGTACGCGGCCCCTGCCTGCTTGAAGACGTCGGTGAGGGAGGCCGCTGCGAGGACGGTGATGGTGCTCGTGCTTTTGCCGCCGGTGCTGCTGCAGGCTGCCAGGGGGAGGGCGAGGGCTGCTGCGAGGGCGGTGCGGGTGAGCGTGCGGTTCATGGTGTCCCCCCGGTCAGGCGCGGTCGATGTGCACGTTGGTGGCCTTGATGCGGGCGACGGCCTCCATGCCGACGGCCAGGCCCAGTTCCTCCACGGCCTCGCGGGTGAGGAGGGAGACCAGGCGGTGCGGGCCGGCCTGGATCTCCACCTGGGCGGCGACGTCGCCGAGCTTGACGGCGGTGATGATGCCGGGGAAGGCGTTGCGCGCGGTGGTGTACGGCGCCTCGTCCTCGCCGTTCGCCTCGGCGGCGAGGGAGACGGAGAAGGCCGCCAACTGCTCGCCGTCGATGAGTCGTTTGCCGGATTCGTCGCGTTGTGTCGGTATCCGTCCGGCATCGGCCCAGCGCCGCACCGTGTCCGGGCTGACGCCGAGCAGTCGGGCCGCCTGGCCGATGGTGTACGTGCGCATGTGCGGCACGCTATGGCGATTAGGCTCGCATATGCAAGGTGGATCAGCGCCCCGAAGGGGCGCGGGGCCGTATCGATGTGCGGCTCCGCCGCGTGGGCGCGACCAGCCACAGCCGACCCGCACCCGATGGGCACCCGACCCGAGCCGGACGGCTAAATGGCACCCTTCCGCGTCAGCTGGTTGAAGCACAGCCACCCCGGCAGCACCGGCAGCCAGAACGTCAGCAGCCGGAACAGCAGCACGGCCGGCGCCGCCGTCTCCGCCGGCAGTCCGGCCAGGGTCAGGGCGCCGATGAGCACACCTTCCACCGCGCCCACACCGCCCGGCGTCGGCGCGGCCGACCCCAGCGCGTTGCCCGCGAGGAAGACCACGGCCACGCTCGCGTAGCTCAGGTCCCCGCCGAACGCCCGGATCGACGTGTCCAGGCACAGCACGAACGTGGCCGTCAGCAGCAGCATGCCGCCGATGCCGTTCAGCAGCTTCCGCGGCCGCTGCAGCAGGTCCAGCATGCGCGGCACCACGCCCGCGAAGAGCGAGCGCACGCGCGTGGAGACGAACTTCCGCAGGAACGGGATCGCCGTCACCACGAGCACCAGGACCGCTGCCGTGAGCAGGCCGCCGATGACCGTGCGGGACGGCGGGAGAGGCGACGACGTGTTCTCGGTTCCGGTGATGTAGCCGAACGTCAGCAGCAGGATGATGTGGCTCGCCAGACCGAACAGCTGCGACGCTCCCACGCTCGCCACGGCGAGCCCCGGCCGCAGACCCTGGCGTTGCAGGAAGCGTGTGTTCAGGGCGACTCCGCCCACCGCGGCGGGGGCGACCAGTTTGACGAACGAGCCGGCGACCTGGGCGAGCACCGTGCGGCCGAAGGGCACCTTCTCCGGTACGAAGCCCAGCAGGCTCATCGCGGCCGCCAGGTAGCTCAGGGCGGAGAAGGCCGCGGCGGCCAGCACCCAGTACCAGTTGGCGTGTGCGACCAGGTCGCCAAATTTGACGTGTGCGAGCTGTGAGAGCAGGAAGTACGCGGCGAAGGCGCCCGCGATGGAGCTGATGAGGGTGCGCGGCTTGATGCGCTCCAGGCGCACCGGCTCTATCGGCGCCTGCGGGCGGATCAGCAGGACCTGCCGGCGGATCTGCGCGAGCAGGTCCTCCTCGCGCGCCTCCTCGGCCGCCACACCGAGCGCCTGCTTCTCCGCCTTCTTCTCGGCCTTGAGCGCCTTGCGCTCGCTGACGTCCGCACCCTTCTCCGCGCGTTCCCGCGCCCTGCGCTCCTTCTCGATGCGCGAGGACTCCAGCACCGCGTTCCGTTCGCGCTCCGCGCGCTCGCGGGCGAGCTGGCGGAGGGTGGCCCGGCTGGAGCGGGTGAGGGCGATCGGCTGGAGCAGGGGCAGGCTGTCGGCGACGGCGTCGGGGCCCAGCACGGACACGGCCGAGGCCACGGCACGTTCGGCACCCACCCGCAGGCCGAGCGTGGTGAGCAGCTGGGCGATGTCCATCCGCAGGACCAGGTCGCCCGCGGCGATCTCGCCGCCGCGCAGGTCGGTCAGGACGACGTTGCCGGAACGATCCACCAGAAGGGCGTCGCCGTCGAGGCGCCGGTGGGCGATCCGCCGCGACTGCAGCGCCTGCACCTGCCGCCAGGCACCGGCCGCCAGCTCGTCGGTGATCTCCTCGTCCGGGATGGCGTCCAGGGTGCGGCCGCCGATGTGCTCGTAGACGAGCATCACGGCGTCCGGGCCGAGCTCGGAGGTGGCGATCAGCCGCGGCGCGTTGGCGCCCGCGGCGATGGCCGCGTAGGCCAGCAGGGCCTCCTGCTCCAGGGCCTGCCGCAGCGACTGCAGGCTGCGGCGCTGCGTGATGCCGCGCAGGGCGAGGCGCTGCCAGACCCGGTAGAAGAAGCCCTGCGCCTGCTGTTCACGGTCGACGACCGTGACGTCGAGCGGCGGGCCGTCCTCCAGGGTGACGATGTAGCGGCGCCCCCGGTCGTGATGCTCGGTGTCCTCCGGGTCCTCGGTGCGCAGGGCGGTCACAGGGTTGAAACCCACGCGCCGCAGGCCGGCGAGGAGATGCTGGCCGGTCGGTCTGACGTTCGGCGAGCCGACCGCGTAGAGCGTGCCGTAGGCCACGGTCCAGCCGATCAGCACGGTGATGACGATGGAGAACGGTGTGGTGTAGCCGTTCACCAGCACCGCGAAGGCGTCCAGCAGCAGCACCGCCCACATGGCCACCCGCCAGCGCGGGCGGCGGGACATGCCGACCGCCGTCATGTAGGCGATCACGGGCGCCAGATAGCCGTGCACCGGGTCGGTGGCGCTGCCGGTCGGCGACGTCTGGATGAGCGCCGAACGGATCGAGGCGGGCGCCCCTTGGGCGACCCACAGGTCGGTGCCGAGCGAGACGCCGTGCGCGAGGACCGCGGCCAGCACACCGTCGGCGATGCGCAGCCCGTCCCGTTTGATCAGCCGCTCGATGGCGAACGCGACCGGCACGATGAAGATGGCGATGTTGGCCGCGAGCCCCGCGAAGTTCGCCAGCAGCTGGGGCGCCCGGCCGGTGCTCTCGCCGATGTCCCTCTCCAGCCCGGCGGTGGTGAAGTGGGCGAAGGCGGCCAGGGCGAGCACGAGGGCGATGCCGAGGATGCCCAGGAAGAGCCGGACCAGGTCGGCGGGGCGGTGGACACGGGCGGGGAGCAGGGGCTCGTCGCCGGAGACCTTGTCGATGTGGATCTCGCCGCCTTCGCACTTGTACGAGCCGCGGTCCCCGGAAGGGGGCAGCGCGCCGGGGACGCGGGCCTCGTCGCGAGGCTGCGCGCCCTGTTGCTCGTCCTTGTCTTCTTCTTGGTCTCGTATCACCAGTCACCGCCCGGAAGATGGTGGCATGGCCCGGCCGGGCAACGGGGCATCAGGGTGCATTTCGCGGGCGCGGACTCCGGATCGTACGCCCTGTGATGCGGTGCCGCACTCTGAGTGATCATCCGCCCGGGGCGTTGTCGGAGGGGTGCGGCAGGATGGGCCGCGTGAGCGAGCTTCCGGAGACCCTGCCCGAGTATGCCGAGCGGGTGCTGGCCGTGGCCGAGCTGATTCCGCCCGGCCGGGTGATGACGTACGGGGACGTCGCCGAGTGGCTCGGTGAGGGCGGGCCGCGCCAGGTGGGCCGGGTCATGGCGCTGTACGGCGGCGCCGTGCCGTGGTGGCGGGTCGTCCGCGCCGACGGGGTGCTGCTGCCCGGCCACGAGCTGCGCGCCCTGGCCCACTACCGCGCCGAGGGCACCCCGCTGCGCGAGGCCGGCCGGCAGGCCGAAGGGCATGTGCCGCGCCTCGCGATGACCCGGGCCCGCTGGGACGGCGATGTGACTCCGCACACGTGAGCCGGGCCGTGCGGCGGGGCCGCCCGCACCGCCCGCGGGCCCGTGGTCCCGGGGCAGCACCCGAACGGATGAGGCCACGACGGGCGTGCGGGGGCTCCCCCGGCGCCCTGCGCCCCGGCGGCCTCCTGGCGTAGCGTCGAGGACCGCGTCGCACCCACCCCCGCAACACCACCAGGACCGGCACCCCACGTGAGTCTCTCCCCGCCTTCCCGCTCACCGCATGCTCACCGGACACGGCAGCCCGCCCAGGGCGCCTACCGTCTGGTGCGCACCCGGCCGGGACCCGTGGTTCCTCCTGAGCTGGACGCACGGCAGCGCGCCGTGGTTGACCACCGGGACGGGCCGCTGCTGGTGCTCGCCGGGCCCGGCACGGGGAAGACCACCACGCTCGTCGAGGCCGTGGCCGAGCGGGTGCGGCGCGGCACGGACCCGGAGCGGGTGCTCGTCCTCACCTTCAGCCGCAAGGCGGCCGTCGAACTCCGCGACCGGATGGCCGCCCGCATGGGCGGCGCCGCCGCCCCGCAGGCCACCACCTTCCACGCGTACTGCTATGCCCTCGTCCGCGCCCACCAGGACGCCGACCTCTTCGCCGACCCGCTGCGCCTGCTGTCCGGCCCCGAACAGGACGTCGTCGTCCGCGAACTGCTCGCAGGCCAGGCCGAACTGGAGCGCGCGGGCCGCGCCGCCGTGCGCTGGCCCGACGAACTGCGCGCCTGCCTGACCACCCGCGGCTTCGCCGACGAGGTGCGCGCCGTCCTCGCCCGCAGCCGCGAACTCGGTCTGGGGCCCGGCACGCTCGGCACCTTCGCCGCCCGCACCGGCCGTCCCGACTGGCGGGCCGCCGCCTCCTTCATGGCCGAGTACCTGGACGTCCTCGACACCTACGGGGTGCTCGACTACGCCGAACTCGTCCACCGCGCCGTGCTGCTCGCCGAGCGCCCGGAGACGGCCGCGGACCTCGCCGGCCGCTACGACGCGGTCTTCGTCGACGAGTACCAGGACACCGACGCCTCCCAGGTGCGGCTGCTGCGCGCCCTCGCCGGCGGCGGACGGACACTCATGGCGTTCGGCGACCCCGACCAGTCGATCTACGCCTTCCGCGGCGCCGACGTCGGCGGCATCCTCGACTTCCCCCGCACCTTCGCCCGCCCCGACGGCACCCCCGCCCCCGTCGAGGTCCTGACCGTCTCCCGCCGCTCCGGCGCGAACCTGCTCGCGGCCACCCGGCAGCTCACCCGGCGCATGCCGCTCACCCGCCTGCCCGCCGACGCCGTCCGCGCCCACCGCGAGCTCACCGCCGTCCGCGCCGGCGGCCGCGTGGAGGCCTGCACCTATCCGACCCAGGGCGCCGAGACCGACAACATCGCCGACATCCTGCGGCGCGCCCACCTCGAGGACGGCGTCCCCTGGCAGGACATGGCCGTCCTGGTCCGGGCCGGCTCCCGCTCCCTGCCGTCCCTGCGCCGCGCCCTCACCTCCGCGGGCGTACCGGTCGAGGTCGACGGCGACGACCTGCCCCTGCGGCACGAACCGGCCGTCGCCCCCCTGCTGACCGCCCTGCGCACCGTCGCCGAATCCGTCCTCCCCACGGAGGAGGACACCCCCTGGCTCGACGCCGAGACCGCCCTCGCCCTCCTCGCCTCCCCCCTCGGCGGCATGGACGCCACCGACCTGCGCCGGCTCGGCCGCGCCCTGCGCGACGAGGAACGGGCCGCGGGCCGGGCCGTCCCCCGCCCCTCCGACGAGCTCGTCGCCGAAGCCCTCGCCGCACCGGAACGCCTCGCCGCCCACGACCCCTCCTACGCCCGCGGCGCCCAGCGCCTGGCCGCCCTCCTGCAGACCGCCCGCGAACTGCTCGCCGGCGGCGCCACCGCCGAGGACGCCCTGTGGGCCCTGTGGAACGGCACGCCCTGGCCGCAGCGCCTCGAACGCGCCGCCCACCGCGGCGGCGCCGCCGGCCGCAACGCGGACCGCGATCTCGACGCCGTCTGCGCCCTGTTCGAGACCGCCGCCCGCGCCGAGGCCCGCACCGGCGGCCGCGGCGCCCTCAACCTCCTCGACGAGCTCGACGCCCAGGACATCGCCGCCGACACCCTCACCCGCCGCCCCGCCCGCCCCGACGCCGTGCGCCTGATGACCGCCCACCGCTCCAAGGGCCTGGAGTGGCGCCTCGTCGTCGTCGCCGGAGTCCAGGAAGGCCTCTGGCCCGACCTGCGCCGCCGCGGCTCGCTCCTGGAGGCCGACCGCATCGGCCGCGACGGCCTCGCCGAACCGCTCACCCCCGGCGCCCTGCTGGCCGAGGAGCGCCGGCTCTTCTACGTGGCCGCCACCCGCGCCCGCGACCGCCTGGTCGTCACCGCCGTCAAGGCCGCGGCAGAGGACGGCGACCAGCCCTCCCGCTTCCTCGCCGAACTCGGCATCACCCCCGTCGACGTCACCCAGCGGCCCCGCCGCCCCCTCGCCGTCGCCGCCCTCGTCGCCGAACTGCGCGCCACCACCGTCGACCCCGCCGCCTCCGACGCCCTGCGCGCCGCCGCAGCCGAACGGCTCGCCCGGCTCGCCGCCCTGCGCGACGAGGAGGGCCGGCCGCTCGTCCCCGCTGCCCACCCCTACCGCTGGTGGGGCCTCGCCGAGGCCACCCACAGCGAGGTGCCGCTGCGCGACCCCGAACGCCCCGTCGCCCTCTCCGGCTCCGCACTCGGACAGCTGGAGAACACCTGCTCGCTCCAGTGGTTCCTGGGCCGCGAGGTCAAGGCGGACGCCCCCGCCACCGCCGCCCAGGGCTTCGGCAACGTCGTGCACGTCCTCGCCGACGAGGTCGCCTCCGGCCGCACCCCCGCCGACCTCGCCGTCCTGATGGAACGCCTGGAATCCGTCTGGGACGCGCTCGCCTTCGACGCCCCCTGGAAGTCGCTCCAGGAGAAGGAGAACGCCCGCGCCGCCCTCGAACGCTTCCTCCGCTGGCACGTCCTGCAACGCGGCGGCCGCACCGCCGTCGCCACCGAGCACCCCTTCGACGTCACGCTCAAGGCCGACGGCCACCTCGTCCGCATCCGCGGCTCCATGGACCGCGTCGAACGCGACGACCAGGGCCGCGCGTACGTCGTCGACTTCAAGACCGGCAAGGGCACGGTCTCTGCGGCCGACGTCGAACGCCACCCGCAGCTCGCCGTCTACCAGCTGGCCGTCGAACAAGGCGCCGTGGACGAGCTGTTCGACGGCGCGCGGCCGGAACCGGGCGGTGCCGAGCTCGTCCAGCTGCGCCAGGGCGCGGCGAAGAAGGAGGGCGGCGACGCCCTGCCCAAGGTGCAGGCCCAGGAGCCGCTGGGGGAGGGCGCGTGGATCGGCGACCTGCTGGCCGCCGCGGCCCGCCGCGTCCTCGAGGAACGGTTCTCCCCGCGCCCCGGCCAGCACTGCACCCACTGCACCTTCCGTGCCTCGTGCACGGCCCGCCCGGAGGGCCGCCATGTCGTGGAGTGAGCAGAAAGCGGCTGGTCAGCGCCCGTTGTCAGTGGCCGCCCTTAGCGTTTCGGGTGTGACCCCGCGCCTGACCGACCCCGAGCAGCTCAAGGAGCTCCTCGGCATCCCCTTCACCCCGGAGCAGACGGCCTGCATCACCGCGCCGCCCGCCCCGCAGGTCATCGTGGCCGGAGCCGGATCCGGCAAGACCACGGTGATGGCCGCGCGCGTGGTCTGGCTCGTCGGCACGGGCCAGGTCGCCCCCGAGCGGGTCCTCGGGCTGACCTTCACCAACAAGGCGGCCGGCGAGCTCGCCGAGCGTGTCCGCAAGGCCCTCGCGCAGGCCGGTATCACCGACGCGTACGACGACGACCCCGACCGGGCCGCGGGCGAGCCGCAGATCTCCACCTATCACGCCTTCGCCGGCCGGCTCCTGAAGGAACACGGCCTGCGCATCGGCCTGGAGCCCTCCGCCCGCCTCCTCGCCGACGCCACCCGCTACCAGCTCGCCGCCCGCGTCCTGCGCTCCTCCCCGGGCCCCCACCCCGCGCTCACCCGCTCCTTCGGCGACCTCGTCTCCGACCTGCTGGCCCTCGATGCCGAGCTCAGCGAACACCTCGTGCCGCCCGCCCGCCTGCACGCCCATGACACGGAGCTGCTCGCCGCCCTGGAAGGCGCCCGGCTCACCAACGCCGACCTGCGCAAGGTCCCCGAGGCCGCCCGCGCCCGCCGCGAACTCCTCGGCCTCGTCCGGGCGTACAGAGAGGAGAAGCGCCGCCGCGATCTGCTCGACTTCGGCGACCAGATCGCCCTCTCCGCCGAACTCGCCCTCGACAGGCCCGAAGTGGGCCGCATCCTGCGCGAGGAGTTCGCCGTCGTCCTCCTCGACGAGTACCAGGACACCTCCGTCGCCCAACGGAAGCTGCTCGCCGGGCTGTTCGGCGGCGGCACCGGACACCCCGTCACCGCCGTCGGCGACCCCTGCCAGGCCATCTACGGCTGGCGCGGCGCCTCCGTCGCCAACCTCGACGACTTCCCCCGCCACTTCCCGCACGCCGACGGCACCCCCGCCCGGCGCCACGCGCTCGGCGAGAACCGCCGCAGCGGCGGCCGCCTGCTCCGCCTCGCCAACCACCTCGCCGCCGAACTCCGCTCCCGGCACGAGGGCGTCGAGGCCCTGCGCCCCGCCCCCGGCGCCGAGCACGACGGCATCGTCCGCTGCGCCCTGCTGCCCACCCACGCCGAGGAGCTGGACTGGCTCGCCGACTCCCTCGCCCACCTCGTGCGCACCGGCACCCCGCCCGGCGAGATCGCCGTCCTCTGCCGCACCGCCTCGGACTTCGCCCGCATCCAGGGCGCGCTCGTCGAACGGGACGTGCCCGTCGAGGTCGTCGGCCTCTCCGGCCTGCTGCACCTGCCGGAGATCGCCGACCTCGTCGCCGTCTGCGAGGTCCTCCAGGACCCCACGGCCAACGCCTCCCTCGTCCGCCTGCTCACCGGCCCGCGCTGGCGCATCGGCCCCCGCGACCTGGCCCTCCTCGGCCGCCGCGCCCGCACCCTGGTGCCCTACGGGTCCGCCGGGGCCGACCCCGGGCGGCGCCTCGCCGAGGCGGTGGAGGGCGTGGACCCGGCCGAGACGATCTCCCTGGCCGACGCCCTCGACACCTTCCTCACCACCGACGCCCCCGACGACGGCCTGCCCTTCTCGTCCGAGGCCCGCATCCGCTTCGCCCGCCTCGCCGCCGAACTGCGCGACCTGCGGCGCTCGTCGGCCGACCCGCTGATGGACGTCCTCCACCGCATCCTGGCCACCACGGGCCTGGAGGTCGAGCTCTCCGCCTCCCCGCACGCCCTGGCCGCCCGCCGCCGCGAGACGCTCGCCCAATTCCTGGACATTGCCGCCGACTTCGCCGCGCTGGACGGTGAGACGACCCTCCTCGCCTTCCTCGGCTTCCTGCGCACTGCCATGCAGTACGAGAAGGGCCTGGACAGCTCGCTCCCCGGCGGCGAGAACACCGTCAAGATCCTCACCGCGCACAAGTCCAAGGGCCTGGAGTGGGACGTGGTGGCCGTCCCCGGCCTCGTCGCCAAGCAGTTCCCCAGCGAACAGCCCCGCGAGTCCTGGACCGCCCAGCCCAGGGTCCTGCCGCACGCCCTGCGCGGCGACGCGGACACCCTCCCCGGCGTGGACGGCTGGGACAGCAAGGGCCTCGCCTCCTTCAAGGCCGCCATGAAGGAGCACCAGCGCATCGAGGAACTCCGCCTCGGCTACGTCACGTTCACCCGTCCCCGCCTTCTGCTGCTCGCCTCGGGCCACTGGTGGGGCCCGGACCAGAAGCGCCCGCGGGGCCCGTCGGCGTTCCTGGAGGCCCTGCGCGCCCACTGCGAGGAGGGCCACGGCGAGATCGAGGCCTGGGCCGAAGCCCCCGGGGAGGGCGAGGAGAACCCGGCCCTGCAGGCCGCCGCGGCCGACCAGCTCTGGCCGCTCCCGCTCGACCCCGCCTCCCTGACCCGCCGCCGGGCCGCGGCGGACGCGGTCACGGCCCACCTGGCCCGCCTGGAGGCAGAACCGCAGGCGCCCGCGGCCCGGCCTGCGTACGACCCCGACTGGCCGCCGCCCCCTGAGGACGACGGCGAGCCCGCGGACGGTGCCCCCCTCGGCGACGACTGGGACTCCCTGCCCACCACCCGCCCCCGGGTGCCGGCGCCCCGGCACGCCCCCGAACCGCACCCGCTCCTCCCCGAGGAGGCCCGCACCGTCGCCTCCTGGGACCGCGACCTCGACGCGCTCGCGGGCGAGCTCCGCCGCGCCCGCGCCACGGTCCGCGACGTCGTCCTGCCCGCGAGCCTCACCGCCACCCAGCTGATGCAGCTCGCCGCGGACCCGGACGCCTTCGCCCGCGACCTGGCACGCCCCATGCCGCGCGCCCCGCAGCCCGCCGCCCGCCGCGGCACCCGCTTCCACGCCTGGGTGGAGTCCCGCTTCGACGCCACCCCCCTGCCCCTCCACGACCTCGACGACCTGCCGGGCGAGGAGGACGGCACGGAGATCGCCGACGAGCGCGACCTGGCCGCGCTCAAGGAGGCCTTCGAGCGCACCCCCTACGCCCGCCGCGTCCCGCACCGCGTCGAGGTGCCCTTCCAGCTCACCCTCGCCGGCCGGCTGATCCGCGGCCGGATCGACGCCGTCTACCGCACCCCCGACGGCGAGGGCTACGAGATCGTCGACTGGAAGACCGCCCGCGACCGCAGCACGGCGGACCCGCTCCAGCTCGCGATCTACCGCCTGGCCTGGGCGGAACGCTGCGGCCTGCCCCTGTCCGCCGTCACCGCGGCCTTCGTCCACGTCCGCGACGGCGAGACCGTCCGCCCCGCCGATCTGCCGGACCGGGCGGCACTGGAGCGGATCCTCCTCGGCGGAGAACCCGGCGCGGAACCGGAAGCGGAACCGGGGGAGGGATCATGACGGAACCCGGTCCCGGTCACACCCCGTATCCGGCTAGGCTCGACGTCATGAGCAACACCCCGGACAGCGCCGTCCGCACCTGGATCGAAGGCCACCGCGCCGCGTTCCTCGACGACCTCGTCGAGTGGCTGCGCATCCCGTCCGTCTCGGCGGACCCCGGCCGCGCGTCCGACGTGCGCCGCAGCGCCGAGTGGCTGCAGGCGAAGCTCAAGGAGACCGGCTTCCCGGCCGTGGAGATCTGGGAGACGGCGGGCGCCCCGGCCGTCTTCGCCGAGTGGCCCTCCGGCGAGCCGGACGCACCGACCGTCCTGGTCTACGGCCACCACGACGTCCAGCCCGCCGCCCGCGAGGACGGCTGGCACACCGAGCCGTTCGAGCCGGTCGTGAAGGACGGCCGGCTGTACGCGCGCGGCGCGGCCGACGACAAGGGCCAGGTCTTCTTCCACACCCTGGGCGTCCGGGCCCACCTCGCGGCCACCGGCCGCACCGCCCCGGCGGTCAACCTCAAGCTGCTCGTCGAGGGCGAGGAGGAGTCCGGCTCCCCGAACTTCCCCGCCCTCGTGCGCGCCCACGCCGACCGCCTCGCCTGCGACGCGGTGATCGTCTCCGACACCGGCATGTGGTCCGCGGACACCCCGACCGTGTGCACGGGCATGCGCGGGCTCACCGACTGCCAGATCGACCTGTACGGCCCCGACCAGGACATCCACTCGGGCTCGTTCGGCGGCGCCGTGCCCAACCCGGCCATGGAGGCCGCCCGCCTGGCCGCCGCGCTCCACGACGAGCAGCACCGCGTGACGATCCCCGGCTTCTACGACGGCATCGCCGAACTGACCGACGCCGAGCGGGAACTCTTCGCGGAACTGCCCTTCGACGAGCAGCAGTGGCTGCGCACGGCCCACTCGCACGGCACCCTCGGCGAGGCCGGCTACAGCACCCTGGAGCGCATCTGGGCCCGGCCCACCGCCGAGGTCAACGGCATCGGCGGCGGCTACCAGGGCCCCGGCGGCAAGACGATCGTCCCCTCCTCCGCCCAGCTGAAGCTTTCGTTCCGGCTCGTCGCCGGGCAGGACGCGGAGGTCATCGAGCGGTCCCTGAGCGCCTGGGTGGCGGACCGGCTGCCCGAGGGCATCCGGCACGAGGTGACGTTTTGGGGCGCGACCCGCCCCTGCCTGACCCCGCTGGACCACCCGGCGCTGCAGGCCGTCGTCCGGGCCATGGGCAAGGCCTTCGGACAGAAGATCCGTTTCACGCGGGAGGGCGGCTCGGGCCCCGCCGCAGATCTGCAGGACGTGCTCGGCGCGCCCGTGCTGTTCCTCGGCATCTCGGTGCCGTCGGACGGCTGGCACGCGCCGAACGAGAAGGTCGAGCTGGATCTCCTCATGAAGGGCGTCGAGACCGCCGCCCACCTGTGGGGCGAGCTCGCCGAGACCGGACGCACCGGCCGGGACTGACCGGCGGATCCCGGAACCGCGCCCATGACGCACCATCATCACCATTTGCAGGGGGAGTTGGAAGCAGCCGTGACCACCTGGACCGATCTCGCAGCAACCCGGCCGATCACGCTCAGCGACACGAGCGGCATCGACCGCGCCGCGCACCACCGCCTGGACGAGGCGTGGCTGTCCGCGGCGTGGAGCCACCCGTCGACGCGCGTCTTCGTGGTCTCCGGCGGGCAGGCGCTGATCGACGACACCCCCGACGGCCGCACCGAGCTGGTGATGACCCCCGCCTTCGAGGCGCCCGTCACCGAGACGCACCGCTACTTCCTGGGCCAGGACGCCGACGGCGTCGCCTACTTCGCGCTCCAGAAGGACGCGCTGCCGGGCCGGATGGACCAGTCGGCGCGGCCCGCCGGGCTGCGCGAGGCGGGGCTGCTGCTCTCGCCGCGCGACGCGGGCCTGATGGTGCACGCGGTGGCCCTGGAGAACTGGCAGCGGCTGCACCGCTTCTGCTCGCGCTGCGGCGAGCGCACGGTGATCGCGGCCGCCGGTCACATCCGCCGCTGCCCGGCCTGCGGCGCCGAGCACTACCCGCGCACCGACCCGGCCGTGATCATGCTGGTGACGGACGAGAAGGACCGGGCCCTGCTGGGCCGGCAGATGCACTGGCCGGAGGGCCGCTTCTCGACGCTCGCGGGCTTCGTCGAGCCGGGCGAGTCCATCGAGCAGGCCGTGCGCCGCGAGGTCGCCGAGGAGGCCGGTGTCGTGGTGGGCGACGTGGAGTATGTCGCCAGCCAGCCCTGGCCGTTCCCGTCCAGCCTGATGCTGGGCTTCATGGCCCGCGCCACGTCCTCGGACATCCAGGTGGACGGCGAGGAGATCCACGAGGCGCGCTGGTTCTCGCGGGACGAACTGCGGGCCGCCTTCGCCTCGGGCGAGGTGCTGCCGCCCACGGGGATTTCCATCGCGGCCCGGCTGATCGAGCTCTGGTTCGGCGAACCCCTGCCCGCAAGCTGAATATCACGTTCCAGCGCAATTCCCGCACCGGATATCGGATACCGGTGCGGGGAGGGGCATTATCCGGCCGACAAGCCATCGATCAAACCGGTGCACACCCGGCGAACAGGGCGTCAACTGACCGTCCACTGGCCGGATTTTTACCTTGCTCGCATGCTTTCCATTCCTGTTTACTGTGCGCAGTTCGACTGCTCAGCTGCCCCGGAACAGGGAGTTTCGCATGTCTGAGAACTACACCGCCGAAGAGTTCGACGAGCTGGACGACCTCCAGGTCATCGAATCCTCCGAACTGAAGGTGGGCGGCGCATTCCACGCCTTCCGCTTCAAGTCCCTTGTCGAGGCCACTCCCGAGGACTAGCGCGCACGGTGCGTGGGGCCGGGAAACCGGCTCCACGTGATGCCGGCCGCATCATGGAAAACCGCACTGCGTATCGCACTGCATACTGCACTGCATATCGCAGGGAAACCCGCACGGAATACCGGAACTCCACGAAGTCCTGGGAGCGTGCACACCCATGGGAGACACCGCTCCCGCGGACGCGGTCCTTCTTTTCCCGCCGCAGACCGAAGCACGGCTCTTCCCCTATCTGAGCCTTCCTTGTCTCACCGGCCATCTGCGCGCGCAGGGCCGGACCGTCCACCAGGAAGACCTCAATCTCGGCCTCTTCCACGAACTCCTGCAGTACGGGCCCCTGATGGGCGCGTACGAGCGCCACCGGGGCCGCTCCGGAATGCGCCACTGGTACCGCGCCGCGATGGCCGAAACGGCCTGCGCGCACCTGCCGGAACTGCGCAGCCACGTCCTCACCAAACACGGCGCGGGCGCTCTCGGCCCCGCCCGCGCGGTGCGCCTGGCCAACCAGGCCGTCGAGACCGTCCTGGAGGACTCCTTCCTCACCCGCCCCTGGCCGGGCCTGGACGCACTGGACGCGGAGGTCGCACGGCTCGCGGCACAGGACGCCGCGGCGCTCGACCCGCCCACCGCCACGCTCCGGCGCCTCCTGGAACGCACCCTCGCCGCCACCCGGCCGCGCCTGGTCGGCCTGTCCGTCGCCTTCTTCAGCCAGCTCGCGCCCGCCCTGCTGATCGCCGCCTGGGTGCGCGCCCTGCAGCCGGAGGCCCAAGTGTGGCTGGGCGGCCAGCAGGTGATGCTGCGCAGCGGCGAACTCCTCGGCCTGCGCTCCGTCCGGCACGGCGCCGACGCCCTGTGCACCGCCGCCGGTGAGGAACCGCTCGCGGCAGGGCTCGACGCCCTCGACGGCACGACGGCCGCGAGCGACGTCCCCGGCGTCCTGTGGACCGCGCCCGGCCGGGAGACCGGCGCCGCCCTGCCCCTGCGGATGACATTCCGCGACACCGGGCCACCGGACTTCGACGGCCTCCCGGTGCATTCCTACGTGGCCGAGGACTTCCAACTGGCCATCGTCTCCTGCGTCGGCTGCTATTGGGGACGCTGCGTCTTCTGCTCGTACGGGAACAGGTCCCTGCCCAAAGGGGCGTATCAGCAGGGCACTCCCGCGCAGATCGCCGACTCCGTGGAATCCGTCGTCCGCCGGCACGGCGTGGACTTCGTGGCCGTCGTCGACGAGAACACCAATCTGCGGCTGATCGTGCAGGCCATGCGCGAAGTCCGCCGCCGCGGCATCCGGGTCACCTTCAGCACCCGCAACCGGCTGGAATCCGTCCTCCTCGACGAGGAGTTCTGCCGGGAACTGTCCGCACTCGGATGCGTTCTCATGAGCGTCGGATACGAGACGAATGCGCAGCGCCTGCTCGACCTCATGGACAAAGGCGTCGTCTCCGCCGACTATCAGCGCATCATCGACAACATCACCGGCGCGGGCATCAATCTCCGGTTCTCCGTCATGGGCGGCCTCTTCGACGAGACCGACGACGAGGCGAAGGCGTCACGGGAATTCCTCCGTGCCAACGAGACGAAGATCGGCATCGACGTCCTGCAGCTCATGGTCGCCGAACCCGGGACGCTCCTCGCGGCCGACGCCGCACGCTACGGCATTACCCTCGACCGCTCCGGGGCGCTCGGTGCCAACCCCGAGCTCAACTACCTGGGCGGCAGGCACGGTTACCCGCTCACCGCTCCGGACGGCCCCGGCCGCGCCACCTCCCTGCACCGCCTGACGGACACCTTCCGGGCCGTCCGCCCGCAGGGGAACGACGCACTGCCCCCGCACCAGCGGCACAGCCGCACCCACGGCCCCGTCCGGCACGCCCGACTGCGCCCCTGGGTACGCCCGGTGCCCTCCGCCGCGGCGGAGGGCACCGGCGCAGGCTCCCTCCTGCTCTCCGACCTCGTCTGGCAGCAGATCTTCGCCCTTCCCCGGGAGCACGTCGCGGTCGAGGAGGACGCGTACACACTCACCGCCCGCTCCGACCGCGGAGCACGGCTGCTGGGACGCCTGGTCGCGGCCGACGCCGCCGAAAGCATCCCCCTCCCCGACCGCCTGGACGCAGGGCGTGTCCGACGGGTCGGCACAGGCCCCGCGCCGCCTGACACGGCACCTCGCCGCGTTGTCGCATCACCCGAGTACGCCCAGTACGCGAGTGATGCTCCGCCTTGCGATGCTCCCCCAGCTACCGCTGGGAGGTGCCCCCAGCACCAGACGCCGCGGGGCCTGCACTGACCCACCGGACACGCCCTAGGAGCCCCGCATGACCACCGCCGCACCGACCCGCCCCCGCCCCCGCACCCGGCTCGGTCTGGGCGTCGGCATGGACCTGCCCTGGGGCGCCCGGACCGGCTTCCGCGAGACGGACGACGGCGGCGACATCACCCCCCGCGTCCGCACCTTCCTGGAGCGCCACGCCGGCGACTTCGCCTACTCCTTCTTCGCCTTCCAGCCCCGCCACCGCGCCCGCCTGCGCACCGCCGACTACGTCACCGCCTACGACCGGCTCTATGCGGCCATGCCCGGCCTGCACACCCGCGCCTTCCACCACACCCTGCTCAACATGGGCACCCCCGAGGCCTACGACCGGCGCCCGGCCGCGGAGTTCGCCAACGCCCTGCACGCCCGCTACGGCTTCTCCTGGGTCGTCGAGGACCTCGGCATCTGGAGCCTGCAGGGGCGGCCGCTGCCCTACCCCCTGCCGCCCGTCCTCACCGAGGAAGGCCTCCGCCTGGCCACGGCCAACGCCCGGCAGGCCCGCGAACTGCTCGAACCGCCCCTGCATGTCGAGTTCCCGGGCTTCACCGAGGGCGGCTCGTTCGTCCTGGGCGGCCTCGACGGCTTCGACTACTTCCGCCGCCTCGCCGAGGACGCCGACGTCCACGTCACCCTCGACGTGGGCCACGTCCTCAGCTACCAGTGGCTCAAAGGCCGTACCGGGCGGGCCATGTTCGACGAACTGGAACGGCTGCCCCTCGACCGCTGCCGCGAACTGCACCTCTCCGGCTGCCAGATCGTCGACGGAAAGTTCCGCGACCTCCACCACGGCATCCTCCTCGACGAACAGATCGAGCTCACCCGCCACCTGCTGCCCCGCTGCCCCAACCTTCTCGGCGTCACCTACGAGGACCCCGTCTACGGCGACGACGGCGAACTCGTCGAGAAGTCCCGCCGCAACTACGCACGCCTGCGCGACCTCGTGACCGCGTGGGCCGGCCGGGACACCCCATGACACCGCCTGCCGCCGCCGGGCCCACCGGACCGGAGCCGACCGGACCCGAGCCGACCGGACCTGAGCAGGCCGGCCCCGAACCCACCGCTCCCGAGCTGACCGGCCCCGAACTCACCGCCCTGCTCGCGCGCCTGCTCACCGACGACGACTACCGTGAACGCCTCGCCGCCCACGGCCCCGCCGCAGTCACCGGCAACCCCGCCGAACACGCCTGCCTCGCCACCGTCGACCACGGCGAACTCGCCTTCACCGCACGCCGCTTCCGCACCGACCTGTGGCACGGCGACGGCGCGGGCGGCATCGCCGACGCCTTCCCCCGCTCCCTCGCCCTCCTCGCCGCCCGCGGCCGGCCCCGGGCACGCCTCGTCCGCGAGTTCCTCGCCTCGCCCTGGTTCGGCAGATTCCGCGCACTGCCCTACACCGGCGAAGGCATCTCACTGGAAGAGGCCTTCGCCGGCTACGCCATGGACCTGCCCTGCGCGGCACCGGACGGCGCGGACCCCGCGGCCCAGGACCTCTGGTACACGCTCCGGCACGAGATGCTCCTGGCCCTCCTCACCGCGCTCGTCCACGAACGGCCGGTCTCCTTCCGGACGGACGTGCCCGGCATCCTGCCCACCGACCACGGACACGCCACCGTACGGACCTGCCCGGCCCGGCTGCCCGCCCGCTGGGGCGCATCGGCCGCCGCCGATCCGGGCAGTACGGACGTGACCTGCCTGTACGTGTGCACACCCCGGGCCATGGCCTTCGGACCCGTCTCCCGGCGGGTCGCCGACGCCCTGCTCCGGCCCGGCGAACCCGAAGCCGAACGAGTCAGGCAGGCATTGCGGAGGCGAGGAATCTGGTGACGACGCCCGGCACGACGACACTCGACGACACCCGCGACGGACTGACCGCCGTACCGGAACACGGCCACGTCCTCCCCGTCTGGGACGTCCGGGGGTTCAGCGACGAGCACCTGCTGTTCCTCGACCGGCACCTGGACCTCAAACACGTGCCCGCGGAGGACTGCCGGGCCCTCGCCGCGCTGCGCGGCCGCTCCCGCGAACTCGCCGCCGCCTGCCGCCGCCTGCCGTTCCGCGAACCGGGCAGCGGCCGCTACGGGCTCGACGACTTCCTCTACCCCGCACTCGCCGGCGGCTGGCTCGCCTCCGTGTGCTGGGTCGTCCCCGGCGAGGCCGGCCGGAACCCCGCAGCGGCCCTGCTGGGCGCACTCAGCCTGGTGCCCCACGTCGGCCACCGCGTGATCGAGACCTTCACCCGCGAACCGTGGGGCGTCCGCACCGAACTGCCCGTCGGCACCCTCGCCTGCACCGGCCTGCACGCACTCGGCCCCGACGTGCTGGACAACATCACCGCCGTGGACGTCGACCTCGACTACTTCGTCGACAGCGACGGGCGCGCCGACCACACCGTCGCCGAAGTGATGAACCAACTCGGGCCGTGG
Source organism: Streptomyces morookaense (assembly GCF_013030945.1). GTDB lineage: Bacteria > Actinomycetota > Actinomycetes > Streptomycetales > Streptomycetaceae > Streptomyces > Streptomyces morookaensis. Next base: position 23,913 of record NZ_JABBXF010000071.1, on the reverse strand, counting down.
GCCGGGAAGATGCGCAGCTGGAGCGGATCGCTGAGCGTGTCCAGCGGCTTCGTCCCCGCCGCCTGCGGCACCGCACTCGCCACCCGGCTGGCACGGGAACTCGGCATGCCCCTGCGGACCCCCGCCGCCGAAGTGTTCACCGGCACGTCGGGAAGCCCCGCCCCGGAACGCTCACTGGCCGCCGCCGCACGCGGCACCCCCCTCGGCCCGGCGGAGACGGAGCGGCTGTGGGACGAGGAACTGGCCCCCCTGGGCGCCGAAGGCCTCACCCTGCGCGCCGTCCTGGACGCCCAGTCGGGACGCACCGACGAAGCCCTCACCGCCGTCCACCGCGCCCGCCGGCACGGCGGCCGCGCCACCTGGGCCGCCTACGTCACCGGACTCGCGGCCATGCGCGCACGCCAACACGCCACCGCACTCGGCCTGTTCGACCTGTGCACCGAAACCGTCTCCGACACCCTCGACGCCCACGCCGGCATCCTGGGCGTCATCTGCGCCCTGCGCCTGGGCCGCACCACCGAGGGCGTGCAGCGGGCCCGACGCGCCCTGCAGACCACCCCGCTGCACCGCGACCTGCCCGGCCTGCTGGCCCTGGCAGGCCGCCGCAGCGGGGACGGCGGCGCCGAACGCGACGCCCAGCGGCACGCCGACGTCCTCGCGGAGCTCTGGCATGACTGACGGACACCCCTTCCTCCCCGGCATGAGCCGGGAAACGTTCTTCGCCGCATACTTCCGCCGCACCCCCTTCGTCCTGCGCGGCGCCGCCCGTACACTCCTCGAACCGCCCCTGAGCGTTGCCGAGTTCGAGGAGATCCGGGCCCGCATGGCGCGCGAGCACCCCGTACAGGTCGTCGAACGCCCCGGCGAGGCCCGGTTCGTACGCGTGACGGACCTCGCCTCGCCCCGCCTGGCCGCGGTCAGCGACACCGTCCGGCACGCCCTGGACTGGCCGAACGTGTGGTGCGACGCGGTACGCACCCTCGCCCCCTCCGGCATCGGCTGCCACTTCGACGACAGCGACAACCTGGTGCTGCAACAGGAAGGCACCAAACGCTGGCAGCTCGCCCCGCCCTCCGGCCTGCCCGAGGACTCCCTGCGCCGCCGCATGACCGGCGACCACACCGTCGGCACGGCCTACATGCCCGACGATGCCCTCGAATTCGTCCTCGAACCCGGGGACGTGCTCTATCTCCCGGTGTTCTGGAGCCACTGGGGCGTCAGCGACGGCCCCTCCCTCAGCATCAGCGTCGCCCTCAACTCCGCCAGCGCGCTGCAGACCGTACTGCCCCTGCTCGGGGAGGAACTGGCGGCACACCGCGCATGGTGGCAGCCCCTGGCCCCCGGCGAACCCGACCTCGACGCCCTCTGGCAGGCCCTCGACGACCCCGCCCTCCGGCACCGCATCGGCGAGACCCTGCGCGTACGCCACCGAGTCGGCGTACGCCACGGGCTGCACGCCCCCCGCACCCGGCCGGCCACGGAACCGGAACAGGACGACGACACCAGGCCGCAGCCGCTCGCCATCACCCTCCGCGGCCCGCTGCGCGACCTGCTCCGCCGCACCCCCGACCTGCCCGACGCGCACGCCCTGCTGGCCGCACCCCTCTCCGGCACCCTGTGGGCGGACGCCCGCCGGGAACACGCCCGGCACGTCCTCCTCCGCGTCCTGCGCCTGCTCCGCCACCGCAGCGGCCACTGGGACGGACAGCCCGGCATCCTGCGCACCGCGCAGACGGTCGTCGACCTGCTGGCGGCCGCCGAGGAGACCGAACTCCTCGCCCTGGGCCGCCACCCCGTCCTCCTCGGCGCCGTCCGCCGCGCCGAACGCGAGGCCGCCGCCGACTACTGGGAGCCCGCCGACACCTTCGTCCCGCACGTCGCCTCCGCCGTCCTCGGCATCGCCGCCCGCCACCCCGGAACGGCCGCCGGCCGGCCACTGACCGCGGCCCCCTCGGAACCCCACGGCATCGCCGTGCTCCTCCCCGGCGAACGCTGGACCGTCCCCGGCACCCTCGGCGACACCACCGCCGTACGGTTCGACCCGCAGGACGGCACCCCCGAACTGCGCACGGCCGACGGCACATGGCAGCAGGCCACGCGCACACCGCTCACCACCACCGGCCGGTCGGACCTGCGCCTGCTGACCCATCACACGTGGTGGCAAACCGCCGAACAGCTCGGCATCTCCTGGCACTGCGGCCGACTGCCGGACCATGAGACGGACACGGCAGCGGACGCCGTCGCCCTGCTCGCCGCCCACTGGCCCGCCGCCCTGGCCGCCGCCGAAGCCCACCTGCTGCTCTTCACCGGACCCGCACCGGCCGAACGGCTCGCCCTGACGGCCTGCTCACCGCCAGCACCGGAAGCCGCGGCAGCAGGCCTCGTCACCGTCCTGGCACGCGCCCAGTGGCGGCTCCTCACCGACCTCCGCCCGCCGCCCGACGGCCTCCCGCCGCTGCCGTCCCCCTGGGACGGCTCCGCACACTCGGCGCCCTGGGTGTACGGGCAGCTCCACGCCGCCCGCCTCCAGGGCGAGTTCTGCCGGAGACTGCCCGGGGCGGCGCCGTGGACGGACGCGGTCCTGGCCGACGTGGCCCGCGCCACGGCGGCCGTCCGCGCGGCGGCCCCCGCGGACCTCGCCCTCGCCGACGCCGTCCTGCAGGACACGGACCACACACCGACAGGGAGCACGCCGTCCCGATGAAGTCCCCCGCAACCCCCGCCGACGCCGGATCCTGGCGCAGAGTCCTCCGCGAACCCGCCTTCGCCCGCGTGTGGATCAGCCAGCTGACGAGCTCGCTCGGCGACCAGGTCTTCCCCTTCGCCATCGCCACCTCGGTGCTCGTCGACGACGGCAGCGTCACCGGCTTCGGCACCGTGCTCGCCGCCCGCGCCCTCGGCATGGCCGTCTGCGTCCTCATCGGCGGCGTGGTGGCCGACCGCTTCCGGCGCACCAGGATCATGGCGGGGGTCGACGTCCTGCGCACCGTGGTCGTCGCCGGGGCCGCCCTGGCCGCCGTGGGTGCACCGCCCTGGGCCCTGGCACTGCTGGTGCTGCTGGTCGGCGCGGGGGAGGCCTTCTTCGACCCGGCCTACGAGTCCCTGCTGCCCCGGCTCGTCCCCGCGCAGCAGCTCGAAGCCGCCAACTCCCTCGCCACCGCGACCCAGCGGACGGTGGGCATCCTCGGCCCCACCCTCGCGGGCGCCGCGGTGGCGGTGATCGGGGCCCGCAGCGCCCTGCTCTTCGACGCGGCCACCTTCGCGGTCAGCGCGGCCCTCCTCGTCGGCGTGAAGGAGACCGCGCCGGGAAAACCGGGGGAGCGGCCGGGACTCCGCATCGGCTCCCTGCTCGGCGAGATCGCCGACGGCGTACGTGCCGCCCGGTCCCGGCCCTGGGTGTGGGCGGTGCTGCTGATGTCGGTGTTCCACATGGTGACGACGGTCCCGGCCTGGTTCGTCCTGCTGCCGGAACGGTTGCTCAGATCGGACGCGGACACCTGGGCCTACGGCGTGGTGATGGCGGCCTTCTCCGCCGGAGCCCTGACCGGCGGCATCCTCGTCCGCAAGGGCGTCACCGGACACCCCGGCACCGTGGCCCTGCTCGCCCAGCTGCCGTTCGGACTGGCGGTCGGACTGCTGGGAGCGACACGGTCGGTGCCGCTGCTCGCGCTCGCCGCGATCCCCGCCGGGGCGGGCCTGGCGGCGTTCCAGGTGCTGTGGATGAGCGCCCTGCAACGGCACATCCCCGATGAACTGCTCGGCCGCATCATGTCGTTGGACTGGCTGGCCTCCACCGCCGCCGCCCCCGTCGGCTACGCGCTCGTCGGACTCTCACTCGCCCATGTACCCGTCTGGTCCGTCACCCTGACCGCGGCAGTGCTCTTCACCCTGAGCACCGTCGCCCCGCTCCTCATCACCGGTGTACGGGAGTTCGGCGGACACAGCGGACCGGACCGCACCACGCCGGCGGCGCGCAGCAGTGAGCCCGAGACGGCATGACGGCAGCACACTGCGACGGACGAACGGACGAAACAGCACACCGCACGGTCACCGTGACCGCCGACAGCGTCACCGAACGGACCGCAGGACGTCATGACGACGTCCCGCTCCTCACCACTGCACGGTTGAACGAACTCGCACGCGAACTCCGCGAAGACATCGAGTGGTTGACCGGCCGGGCAGACGTGCCGGATGCGTCGGACGTGTCGGTGACCGTGCGGATGACGAGCCGGTGGGAGTGCCGCAGACCGCCCGGCAGCGACCCGGTGCAACGGACCCGGCTGGAAGCAGTGACCGAGATCCGCGTGCCGCGCGACGGCAGGACCGCGCCCGTGGTGTGGCAATGGGCCGGCCCCGACCCCCTCGCCGCCCTGCGGTCCGCGACCGCACAGCTGACGGGCGAGATCCGGGCGGCGGCCACCGCCCTCCCGCTGTCCGGCACATTCACCGGGGACATCGTCCTGGCCCCCGAGACGGCGGTGCACTTCGCCCACGAAACCCTCGGCCACAGCCTGGAAGCCGACAACTACCACGACTACGCGGCCCGTTCAGGACTGCGGCTCGGTCTGCGCATCGCCACCGAGGCCCTCACCGTCACGGACGGCCCCCGCCCCGGCGAACCGGAACAACTCGAAAGCACCTACCGGACCGACGACGAAGGCCACCCCGCGACCCTCACCCGTCTCGTGACCGACGGCGTCGTGACCGGAGTGATGACGGACGCCGCCCACGCAACCCTGCAACGGCTGCCCCGCACCGGCAACGGCCGCCGCTCCCTCGGCACCGGACCGGCACAGCCCAGGATGTCCGCCCTGTCCGTGGCCGCCGGCAGCACCCCGGCCGCCGACATGATCCGCTCCGTCCGCCGCGGCCTGTACTGCCGCGGCGCCTGGGGCGGCGGCTCGGTCGAGGACCTCTTCGTCATCCGGCCGGGCTACGCCGAGTGGATCGAGGACGGCGCACTCACCGGGGTCCTCGTCCGCCGGCTCGACATCAAGGGGAACAAGACGGCCGCCCTGCGCGCCCTGCGGCAGGTGGGCGACGACGTCGCCTGCTTCAACCCCGTCACCGGCTGCGGCAAGAACGGCCAGGAACTGCCGGTCGGCGTCGCCGCCCCGTCCCTCGCCTGCGAAGACCTCACCGCAGTGCCCGTGCCGGGCCCCCGCCCACGGCGGGACGACCCGGCACCCGGCCGGCCACTCTGACCCGATCCGCCCGGATCAGACGCGATCCTCTCGGATCAGACGCCCAGGGTCTGCTTCACCTGGGCCAGGGACGGGTTGGTGAGCGTCGTACCGTTCGGGAAGAGCACGGTCGGGACGGTCTGGTTGCCCCCGTTGGCCTTCTCCACGAAGGCGGCCGCCTCCGGGTCGAGCTCGATGTTCACCTCGGTGTACGCGATTCCCTCGCGGTCCATCTGGCTCTTCAGACGGCGGCAGTAGCCGCACCAGGTGGTGCTGTACATCGTCACGGCGGACATCGGTGCTCCTTAAAGGGGGTGGGTGATGCTCCGCGGGATAGAACGTGCGTCCGCCCCGGGGCATTCCCGCCCGGGCCACTTCCGTCGACTCCCGCATTAGTACGACCGCACGGCCCCGCCTGTGGACAACATTCCCGGCCGCCTCCGGGAACCTGGCAGCATGGCGGGGTGACAGCAGCAACGCACTCCTCCCTCTTCCCCCAGGTGCCGGCCTCCGCCGACGCGGTGCTCGACGGGCTCGACCCCGAGCAGCGCGAGGTGGCCACGGCCCTGAGCGGACCGGTGTGCGTCCTGGCCGGAGCCGGCACGGGCAAGACCCGGGCGATCACCCACCGCATCGCCTACGGCGTCCGCTCCGGAGTCCTCCAGCCCGCCAGTGTGCTCGCCGTCACCTTCACCAACCGCGCCGCCGGGGAGATGCGCGGCCGGCTGCGCCAGCTCGGCGCGGGCGGCGTCCAGGCCCGCACCTTCCACTCCGCGGCCCTGCGCCAGCTCCAGTACTTCTGGCCGAAGGCCGTCGGCGGCGAACTGCCGCGCCTCGTCGAGCGCAAGATCCAGGTCGTCGCCGAGGCCGCAGCCCGCTGCCGCATCCGCCTCGACCGCAACGAGCTGCGCGACGTGACGGCCGAGATCGAATGGGCGAAGGTCACCCAGACCGTCCCCGAGGACTACCCGGCCGCCGCCGCCAAGGCCGGCCGCGAGGTCCCGCGCGACCCGGCCGAGACCGCCCGCGTCTACGGGATGTACGAACAGCTCAAGCGCGACCGCGGAGTGATCGACTTCGAGGACGTCCTCCTCCTCACCGTCGGCGTCCTCCAGGACCGCCACGACATCGCCGAAACCGTCCGCCGCCAGTACCAGCACTTCGTCGTCGACGAGTACCAGGACGTCAGCCCCCTCCAGCAGCGGCTGCTGGAACTGTGGCTCGGCGACCGCGACAGCCTCTGCGTCGTCGGCGACGCGAGCCAGACCATCTACTCCTTCACCGGCGCCACCCCCGACCACCTGCTCAACTTCCGCACCCGCCACCCCCGGGCCACGGTCATCAGACTCGTCCGCGACTACCGCTCCACCCCCCAGGTGGTCCACCTCGCCAACGGCCTCCTCACCCAGGCCCGCGGCAGGGCCGCCGAACACCGGCTGGAGCTGATCTCCCAGCGCCCGCCCGGCCCCGAGCCGCGCTACGCCGAGTTCGCCGACGAGCCCGCCGAGGCCGAGGGCACCGCCCGCCGCATCCGCGAGCTCCTCGACTCCGGCGTGCCCGCCAGCGAGATCGCCGTCCTCTACCGGATCAACGCCCAGTCCGAGGTCTACGAGCAGGCCCTCGCCGACGCCGGAGTGCCCTACCAGCTCCGCGGCGCCGAGCGGTTCTTCGAGCGCCCCGAGGTCCGCGAGGCCGGACTGCTGCTGCGCGGCGCCGCCCGCGCCGGCAGCCACACCGACCCCCAGCTCGCCGACGCCGACGACCTCCCCTCCCAGGTGCGCGCCGTCCTGGGCACCCGCGGCTGGACGCCCGAGCCGCCCGCCGGATCCGGCGCCGTGCGCGACCGCTGGGAATCCCTGGCCGCCCTGGTCCGGCTCGCCGAGGACTTCGCCCGCGCCCGGCCGCAGGCCGGCCTCGCCGACCTCGTCGCCGAACTGGACGAGCGGGCGAGCGCCCAGCACGCCCCCACGGTCGAAGGTGTGACACTCGCCTCACTCCACGCAGCCAAGGGCCTCGAATGGGACGCCGTCTTCCTGGTGGGCCTCACCGAGGGCATGCTCCCGATCACCTACGCCAAGACCGACGAGCAGATCGAGGAGGAGCGCCGCCTCCTGTACGTCGGCGTCACCCGCGCCCGGCTGCACCTCACCCTGTCGTGGGCACTCTCCCGGACTCCCGGCGGCCGCCCCTCGCGCCGCCCCAGCCGCTTCCTCAACGGGCTGCGGCCGGGCTCCGCCGCACCCCGCCCGGGCTCGGCGGCAGCGGCCGCGGCCCAGGGCGGCATCGAGCGCGGCGACCGGCGCAGACGCCGCGGGCCCGCGCGCTGCAGGGTCTGCGGCCGCACGCTGACGGACGCGGGCGAGATCAAACTGATGCGCTGCGAGGACTGCCCCTCGGAGCTGGACGAGGCGCTCTACGAGCGGCTGCGCGACTGGCGGGCCGAGCAGGCCCGCCAGCTGGGCCAGCCCGCCTTCTGCATCTTCACCGACAAGACCCTGCTCGCGATCGCCGAGGCCGTCCCGGGAACCGAGGCGGAGCTGGTGTGCATCTCAGGTGTCGGAGGGCGCAAGCTGGACAGGTTCGGCGCCGAGGTCCTGGCCCTGTGCGCGGGGGCGGAACCGACGTCGCAGAACTCCCCGGAAAAATAGTTTGCGCGCGCGGAGGGCATACCCATAGCCTTCCGAGCAGGGAAACAGCGGTTCTTCCGAGAGCTGTTGTGTCCATGCTGTACTTGCAGAACCGAAACCGAAGATCCGGACCGGAGCACCATCGGTCCCCCGAGACGCCGAGAGGAGGCGGAGACAATGATCAGCTTTATCGCAGGCAACAAAATGACCGATTGCCAGATCGGCTCCGCCAGCATGCTCGGCTTCACCGCCGGTTCCTTCCGGGGCACCGGTGTGTCCGTCGACGTCCCGGTCCTCTTCGAAGAGCGACCGACCAAGGCGTCTGCGGTAGCGGCAGCAGCGGTGGCACAGGCGAAGCCCTATGCCCTCGCGGCGGCGGCCAATGGCGCCGGATCCCTGCACCTGCAGCACCAGAACGACTCGATGTGGGCCTTCCGTGGGCTCGAACCCTGGAGAGATCCAGCCTGATCGGCGCGATCAGGTCGGCACCTTCCAGGGCCGCGGAACCCACACCGGGATCCGCGGCCCTTTTGCTTGCCCCCCAAGCCTGGGGAACCAGCCCGGCCACCAGCCGGAACAACAGACGAGGACACACGACACCGTGCAGATCACGACGCACACCCCGTCAGCCACCGACTTGATCCCCCCGCCTGTGCCCACGGAGGACACCTTGACCCCCCTCACCACCCTGACCGAGCTCGACGACGCCATCGAGAACCTCGGCGGCTCGGTTCCCTGCCGCAGCTACGACCCCGAGGTCTTCTTCGCCGAGTCCCCGGCCGACGTGGAGTACGCCAAGTCGCTCTGCCAGACCTGCCCGCTCCGCGAGGCCTGCCTGGCCGGCGCCATGGACCGCCGGGAGCCCTGGGGCGTCTGGGGCGGCGAGCTGTTCGTCCAGGGAGTGGTCGTCGCCCGCAAGCGGCCCCGTGGCCGCCCGCGCAAGAACCCGGTCGCCGCATGAACGCCGCCGGCACCATCGACCGCCCCACGACGCACGACCCCAAGAAGCAGGATCCGACGATGCAGCGCCCGTCCCCCGAGCCATTCGGCTCCGAAGCCCCCGTCCGTGACACCTCCGGTGCGCTCAAGCCGCGCCAGAACAGGAACCTCGAAATGCAACTCATCCCAGAAGCCCTGGCCCGGGCCCATATGCAGGACCGCCTGCAGGAGGCCGAGTCCGAACGCAGGGCCGTCCGGCTGGTCGCCGCCCGGCGGATGCAGCGCCGCGCCGAACGCGCCTCGCTGCGGGCCCGCCGAGCTCTGGCCATGGCCGTGATGAACTGAAACGACTCACGGGGCCGGTCCATCGGGACCGGCCCCGTTGTGCGCTCCCGGACCATGCGCAGGGATATCGTCTGGGAGGTGGACCAGAAGACGCATAAACCAGTGCAGTTGGAACCTGAGGCCACCGAGAACGTCGCGCCCCTCACCTGCGCGCGCTGTGGCACCACCGCCGACGGTACGCCGCCGACCTGGACCTGCTCCGTCGAGAACGGCACCCGCCGATACTTCTGCGACGCCTGTTCCCGCGCCAACATCAGATCCATCGAAGGGCGCTTGGACTCGTCCTGGTGGTGAGGGGAGGGGGTGGTTTTGATTCTCTCCCCCCGGGGGGGCCTCCCCCCCCCGCCCCCACCCCCTCCCCCCCCTGAAAACCGTCAGGCCGGTGCTTCCTCGCTGCGGGCGTCCTCGGCGAAGCCGGGGACCCACGCCTCCATTTCGTCGCGCAGGCGTACTGTGGCGCCCAGTTGGCACAGGACTCCGATGGTGCTCATCGTCACCCGGTGTATCAGCAGGTAGGCCGGCGGCAGGTTGAGCTGCCGGGCCAGCTGGTACGCGGGGGAGCGCGGGTCGGCGATGCGGGTTGCCTGGGAGCGCAGCCAGTCGCGGGTGAAGGTGAACGCATCCACCTGTGCAGGCTCGATGATCGGGATCAGGTAGTCGAGGATCGCTCCTGGATCCAGTTCGATCTCCGGCTTGACGAAGCCCTCGTCCTGCAGCAGTTCGTGGACCGCTTCCGCATCGCCCTCCAGGGCCAGCCGCAAGGCGGTGCCGATCTCGACCGGGAGCCCCTGCGGGAGCCGGTCGACGGTGCCGAAGTCCAGCACGCCCAGCTGCCACTTCTCCGGCGGGCCGTCCGGGGCGTCCCCCGTCAGCAGCCGGAAGTTCCCCGGATGCGGATCGGCGTGCAGCAGGCCCGTGCGGGCCGCACCGGAGAAGAGGAACCGGGCCAGCAACTGCCCCGCACGGTCACGCTGCTCCTGGGTGCCCTCCGCTATGACCTCGGACAGCGGCACCCCGTCCAGCCATTCCGTCACCAGCACTTGGTCGGCGTGATGGACCACATCGGGCACCACCACATCGCCGTCGCCGGAGAACTCACGCGCATGCGCTCTCTGGGCCCGCGCTTCCAACTCGTAGTCCAGTTCCTCCGCGACCCGGTCGCGCAGCTCCGTGATCAGTGGCTTGATGTCCATGCCGGGGATCAGCGGCCCCAGCAGCCGGGCGAAACGGCCCAGTTGCGTCAAGTCCGACAGGAGCGCATCACCCGCACCCGGATACTGCACCTTGACCGCGACCTCGCGGCCGTCGTGCCAGACCGCGCGGTGCACCTGCCCGATCGACGCCGCTGCCGCGGGCCGGTCCTCGAACTCCTCGAAGAGATCCCGCCAGTCCTCCCCGAGCCGCTCCGCCAGAGCCGCATGCACCGACGCCGTGGGCAGCGGCGGCGCGGCCTCCTGGAGCTTGGTCAGCGCGGCCCGGTAAGGGCCGGCGATCTGTTCCGGCAGCGCCGACTCGAAGACGGACAGCGCCTGACCGAGCTTCATGGCCCCGCCCTTGAGCTGCCCCAGCGTCGCGAAGAGCTGCTCGGCGGTTCGCTGCTGGAGCTCCGCGGCGATCATCTCCGCGGGCCGCCCGCCGATGCGTTTGCCGAGCCCGAGCGCAGTGCGCCCCGCGAACCCCAAGGGCAGCGCGGCCAACTTGGCGGTCCGCGTGACCGCCTTGCGGGGTAGATCAGACATGCGCCCCTCCAACTCGCTGAACAGCCACGCCGCGGACGGCGGTTGCCGGGTCATTGTCCCGTGCCCGCTGCGCCGCACGGACACCGCGGATGCGGTTCCACGGGCCGCGGGGACCAGGCGGGACCCGGCAGTGCCAGATCCAGCCGCACCCCCGCACCCGCGGCGGACCCACCGTCGAGAAAGGCCAGCGCCCGCACCACGGTCAGCCCCGCCACGACCGTGGCCAGTGCCATGTCGCAAGACGGTACCCCCGGCCCCCGGCCCGACCTCCACTGGGCGAGCATCCGCGGCCACGCCGGGTCCCGCTCGGCCCGCCCGAGCTCGATGCAGGCGGCGCAGGCCGTCGCGCCCGGCAGCACCAGCGGGCCCACAACTCCCGTCGCCTCCAGAACTCCGGTGTACATATGGGGAGTACCGGATGAAAGGAACTCCTCGGAGGCCGCCGGGTCGGGTGCATAGGCCGCGAGCCCGTCGCGCGGGGCGAACACCACCAGGGCGAGGGGCGGCTCGGCGGCCGGATCCCCGTTGCCCCCGGGGCGGGAGCGCACGCCCGGCAGGGGCGCGGCCCGGCGGACCGCCCGGCGGGCCGCGGCGTCCCTGCGCTCACCCGTCCGCTCGGGGTCCACCCCGCCGGGCGCCACGTCCCAGGGCTCGACGCAGCCACCGTCCATCACATCCACCCGGCCGATCCCCGAGGCCGAGAACAGGGCCGCGACGGCTGCGCCGACCCGGCCGGCCCCACGCACCTGTACCCGCATGGTCTGCCGCGCGGCCATCAGCCGCATCGCGGCGCCGGGTTCGGTGTGGAGGACCGACAGCGAGGCCAGGTCGGGCCGGAGCCGCTGGAGGGCGTCGCCGTCGCTCCGTTCTCGCAGGGCGGCTGCGCCCTCGCCGCCGCCGCGCGGATCGTCGAGCAGGCCGGCCGAGCCGAGCCGCTCCACCAGGCCGTCGGCCTTGCCCTCCGGCAGTCCCATGCCCCGGGCCTCCTCGCGGAGCAGGGGCAGGCCGCGGGTGCCGTCGAGCAGGCCGAGGAAGCAGCTGGTCGCGGTGTCGACCGGGCCGAGGAGGACGGCATGGGCCGGGCCCACGCCGAACTGCACATGGGCGCGGTCGCGCCAGGCCCGCCGCAGCGCGGGCTTGATCATCGGGTGGGCGGAGCCGGGACGGGCCCGGACGGTGGGCGTCGGGTGTGCGGACATGGTTCCCCCTCGGTCTCGCCGGGCCGGGCCGATCCGGTCGGCGACGGGATCAGCATGCCCGTCCGGGGGCGGGGGTGTGCGGAGTTGTCCACAGGGGAGGAGTGATTGTCATACAAGCCGTGCGCTGTGGGTGTGTTTCGCCGACAACCGGGCCGCGGGCAGGACTTCGCGCGCCGTCAACGGGTAACGTCGGGGCGTGCCCGTCGACCCCCTGCACAGTGCCGCAAGACCACCGCGCAGCGCCCCGAGCCCGTACTCCAGAGGGCCCGAGAGCCACGCGGTCGAGGTCCGGCGGAGCACGCGTCGCCGCAGAACGGTCTCCGCGTACCGCGAGGGCGACCGGACGGTGGTGCTGATCCCGGCGCGGATGTCGGACGCGGAGGAACAGCGCTGGGTCACCGTGATGCTCGACAAGCTCGCGGCGCAGGAGAGCAGGAGGATGCTCGGCGACGCCGAGCTCGCCGAGCGGGCCGGGCGGCTGTCCGAGCAGTACCTGGACGGCCGGGCGCGCCCCGACTCGGTCCGCTGGGTCACCAACCAGAACACCCGCTGGGGTTCCTGCACCCCCGCCGAGGGCAGCATCCGGCTTTCGCACCGGCTCCAGGGGATGCCCGAGTACGTGGTGGACTATGTGCTCCTGCACGAGCTGGCGCATCTGCTCGTCCCCGGGCACGGGCCGGCCTTCTGGCAGTTGCTGGAGTCGTATCCGCGCACCGAGCGGGCCCGCGGATATCTCGAAGGGGTGGTCGCCGCCGAGCGGTTGCCGCATCTCCCGGCCGCCCGCAGCGAGTGAGGCTGCAGGTAGCCTGGCGCACATGTCCCGGGAATTCCAGCGCGGCCACAGGGCCAGGATCAGCGACCTGACGGCGGGGACCGAACTGTACGTGGGGGTGCAGGCGGGCGGTCCCGGAGTGGCCTTCGACATCAGCTGCTTCGGTCTGGACGCCGGTGAACGGCTCTCCGACGACCGGTACTTCGTCTTCTACAACCAGCCGGCCTCGCCCGAGGGGGCCATCCGCCAACTCGGGCCGCAGGCCGGTGACACGGAGTCGTTCCAGGTCTCCCTCGACCGGATCCCCGCACACATCCACAAGCTCGCCTTCACCGCGACGGTCGACGGCGAGGGGCTGATGTCCCAGACCGGGCCCGGCTGCATCCGTCTCGTCGCGGGAGGGGTGGAGATCGCCCGGTACTCCTTCACCGGTGCGGAGTTCAGCACCGAGCGGGCCGTGATGCTCGCCGACGTCTACCGCAAGGACGGGTGGCGGTTCGCCGCCGTCGGCCAGGGCTTCGACGGCGGACTGGAGGCGCTGCTGAAGAACTTCGGCGGTGAGGTCCTCGAAGAACTCGAAGAACAGGGGCAGGGACAGGGGCAGCAGCCGGTCCCCGAGCCGCTGCCCGAGCCCGTCCCGGAGCAGGGCCCCGGGCTGCACTACGCGCCCACTCTCGCCGCGCCCATCGCCCCGCCCGGCTACTTCTCCGGTGACGCCACCGGCCCCGCGCCGTCCGGCCCGTACGGCGGAGGGTCCCACGGTGGAGGGTCGTACGGGGGCATCGTGCCGCCGCCCGGTCCGCCCCCGCCGCCCGGAGTGCCGGGCCGACGCGCTCAGTTCGGCCGCTGACCATGTGTAAGGGGTGCCCACCCTTGGTGGACGCCCCTTACGCATTTACCCATCGGCTGTTCCGCTACAGGCGTGCGAGGGTCCGCTCCAGCAGCCGGACCACGGATGTGTCCGCGACCCCGGCCACCTCGTCGTAGGCGAACCAGCGCAGGTCCAGCGACTCTTCGCTGATCGTCGCCGCCGCGCCCCGCGGTGCGATCGCCGCGTACTGGACGTCCAGGTGCCAGTTGCACGGCGCGGGGATGGGGTGACGGTCCAGGCGCACCGGGCCGCCCGGCAGCAGCGTCAGGCTCGCGATGCCCGACTCCTCGGTGGCCTCCCGCAGGGCGGCCGCCTCCAGCGTGGTGTCACCCGGCTCGCAGTGGCCGCCCATCTGCAGCCACATCTGCAGCTTGCGGTGCAGGGTGAGCAGCACCCGGCCCTGTTCCGGGTCGATCACGAGCGCGCTGGCGGTGACGTGTCCCGCCTGGCAGGGCTTCCACATGCCGTCCGCATGGGCCGCCAGGTGGTCCAGGTAGAGCCCGCGCAGCTCCGGCTGGTCCGCGTACTCCTTCAGCACGCGGACCGCGTTCTCCTGCAGGCTCACTTGTCGCTGCCGTCCTTGCCGTCCTCGCCGTCCTCGCCGTTCTCCTGCTCCTTGCCGGAGCCGTCGCCGGCGTCGCCCTTGCCGCCGCCCGCCGCCTCGCCGAGCATCTTGTCGAGCTCGGAGAAGTCCAGGTGCTCGCGGTGGACGAAGCCGTCCGGGTCGTCCAGGTCGGCCGCCGTCGGCAGCATGTCCGGGTGCGCCCAGAGGGCGTCGCGGCCGTCCGCGCCGCGGGCGTCCGTCAGGGAGGCCCACAGCCGGGAGGCGTCCCGCAGCCGGCGGGGGCGCAGCTCCAGGCCGATCAGCGTGGCGAAGGTCTGCTCGGCGGGACCGCCGGTGGCGCGGCGCCTGCGCAGCGTCTCGCGCAGCGCGTCGGCGGACGGCAGGTGCGGTGCGGCCGCGGCGTGGACGACGGCGTCGACCCAGCCCTCGACGAGCGCCAGAGCGGTCTCCAGGCGGGCCAGGGCCGCCTTCTGCTCCGGGCTGTCCTCCGGCTGGAACATGCCCTGCTGCAGCGCCTCCTGGAGCTGCTCGGGGTGCGTGGGGTCGAGCTGGCCGACCACGTCCTCCAGCTTCGAGGTGTCGACCTTGATGCCCCGGGCGTAGCCCTCGACGGCGCCGAACAGGTGCGAGCGCAGCCACGGCACATGGGCGAAGAGCCGCTGGTGGGCGGCCTCGCGCAGGGCCAGGTACAGGCGCACCTGGTCCTGCGGGACGCCGAGCCCGGAGCCGAGCGCGGCGATGTTCACCGGCAGCAGCGCGGCCTTGCCGGCCGGACCGAGCGGCAGGCCGATGTCGGTGGAACCGACCACCTCGCCCGCCAGGACGCCCACGGCCTGGCCGATCTGGGTGCCGAACATGGCCCCGCCCATGCTGCGCATCATGCCGAGCAGCGGGCCCGCCATGGCCTGCATCTCCTCGGGCAGCACATCGCCCATGGCCGCGCCGACCCGCTCGGCGACCGGGTCGACCAGGTCCTTCCACACCGGGAGGGTCGCCTCGACCCACTCGGCGCGGCTCCACGCCACGGCGGTGCCGGAGCCCGAGGGCAGCGACGTCACGCCGTCGAGCCACAGGTCGGCCAGCCGCACGGCCTCCTCGACCCCGGCCCGCTCGCCGGCCGAGACGCTGGCGTCCTTGCTGCCGTCGGCGGTGCCCTGGGCGACGGTGCGGCGCGCGATGTCCTTGGCCATGTCCCAGTTCACCGGGCCGCCCTCGTAGGAGAGCATCTGGCCGAGCTGCTGGAAGGCGGCGCCCAGGTCGTTCGGGTTCATCGAACCGAACATCGCGGCGAACGGGTTGTCCCCGCCGCCCGCCGGCCCGCCGAAGCCGAAGGGATTCGCAGGGCCCTGTCCGCCACCCTGGCCACCGCCCTTCTTCTTGCCGTTGTCGCCGTCCTCCGGCTCCTCCGGCGGAAGACCGAATCCGAATGGGGTGTCACTCACGGGTTTCCTCGGCTCGTAGGGCCGCCGGCTCCGTACCGGCGGCGAATGCCCTTCAACACCACCCAGCGTAGACACCCTGCCGGTATCGGGGCTTGGTGCTCCGCCGACCCGGGGCCTGCGGCAGGATGGACGTCACCTGGTCCGTACGCGTCATGACACTCGTGATGGCGCTTACGTACCGAAGACAACCGCTGGAGACGCCCGGTGAGTTCCCCCGACCGAGAAGTTCGCGCAGCGCGAAACGGTTCCGCGCGCGACAGTACGACCCCGCCCGGCCGCCGACCCGTGGTCGCGGTCACCGGTGCCGCACGCGGTGTCGGCGCGCTGCTGACGCGCCGGCTGGCCGCGTCCGAGCACGTCAAGCACGTGGTGGCCATCGACGAGCGGCGCGGTGACGTCACCGAGGCGCAGTGGCACGTGCTGGACGTCCGCGACCCGGCGATCGCCGAGAAGCTGCGCGGCGCCGACGTCGTGGTCCACCTCGCGCTCGACCTGGACCTGGAGTCCGACGCCGCGGCCCGGACCGCCTACAACGTGCGCGGTACCCAGACGGTGCTCACGGCGGCCGCCGCCGCAGGTGTGCACCGTGTGGTGCTGTGCACGTCGGCCATGGTCTACGGGGCGCACCCGGACAACGACGTTCCGCTCGCCGAGGACGCGGAGCTGCGGGCCACCGCCGAGGCCACCGGGGTGGGCGACCTGCTGGAGATAGAGCGGCTCGCGAAACGCGCCCCCCGGGCGCACCCGGGCCTGAACGTCACCGTGCTGCGGCCGGCCGTCCTGGTCGGCGGCGGCACCGACACCGCCCTCACCCGCTACTTCGAGTCGCCCCGCCTCCTGGTGGTCGCCGGATCCCGGCCGACCTGGCAGTTCTGCCATGTGGACGACCTGGTGAGCGCCCTGGAGTTCGCGGCCCTGGAGAAGGCCGAGGGGGAGCTGGCGGTCGGCTGCGACGGCTGGCTGGAGCAGGAGGAGGTCGAGGAGCTCACCGGCATCCGGCGCATGGAACTGCCCTCGGCCGTCGCCCTGGGCGCCGCCTCCCGGCTGCACCGGCTGGGCCTGACCCCGTCCCCGGCCGGCGACCTCGAGTACACGATGCACCCGTGGGTGGTCAGCGGGCACCGGCTGCACGATGCGGGCTGGCGGCCGCGGTGGACCAACGAGGAGGTCCTCGCGGAGCTGCTGGAGGAGGCCGCCGGCAGGCACACGGTCGTCGGCCGCCGGCTGGGCCGCAAGGACGCCACGGCCGCGGGCGCCGCGGGCGCCACGGTCGCCCTGCTGGGCACCGCGGCCCTGGTCCGGCGGGCCCGCAAGGCACGCCGCCGGCTGTAGCCGCTGCCCGCCGGGCCGCCGGCCCGGCGGATCGTACGGACGAGCGACTGCACGCACGGTCGAACGGCCATTGGTGGCCGTACGCCCGCGTGCGGCACGATGGACTGCATGGCCCCGACCCACGATCACCCCGGCGAGCTCGCCGCCGACGGTCCCGTCCGCCTGCTGGCGGTGCGGGACACCCCGTTGTCCCTGGACGAGGTCTTCGCGGCGGTCGGTGACGACGCCGCGGGCGGCACCGCGCTGTTCGTGGGCACCGTGCGCGACCACGACGGCGGCGCGGACGTCACCGGGCTCGGCTACTCCGCCCACCCCTCGGCCGAGGACGAGCTGCGCCGGGTCGCCGAGAAGATCGCGGCCGACTTCCCGGTCCGGGCCCTGGCGGCCGTGCACCGCGTGGGGGAGCTGTCCGTGGGCGACCTGGCCGTGGTGGTGGCGGTCTCCTGCCCGCACCGGGCGGAGGCCTTCGCGGCCTGCCGGCGGCTCATCGACGACCTCAAGCGCGAGGTGCCGATCTGGAAGCACCAGACGTTCGCGGACGGAACCGAGGAGTGGGTCGGCGCGTCGTAGAGATGCGGTGGCCGGCCGTGTCCTGCACGGTGTCCGGATCTGCTCACATACGGGCCGCTCCCGGTTGCGTAACCGGCCCCCTGAAGTAAGCGTTGAGACCGAAGACGACTAATCTGCTCATCGGTTCAGCTCGTCCTTGCTCGACGGTGTTCGTCATCGAGTCATGTGTGTAAGGAGTCGGAGGCCGGCATGGCGGCGCTCGCGTGGTTGCTGATTCCCGTTGCCGCGGCTGTCGTCGCCGCCCTGTGGGGAAGCTGGGCGGCCCGGAACCGCAAGACCGGCGATGTCTCGGAACTGGCGGGGTATGCGCGATTCCGTGAGGCGATGGAGCGGTCGGAGTCCGGATCCGGACCGTCGGCCTGAGGGGCGGGGGAGCGGGGTCACGCGCTGCTCACCCCCGGACGGACCGCCCCGGGAGTGGACTGTCGGACCCGTCCCGTACTGTCGTTCCATGCCCCGCCGCACTGCGACGATGCTCGCCTCCCTCCTGACGCTGATCGCGCTGCTCTGCGTGGGCGTCCTGATCCCCGTGCCCTACGCGGAGATGTCCCCGGGGCCCACGGTGAACACGCTGGGCGAGCACGGCGGCGAGCCGGTGCTGCAGATCTCCGGGCGCAAGACATATCCGACCAGCGGCCACCTCAACATGACCACGGTCCGGGTGACGGGCTCGCAGTACCGGATGAACCTGGCCGAGGCCCTCTACGGCTGGCTCACCCACGACAACCTGGTCGTCCCGCACAGCACGCTCTACCCGGACGACAAGTCCCCGGACGAGCTCAACCAGGAGACGGCCGAGGAGTTCAGCCAGTCGCAGGAGAGCGCCAAGGTGGCCGCGCTCAAGCAGCTGGGCATCCCGGTCGGCACCCGCGTGATCGTCTCGTCCGTGGTCAAGGGCAGCCCCGCCGAAGGGCAGTTGCACGCGGGAGACGTGATCAAGGCCGTCGACGGCCAGGAGGTCAAGCAGCCGGGCGATGTCGCCGCGCTCGTCACCAAGCACCAGCCCGGTCAGAAGGTGACGTTCCTCGTCGTCCCCGCCAAGGAGGCGGCCGCGGCGGAGAAGGAGAAGCGCCAGCCGAAGGTGGAGGACACCGTCTCCCTCGCCACCGCCAAGGCGCCCGACGACGCCAAGCGCGCCATCGTGGGCATCCAGGCCGGGACGGACCACACCTTCCCGTTCACCATCAACATCAAGCTGGCGGACGTCGGCGGGCCGAGCGCCGGCCTGATGTTCGCGCTCGGCATAGTCGACAAGCTCACCCCCGACGACCTGACCGGCGGGAAGTTCGTCGCGGGGACGGGCACGATCGACGACAACGGCAAGGTCGGGCCGATCGGCGGCGTCGAGATGAAGACGGTCGGGGCGCGCTCCAAGGGCGCCCGCTACTTCCTGACGCCCGCCGACAACTGCGCGGCCGCCGCCAAGGACGCTCCCTCGGGGCTCACGCTGGTCAAGGTCGACACCATCGGTGATGCCCTGAAGTCCCTGGACAAGATCAAGAAGGGGGACTCGGCCGGCCTGCCGCTCTGCAAGGTCGGGTAGTCGGTTCGCTGCGGGCCGTCCGCGGCTTGTCGCGCAGTTCCCCGCGCCCCTGACGGGGCGCGGTTGCCGCGTCGGGAAGCGCCCCTACTCCGCGAACGTCGCCGACAGTGCCTCCGCCAGGCCCGGGACCAGGTCGGAGCCGGTGAGGACCTCCTTCGGGGAGTCCTTCTCGCGCAGCCGCAGGGCCGTCTCCCGGGCGCCGTCGCGCAGTACCGCCACGGTCATCCGGACCTCCTGGCGTTCCGGGTGCTTCGCCACCCAGGCGGCGAGCTGCTTCTCGCTCATCCCGTGCGGCACGGAGCCCTCGGCCGACGGCGGGAGCATCTGCCGCTCCACGGTCAGGGCGCAGCCGGCCACCGCGTCCGGCCAGGCGATCGTGCCGAGGAACTTGTCGAGCGGGGTGCCCGGGGGCAGCTCGTCCTGCTCGATGGGGGTGTAGGAGGCGCTGTCGCCCGCAGGTTCGTCGAGGCCGAGCTGGGCGGCCAGGGCGGGCTCCTGCGTGCGCAGCTTCGCGGTGTCGACGAGGGCGAAGAGCCGGGCGGGCTGGTCCCAGCCGAGCGTGGCGGCGTACTCGTCGATCTCGAGGACGGCGCGGGTCAGCGGGCTCGCGGCCATCGGAGCGCTGGGGTCGGGGAGGCTCGAGGAGCCGGTGTTGCTGGACATGCTCAATATCGTGCACCGAGAAGGGCCGAAATCGGGAACCGAGTAAAGCCTCGGTAAGTTGCCACACTGGGTCCTACTATCGCCTGGGCCTGATCGACAGCTCCATCGACAGCGAACTTCGAGGTGCGCACCTTGGCTTTCCAGATGCCGGACCGCGGCGGAGGCCCCACGGGGCCACGGATCAGAGTGGGACGGCCGTCGCGGCGGCTGCGGACCCTGCTGACGACCCTGGGTGTGCTGGCGGTGCTGGCCATGCTCTTCGTCATGTTCGCGGGGTTCTGGACCGACTGGCTGTGGTACCGGTCCGTGGACTACTCCTCTGTCTTCACCACCACCCTCGGCACCAAGATCGGCCTGTTCGCGGTCTTCGGTGTGCTGATGGCCCTCGCGGTGGGGACCAACATCTGGCTGGCGCACCGGCTTCGGCCGCCGCTGAGCGCGATGTCGATGGAGCAGCAGAGTCTCGACCGGTACCGGATGAGCATCGCCCCGTACAAGCGGTGGGCCCTGCTGGCGGTTTCCGCGCTGATCGGCCTGATGGCCGGGGCGTCCGCCGCCGGGCAGTGGCGTACGTGGCTGCAGTGGGTGAACGCGGTGCCGTTCGGCCAGAAGGATCCGCAGTTCCACAAGGACATCGCGTTCTACACCTTCGACCTGCCCTGGTACCGCTTCCTGCTGAGCTTCGGCTTCGCCGCCACGGTGCTCTCGCTGATCGCCGCCGCGCTGGTGCACTACCTCTACGGAGGGCTGCGGCTGACCAGCCCCGGCGGGCGGGCCACGGCGGCCGCCACGGGTCATCTGTCCGTGCTGCTCGGCTTCTTCGTGATGCTCAAGGCCGTCGCGTACTGGCTGGACCGGTACGGGCTGGCGGTGAAGTCCAGCGGGCTGAAGTCGACCGAGGGGTGGACGGGCCTGCGCTATGTGGACGCCAACGCCTATCTGCCCGCCAAGACGATCCTGTTCATCATCGCGCTGATCTGTGCGGCGCTGTTCTTCGCGACGCTCTGGCGGCGCACCTGGCAGCTGCCGGTGATCGGCTTCGGCCTGATGGTGCTCTCGGCCGTGCTGATCGGCGGGCTCTACCCGGCGATCGTGCAGAAGTTCCAGGTGCAGCCGAACGAACAGGCCAAGGAAGCCCCGTACATCAAGAAGAACATCACCGCGACGCGTGAGGCCTACGGCATCGACGACGCGCAGGTGAAGGACTATCCGGGCAGCAGCGATCTGAACGGCAAGGACAAGCAGAAGCTGCGCGCGGACGCGGATTCCACGGCCAGCCTGCGGCTGCTCGACCCCAATATCGTCTCGCCCACCTTCCAGCAGCTCCAGCAGGTGCGCGGGTACTACCAGTTCCCGTCCACCCTGGACGTCGACCGCTACAAGGTCGACGGCAAGGAGCAGGACACGGTCATCGGTCTGCGCGAGCTGAACATCAACGGGATTCCCGAGCGCAACTGGATCAACGACCACTTCAAGTACACCCACGGATACGGTGCCATCACCGCCAAGGGCACCAGCACCGCCGACGGCGGCGCCCCGGACTTCACCGAGAAGAACCTGCCGACGGACGGCAAGCTCGGCACGTACGAGCAGCGCGTCTACTACGGCGAGAAGACGACGCAGTACTCGATCGTCGGCGGCCCGCAGAAGGAGCTGGACTACTCCGGCGACCAGGGCGAGAAGAGCTACAGCTACGAGGGCAAGAGCGGTGTGAGCCTCTCGAACCCGGTCAACCGGGCCGCGTATGCGGTGGCGTTCGGCGAGCCGCAGATCCTCTACTCCGGTGCCATCGGCGACGGCTCGCGCATTCTGTACAACCGCACGCCCAAGGAGCGCGTGGAGGCCGTCGCCCCCTGGCTGACCATCGACGGCGACGCCTATCCGGCCGTGGTCGACGGCCGGATCCAGTGGATCGTCGACGCCTACACGACGACCAACGGCTATCCGTACGCGTCCCGTACGACGCTCGGCGACACGACCGCGGACTCGCTCACCAACGGGCAGCGCGCGGTGGTCGCCCAGCAGAACCAGGTCAACTACATCCGCAATTCCGTCAAGGCCACGGTCGACGCCTACGACGGCACGGTGAAGCTGTACCAGTGGGACACCCAGGACCCGGTGCTCAAGACCTGGATGAAGGCGTTCCCGGGCACGGTGAAGCCGAAGAGCCAGATCTCCTCCGGACTGATGGACCATCTCCGTTACCCGCAGGACCTGTTCAAGGTGCAGCGCGAGCTGCTCACCCGCTACCACGTCACCAACCCGGGCACGTTCTACACCGGCAGCGAGCGCTGGCAGGTGCCGGACGACCCGACCAACAAGTCGGGCAATGCGGTTCCGCCCTACTACCTGAGCATGAAGATGCCGGACCAGAACGCGCAGACCTTCTCGCTCACCACGACGTTCACGCCCAAGAGCCGGGAGAACCTCGGTGCGTTCATGGCGGTGGACGCGAACGCCACGAGTCCGGACTACGGGAAGATCAGGCTCCTCAAGCTGCCCTCGGAGACCACGGTGTCCGGTCCGCAGCAGGTGCAGAGCAAGTTCAACGGCGACCCGGAGATCGCCAATAAGATCAATATCCTGAAGCGGGGCGATTCCGAGATCGAGTACGGCAATCTGCTGACGGTCCCGCTCGACGGCGGTCTGCTCTACGTCGAGCCGGTGTACGTCCGCGGTGCCGGCACCAACTACCCGCTGCTGAAGAAGGTTCTGGTCACCTACGGCGACAAGACGGCCTTCGAGGACAACCTCACGCAGGCGCTCGACGTGGTGTTCGGCGTGAAGGGCCCGGAGCCGGGCACCACCAAGCCGCCGGCCGAGGGCACCACCAAGCCGCCCGCCTCCCAGAACGCCGACGTGCAGCAGGCCCTGAAGGATGCTCAGGATGCCTTCGACGCCGGCCAGAAGGCGCTCGACGCCAAGGACTGGGCGGCGTACGGCAAGGCCCAGCAGGCTCTGAAGGACGCGCTCGACCGCGCCGCCAAGGCCGAGGCCGCGGCGGCCGGCAACGGGGGCAAGCCGGGCAGCCAGTAAGAGGGCCGCCCCGCGCCGTGGTACGGTTGAGCCACAACGGCGCGGGGTGGAGCAGCTCGGTAGCTCGCTGGGCTCATAACCCAGAGGTCGCAGGTTCAAATCCTGTCCCCGCTACTCACAGGACAAGGCCCGGAGTTCTCGGACTCCGGGCCTTGTCGCATGCGCGGGCCGTCTGTACGACCGTTGGACTGCCGTGCGCTCGTGCGGGGGTCGGACCGGACAGCAGTCCAGGCCCGGCGCGAGGCGGTCTGTGCGGGTTGTGTGCGGGGGTTTTGATTAGAGTTTGGAGCACCGCCGTGTCGGGAAGTCGGGAAGTCGACAAAACGCTGAAGTGACCTCACTGGCTGCGGTATTCCAGGTGTACGCAGGTTGCGGGAGTGCGACGATGGGACTTATGGGGGACAGGGCGAGGCTGTTGGAGACCCGTCGGCTTGTGACAGCTCCCGGAGACGGGAGCGACCAGGACGACCGTGACGCATCCGCGTACGGCCCGGGGCCGGACGGCTCCGCAGGCGGCGCCCGCGCCTCGGCCTTCGCCCCGTCGTCCGCGGGCGACGGCGGCGACCTCGAGCTGGAGACCGCCCGCCGCCGCGCCGCCGAGTCCGGCGACCCCGCGTCCCTGAGCATGCTCGGCGCCCTGCTGCTGCGCCGCGGAGACCTCGACGGGGCCGAGCGCCATCTGCGCGCCGCCACCGCCGAGGGCGACCGCTCCGCCGCCAACAACCTGGGCGTCCTGCTGCACCAGCGCGGCTACGCCGACGAGGCCGCCGGCTGGTGGCGCGTCGCCGCCGTCGCCGGCTCCGCCGCCGCCGCGCACGCCCTCGGCCGCTACCACCGCGAGCGCGGCGACGAGCCGGCCGCCGAGTACTGGCTGCGCCAGTCCGCCGAGTCCGGCCACGCCCTGGGCGCGTACGCCCTGGCCGACCTCCTGGAGCACCGCAGCGACGTGGGCGCCGAGCGCTGGTTCCGCTCCGCCGCCGAGCGCGGCCACCGCGAGGCCGCGTACCGCCTGGCGCGGATACTCGACGGCCGGGCGCCGGGCGCGGCGGCACAGGCCCCCGGCGGGCCCGGCGGGCTCGCCGGCGGC
>NZ_JABBXF010000070.1 GCF_013030945.1 Streptomyces morookaense | reverse complement strand
CGGCCGGGCCGGCCGCCGCCCGACGGCCCGGGGCCGGTGCGCGCGAGGCGTGGGCCGCGCTGCTGCTGACCGTGGCGGCGGTGGTCTACAACGACTGGCTGCTGGAGTTCCTCCTGCCCACCGGGCTGGACCCCCGGCACTCCTACGTCAGCGAGCTCTACGCGGCCGACCAGCGCTTCCGCGTCCTGTTCGGCAGCATCGAACTGGCCGCAGCGGCGCTCGTGGCGGGCGGGGCGCTGCTCGCGCGCGGCCCCGCCCCCGGCCGGTGGGCCGCCGCCGGTTGGTGGTCGCTGGTGGCGTTCGGCGTCTCGTCCGTCGCGGACGTCGTCGTGCCGATGCGCTGCGCGCCGTCGGTGGAGCGCGGCTGCGAGGCCGTCAACCCCTGGCACACCACCACCAGTGCCCTGGTCCACGCCGCGCTGTTCGCCTCGATGGCCCTGCTCGTCGTCGCGGCGCGCACCGGCCGCCCCCCGATGCCGCTGGTCCGCCGCCGGGGCCCGTGGGTGCTCGCCGCGGCCATGAGCACCGCGCTGGCCACGGTCGGACCTCTCTTCGGCAGGCCGGGCTGGCACGGAGTCCCGCAGCGGGCCCATCTGGTGCTGGTGGGCGTGTGGTTCGTACTCCTCGCCGCCGCCCTGCGGTCCCGGCGGGGCAGACCCCTGCCGTGAAGCAGGAGCCGTCCCCGCACTGCAGCCGCCGCACCCTCCTGTCCGCCGCCGCCCTCGCCGCCGCGGCGGGCTGTTCGGGCACCCGTCCGCACCCCGGCCCGGGCGGCAGCACGTCCTCCGCCGCCTTACCGCGGACGACGCCCTGGGAGCCGGGTCCCGGCGAGATCCGACCGGACGTCGAACTCCGTGCCGTGCAGCTGGTCGAGGCGCTCGGCACCTGGTCCCGCGGCGGCGCCGGCACCGCCCCGGCCCGCGCCCGGACAGCCGCGCTCGGGCTCCCGGCGGATCTGGCCGGGCAGGCCGGTCCGCTCCTGGCCGGCGCGGACGAGGCCGCCCTCCAGGTGACCGACGCCCAGTACGGCGGAATCCTCGCGGACGCGGCCGGCGTGCTGGTCGTCTGCCGCCAGTGGCGGCGCACCGGCGGCGGACCGGCCGTGGCGGACGGTACGACCGTGGACGTGCGGCTGGCCCGGGCGCAGCCGCGCTGGACGATCACCGCCCTGCACCCCGCCGATCCCGGACCGCCCGCCCCCCGACTGCCGGACGCGGCACGGTCGGTGCTCGCCCACTCCCGCATCCGCCTGCCCCCGGCCGCCGAGGCGGACATCCGCAGCGGCACCGTCCACGCCGGCGTGCTCACCGCACTGCTGCACATCGCCGACCGCTACCGCATGGACGTCGGCGTCGTCCGCTCGGGACATCCGCCGGACGTCTTCGGCACCGACCGGCCCAGCGACCACCCCAAGGGCCGCGCCGTCGACGTGTGGCGCATCGACGACCGGGCCGTGGTCGACCCGGCGACACCGCGCGGCCTCGTGGAGGGCTTCATGCGCGCCGCCGCGGCCGCGGGCTCGTACAACGTCGGCGGGCCCTGCCTGCTCTCCGGCGGTGCCACGGCGGACCAGTTCTTCTCCGACGACACGCACCACGACCACGTGCACATCGGCTTCTCCGCCTGACGGTTCCGGCGGTTCACCACGTCATCAGGGTCACGGGCCCGTGCATCCCGTACGGCTGCCGCGCCGTGCCGGCCTGCGACGTGCTGGTCACGCGCAGGCGGTTGCGCAGCGTCGTGGCGACCTCCACCGCCAGCGTGTTGCGGCCCGCCCTGAGCCGGCCGCCGAGGGCGACCACGGGCCGGATCTGGTCGACGGGCGGCAGTTGTTCGCCGTTGAGGGTGACCCGGAACGTGCCGTGGATGTCACCGAGGTCGAGCAGGGCGGTGTGCCGGCCGTCCTCGACGGTGAACTCCGTGGTGTACGTGCCGATTCCGGAGACGTCCTGCAGCTCCGGGATCTGCGGCCACGGCGTGAGCGCGTCGAGGCGCAGGTCGTGCCGGACGTGTTCCGTCTGCGTCGCGGAGGCGCCCGGGCGCCAGTCGTCCACCGTCAGCCGCCAGGAGGCCAGTTCCTGCCGGCGGGCCCCGCCGGGCACGGCCGGGGTGCCGGCGGCGTCCACGGGTGCGCCGGTGCCGGGCCCGGGCGGGGTGTCCCGGCACAGTGCGACCAGGGCCGTCTGCCGCGGCGCAAGCCGGACGGTCACCTCGGTGCGGCCGGGCTCGCGGGTGTGGCAGGCGAGCGGGTGCACCTGTCCGGTCCAGGCGTCGAGGACGTACGGACGCCCGCGCCCCTCCAGGGACATGCGCGTCTCGGCCTGCGCGGTACCGGGGTTGAAGAACCAGTGCAGTTCCCGGTCGTCGTCCCGGCGGTGCACATGGAGCAGGCCTGCGCCGGTGGCGGGCTCGGCCGAGGGCCGCACGCCCAACTGCCGCAGTGCGCCCGGGACATCGGCCTCAGTGGCGACGTGCCGCACCCGCGGGTGGGCGAGCAGCCGCTGGACAGCCGCCCGCACCGCCGTGTCCCGGCGCTCCGCGTCGTGCGCGTACGGGGTGCGCTCCGGCGGGTCGCCGACGACGATGACGGCGAGCCCGGCGCGGGCGTGCGCCAGGATGCGCTCGGCGGCGGGGACGTCCAGCATCTTCTGGCCGTCCAGGACGAGGGCGCGGTAGCCGGGGCCCTGCGGTGCGAGGCGGCCGTTCTCGACCGTGGCCGACGGGAGGGCGAGCGGGCCCGGGCCCACGAACTCGTAGCCGAATCCGGCCCGTTGGAGACCGGTGTCGGGCCAGTGCTGCTGCCCGCCGATGTCCCAGTAGGCGTGCCGGTACACGGCGACGTCGACCTGGGCCCGGCCGGCGTGCAGGGCCGACTGCTGCCGGGTCAGGTACCCGGTGATGTCGGGCATGTGGCGCCAGACCGGCTGCCGCGGTCCCCACGCCTCGGCGAAGCCGGGGGTGTCCGGCTTGGGCGCGGCGAAGGGGGCCCAGCCGGGCCAGGCGGCCCCGGGGGCGTCGGCGTAGGCGAAGCCGTGGATGACGGCCTGGGCGACACCGCCCGCGTAGTTCTGGTGGATGATCTCCAGCATGCGCTGCCAGGTCACTCCGTAGGCGTCCTGCAGGATCACCTCGGTGCGGGCCCCGATCTCGCTGGAGAGCGCGGACCTGCCCGCGAGGTGGGCGCCGCCGGCCATGGCGCGGTAGGCGTCGATCTCGTCGCCGAAGAAGAGCTGTTCGGTCTCGGGCTGGTCCACGTGCGCGGCGGCGGAGGACATGTCGAGTACGGCCCCGTAGGAGACCTGGCAGCGGTGGCGCAGGCCCTGCTCGTGTGCCCATGCGCGGATGCCGTCGAGGTGGTGGCGCTCGTAGAGCTCGGTCAGGGCCTGGTAGTAGTCGTTGCGCACACGTGCCCCGAGCCCGCCGGGCAGGTCGAAGTCGGCGGGGCTGTCAGGGGTGATGGAGGTGAGGGCGCCCTGGAAGGTGTGCAGCCCCGGGATGAAGAGCACCGGCAGGAACGGGGTGAGGTCGTAGCCGCGCGAGGCGCGGAAGTGTGCGGCCATGCCCGGGGTCCAGGGCAGGGCGAAGGAGATCTCCAGGGAGTCCTCGAAGAGGTCGCCGCCCGTCTGCGCGAGCAGTCTGCGCACCGGTGGGGTGAGCAGGTGCTGTTCCCAGTGGCCGGTGACGGCCCGGGTGCCCTCGGCACTGTAGTGGTCCACGACGTGGAAGCGGCCGTCGGTGGCGCCGACGGTCTGGCCGGTGCCGCGGTGCCAGACGGAGAACAGCAGCCAGGTGCCGTCCCGGGGTGCGGTCCAGGTGATCCGGCCGTCGCGGACGTGCGCGGTGAGGTCGGTCGGCGAACCGGGGTCCAGCAGGACGGTCCGGTCGGAGGCGGCGGAGCCCGGAGCGATGCGGGCGGCGGTGACGGCGGCGAGGGAGGCCTTGCCGGGGGTGCGGGGGCGGTGCAGCGGGCCGGACAGGTCGACCTCGATGAGCGGCGGCACGGCGTCGTCGAAGACCGCGCCGCCCTCGACGACCGCCTTGCCGTAGACGAGTTCCTGCGACGCCGCCGTGCTGTCCGTGGTGATGGAGGGGACACCGGCCGGCCAGACGGGGCCGATGGTGAGGTCGACGGTGATGCCGTGGCGGCGGGCCGCGTCGAGAACCGTCTGCAGTTTGCGGTTCCACGTCGGCGTCCCCCAGCCGTACCGGGTCTGGTCGACTCCGCGCGGGGCGAGCACGGCGACCTCCGCACCGCCGAGCCCTGCCTGCGCGATCGCCGCGACTTCGCGGTCGATTTCGGCGTCGTCCATGAGTGCACCCGGCATCCACCACCGTATCCGCGGCCGGAATCCGGCCGCGGGACGGGCGAACGAGCCCTTTTCCGCCGGGGTCCGGGCGGCTGCCGGGACGGCGGATGCGCCGAGCGGCACCGCTCCGGCGACGGCCGCCCCTGTCATTCGCACGAGCGTCCGGCGTGAAATTTCCACCATGGGGAAACCTTTCGCGTGCTTCCAAGGAGCAGTGATCCTAACCCTGTTGACGGCTTTTCAGGCCGGATTGACCGGTTCCGCACCACCCTCGCTAAGGAGATGCGCAGACGTCAGGTACGGACATTTCCAGAGTCCGCGGAGGCCTCTATTCTCTCCAGTCCAGAGGCATTTCCGGCCCGGGAGGAACCGTGCAGCCCTTCAGCCTGATCCACGCCGAGGACCGGGCGCTGCTGCCCCGCACGGCCGAGGACGCCTACCCGGTCGGTGCCCTCCAGACGGACCTGTTCCTCCGCAGCACGAATGCGGCCGGCGACCTGTTCATGCTGCACATGAACGCCGCTTACGATCACGGGGCCCTGCGCACGGCAGTTGAACACGCGGTGGCCCGCCATGACCTCCTGCGCACCTCCTTTCACTTCGCAGGCTATTCCCGGCCACTGCAACTGGTGCACCGCACGGCCGAGGCCCGGACGACCGTGACGGACCTGCGTCCGTACTCCCGCACCGAACAGCAGGATTACCTCGCCGCATGGCGGGAGCAGGAGCGCGGCACTCCCTACGACCGGGCGGTTCCGCCGCTCATGCGCATCGCCGTGCACCTCCTCGGCGACCGGGAATTCCTGTTCTGCCCGGCCTTCCACGAGGCCCTGCTGGACAGCTGGAGCGAGTCGTCATTGATCACCGAAATCCTCGCCGACTACTGGGCGGGACAGGGCGGTTCCCCGCACAGCCGTTCCACGGCCCGGCCCGCGCATCGTTTCGCCGAGTGCATCGCGCGGGAAGAGGCGGCGCTGGGCGACCCGGTGGTCACGGAATTCTGGTCGGCCGAACTCGCGGGCGTGGAACCGCTGTTCCTGCCCGTCGCGGACCGCGGCCTGTCGGACGGCTGCCAGGCCTGCGACTCGGACGCCGCCACGGCGGGATTCCTCGGCATCGACCTCGACCCCGCGCTGTGCGCGGAACTTGCCGCCCTCGCCCGGCACCACGGCACCGGCCTCCGGCAGGTGCTGCTCGCCGTCCACGCCCGGGTGCTGGCCTCGCTCATCGGGCGCGATGAGGTCGTGCTGGCGGTCGAGTCCGACGGCCGCTCCGAGGACGGCGGCGCCGGCACCGACGTCATCGGCGTCCGCCTGGACATGCTGTTCTACCGGCTGCGCACGGCCGACGCCGACTGGACCGGGATGATCCGCGCCGTGCTCGACAAGGAGCACGAACTACGGGCGGTGCAGCACTGCCCGTACCCGGAGGTGCAACGCCTGGCGGGCGCCGGGGAACTGACCGACATCGCCTTCGGCTGGTCGCAGTTCCGCAGCTTCGAGGAACTGCTGGCGGTGACGGACGTCGAGTCGCTGGACGCCAAGGCGCACCTGCGCCCGGATGTCACCCTGCGCGTGTCCTTCACCGAGGACTGTTTCACCGGTCTGCTCTCGCTGGACCTCGAAGCCGACCTGCGCACGGTGGGCGAGGAACAGCTGTGCGCCATCGGCGGGATGTACCGCAACGCGATCGCCTGCCTCGTCGCGGACGCGCGCGGTGTGGGCGCGCGGGACGACGTGCTGGGGGAGCGGTAGGGCCCGTACGAAGGGCCGGCGGAGAACGGTGGCCGAAACCGGCAGGCCGTAACGTGTCGTTAACGTAGCGTGGTCTGGTCGTACTTGACCGTAGTCGATCGAGGGCGATTGACTTCAGCCTCGCCCAGGCCCAGCAGCGCCGTGACCTCGGAGACCCTGTGACCTCTGACGTGACCCCCGAACTGCTCACCCCGCTCGACCTCGCCTTCTGGAACATCGAGTCCGCCGGCCACCCCCTCCACATGGGCGGGCTCTTCGTCTTCGACGCCGACGGCCCGGACGCCGCCCGGCGTGCCGCCGGGCTGCTCGCCGCCCGCGCCGCCCGGATACCCGGGCTCAGGACGCGGATCCGCCCCGTCTGGCTGCCCGTCGGCGCCGCCGCCCGTCATGTCGCCCCGGATTTCGACCCGTTGGACCATGTCCGGCTCGCCGAGCCCGTCCGGGACTTCCACACGGCCGCCGGGATCCTGATGCAGCAGCCCCTGGAACGGGGGCGGCCGCCGTGGGCCGCGCACGTGCTGCCCGGCGCGGACGGCACGTCCTTCGCCGTCCTGTTCACGTTCCACCACGCCCACGCGGACGGCATGCGCGCGGCGTCGTACGTCCTGTCGCTCCTGGACCCCGTCGCCGCCGCCGGTGCATCCGCTCCGGCCGCTGCGCCGCGGAAGCGGACGAACGGCTCCGGACCGGGCCTGCCCGATCTGCGCACGCTGTCGGGCATGGTGCGCGGTGCCGTCACCGAGGCCGGCCGGGGCCTGTCCATCGCCTCCGCCATGGCCCTCGCCGCCCGCGTCGTGCCCGCCTCGCCGGCCCTCGCCTCCCGCGCCAGCGGCGCCCGCCGCGCCGACGGCGCCGTCGTCGACCTGCGCGACGTGAACCGCGTCCGCGAGGCCACCGGCGGCACCGTCAACGACGTCCTGCTCGCCGTGGTCGCGGGCGGCCTGCGGCGCTGGCTCGACAAGCGCGGCGACGGCAGCGGGGGTGTGCGCCCCCGCGCGCTCGTCCCCGTCTCGCTGCGCGACCCGGCCGACCCGGGCGCCGCGGGCAACCGGCTCTCCGGCTACCTGGCCCGGCTCCCCGTGGACGAGGCCGAACCGCTCGCCCGCCTGCGCGCGGTGCGCGAGGACATGGCACGCAACAAGAAGGCGGGGCCCGCCAGCGGCGCGGGCGCCGTCGCGCTGCTCGCCGAGTTCATCCCGTCCCTCGGCCACCGCTTCGGCGGCGGGCTGATCGCCCGCTCCGGCCGGCTGTTCTACGACCTGCTCGTCTCCAGCGTCCCGCTGCGCGGCGCCCGGGGCCTCACGCTCGCGGACAGCCCCGTCCGCGAGGCCTACCCGCTCGCCCCGCTCGCGCCCGGGCAGTCCCTGGCGGTGGGCATCACGACGTACGAGGACCGCGTCTGCTACGGCCTGCTCGCCGACGCCGTCGCCGTGCCCGACCTGGACCTGCTCGCCCGGTCGATCACCGAGGAGGCCACCGAGCTGGCCGCCGCCTGCGGCACCTGAGCCCCGGTCAGCCGACGCGGGCCGCCGACGCCCGCGCGCGGCGGACCTCGGTGCCGAGGTCGTCGAGCGTGTCGACCGGGCACGACTGCCGCAGCTGCGGGAAGAGGACGTGCTCCTCGTGGGAGATGTGCTGGGTGATCTCCCGCTCCAGCGCGCGGACGCGGCCGTCGAAGCCCGGCTCGTACACCCGGCTGGACTCCAGATCCTGGACCATCTCGGCCAGATGCGTCTGGTCGGTGATCTCCTGCTCGGCCGTCTCCCGACCCTGCGGCAGATACGTGCGCACGGCCGGGTAGAGGTACTGCGCCTCGGCTGCCGAGTGCCACATCAGCCGTGCGGCCACGTCGTCCAGCAGGGTCTCGCGCGCGGTGTCCTCGAGGCGGGTCCGGTGGAACTGGTCGAAGAGCCCTTCGAGCGCGCGGTGGTCGGTCTCGAGTTCCTTGATGACGTCGTTGTCGCGTGCCATGACACCATCCCTGGGTAGAGCTTTCCCTTCCACCGTGCCACGGGGGGACGTCCTTCGCCTGTGACGACGGACGGTGCTCAGGCGGTGAGCAGTCCGTACACGTGCAGGGCGCCGGAGAAGGTGCCCAGATACACCTTGCCGCCGGCGATCGTGGGCGCGGCGAACTTCGCGAACGAGCCGACGTCGTCACGGGCCGGGTGCATCTTGCTGTTCCACAGCTCCTGGGTGAGGTCGGTGGCCCGGTAGACCCGCAGGACGCCCTCGACGACGGCGTTGTTGGCGTTCGCCCGCCACGGGTGCGAGGCCCACAGCAGCCCCGTGGCCGGGTCGGTGCCGTGGGCCGAGAGCGAGAGGATGCCCCCGGGCATGCCGGGCGCACCGCCCGGCACGCCTGCCGGGTCGGTGGTGGTGCTCGTCGACACGGCGGCGGTCTCCAGCCGGCCCCCGGCGAACCGGTACGCCCGCAGGAACGCGTTCTCCGGCCACACATAGATCCACGGCCCGCCCGGGAAGCTCCAGTGGACGGCCCCGCCGTGGAGGTGGTGGGACTGCGCGTCGGGCGGCACGACGTAGAAGCTCTGGACGATCTGGCTGTCGGATCCGGCGTGGAAGTGCCCCATCGCCCGGGTGTCCAGCAGGTAGAACTTGCTCTCCTTGCCGCCGCTGAGCAGCAGGTGCGTCCCCGGGATCAGCAGCGGCCCCGCCGAACCCAGGTCGGCGTCCGCCGCGTCGAGCGCAGCATTGTCGAACGGCGAGAACCAGTCGGCCACCGCGAGGTCGGGGGTGAGCCTGATGATGCTGTCGCCCAGGTTCGAACCGTCCGGCCGGAAGCCGCCGTTGCCCGTCGCGGCGTACAGGAAGCCCTCGTCGTCGACGGCCGGGCCCTGGCCCGCCTGCCAGATGCCGCCGAGCCCGGTGTCCGGCGTGGTGATGTACACCCCGGTCCGCCGCAGCGTGCCGGCGTCGAAGCCGAACACCCAGCCGTGGTACGGGCCGCGGTCCCCGTAGGACGCGAACGCCACGTAGACCCGCCCGTTGGCCAGGGTCAACGCCGCACGCTGGAGCTGCCGGTGGCTGGTGAAGGCGATCCGCCCCCCGCTGCTGCCGTCGCCGCCGCCCGGCACCGTGGCGGCGATCCGCACCGGGCCGCCGAGCACCTCCTGCCCGCTGCCGAGATCGAGGGCGTGCAGGGAATGGTGGTACCCCTGCCCGTCCTTGGTGAAGGCGACGGCATAGAGCACATTGCGGCCGAGATCGATGACCGGCGTGCTGACGATGCCGACCTCGACGGCGATGTCCCGGTAGGAGCCCGGGCCGATCTCCGGATCGGGCAGCGGGACCGCCGGGCCGAGCGAGGCGTGCCACAAGGGTGCGGCGGCAGCAGGGTCGTCCGCGTCGAAGGCGTACACGCTGTTGTGCATCGTGGCCGCGTAGACCACATTGCGCCGTCCGTGGCCCGCCACGGCCACGCCCGAGACGTGGAGCGGCTGGGCGTAGAGATGGCCGTCGACGGCACGGCTGAACAGCTTGCCGAAGCCGGTGGGTCCCACGGTGGCGGGGGAGAGCGCGACCTCCAGCAGCTGGGCGCCGGTGCGCCGGTTGTCGTTGTGCTGCGTCGTGACCGACACCGGGCCGGACGTCACCTGCGCGGGCGGCCCGAAATCGGTGACGACGGAGGCGATCCGCTGCCGGGCGGTCACCGTGTCGCCCACGTCCAGTGCGACGCCCGGCAGTTCGACGGGGACGGTGCCGCCCGCGGCGCCGGCGGTGCCCCGCCAGCGGCCGTTGACGTACACGTCCGTGTCCGCACCGGGCACGAGGCCGCCGACGACCGGCGGCAGGCACGCCCCGAGCGGGGTGCGCACGTGCGGCGGCCGTACGTCCCCCAGCGGCCGGACCGGTACGGGCACGGAACGGGCGCTCGCCAGGCCGCAGTACACCTGCAGCGCGACGACACGGTCGCCGTCGGCGAGCAGCGGGGCCACGGGGACCGCGGCCTGCGCCGTGTGCACGTACCGGCAGCCGACCGGCGCGTCGAGGGCGGTGGAGAGGACCAGCACCAGCGCCCCCGGGTGCACGTTGCGCACCCGGACGTGCGCAGCGCCGGCGGTCAGCGGGGCCACGACCACGGGCGCGGGCAGGGCCGCGGGCGGTGCGGCGACCGGTACGGGGGCGGACTCGGCGGCGTGGCCGCCCAGTTGCTGACGCGCCGTGATGCGGCTGCCGCGCGGCAGCGGCGGTACGTCCAGGTCGGCCGTCGGCCGGAAGGCCTGCGCGGTGCCGAGCGGCGTGCCGTCGGCCAGGACGGTGAGGAGGGCGCCGGGGACAAGGCCCGTCAGCCGCAGGGAGGTTGCGCCCGCGCAGAGCGGTCCGCCGACCGCCGGCGCGGGCAGCCGGGAGGCCGGGGCGACGTGCACGGGCGGTGCCGCGCCGCTCACCGTCCCGCAGGCGGTGAACTCCTGGACCACCGAGACCTGTTCGCCCTCGGCCGGTGCGGGCACGCGGAACGTGAGCGTGGCGAGGTCGAAACAGGCCTGCTCGCCCGGCGTGTTGTCGCGCAGCAGCGTGACGCGTGCGCCCTCGCACACCCCGCTCACCGTCACCCCCGGCTGCCCGGCGAACAGCGGCCCCGGCAGCACCGGGGGCGGCAGCGGCCGGGGCGGGGCGTCGGGCAGCGGGCTCGGTGTGGCCGCGCCCGGGGTGCCGCACGCCGACTGCCGGGCGACCAGGGCCCGTCCGGCACCGACCGGGCCGAGCAGCGCGATGCGGGCCGTCCCGTCCGGCGCGGGCGCGCTGCCCAGGACGAGCGGCCCCTGCTGCACGGTCACCGTGGCACCGGGCACCGCCCCGTCGACCCGCAGGCACTGCCCGCACGCGTACACGTGGCTGCCGAAGCGCAACGGGCCGACGGTGTCGGGCCGCTTCTGGACGACGACGGGCTGCACGGATGCGGGGCTGGTGCGGCCGTCGCGGGTCTGGGTCGCGGTGATCCGGTCGCCGGGCCGCAGCGCGACACCCGGGCCCAGCGGGAACGTCTGGTCGGGCCAGGCCGCGACGCCGCCCCCGACCGGCATCCCGGAGACCGTCGGCGAGCCGTTGACGCGCAGGGTCACCCGGGCACCGACGAGCTGGTGGCGGACCCTGACACAGGCGCTGCACTCCGACAGCGGGCCGAGCACGGTGGGCGGCAGCAGGGACATGTCGGCCTCCGGGAGCCTGCGGGGCGGGACGAACTGTGCGGGGCACGGCAGGAGTTCAGCCCGCAGGGGGGGGACCGGCGGGGGACGGGCTCGGCGGGCCGCTCCCCGGCGTCCCGGACGATCCCGGTCACCAGGGCGTGGTGCGGCGAGAGGCGGCAGACCGGGTCGGTGGCCGCGGCGTCGCCCGTCAGCTGGAACGCCTGGCAGCGGCAGCCGCCGTGGTCGAGCTCCCGGCGCGGGCAGCTCCGGCACGGCTCGCGCATCCAGTCCGTTCCACGGAAGCGGTTGAAGGCGGGCGAGCGGAACCAGATCTCTTCCAAGGGGGCTTGACGTACCGTCAGGAAAGCCAGGCCGGAGATCTGCGCCGCGGCCGGGCAGGGCAGCACCTTCCCGTCGGGGGCCACGGTGAGCTGGCGCGCACCCCAGCCCTGCATACAGGGCTTGGGGACATCGTCATGCAGGTCGGCGGGCACGTACACGATCTCCGGTCGTCCGTCGCCCAGGCGTCGGCGCGCGGCCCGCACGGCGGCCTCGGCGGCGTCGGCCTGTTCGCGGGTGGGCAGCAGGGCACGGCGGTTGAGCAGGGCCCAGCCGTAGTACTGGGCGTTGGCCAACTCCAGCCGGTCGGCCCGCAGATGCTCGGCGAGCGCGACGAGCGCCGGGACGCTGCCGATGTTGGCGCGGTGCAGCACGGCGTTGACGGTCAGCGGCAGCCCCGCCCGGACGACCAGCGCCGCGGCCGCCAGCTTGCGCGCGTGCACCGGGCGGCCCGCAATCGCATCCGCCTCCGCCGCCCGCGCGTCCTGCACGCTGAGCTGGACGTGGTCCAGCCCCGCCGCCGTCAGCGCGGCCAGCCGGGCGGCGGACAGGGCCTGGCCGCCGGTGATGAGGCTCGTGTAGAGGCCGATGCGGTGCGCGTGCGCGACGATCCCCGGCAGGTCGCGGCGCACCAGGGGCTCGCCGCCGGACAGATGGACCTGCAGCACGCCGAGCGCCCGGGCCTCGTCGAGCACCCGGCACCACTCCGCGAACGCGAGCTCCCCGGCGGACGCGCCCGGGTCCACGGGGTTGGAACAGTAGGCACAGCGCAGCGGGCAGCGGTACGTCAGCTCGGCCAGCAGCCCGAGGGGCCTGCCGTCCTGCGGCGCGGCGCTCATCGGCCCGTCTCCGTCGGGTCGTCGGGCTCGATCAGGTGCCGCCGGGCCAGTCGGCGGACGAACTGCTCGACGTCCTCGGCGGCCACGGCCGCGTACCTGCGCGACAGTGCCGCCGTGATGCCGTCGACGTCGGCGGTGCCGTCGCACAGCGCGAGCACGGCCGCGCCGGTCTCGTTGAGCAGCAGGACGCCCTCGGGATGCAGCAGAACTCCCGTGTCCCGCACGGGGTCATGGCCGAGCCTGACTCCCCGGCACAGCCGCCAGCGGACCCCGCCCCCGCCCGCCACGCGTCACCCCGTCCGGCCCGCGTGGTCGACGGCGTCGAGCATGCTCCACAGCACGTCGCACTTGAAGGCCAGGGCCGCCAGCGCCGCGTCCTGCTCGCTGCGGGTGGTGCAGGAGGCCACGACCACCGCGAGGGCGTGCTGCGCGTCGGAGGCGGCGGTCTGCGGGCGCGTGGCGTGGTAGCCGTGCCCGGAGGGGGTGATCCACGGGTAGTGGGTGCGCAGCGCGGTGAGCCGCTGCCGCATCAGCCCCGGCGAGAACAGCTCGGTGAGCGAGGCGGCGACGGCCTCGGTCCACGGGCGCGTGCGGGCGAAGTGCACGTAGGCATCGGTGGCGAAGCGCACGCCCGGCAGGACGTGCCGCTCGTCGAGCACCTCGGCCCGGTCCAGACCGGTGGCCTCGGCCAGCGCGAGCCAGCCGGCCAGCCCGCCGCGGCCCTCGGCCGTCCCGTCCTGGAAGGAGATCCGCTGGACCCAGCGCCGGCGCACCGCCGGCACGGGGCAGTTGGCGACGACGGCCGCGTCCTTCTGCGGCAGCCATTTCTGGTAGTACCAGCGGTTGGCGGCCCACCGCTGCAACTCCCCGCGGCCCAGGGTGCCTTCGTGCAGGCGGAGGTGGAACGGGTGCTTGTGCCAGTACCGGTCGGAGTGCGCGTGCAGCGCCGCGGTGAACTCCCCGGCACCGAGCGCGGCGGCGCCCGTCACCGGCGGCCGGCGTACGCGGTGACCTCGTGCGCGAGCTCGACGTCGGTGCAGGCCGGAGGGAACCAGGCCGGCAGCGGGGCGGCCTCGGCCGATGGCGTGTCCGGCGCGGGCAGGTCGTTTGTCATGGCACATCCCCCTTCGTCACCCGTCCGTGTTCCAGAGTCGGCGCGCCGGGACACCGCCGCAATCACTGGAACGGGTGACGCGGGGGCGGGCGGAGCAGGAGTCGGTTATGAACGACACCATGAACCACTCCGCGCACCCCCCGGCCCCCCGCCGGGGGCTCTGGCTGCACTGGCTCGTCTCCGGGCTGGGCCTGTGGATCCTCGCCGTCGTCGTCACGTACTTCACCCAGAACACCAACCTGCTGCCCATGCTCATCCTCCTGGGCAGCTTCCTCGTCCCCGGCTGCTTCGCCCTGTGGGCGTACGAGCGGCACGGCCGGGCCCTCGGCATCGATCTGCTGCTCGGCTGCTTCTTCGTCGGCGGCGTCCTCGGTGTGCTGGGCGCCTCCGTTCTGGAGTACTACCTGCTGCACCCCTCGGTCCGGCTGTTCCTCGGGGTGGGCCTGATCGAGGAGGCGGTCAAGGCCTGGGCCCTGATCCTGCTGGTCCGCCGTCACCGCGAGGCGCGCGGACTGCGTGCCGGACTGGTGCTCGGCGCGGCGGTCGGCTTCGGGTTCGCCGCCCTGGAGAGCGCGGGCTACGCCTTCAACGCGCTGCTCACCGAGCGGGGGCTCTCGCTGAGCGGCCTGATCGAGACGGAGCTCCTGCGAGGTCTGCTGGCGCCCTTCGGCCACGGCCTGTGGACCGCGATCCTGGGCGGCGTCCTGCTCGCCCACCGCGACCCGGACGGCCGCTTCCGCTTCCCGGCGCC
Organism: Streptomyces morookaense; assembly: GCF_013030945.1. GTDB lineage: Bacteria > Actinomycetota > Actinomycetes > Streptomycetales > Streptomycetaceae > Streptomyces > Streptomyces morookaensis. The sequence goes on along the minus strand of NZ_JABBXF010000070.1, from coordinate 281 downwards.
GGTGGTCCTCACCTACCTCGGGGTGTCCGTTCTGCACGCCCTGTGGGACTCGATGAACGGCATCGCCGTCTGGCTGGTGTACGCCCTGACGGCCAGCGGCGGCCAGCGCGAGCTGTTCGCCCTCGGCTACATCCCCCGCCCGACGAACGAGCAGAAGCACCTCTACACGCTGCTCTCGGACGGCGGGCTCGTGGTCGTGGCCCTCGTCGGGGTGGCGTGGCTGCTGGCGCTGACCAGGGGGCGCGGGGAACGCCGCGCGGCGGCGCCGCCCCCGCAGTGGG